>NZ_LR738849.1:0-703333 GCF_902702915.1 Desulfovibrio sp. 86 | reverse complement strand
GTCCGTCATGGCCTCCATCCCGGCCGAAAACGGCTCCGCTTCCGATGTCTGGTTTTGCTCCCTGGCAGCGTCCGGCATCCCCCCGTGTCATAGCCCCCTCCGCTCGTTGCCTGGCCTGGTTGTGCAGCGTCAGACAGCGAGATAGTACAGCCCCGGAGTTTCCTCCGGGGCTGTCATTATTGGTAATCCAAAACCGCCTGCATGGCGGATGGTTTTGATTGTTGCGCATGCGTGCCGGACTGATCCCCCTTGGCGTTTGCCGTCTCTGAAGCAAATACCTTTTGGGATGGTGTGCGCCTGGCAAGGCGCTGTCTCTGGAGCCCTCGCCTCAGGGCACCACTTTCTTTGCTCGATACGAGAACCATACACTAAGAGTTTTAGGGGGTGGGGGCGTGGGGGAGGGACCCTTTTGCAAAAGGGTCCCTCCCCCACAAAGCTTTTCATCCCTCCCTCACAGCGCTTGGCCCACAGCGCTTGGCCCACAGCGTCTGGCCCACAGCGTCTGGCCCACAGCGTCTGGCCCACAGCGTCTGGCCCACAGCGCTTGGCCCTTGCGGCTGCGTGGGTAGGCGCGTTCAATCTTTGCGAGATATATTTTAAACAGTTATTTATCCTGGCTGTCTGAAAAACTCAGGTTTCTGAACCAGTCCGGCACCGGAACGGGGCGTCCTTCCTTGTTTACCAGCGCATGCTGCGTCATGCCGGTGGCCAGCAGGCGCGTCTTGTCCTCGCTCCATATCTCATATACAAAGCGCATGGAGGCTCGGGTCCACTCGCTGATGCCCGCGCGCACCAGAAGAAGATCGTCATAATGGGCCGGGGAACGGTAGCGGCACTGCGCTTCACGCACGGGTAAAATGAGGCCCCTTTTTTCAACTTCAGCGTAGCTCATGCCGCAGCGGCGGATGTATTCGCCACGGGCGCGCTCGAAAAGATGCAGATATTCAGCATAATAAAGAACGCCCATCGTGTCCGTTTCTCCGTAAGAAACGCGGTGAGGCATCCATATATCAGGGGTGGGAAAAGCGTCATGCACGAGAAATCTCCTTATGTATATGCGCCGTGCGCGCCGGAGTCGATCCGGGAGCCGGGCGTCCGCAGGTGCGGATTTGCGGCATTGTTGCTCATGTGTCTGGTACTGGGGGCCTGCGCCAAAACGGTTGCCCCTCCGGCGCCGGAATACGTGGGGCCTCCTGTGGGCTTTGAAAGCCCCGAATTTTTTGTGAGCTGCCTGCGGCCCGTCAACCAGGATCTGACCAGTTGGAAGGACATGGCTCCTACCGTGCGCAAGTCTTTGCTCTATGTCAACAGCAAGCCCCAGGGGGCCATTGCCGTGCAAAGGCCCGGTCTTACCGTGACCTGGGGCCAGCTTTCGCGCACGCTTACCCGCCTCCAGGAACTTTTGCCCCGTCTGGACAAGGAGCCGGGGCTTTTTCTCGCCAATTTTACCTGGGTGGAAGTGCCTGACGGCATAAAGTATTCGGGCTACTATGAGCCCATGGTGCGCGCCAGCCGTACGCGCAAGCCCGGCTATACCCAGGCCATTTACGGGCTGCCGCCGGATCTCAATTCCGTGATAGCCAAGCGTGGCCGCTATCATGACCGCCGTACCATTGAGGAAAAGCAGGTGCTGGCTGGCAAAGGGCTTGAACTGGCCTGGGCCGCCGACCCCGTGGACGTGTTTTTTCTGGAAATTCAGGGTTCGGGCCGCCTGGTTTTCGACGACGGCACCCAGGCGTTTGTCAATTACGCGGGGCAGAACGGGCACAAGTACAAGAGCTCGGGCCGCATCATGCGTGAAAAAGGTCTGCTCAGGCAGGGCGACATTTTTGAGCAGCGCCAGTGGTTCAAGGATAACCCGCACCGCGTGCGCGAAATACTCAACGATAATCCGAGCTACGTCTTTTTCAAATACAGCGGGCGCGGCCCCACAGGGGCCATGGGTCAGGTGGTGGACGACTGGCTTTCACTGGCCACGGACCGCACCTTCATACCCCTTGGTTCAATCGTGGCCTATGGGGTGAACATACCTGACCAGCGGCGCGGCAAGTTCCCCCTGCGCGGCATAGGCTTTGCCCAGGACGTGGGCGGAGCCATCAAAAAGAACCGTATCGACGTGTTCTGCGGCGGCGAAGAGCGCGGCAACTTTGTGGCCAGCCACCTGGACGCCAAGGGCCCGGCCTGGGTGCTGTTGGCGAAATAGGGGCGTCGGCGCGGACTGCCCGATACGCGCAAGAAGTTTCGCGGTGAAATGCTTTGTGGGGGAGGGACCCTTTTGTAAAAGGGTCTCCTCCCCCACGCCCCCTCCCCCTAAAACTCTTATTGTGAATACAGCGAGTTGTCTGATCTGGGCGGGGTTCCCGATACAGCGTCTTCAAGGCATCACATCATCTCAACGGTTATTTGTTCTGGCTGACAGAAATGACAAGGCGCGCCCCTTACGGGGCGCGCCTTTCTGCGTGTATGGGGAATGCCCGTGGGAACTAGCCGAGGAAGGCCTTGAGGTCGTCCTGTGCGGTGCTCACGCCGCCGATATTGAACTGTTCCACCAGTACCTTGACCACGTTGGGCGACAGGAAGGCGGGCAGGGTGGGTCCAAGGTGGATGTTCTTGACGCCAAGGCTGAGCAGGGCCAGCAGTACGATGACGGCCTTCTGTTCGTACCAGGCGATGTTGTAGACGATGGGCAGGTCGTTCACGTCCTCAAGGCCGAAAACTTCCTTGAGCTTGAGGGCGATGACGGCCAGGGAGTAGGAGTCGTTGCACTGCCCGGCGTCCAGCACGCGGGGGATGCCGCCGATGTCGCCCAGGGCGAGTTTGTTGTAGCGGTACTTGGCGCAACCGGCGGTAAGGATGACGGTATCCTTGGGCAGGCCGGCGGCAAATTCCGTGTAGTAGTCGCGGGATTTGGCGCGGCCGTCGCAGCCGGCCATGACCACGAACTTCTTGATGGCGCCGGACTTCACGGCGTCAATGACCTTGTCGGCCAGGGCCATCACCTGATTGTGGGCAAAGCCGCCGATGATCTCGCCGGTCTCGATTTCCGTGGGCGCGGGGCAGTTCTTGGCATGGGCGATGATGGCGCTGAAGTCCTTGTGTTCGCCGATTTCACCGGGGATGTGCTTGCAGCCCGAGAAGCCCACGATGCCCGTGGTGTACACGCGGTCCTTGTAGCTTTCCTTGGGGGGCACAAGGCAGTTGGTGGTCAGCAGGATGGGGCCGTTGAAGCTTTCGAATTCTTCCTTCTGCTTCCACCATGCGTTGCCGTAGTTGCCCTTGAAGTTGGCGTACTTCTTGAAGGCGGGGTAGTAGTGGGCGGGCAGCATTTCAGAGTGCGTGTACACGTCAACGCCCGTGCCTTCGGTCTGCTGGAGCAGCATTTCAAGGTCGCGCAGGTCGTGGCCGGAGATGAGGATGCCGGGGTTGGAACCCACGCCGATGTTGACCTTGGTGATTTCGGGATGGCCGTAGGCGCCGGTGTTGGCGGCGTCAAGCAGGGCCATGGCCGAAACGCCGAACTTGCCGGTTTCAAGGGTAAGACCCACGAGGTCGCCCACGCTCAGGCTGTCGTCCAGGGTTTTGGCAAGGGTTTCCTGCATGAAGGCGTCAAGGCTGTTCTCATGCTTGCCCAGCACGTCGGCATGTTTGGCATAGGCGGCCATACCCTTGAGGCCGAAGGTGATGAGCCAGCGCAGGGAGCGCAGATCGTCGTCAGTGGTGGCCATGACGCCCACGGTTCCCGCCTTGGCGAGCATGGCGGACTTGTCGGTGGCGTCCCACAGGGCGGCGTCGCTAAGGCCGGTCTTGTCGCCGAGGGTGGCGGCCAGTTCCTTCTTGGCCTTACAGGTCATGCGGATGCGTTCGGCCAGAATGTCGTCGTCAAAGTTGGCGTTGGTGATGGTGGCAAAAAGGTTGCCCACGATCAGCTGGTCTATCTTGTGGTCAATGGTCTTGCCTTCGGCGCGCAGGCGCGTGGTGATCTGGCCAAGGCCCTTGGACACGTAGATCAACACGTCCTGAAGCGCGGCGGTTTCAGGCTTTTTGCCGCACACGCCGACCTGGGTGCAACCTTTGTTACCTACGGTTTCCTGACACTGATAGCAGAACATGGCATTACTCATGGTGGTATCCTTCTTGCGGCTCCGTTGCGGCGGAGGCTTGGGTGAACCCGCGCATGGCGGGCACGGCGCTATAAGTTTTATTGATTTTCTGTGGGAAAAACGACCATCAGCAGCATTTTGAAGCGTTCGGTCGCGCTGACGGCATGCGGGTGTCCGGCGGGCATGACTATGGCTTCGCCTGCCTTGAGAACGGTGGGTTGCCCATCGATGCTGACCTGCCCCTGACCGTCCAGGGCCAGGACAAAGGCGTCGCCTGTGGAGGTGTGTGCGCTGATTTCCTCGCCCTGGTCAAAGGCGAAAAGCGTCATGCTCACAGCGGCGTTCTGAACAAGAGTCTTGCTGGCTATCTGCCCGGGCTGGTACGCCACCTGCGCTGCAAGGGGCAGGGCCGTGGCGTAATCGAGATTTTTGAGGAAGCGTTGCATGATCCCCTCCTTGGCTTTGACGATTCCTGTATAGCAAGGGGGAGTCAGCGAGTCCGTAACATATGTTACGGAACAAAATAATCGTAAAATTCTTTCAGCCGTTCGGGGTGGGGCAGGACGATGGCTTTGCCGCGTACGTCCAGCAGCCCTTCGTCACGCATGGCCGCCAGTTCCCGCGAAAGGGACGGGCGCGTTACACCAAGAAAATCAGCCATCTGTTCACGGTTCATGCCCAGATTCACTGCCCCGTCCGGGGTGCGGTGCTCCAGCAGAAGGGCGGCGATCTTGCGCCGCAGACTGCCGGATGATAGCAGCGATACCCGGCGTGTTAAAAAAAATGCCTTGCGCGCAAAGACCGAGAGCATGTTGCGGATGATCTGCGCGTGCATGGCGCAACGCTTTTCACAGGTAGAATAAAAGAACTTGGCGGGTATGGCCAGAACCCGTACCGGGCTTTCGGCCTGCACGCTACAGCCGTAGGTGGTCTGATCAAGAAAAACATACACTTCGCCGAACAGATCGCCAGGGCTGTCAATGCGGGCCATGACCGCGCGTCTGCCGTCGGCGCTGTCGCGTCCCACCGTGACGGAGCCCTCCAGCAGGACGAACAGACGGGTGGGCGAATCGGTTTCGCAAAAAACCATGCCCCCCCTGCCGTATTTCTCCTCCACAGCGCCGCTGCAACCCAGACAGAGTCTGGCTTCATCGGCTGTCATATGTGCGAAAAGGTCACAGTTTTTCAGGGCCTGATCCATGCGTCCTTCCTGTCCTGAAGAGAAAACCGGCATTGATCCGGAGTCATGCCGATCGTAAGCTTGGAAGCAGTGTACACTAAAGCCCATAAAATGCACACCTCTAAGTTTGGCTTGACCGGGCCGTGGACGCCAAAACCATGCGGCGACTTGGGGCGGGGCTTGCGCGCCGCTGGTTTGGAGCATTGCACCCTGATGGAGGGGCAAAGCCGTACCTCGCTGTTTTCGTGGGGGTGCAAAACAAAAAGCCCGTTTCCGGGCTTTTTGTCGTTGTGATCGTTTGTGGTGCGGGGCGGGTGTTACAGCGTGGGCAGCCCCAGCAGCACTCTGGCGGAAATGGCCACCTGCATGAGCACCTGAGAGATGTCCTTGACGGCCTGCATGCTTTTGGATTCCACCTTGGGCAGCACCAGTATCTGGTCGCCAGCCGAAATGTGGCTGCCGCCCTGCGTCACCGAGCCGTTCTGGTGCATGACAAGAATCTTGTCGCTGTCCGCGCGGTTGGTCAGGCCGCCCGCGCTCTTGATGTAGTCGTCCGAATCCTTCTTCTTGGCCCAGAGCATGGCCTGGGGAACCATGACCTCGCCGCTGACCAGCACAACGTCGCTCTTGGTGGGGATGACGATGATGTCTCCTTCCTCCAGGCTCAGGTCGGCCTTGTCCGGGCCGCCTTCGAGCACCACCACGCCTTCTGGTTCCACAGCCTTGGCGCGCTCCACAAACTTGGACACCATTTCGGCTTCCTTCGCGCGGATCTGCGCTTCATCGGTGCTGGCCGAAGAGGCGGTGAGGGCGGTTTCTTCCAGGCGGCGCAGGGAATCGGCAATGGCCTTCTTTTGCCGCACGGCCACGCTCTTGCGCTTGATGTACATGGCGTCAAGGTTGGCGCGCTCAGGTTCCACGGCAATGAAGTTCTTCACGTCGCGCAGGCGCGCGCCCTGACGTACGGGAAAGCGCGAAGCGCCGCGCACCGCGCCCTGGACTTCAATCATTATGGTGTTGCCCGAGGCGTCGGCGATGAACTGCACCTTGTCGCCGTCTTCAAGACGCAGGTTGCGCAGGTCTTTCAGGGGCAGATAGGTGCTGTAGGGCGCGCCGTTGCGTGTGCCGTTGAGGGTGATGTGCGAGGCGCGGCTTTCGGGTTCGGCCAGATCGATGAGAGCCGCCCCGGTGGCCTGCCCCTTGGGAAATTCAAAAAGCGCCGCATTGCGCACCACGCCCGTGGCCGTGACTGTGGGGCCTTTTTCGCCCACCACCAGCGTATCGCCGTCCTGCAGCCGCACGGCGGGCAGCACGCCCTTGCGGGCAAAGGGGTAGAGGTCAAGGTTGGCTACGGATTTTCCGTCGCGCATAAGATGGATGTCGCGGTAGCTTCCGCGCACAGGGTCAAGGCCGCCTGCCTTGTCCAGAAAGCTGAGCATGGGATCGTTGGGGCCGCCGGTGTAGCTGCCGGGGCGGGCTACGCCGCCGGTCACAAAGATGGACACAGGCCGGGCGTCCAGGGGTGCGGCGTAGATCTGCACGTCGGGGTGCCCGTTGGCGGACAGCTTGCTGCGCAGGGCGTCAATCAGCTTGTCGTAGGCAAGCCCTGCTGCGGGCATATCACCCACTTCGGGCAGGTTCATGTGCCCGTCCGGCCCCACGGTCAGGGTGCGATCAACGTTAAGGTCGCCACCCCACAGACGCACCACCACCCGGTCGCCGGGAGCGATGACGGAGCCTTCCTTGTTGTGGGCGAAATTGCCCTGAAAAAGATTGGCCGCGTAAGGCCGCACGTTGTCATCGGCCCGGGCTGCGCCACAAAGGGTCAACAGCGCCAAGATGGCGAGAAAGTAGTGTTTTTGCAGCATGGTGTTCCAAAGGATAAGACGCGCGGTTTCGCGGCTGAGCCGCGCCGCGCGCCTGCAATAGTTTCGGGGTCAGCCCCCGCTGAAATTACGGCTTGGAGATACCCTGTCCCCATACTCTGGGAGCCATGATCCAACGTCCCTGTTCGTCCTGGCAGATGACCACCACTTCGGCTTCCTTCTGCCCGGCCAGTACTGTGCCGCGTTTGCAGTTTTCCCCCTTGGCCGAGGTAAAGACTTCGTCAACGCTCACGTTTACGCCCTGGCCGAACTGTACGTCGTCCACAACGGAGGTCTGGCCGGGAGTGGAAAGTATCATGAAGTTTTCCACAGGGCCAGGGGGCGTGTCAGCCTTCTGCGGGTTGTCGCCAAAGCCGCAGGCGGCCAGGGGCAGGGTGAGAAAAAGTGCGGCAGCCAGTGTGGCCAGCCGGTGAAAGCGCTGTGTGCGTGACATACCGAGGTTTGTGTTCATGCGGACTCCTGACGGCGGCGAGTCGCTGCGCCATGATCATCTGACGTGATTTCGGATCATTTTCTTCCACTCCCTGTCGCAGAGAATGCGTGCTCTGTCAATTCCCGCAGGGTATTATATCTTTTAACTAGGGTTTAATAGTCACGCTTTTTGTCAAAATGGAGAAAATCAAAACGTAACACATAAGATACCAGTTGTTTATTGTGTCCACACTTTATAAATCCTGAATTTTATTTTGCATTTTGTTGTGAGGGTGGTATTATCTGCCTAATCTGAGCATCAGATCAAGCATCATTCAGGAGTATTCATGGCAAAGCCTTGCATGAAAACCATACATGTTCATGACGCAGTGGGTAGTGTTCTTTGTCACGATATAACGCGGATTGTACCCGGTGAGAGCAAGGGGCCGATCTTCAGCAAGGGCCATGTGGTACGGCCCGAAGATATCAAGGTGCTGCTCGAAGTAGGCAAGGAGCATCTTTATGTTTTCGAACCGCTCCCCGGCATGGTTCATGAAAATGACGCCGCCTCCCGCATTGTGGCCGCCACGGTGGGCAAAAACCTTGTGGCCGGGGAACCCAGGGAAGGGCGCATCGATCTTTTGGCCGCATGTGACGGCCTGTTGCGTATTGACGTGCCTGCGCTGACCAGGATCAACAGTCTGGGCGAAATTACCATAGCCACGCTGCACAGCATGCAGTTTGTGGCCAAGGGGCGGGCTGTGGCGGGCACGCGCGTGGTGCCGCTCATGATTGAGGAAGAAAAGCTGCGCCGCATGGAGGCCAGCGTCAGTGGCCCCGTCATGGAGGTGCTGCCTCTTGCGCACGCCAGGGTGGGCGTGGTGACCACTGGCAGTGAAGTGTACTACGGCCGCATTCAGGACGCCTTTGGGCCAGTGCTGCAAAAAAAGTTCGCCAAACTGGGCAGTACTGTCATGGGGCAGACCCTCACCAGTGACGAGGTGTCCATGACGGCGTCCGCCATTGTGGATTTTTTGCATCAGGGCGCGGACATGATCGTGGTCACGGGCGGCATGTCCGTTGACCCGGACGATCGCACGCCCACGGCCATCCGCGCTTCCGGAGCGGAAGTGCTCAGTTACGGCGCGCCCGTATATCCGGGAGCCATGTTTCTTCTGGCCTATGCAACCGGACCGCGCGGCTCCGTGCCCGTTTTGGGTCTGCCGGGCTGCGTCATGTACCACAAGGCCAGTATTTTCGACCTGGTGGTGCCGCGCCTGCTGGCCGGCATCAAGGTCACGCCCGAAGATGTGGCGGCCCTTGGGCACGGCGGTTTTTGCTCGGGTTGCCCTGAATGCACGTACCCCATGTGTCCTTTTGGCAAATAGAGGCGCGGGCGCAACGGTATCACAGTCAAAATATCATTCTGTTTTCTGGAAGAGCAGCACGGCGTGCACGCCGGTCAGCCACGGCCCTGAGCGCGGATATCCCGCGTCGGCAAATACACAGGCATTTATTAATAAAGGAGTCGCGCATGGAACCAAAAACTCTAGTAGTGAACGGCATACCCCGGCGTTTGCTGGTCAGCCCCAATGATACCCTGGTGGACGTGCTGCGCAGCCAGTTGCAGCTCACCAGCGTCAAGGTCGGCTGCGGCAAAGGGCAGTGCGGCGCTTGTACCGTCATTGTTGACGGCAAGGTGTCGCGCGCCTGCATCATCAAGATGAGCCGCGTGGCTGAAAATGCAGCCATAACCACGCTTGAAGGCATCGGTACGCCCGCCTGCCTGCACCCCCTGCAGCATGCCTGGATACAGCACGGCGCGGCGCAGTGCGGTTTTTGCACCCCCGGTTTCATCGTGTCGGCCAAAGCTTTGCTGGACGAGAACATCAAGCCCAGCCGTGAAGACGTGCGCGACTGGTTCCAGAAGAACCACAATATCTGCCGCTGCACGGGCTACAAGCCCCTGGTGGACGCCGTCATGGACGCGGCCGCCATCATGCGCGGCGAAAAAACCGTTGAAGAAATCAGCTTCAAGATGCCTGCCGACGGCCGCATCTGGGGCACCAGCATCCCCCGTCCCAGCGCTGTGGCCAAGGTCACGGGCGTGGCCGAATTCGGCGCGGACGCCGCAGGGCGTATGCCTGAAGACACCCTGCATCTGGCCCTGGCCCAGGCCAAGGTGTCCCATGCCATCATCAAGGGCATCGACACCGCCGAGGCCGAAAAAATGCCCGGCGTGGTCAAGGTGCTGACCCACAAGGACGTGAAGGGCAAAAACCGCATCACGGGCCTCATCACCTTCCCCACCAACAAGGGTGACGGTTGGGAACGCCCCATCCTGAACGACCAGAAGATCTTCCAGTACGGCGATGCCCTGGCCATCGTTTGTGCCGACTCCGAGGCCAATGCGCGCGCCGCCGCTGAAAAGGTCAAGTTTGACCTGGAGCTGCTGCCCGAATACATGAGCGCTCCCGAAGCCATGGCCCCTGACGCCATTGAAATCCACCCCGGCACCCCCAACGTCTATTATGATCAGTTTGAAGAAAAGGGCGGCGATACGGCTCCTTTCTTCAACGACTCCAATAATGTCGTGATCGAGGGCAGCTACTACACCCAGCGCCAGCCGCACCTGCCCATCGAACCCGACGTGGGTTACGGCTACATCAACGAGCAGGGCCAGGTGGTCATCCACTCCAAGTCCATCGGTCTTCACCTGCACGCGCTTATGATCGCTCCCGGTCTGGGCCTGGAATTCCCCAAGGATCTCGTGCTGGTGCAAAACACCGCGGGCGGCACCTTTGGCTACAAATTCAGCCCCACCATGGAAGCGCTCATCGGCGTGGCCGTCATGGCCACCGGTCGTCCCTGCCACCTGCGCTACAACTATGAGCAGCAGCAGAACTACACCGGCAAGCGTTCGCCCTTCTGGACCACGCTGCGTTACGCGGCCACCAAGCAGGGCAAGATCCTCGCTATGGAAACGGACTGGAGCGTTGACCACGGCCCCTATTCCGAATTCGGCGACCTGCTCACCCTGCGCGGTGCGCAGTACATCGGCGCTGGCTACGGCATCGCCAACATTCGCGGCCAGGGCCGCACCGTTGCCACCAACCACTGCTGGGGCGCGGCTTTCCGCGGTTACGGCGCGCCGGAATCGGAATTCCCCTCTGAAGTGCTCATGGACGAACTGGCTGAAAAGCTCGGCATGGATCCCTTCGAACTGCGCGCCCTGAACTGCTATAAGGAAGGCGACACCACGCCCTCTGGCCAGGTTCCTGAAGTCATGAGCCTGCCTGAAATGTTCGATAAAATGCGCCCCTACTATGAAGAATCCAAAAAGCGCGTGAAGGAGCGTTCCACCGCCGAAGTCAAGCGCGGCGTGGGCATCGCCCTTGGCGTGTACGGCGCTGGCCTTGACGGGCCGGACACCTCCGAGGCCTGGGTTGAACTCAACATGGACGGCAGCGTGACCCTGGGCAACTCCTGGGAAGACCACGGTCAGGGCGCGGACGCCGGTTCGCTGGGCACGGCCCATGAGGCCCTGCGTCCCCTGAAGATCGCCCCCGAAAAGATTCACCTGGTCATGAACGACACCAGCAAGACCCCCAACTCCGGTCCTGCGGGCGGCTCGCGTTCACAGGTGGTCACGGGCAACGCCATCCGCGTGGCCTGCGAAATGCTTGTTGAAGGCATGCGCAAGCCCGGCGGCGGCTTCTTTACTCCTGAAGAAATGAAGGCCGAAGGCCGCCCGCTGCACTATGACGGCAAGTGGAGCGCTCCGGCCAAGGACTGCGACGGCAAGGGCCAGGGTTCGCCTTTCGCCTGCTACATGTACGGCCTGTTCCTGTCCGAAGTGGCTGTTGAAGTGGCCACCGGCAAAGCCACCGTGGAAAAAATCGTCTGCGTGGCCGACATCGGCACCCTCTGCAACAAGCTTGTGGTGGACGGTCAGATCTACGGCGGCCTCGCCCAGGGCGTTGGCTTGGCTCTTACCGAAGACTACGAAGACCTCAAGAAGCACAGCACCATAGCCGGATCGGGCGTTCCCAGCATCAAGATGATCCCCGACGATATGGAAATCGTGTATGTGCAGACCCACCGCAAGGACGGCCCCTTCGGCGCTTCCGGCGTGGGCGAAATGCCCCTCACCGCCCCGCATGCGGCCATCATCAACGGCATCTACAATGCCTGCGGCGCGCGCGTCCGGCATTTGCCCGCGCGTCCCGAAAAGGTCTTGGAGGCCATGCCCAAGTAGGGTAAGGTTATAACAAAGGAAAAAACCGGGAGGAGGGCCGCAGCGGCTGGCAGCGCCATGCCCGCTGCCCCCTCCTTCCGGACCCTCACCCGCAAAGATCACTGGTTTGTCTGGCGCGCAGGGGTACAGGCTCTTGTGGCGCATTGTCCTTACGTTTGAGCGGGGTTTTCGGGGGCTCCCCCGAAAATCCCGCATTTTTGCGGGCAGGGAATACGTCAGTCCTTGTTGTGGGACCACGCGGGATGAACAGGGAAAAAGATTGTTGCCCTTACTTCACATCAAGTCGGTTTTCAGTGAGTTTACGCCATGATGGATCAAAAACGTCTGCACGAGATTGAAGCCCGCTGCACGCAGGAAAGCCCTCCGCGCTGCCGCGAAGCCTGTCCTTTTGATCTGGACGTACGCACCTTCATGGCGCGTATGGCCGAGGGCAAGCCCGGCGAGGCCCGTAAGCTTGTGGAGCGCCATCTGCCGTTGCCCGGCATCATGGCGCGCCTTTGTGACGCCCCGTGTGAAAACGTCTGTCTGCGGCGCGACCTTGGCGGCAGTGTTGCCATGCACGGCCTTGAGCTTGCCTGCATGCTGACGGCCGGCCCGCAGGGCCGCCCGTTGCCCTTGCCGCCCAAGCGCTTCAGCATAGCCATCATTGGGGCGGGTCTGGCTGGCCTCGCGGCTGCATGGGATCTTTCGCGCAAGGCGTATCCCGTGACGGTGTACCATGCCGGAACGCCCGGTCAGGCAGTGCTTGAAGCCTATCCGCAACTGCGCAACGAGGGCGACGGGGCTTTTGCCAAGGATTTTCTGGCCGAAGATATGGAACTTCTGGTGCGTCAGAAGGTGCAGTTTGTCGCGGCCGATCTGGATCAGGCCCTGCTGGACAAGGCGGCTGCGGAATATGCGGGCGTGCTTGTGGACGCGGGCGCGGCTCCGGATCTGGCTCCGGCCCCTGCGGCCCTGGATGAGGAAACCCTGCACTGGCGTGACGCCATCTGCTGCGCTGGCTGGCGCAGCGTGACGCCCACAGGGCACAGTTTCGCCTCATCGTCGCGTCAGGCCGGGCAGGGACGCCGCGCCGCCCAGACGCTGGAACGCCTGACCAGCGGCGTGTCCCTTACCGCCGCGCGCAACAAGGAGCAGGGCGCCCTGCATACGGACCTGCGCGGCATTGCGCCGGTACCGCGTGTGGAGCCAGCCGCCACCGTGTATGCCGCCGACGAGGCCGTGGCCGAAGCTGCCCGCTGCCTGCAGTGCCAGTGCATGATCTGCGTGCGCGAATGCGTGTATCTGCAAAAATACAAAGGTTATCCGCGTGTGTACGCACGGCAGGTGCACAACAATGCCTCCATCGTCAAGGGGCTGCACACGGCCAATGCCCTGATCAACGGCTGCGCACTGTGCGGCCAGTGTGAAGAGCTGTGCCCCGAAAATTTTTCCATGGCCGAGCTTTGCCTCTCCGCGCGTGAGGACATGGTGGAGAGAGGCTATATGCCCCCCACCGCCCACGAATTTGCCCTGGAGGATATGGAAAGCGCCTCCGGCCCGGAATGCGCCCTTGTTTTGCCCGACACTTCCCTGCCTTCTGGCCGTGATCCGTCGTGGCTGTTTTTTCCTGGCTGCCAGCTTGCGGCTTCGCGCGGGGAGCAGGTGGCCCAGGTATATGCCCTGCTGCGCGAACGCATGGCAGCAAGCCCCGAGCCCGGTGTGGCCCTCATGCTCTCCTGTTGCGGTATTCCGGCCCGGTGGGCCGGGCGAACCGGCCTTTTTGCCGAACATGCCGCAAAATTGCGGCAGACGTGGGAAAGCCTTGGCAAACCGCGCATAATGGCGGCCTGCTCGTCCTGTCTTGCCGCCCTGCGCGAATCCCTGCCCGAGGCGCAAGCCCTGTCGCTTTGGGAGGTTATGGATCAGATGGACCTGCCCGACAGGCCGTTGCCGTCCCCGCCTCCGCCGTCCGGCGGACAGACGGCGTCTTCCGGCGATCCGGCCCTGGCCGGAGGCCGTGGCGCTGGCCTGCCCGAAGTTTTTTCCATTCAGGATCCCTGCACGGCACGGCATGACGGCGCGTGGCTCGCGGCGGTGCGCAGCCTGGCCCAAAGGGCGGGAGCGCGTATTGAAGAGCCGCGTCTCACAGGAGCGTCCACAGCCTGCTGCGGCTATGGCGGCCTTGTGTGGTGCGCCCAGCCCGAACTTGCGGATGCCATGGCCGTACACCGCTCAGGGGAACTGCCCCATGCCGGCCTTGCCTCCTGCATCATGTGCCGCGATCGCATGGCGGCCAGCGGCAAGGAATGCTGGCATCTGCTGGATCTGTTGTTTCCCGGTCGCGCCACCCCTGAGGCAGGCAAGGAAAAAGGCCCCGGCCTGTCCGCACGCCGCGCCAACCGCGCGGCCCTGCGCCGCCGCCTCATGCGGGACTGGCTGGGACAGGACGCGCCGGAGCCAGGCAAGGGGCGGGTTCTCATAAGCGCCGAAATGTTGATCCGGCTGGAAGAGCGGCATATTCTGCTGGAAGACATTGAAGCTGCCGTGGCCGGGGCCGAAGCCAGCGGGCACTGCTTTAAAAATCTTGATAATGGTCACATTCTCGGCTCCTGGCGTCCCCGTCAGGTAACATTCTGGGTAGAGTATGAGCCCGAGGGCGAAAGTTTCCTACTGCACGATGCGTGGTGCCACCGTATGGTGGTGCCCGGTTCCGGCGGTCACGAGGCCGTGGACGTCATCAACAGCCACCAGTGCTGCACGGACGGGCAGCGCGGCGGGCAAGGAGGACAGTCATGAGCATGGGCCCCAACTACGCTCCCGACGGCGGCCAATGGGTATGCTGTCGCTGCAATGTGCCCCTGGAGCAGGGCAAGGTTCCGGTTTTTTATCTCAACAGCGCTTTTGACGTTATTTTACCGCGCTGCCCCAAGTGCGGCCTGACCCAGACGCCCAAATCCCTGGCTGAAGGCAAGATGGTCGAGGTGGAGGCTCTGCTGGAAGACAAATGAGCGCCCTGTGGGAGAGTGAATCTTTCCGCCGCGTCGCGGGCACGGTCTGGCGGCCCGGCGGCACGGCCCTGACCGTCAGGGGTCTTGAACTGTGCCGCAGCCTCTGCGGTCTCGCGCCCGGCGGCCTTGTGCTGGATATGGGCTGCGGCTGCGGGGCCACTCTGGGGCTGCTGCGACAGGCCGGATATGACGTGATGGGACTGGACAGGCAGGTGCAGCCCCAAGCCGTGAGCGCGGCGGGTGAAGGCTGTGGGCGGATCATCCGGGCGGACATGGGCAGGTTGCCCCTGGCGGCAGGCAGCATTGACGGACTTGTGTGCGAATGCGTACTTTCGTTGCTGGCTGACCCGCTGGACGCGCTGCGGCAGTGTCTGCGCGCGCTGCGTCCAGGCGGCGTGCTGCTCTTCAGTGACCTTACGCGGCGCGATGCAGAGGCTTCCGCCATATCGGCGCACGGGCGCGGCCTTGGGCAAAATTCCGCAACCAGCGCGGGGGCGCAGCCCGAAGGCGCTGATGCCGGTTTTTCCGCTGCGCAGGGCACGGGCGCATCCTGTATGGAAGGCGCACGTCCTGCGGCGCTGTGGGAGCGGTATTTACGGCAGGCGGGCTTTCAGATCGCGACGTATGAGGATCACAGTCGGGCGCTGGTGGAACTGGCCGCCCGCATGGTCTGGTACGGGGAACCCGGCTCCGGGGGTTTGGGTATTTCGGGCGGGTGTTCCTGTTCCGCCTCTGGCGGGGGGCGCAAATACGGCTATGGATTGTGGATAGCACAAAAGGAGAGAGCATGAATCCGATGATGATGGAGCTTCTGCCTCTGGTGCACGAGGGCTATTGTTGTAGTCAGTTGCTGATGTTGCTTATGCTTCAGGCCCGCGATCAGGAAAACCCCGACCTTGTGCGGGCGGTTCATGGCCTTTGTCATGGCATCGGCCAGTCGGACGGGCCTTGCGGCCTGCTCACTGGTGGAGCCTGCACTCTGGCGCTGGTGGCCGGCAAGGGGGCCGCCAGTGAAACGCCGCACGCCATGCTTACGCCTTTGCTCAACGATTACGCCACATGGTTTTATGAGCGCACCAACGCTTACGGCGGCCAGAGTTGCAGTCAGATAGCCGCCGGGCTTGGCGCAACGTCGGGCGCGCCGGGCGAAGCGCCCAATCCTGTGGCCTGCGGCGACCTGCTGGCCGAATGCTGGGAAAAGATTATCGAACTGGTCCAGAGCTATGATCTGGACATCATGCCCGCGTCATGATTTTGCGTCGAACCCAAAGCCTGTGCCCGGTCTGTCTGCGGCGGCTGGACGCCGTATACGCCCTGGCGCAGGACGATCCGCATTGTGTTGAACTGCGCAAGACCTGCCCCGAGCACGGCCTGTTCAGCGTGCCCGTATGGCGCACGGCTGCCCAGGATCCGTCAGACCACGCAGGCCAGCCCGTAGGCGGGGAGCAGGGCGGCGTGCCCGTTCCCGCGTTCGAATCCTGGACGCGTCCCAAAAGTCCTTCCTATCCTCTGCATCCCCGCACGGCCATAGCCGAGGGCTGCCCCTTTGACTGCGGCCTGTGCCCGGCGCACGCGCAACATACCTGTACGGGCCTTGTGGAAGTGACCCTGCGCTGCAATATGACCTGTCCCATCTGCTACGCGGGTGCGGGAGGTTCTGGGCGGGAAAACGGCGCTGATCCCGACCTTGCCTGCGTCGCCAGCCAGCTGGACGCGCTCAAAACCGCATCCGGCCCGTGCAATGTGCAGATTTCCGGCGGCGAACCCACGGTGCGTGACGATCTGCCGCAGATCATCGGCCTTGCGCGCCAGAGGGCCTTTGGTCTTGTGCAGGTCAATACCAACGGGCTGCGCCTGGCCGAAGAAGAGGGCTATGCCGCAAAGTTGCGTCAGGCCGGGCTGGATTCGGTCTATCTGCAATGGGACGGCGTGAGCGACGAGACATTCAGGACCTTGCGCGGCCGCCCCTGTCTCGATTTCAAGCGCCGCGCCGTGGAAGCCTGCGCCAGGGCTGGCCTTGGCGTGGTGCTGGTGGCCACCCTTGTGCGCGGCGTCAATGACGGCGAAGTGGGCGACCTGTTGCGTCTGGCCTTGCGTATGGGGCCAGCGGTGCGGGGCCTGCACGTGCAGCCGGCCGCGTTTTTCGGGCGCTACCCCTGGCGTCTGGATGAGGCCCCAAGGCTCACCCTGCCGGAGGTGATGGCCTGTTTTACCCGGCAGGTTCCCGATCTTGTGCGCCCGGAACATCTGCACCCGCCGGGGTGCGAAAACGAATTATGCTCCTTCAGCGCTGTTTATCGGCGTAACGATGCCGCGCCCTCTGCCCCTGAAAACGGGAGGGCAGGGGACGCCCAGCCAACGCTCCAATGGCTGCCGGACGCGGGCCAGTCCTGCTGTTCCCCGCGCCCGCAAGGCGCGGACGCTGCGGGCTCCGGCGCAAGGGACGCGTCTGCCCCTGGGGCTTCTTTGCCAGATGCTGGCGTGCCGCCGTCAGCGGAAGAGGGCGCGCGAAAGGCAAAGCAGTTCGTGGCCCTGCACTGGCGCGGCGACAGCATTGCAGCGGAAAAGACTGACGAGCAGGCATCAGGTCTGGGCGCTGCTGGCGCTGGTCTGGACGGGTTCAGCCGGTTTTTGGCCCAGGCAGGGGCCGAACGGCGATTCACCCTGTCCGCCATGGCTTTTCAGGACGCATTGAGTCTGGATATTGAGCGCGTGCGCGGGTGCTGCATCCACGTTTTGCGGCGAGACGGACGCATGATACCCTTTTGCCTGCACAATCTGACAGCACAGGACGGCACGCGGCTGTATGCGGAGGACGTCTCATGAGTTCATCTTCCTCGTCTGGTGCCGGGGCTTCTTCGCGCAAGGCTTCTTCGCGTGATCCTTCTTTCCGTGATTCTTCCGCGCGAGCCTCTTCCGCTGCTGCGGCTCCGGGCCGTGGTTTTCGCAATCCCCTTGATGCCTGGCTGGCGCGTCAATGCGGCGTGCAGGACACGGACGCCAACACCCTGGCGCGCGCCCTGCGTGAAGCCCGCGCCCGCGCCCTGACCCGTTGCCTGAACCACGCGGCAGCCCGCAGCGCCTTTTATGCCCGCAGTCTGGCCGGATACGACCTTGAGCGCTTCACTCCCGAAGATATGCGCGGTCTGCCTTTCACCACGGCTGACGATCTGGCCCGTTGGGAGGATTTTCTTTGCGTGTCGCGCGGCGAGGTGCAGCGCATGGTGACCTTGCGCACGTCCGGCACCACGGGCAGCCCCAAGCGCCTGGCTTTCACAGAAACGGACCTTGCCAGAACCGTTGATTTTTTTCGCGTGGGCATGTCGCAACTGGTGCGGCCCGGGCAAAAACTGGCGGTATTGTTGCCGGGGGCGGCCCGCCCCGATGGCGTGGCAGACCTGCTGCGCCAGTCCTTGAGCCCGTGCGGCGTGGAGGTGTGCACCCCGCCGCAGGATCTGCTGGTCCCTGCCAAAAGCCTGCAGCAAGGCTTTGTGAAAAGGACGCCGCCAGTGCTGCCCATACAGAAAATGGTGCAGGAGGGCGTGGCGCACTGCGCCCTGGGTTCATGCCCGTCAGCGCGGGTGGCGACGCCGCAGGCGGCGCTGGCAGGCATCCACCCGGATATTGTGCAGTGGCTCGACGAGGTGCGGCCCCATTGTCTCGTGGCCGCGCCAGGGCAACTGGAAGGACTGTTGCGTCATTTTCCCAAGAGCGGTCCTCCGGGGCTTTGCGGCCTGCTCAGCAGCGCGGACAGGCTTGATCCCGTGCTTGGGCACGTGCTGTCCACCGTATGGAACTGCACCGTGCTTGACCACTACGGGCTTACGGAAACGGCCTATGGCGGCGCGGTGGAGTGCCCGGCCCATGACGGGTATCACTTGCGCCTGCTGGATCTTGTTGTGGAAATTGTGGATTTTTGCGGCGATGAACCGCTGCCGCCTGGCGAGACAGGTGAAGTTGTCATTACCACACTGGAGCGCGAGGCCATGCCTCTTATCCGTTACCGCACAGGGGACGTGGCCTGCCTTTTGCCCGGGCCGTGCGCCTGCGGCAGCCCCTTGTCACGCCTTGGCCCGGTGCAGGGCAGGCTTGAGCGCTGCGGCAACCGCGTGCGTGTGGTGCAGATGCCCAAGGGCGGCACTCAGGCGGGGGCGTCCGTCCGCCAGGATCGCTCGGGCCACGACGGGCCGTATTGCACTGTGGGCGACTGGGAAGGCTTGATGTGACCGCCCGCGTACTGATACTGGCCGCAGGGCAGGCGTCCCGCATGGGCAGGGTCAAGGCTCTTCTGCCGCTTCCGCTGGGAGCGGCCGGGGAATGTTGCTCGGCCCTGGAGGGTCTGGCGCGCCTTTTTCGGCAACTGGGCATCGAGCACATCTCGGTCGTCACAGGTTGGCACGCGGCAAGCATTGAACCGGCGGCGCAGGCGCTCGGCCTTGCCGTGGTGCGTAATCCCAGGCCGGAAGACGGCATGTTCTCCTCAGTCTGCGCCGGGCTGTCGGCACTGGCCGGAGGCGATCCGGCATTGGCGGAAACGCCCGTACTGGTGCAGCCCGTGGACGTGCCGCTGGTGCGGTCCATGACCATACAGGCCCTGCTCGAGGCCCATGCGGCTGACCCGGAAAATGTTCTTGTTCCGACCTTCGTAGGCCAGGAGGGACACCCGCCGCTCCTGCCCGCCCGCCATCTGGCGCATGTGCTGCGCCATGCGCGCACTGGGGGCGAAAATGGCCTGCGGGGCGCTCTGGAAGGTCTGCCCGTGTGGCACATCCCTGTGGCGGACAGGCTTATGCTGCCGGATATGGACAGGCCTGAAGACTATGAACGCATGAAGCTTCTGGCTTTGCGCAGGGATGTCCTGCGGCCGGACGAGGCCCTGGAGCTGCTGCGCCTGCATGAAGTGCCCGAAAAGGGGCTGCGCCATGCCCGCGCCGTGGGCACGGTGGCCGCAGCCCTGACAAAGGCCCTGGTTCAGGTGCGGCGCACAAAAAACCTTGGCGCTAAAGGCGTCACTGTCCCCAATCCTGAGCGTGCCCCTGAGCTTGCCCCCGACCTTGGGTCTGAGATCGCCTCTAACCTTGGGGCTGGCCGTGGCACGTGCCGTGATTCTGGTCCTGGCTCTGGTCCTGGCTCTGACTCTGGCGTTGGCCCAGATTCTGGTTTTGGCTCTGTTTTTTACGCTGACCTTGACCCTGATCTTGCCCTGGCCGGGGGGCTGGTGCACGATATCTGCAAGGGCGAAAAAGGGCATGAGGCTGCGGCGGGACGATTATTTCGCCATCTGCGCCTGCCTCTCATGGCGCACCTTGTGGAAGACCACCGGGACCTGACTTTGTCCGACGACCATCCCATCACCGAAAGGGAACTGGTTTTTCTGGCTGACAAATATTGTTACGGCGGATGCTTTGTGCCTGTGCGTCAGCGTTTTGAACAAAAGCTGGAAACCTTCGGCGCTGAAGCGGCGCAAGCCATCAGAGGACGCATGGAGCGGGCTCTGGCCATGGAAGCCCGGCTTGCCCGCGAACTTGGCTGCCCCGCAGGCGGGCAGGGTGTTCGGGGCCATGACCAGGACTGCGCGCGGGGTGAAGCCCCTCAGCCACCGCAGCCTGCGCAATCCCCGCAGCTACCGCAGTCCCCGCAATCGCTGCAGGCTGGGCAGTCTCCGCACCTTTCGCGCCCTCCATATCCCCCATATCCCCCATATCCCCCATATCCCGAGGACATAGCCCACGACGCTTTGGCGGCACTGGCCGTTCAGGACAATCAAACGCAGGGCGACGGCACGCCGTTTGCCCCCTGCCCCGATAAGGCGGGCGGCGGGGCAGTACTTCGCGTGCCCTCTTGCCCCGGTCAGGGGGGGCGATAAAAGGCCGGTTTTGCGGGAAATGGAAAAAATCTGTCAAGTCTTGCCCGAAATTCGGGGAGCGTGCTACAGAAAAAACTGGAGATTTCAGATGAACGGCATGTGGCTTGTGCGTCACGGCGCTTTGCCGCCCAATCCTGAGCGGCGCATCGTGGGAAACCGCGATATCCCGCTCAGCTCTGCCGGGCGGCAGCAGATATACGCTCTGGCTCATGACTTCATGCCCATATTGGCGGGAAGACTGGCGGCAGTGGTGTCCTCGGATCTGGGGCGTTGCCGTGAGACCACGTCCATTCTTCTGACCGGAAATGAATGGACCGCCAGCCCGCCCCCGGTACATTTTGAACCAGGACTGCGCGAGCTGGACATGGGCCAGTGGCAGGGCCTGACAAAGGCCGAGATTGAAGCGCGCTTTCCCGGTCAATATGATGCGCGAGGCCGGGATTTTGCCCATTTTCGGCCAGAGGGCGGCGAGAGCTTCGCGCAATTGCAAAGCCGCGCCCTTGAAGCCGTGCGACGCTGGCGGGGGCGCTACCCTGAAGGCACGCTGTTGCTGGTGGCCCACGCTGGCGTTATCCGCAGCTTGCTGGCCCACTACATGGCCCTGCCGCTTGACGATGCCCTTCGTATCCCCCAGGAATACGCCTGCCGCACCTTTGTGCCGGAATGGTAGGAGCAGGCCCGCGCCGTAGCGATGAAATGCTTTGTGGGGGAGGCGGGCTTTTGGCCACACCGTGCCCATTTGAAATACTTTGTGGGGGAGGGACCCTTTTGCAAAAGGGTCTCCTCCCCCACGCCCCCACCCCCTAAAACTCTTGGTGTAGTTACTAGAGCACCAAGTTTTTTTGATCTCAGGGAGGGGCAGCGACAGCCTCGACCGGGCAGCATGCTATTTCAAAATTATTCTGCTCTAGAGCAGTTTACGAATGAAATGAGTTAAATGCTCTAACAGTGGCTGTTCACCAGTTCTGCTGCGTGCGTCCGCGCAGGTATCCCCATTCTCCACAGTATCTGCAACCGCGTGTCTGTAGGTAAGGCGAACCCCCATTGAAAATGTCTGTTTTCAATGGGGGTTCGCGTTCGTTACGGCATGGGGCTGCAGCGAAAAAAGGCGATTGCGCCTTCATGGCAAGCGTCAGTTTACGCGGTGGTCAAGTATGTTCAGGGTGGAATTGCGCCGGGGTCAGCGCAACTGCAGGTTCACGCCTTTGGCGTCAAAAACCTGAATGCCCAGAGAAATGTATTTTTCCGCCAGAACGGCAGGCTCCAGGTTGAGCGAGAGGTGGCGCAGTTCTTCATGGCTGAAACCGGTGAGCCAGCGGGCGGCTTCACGCCCCAGCGGAGCCAGTTGCGCCAGCGGGGTAAACAGGATGGCCGGGCAGGTCTTGTAGGCGTACAGGCTGCCGTTGATGAGCGCAAAGGGAAAGAGGCCGCATGCCACGGGCCGCCCTTCGCGTGGCAGGCCGCAGCCCTCGGGCGAACACGACTTGCAGCCTCGGCCATCCATATAGGCGGTGTCGGCGTTGAGCATGTAAAAGTCTTTTTCAATGCCAGCGTGTATCTGCCGGGGCAACAAGGCCATAGGATAGGGTTCGTTGGAGTCCTGCGGGCCGCAGCAGTAGCGGCAGTCACAGCAGTATCCGTTCTCTATCCAGCCGTCACGCCAGCGCAGCGTCCGGCGGCGCGGAAAAAGACCGCGCCACTTTTCAAGATAATCCCAGAATTTTTTTCCCACAATTGCCTCCGGCAGACGCCCGGGCGTCAACTCATATGCAAAAGCGCCATGCCTGTCATGAGCAAGGCCATGCCAGCAAAGGCGCAGGGCCGCAGGTTCTGGCTGAAAAACAGCCAGCCGCCAAGGGATGTGCCCAGGATGCCAAAGCTGCCCCACATGGCATAGGCCACGGCCAGATCCATATGGCGCACGGCCAGCGAAAGACAGTAAAAAGCCAGACCCACAAGCGCCAGTGAAAAGAAGCCCAGCCAGCGGCGGCGAAAGCCGCCGGATTTCGCCAGTAAAAGGTTTGCCAGCACGTCCAGCGTGGCGGCCAACACAACCAGCAGCAGTGAAAGGCTGAAAAAGGACGTGAAGGCTTGCATCATGCCCCTTCCCCTGCCCGAAACTGCGTCGGCGTGCCGCCTGCGGCAGACGTGGGACGCGCTGCGGGGTGGATGGCGGCAGTGGCGCCTTCCTTGCCATGTCCAGACCCGTGCCCAGTCTCGCGCCCAGTCCCGTGTCCAGTCCCGTGATGGACAAGCAGCGCGCCCGCCAGTACGCACACAAGGCCAAGGGCGCGCTTTACGGTCATGCTTTCACCCAGCAGAGCAACGCTGCACAGGGTTATGAGCGTCAGCCCCAGCCCCTCCCAAAAAGCGAAGGCCACGCCCACGGGCAGGCCGGTGGTGGCTTTTGCCAGCAGATAGTAGGAAAGGGCAATGGCCAGCCACATGAGCGTCAGTCCCAAGAGGGCGGCATGGGAAAAATCCCAGCCTTGCGCCATCTTCATTACCGTGGTTCCGGCCACTTCAAAAACAATGGCTCCCATAAGGCAGAACCAGTGGCGGGGTTTGGTCACAAGCATTCTATCCTCGCGTGCAGTCCGGCCAACCATGCCGGGCAGGCTTCAGGGGCGTGCCCAGCCGTAGTTTGTCCGGGATTTGAAACAACCAGAGCGTCGGCCGCCTGACGGGGCCGCCGCGCCAAAGGACATCTGCGTGCGAGGAATTAAAGGAAGGAACGCCAGTAGCGCTCTTCAGGGTAGCCGCAAAAAGGGCGGCCAGGATGTTGCTGGTTGTAAAAAGCTGACTTCATGCGGAGAGTATAGGTACTGCCCGACGGCTTGGCAAGGGCGGTTCAGCCCGGGGCAACAGGCCAGGACAGAGCAAGACAGGCCCAGCAGGCCAGGCAGGTCAGAACGTGGGCAGCGCCCGACATACACGTGCCCAGCACAACAGGCCCATGTGGACGTCGTGCGTCCGAACGGGCCTGGGGTTTTTTATCAGCCAGAACAGATGAACTTTGAGATGGTGTGCTGTCTGGAAGACGCGGCCTTTGGCCCCCTCAAAATCACAACACACTTTGAACTATCCTAAGGAAGCACTGATTAAAGGGCCTCTTGGAAACGCGCAGTTGTTTCGTTTGGCAAGGCGCGAACTTTTTTTGAAGCAGGAGTGGACTCTTCCATCCTCGATTGTTTCAAAAAAAGTGAAGCAACGCCGCCAAATGGAATAAATCAGCGTTTCCAAAGATTTTGGGGGGTGGGGGTGTGGGGGAGGGACCCTTTTGCAAAAGGGTCCCTCCCCCACAAAGCATCCCAACGAATTCTGCCCTAAACCTGCACACCAGCCTGGGCGTCGATCCAGGCATTGGCTTCTTCAAGGTTGAGCGTTCCCTCGTAGAGGGCGCGCCCGCTCACGGCGCCGATGAGGCTGGTATTGAGGGTAAGGGGGTAGAGATTTTTTACGTCTTCAAGCGTGGCCACGCCGCCCGCCGCAATGACGGGCACGGTGGAAAGCTGCGCCAGATGTTTCAGAGCCGCCACATTGACGCCGCACTGCATGCCGTCGCGTTCGATATCCGTGTAGATGACAAAGGCCGCGCCGTCTTCAAGCAGGCGGGGCAGGGCCGAATCAACGGTCATGCCCGTATCTTCAACCCATCCGCGGCTTTTAAGGCGGCCGCCTTCAGCATCCAGTGAAACGCCGATCTGGCCGGGAAACGCACGGCACATGGAGGCGAAAAGCTCTGGCTGTTCCAGAGCCAGGGTGCCGATGATAAGGCGGCTGACCCCGGCTTCAAGGTAGCCTTCGGCTGTTTTCATGTCGCGGATGCCCCCGCCCAATTGCACGGGGATGGAAAGGGCCGTGCAGATATCCCGCACGATGTGTCGGCTTTGGGCAGCGCCGTCAAAAGCGCCGTCCAGGTCAACCACGTGCAGCCAGCGTGCCCCGGCATCTTCCCAGGCTTTGGCCGCGTCCACAGGGCTTTCGGCAAAGGTCGTGCTTTCATGGGCACGCCCCTGCTTGAGGCGAACGGCCTTGCCATTCTGAATATCCACCGCTGGAAACAGAATCATAATCCCAAATCCTTCACAGCCTTGCGTATGGCTTCCACGGTGAGATCCTCGGCAGTGACCCACTGGCCCTTGCGCTTGAGGAACGAGCCCATATTCAGCAGGTTTTCCGACAAGCCCAGCTGTTTTTCTTCAAAAACAGAGCGGTCCATAATGCTGCCCGTGTCAACGCGCAGCAAAAAGAATTCGACGCGCACGTGAGCCGACTGGGTGACCCCGGCCGTGGAGCCTTCACGTTCGTGCCAGTCCAGCACCTGGGGAATAAGCAGCACCTGCGCGCCCTGCTTTTTGCCGTATTCTATCCAGCGGGGCAAAGCCTGCGGTTGTTCGGAACTGTGAAAGGTCGTCAGATCCTTGGGCAGGGTGCGCACACTGATAAACTTGTACTGCCGGTTGGTGTCGGTGGTCAGTACGCGGCGCAGTTGCATATCCAGGGAGGTCAGCATGTCTTCGGGAACGCGTCCCTGGTCTTCGGGGATGCGTCCCATGATGAGCTGGCTTGCATTGACGGGTTGGGTAAAGGGAGCCACGGTTATGGAGTAGGTGCCGGAGAGGTTGCGCGGCACATCGGCTGTGCTGCGCGGACGCTTGGAGCAGGCGCCCAGAGCAAGAACGAGGCTCAGAACGATGAGTAGAAATATATTCAGGCGGTTATGCATTAATCAAGACCTCCCTTGGTGCTGCGGATGGTTGTGCCGTGCCGCCGCACCGCCTGAGCCAGTGCAAGCCCAAGACCCTTGGCGGCGGATTCCAGCAGGTGGTGGCCATTCTTGCCGTAGCGCATCTCCACATGCAGATTGCAGCGTGCGCCGCTTGCAAGAGCCTTGTAATATTCACGCCAGAGGTCTTTTTCCTCCCCGGCGAGTACGGGCGGCAACAGCTCGTCGCCGCGCCACTCAAGCCAGGGGCGGCCTGAAAGGTCTACGGTAACTTCGGTAAGGGCTTCGTCCATAGGCACGCGGCCGTAGCCGACGCGGGCAATGCCCGCCCTGTCGCCCAGCGCTTCAAGCAGGCTTTTGCCCAGGGTAAGGCCCACGTCTTCAGCGGTGTGGTGGGCGTCCACTTCCATATCGCCCTCACTGATGAGGGTGAGATCCATGCCTGCCCAGAATGCCGTCAGAGTCAGCATGTGATCCAGCAGGCCAAAGCCCGTTCTGATATCCGTTTTGCCCTGGCCGTCCAGCGTCAGTTCAAGGCGTATGTCGGTTTCGGCGCTGGTGCGCGCCTGTGTGGACGTGCGCGGGGCGGTACTCATGATTCCTCCGAGGTACGGGCGGCCTTGGCGTCTTTGGATGCGTCAGTAGTTCCGCCTGCGGCGGTCTGCTTTTCCTGGCCTTCGCTTTCTTCGTCTTCGCTCTTTTTGGGTTTGCGGCCAAAAGCGGCGGCCACTAAGATACTTATTTCATACAACACGAGCATGGGGCAAGCCATGAGAAGCTGCGAAACCACATCCGGCGGCGTAAGAATGGCGGCCACGACGAAGATGCCAAGGATGGCGTAGCGCCGTGCCTTGCGCATCATGGCGCCGGTGATGACGCCCATGCGGGCTAAAAAGAAGGCGAAAAGCGGCATTTCAAAGATGATGCCAAAGGCCAGAATAAGCTTGAGCACAAAGCTCAGATAATCGCTGACCTTGGGCATGGCCACGATATCTTCCGTGGCAAAGCTCACAAAGAAGCTGAAAGCGTAGGGAAAGACCACAAAGTAGCAGAATGCCCCGCCGGAAGCGAAGAACAGGGCGGACATCACCGCAATGGGAATGATGTATTTTTTTTCCTCTTCATATAATCCCGGCGCGATGAAGGACCATATCTGATAAAAAATCACCGGGCTGGACGCAAAGATGCCCGCCACCAGGGCAATGTACATGCGCGTGAAAAAACCTTCGGGCAGGGTGGTGTAAATGGCGTGCGAGCCCTTGGGCAGCACGGCCAGCAGCGGGTTCACCAGCGCGTTGAAAATGGGGTCCACCACCGCCCAGCAGGCAAAAAATCCCAGAATAATGGCAATGCAGCAGCGCACGATGCGCATGCGCAGTTCACCAAGGTGGTCCATAAGGCCCATGGCCTTGTCCGGCTCGTCATCGTCGTCATCGTCATCGGGGGTGGCGGGAAGGTTGCCGCCCGAAGCAACGGGAAGAGGCGCGTCGCCCGACGTGCCCGCAGGCGGAAAGGGGCTTGCCGGGGGCAATGGGGGCTGACCGCCCGACGCCGCTGTGGCCGGAGTGGCTTCAGTCGGCGGGGTTGCTTCAGGTGCAGCGGCCGCTGGCTCCGAAGCATTGTGCTCTGCAAGGGAATCAGCGGCGGCTTCCGGGGCGGCCGCATCCTGCTGCGTTGCAGCGAAAGTTTTTTCCGGGGCGTCGTCAGCAGCAGCGTTTGCGGCGTCGGGCGTGGGGATTGCCGTGGCGTTTGCGGCAGCGTCTGTCACAGCGCTTGCGGCAACGGCTGTTACTTCGCCTGCCGTTGCTCCAGCTGCGGCGCTTGCCGCAGCGTCAGTGACTTCGCCCGCCGCAGCGCCTGCCGTGACGCTTGGCGCAGCGGCGTTGCCCGCATCGCCTGATGGCGTTGGTGGCGCTGATGGCGTGGCAGAGGCCGCCAGCTTGCTGACGGCCTCAAGATCAATCTGGCCTATAACGGACAGAGCGGCGGATGCATCCGATTCCTGACCGGACTCCGGGGAGTCGGCCGCCTTGGCATCAATCGCAGCCTGCTCAAGAGGGGCTTTTTTTTCGTCAATCATGCCTTGCCGCCGTTTTCAGAGGCTGTTGCGGTCTGCGCCAGACGGGCTTCCGCCGCACGGGCTTCAGCTTCAGTTCGTGCAAGGGCTTCGGCCAGAGGGCTGCCCTCGGGCGGAACAGGCACGCCAGTGTCGTCATTTTCAGCCCCGCTGGCAGGAGACGCCTGCGGCTGATCTGCCTCGGTTGCGGCTTCCGGCGCATGCTGGCTGGCAGTCTGGGCTTCGGCAGCCGCCTGGGCTTGATCGGCAGACTGTTCGGGATGTACCGCAGTGGTGTCCAGCACGGCCTCAGCCGCCGGGGTGTCTTGCGGTTCCGTCGTCTGCGCGTCAGCCTGGGGCGTCTGGCCTTCAGCCTGGCCGGCGGGCTGTTCCGTGGCCTGACCAGCTACCTGACCAGCCGCCTGGGCGGCGGCCTGCGCGGCTTCGGCTTCAGCTCTGGCGGCCTCTCTGGCAGCCTGGGCAGCCTCTTTTTTACGTTTTTTCTGTTCTTCCTCTTCAACCTCGGCATTGAGGGTGCGCTGGAAGTCGGTGGAAACCCGGCGGAATTCGCCCAAAGCCTTGCCCAGTGTGCGCGAAATGTTGGCCATGCTCTTGGGGCCAAGCACAATCAGGGCCACCACAAGGATGACCAGAAGCTCAGTGCTGCCTATACCGAACATAAGGCTCTCCTATTCCCATTCAATGGTGCTGGGCGGCTTGGAGGACACGTCGTAGACCACACGGTTGACGCCCTTGACCTCATTAATGATACGGCCGGACATGCGCTCGATAAGCTCGGCGGGCAGGCGGGCCCAGTCTGCGGTCATGGCGTCCACGCTATCGACCACGCGCAGGGCAATGACATGCTCATAGGTGCGTCCGTCGCCCATGACGCCCACGGTCTTGAGAGGCAGCAGCACGGCAAAGCCCTGCCAGACCTTGCGGTACCAGCCGGATTCGCGCAATTCCTGCTGCACGATCTTGTCCGCCTGACGCAGAATGCTGAGGCGCTCTTCCGTCACTTCGCCAAGCACACGGATGGCGAGGCCGGGGCCGGGGAAGGGATGCCGCCACACGATGGAGTCAGGCATGCCCAGTTCGGCAGCAACCTTGCGCACTTCGTCCTTGAAGAGTTCGCGCAAAGGCTCGATGAGCTTGAGCTTCATGGTATCGGGCAGGCCGCCCACATTGTGGTGGCTCTTGATGACCGCGCTGGGGCCCTTGTGGGAAACGGATTCGATGACATCGGGATACAGCGTGCCCTGGGCCAGAAAATCCACTTCAGGGAGTTTTTTGGCTTCTTCGTCGAAAATTTCAATAAAGGTATGACCGATGATTTTGCGCTTCTTTTCAGGATCTTCCACGCCCTTGAGCTTGGAGAGAAAGCGCTCCTGCGCCTGCACAAAATTGAGGTTGAGGTCAAAATGCTCGCGCAAAAAGCCGACCACCTCATCGCCTTCGCCAAGACGCAGCAGGCCGTTATCCACAAAAATGCAGTGCAGGCGCTTGCCTATGGCGCGGTGCAGCAGCACTGCCACAACCGTGGAGTCAATGCCGCCGGAAAGGGCGCAGACCACATGCTTGTCGCCAGCCTGCTCGGCCATTTCCTTGATCACGCGCTCCACAAAGGACGACATGGTCCAGTCGGGCTTGATGCCGACAATCTTGAAAAGGAAGTTCTGGAGCATGCGTTCGCCGTCCACGCTGTGGTGCACTTCGGGGTGGAACTGCACAGCGTAGATTTTGCGCTTTTCATCGGCCATGGCAGCGACTTCAAGCGTGCTGGTGCTGGCCGTGATGGTAAAGCCGGGCGGCGGCGCCAGAACCTTGTCGCCGTGGCTCATCCATACGCGGGTGGGCGAGGTGACGCCGTCCATCAAGATGCAGGGCGCGATGAGGTTGAGGTCGGCCGGGCCGTATTCCCGCGTGAGGGACTGGGCCAGTTGCCCGCCAAGGTTCTGGGCCAGCAGCTGCATGCCGTAGCAGATGCCGAGCACGGGCACGCCCAGTTCCAGAAAACCAGGATCCAGTGCCGGAGCGTCGGCTTCACCCACGCTGGCCGGGCCGCCGGACAGGATGACGGCCTGGGGCTTCATGGCGGCCACCTGTTCGGCGGTGGTCACACAGGAGTGGATTTCAGAATACACCCCGGCTTCGCGCACGCGCCGCGCGATAAGCTGGGTAACTTGCGAGCCGTAATCTATGATAATGACCTTGCTGGGCATAACTTCCTCATGATCTGTGCGCGCCCAGCCGGGGGCGCACCGGTTCCCTATGTGCAGGGGGCATGCGGCATTGCTGCGCCGCCAGCCTGAGCATGCTCACTGTGAGATGCGTGTTCTCAATATGTATATGGCGTCCGTCTGGGCGTCGGCAGCGCAAACACTGTGCGCCCGGCCCCGTATGGCGGATGCCTGCTCGCGCAGAGGCCAGGGCAATTTCAAGACGAAATTGCCCTGGTGTTCAATTTTTCAAAGGCACACGGCCTAATTCTCAATGCGGTAGTTGGGGGCTTCCTTGGTGATGACCACGTCGTGTACATGGCTTTCGCGCAGGCCCGCCGAGGAAATCTCGCAGAACGTGGTGTTCTCGAACAATTGTTTGAGGTTGTGCGCGCCCACATAGCCCATGCCGGAACGCAGGCCGCCCATGAGCTGGTATACCGCCTCCATCACTTGTCCACGGTAGGGCACGCGGCCCACGATGCCCTCGGGCACGAGCTTTTTGCTCTTTTCCTGGAAGTAGCGGTCGGAGCTGCCTTCCTTCATGGCGTCGATGGAGCCCATGCCGCGATAGATTTTATACGTGCGGCCCTGATACAGAATGGTTTCACCGGGGCTTTCCTCGGTGCCCGCGAACAGCGAGCCGATCATGACCGAATGCGCGCCCACGACCAGGGCCTTGACGATGTCGCCCGAAAACTTGACGCCGCCGTCAGCGATGCAGCAGCGGTTCAGTTCACGCGCGGCGCGTCCACCGTCCATAACAGCCGTTACCTGGGGCACGCCAACGCCGGCCACAATACGGGTCGTGCAGATGGAGCCGGGGCCAATGCCCACCTTGACGGTGTCGGCGCCAGCCTCAAGAATGGCCTTGGCCCCCTCATAGGTGGCCACGTTGCCAGCCACAAGCTGGCAGTTGGGGAAGGACGTTTTGACCATGCGTATGGCATTGAGGACGTTGACAGAATGCCCGTGGGCAGAATCAAGCACCAGCACGTCGACCCCGGCTTCAAGCAGCTGCTCGGCGCGGGATTCGCAATCCTTGCCAATGCCGATGGCCGCGCCAACGCGCAGGCGTCCGGCGGCATCCTTGCAGGCATTGGGGTACTTTTGCACCTTGTCGATATCCTTCATGGTGATGAGGCCGCGCAAAAGGCCGTCTTCATCAACCACAAGCAGCTTTTCAATGCGGTGTTCGTGCAGGTGCTGCTTGGCTTCTTCAAGGGAGGTGCCCATGGGCACGGTGACAAGATTTTTACTGGTCATGACGTCGGACACGCGCACGGCGTGTCCGTCTTCGATAAAGCGCACGTCACGGTTGGTGAGAATGCCCACCAGACGGCCATCTTCAACAACGGGCAGACCGGAAACGCGGAAGTCCGACATGAGGTCAAGGGCGTCCTGCACGGTATTGTTGGGTGAAATGGTCACAGGGTCGAGAATCATGCCGCTCTCGCTCTTTTTGACCCTCTCGACCTCAAGGCGTTGCCGGGCAACGGGCATGTTCTTATGGATGATGCCGATGCCGCCCATGCGCGCCATGGATATGGCCATGGCCGATTCCGTCACGGTGTCCATGGCGGCGGAGAGCAGGGGGATGCGAAGCGGAATGGAAGGGGTGAGCCAGGTGGCAATGTCCACGGCGTCAGGAGTGATGCCCGAATAGCCGGGGATGAGCAAAATATCGTCAAAGGTCAGTGCCTTGCCGCGATTGGTGAACATGACTTCCTCGTAATATGCTGGAATAATTGTTCAAATTATAGTCTGACAGAGTATCCCCTTGTGGCCCGTATGTCAATGCGGGCTGCGCCTTTGCGGGCTGCCCCCACACCGGGCACGGGCAGGGTCCCGCCATTGTCCGGCAACGTTTCCGGGAGCCGGAGGGGCCAGTTCGTGACGGGTGCCTGCGCGTACAGTTTTTGGCCGTACTTTGCAAGCCCCGGTGCGCCTTTTTCTTACAAGACTTGACGTGAGGCGGCAAACATCCTATGAATCACCACTTCGCCCCTGTAGGGGCTTTTGCGCCGTGCGGCGGCCACGAGCAGGGTATCTGCGCGAGGTAAGAACCGCACCGATTTTTGCCGCCCTGCGGCCCCTGTGGAGAATGCATGTTCGAAAGCCTTTCAGACAGACTTTCCGGCGTATTCCGCTCTTTTGGCGGACGCGGCCAGCTTACCGAAGAAAACGTGCAGGCCGGTCTGCGCGAAGTGCGGCTGGCCCTGCTGGAAGCGGACGTTAACTTCAAGGTCGTCAAAGACTTTGTTGAAAGCGTGCGCGAAAAGTGTCTTGGCCAGGAAGTGCTCAAGGGCGTGAACCCTTCCCAGCAGGTGGTCAAGATCGTCAATGACGAACTGGTAAGCCTGCTTGGCGGTGAAACCGCCGGGCTTGACCTTCAGGGGCGCGAGCCTGCGGTCATCATGCTTGTGGGTCTGCAGGGCTCGGGCAAGACCACCTCTGCGGGCAAGATAGCAAATATTTTGCGCAAGCAAAAGATGCGCCCCTATCTTGTACCTGCCGACGTGTACCGCCCTGCGGCCATTGATCAACTGACCGTGCTCGCCAAACAGCTGGACATGCCTTGCTATCCCTCCACCGTGGACATGAAGCCCGTGGACATAGCCAAGGCCGCCCTGGAAGAGGCGCGGCGCGAGCAGGCCACTGTGCTGCTGCTGGATACGGCGGGCCGTCTGCATGTGGACGAGCCCCTCATGCAGGAGCTTGAGGCCATCAAGGCGGCCGTGCGGCCGCAGGAAATTTTGTTTGTGGCTGACGCCATGACCGGCCAGGACGCCGTGACCGTGGCTGAAAGCTTCAACCAGCGCCTTGGCATCACTGGCGTTGTGCTCACCAAGATGGACGGTGATGCGCGCGGCGGCGCGGCCCTTTCCATCCGCGCGGTCACAGGCGCTCCGGTAAAATTTGTGGGCATGGGCGAAAAACTGTCGGAGATGGAAGTCTTCCACCCCGACCGCATCGCCGGGCGTATCCTGGGCATGGGCGACGTGCTGACCCTTGTGGAAAAAGCACAGAGCGCCATCAATGCCGAGGAGGCCGAAGAACTGGCCCGCAAGATGAAAAAGGCCAGTTTTGACCTTGAAGATTTTCGCACCCAGATGCGCCGCATCAAAAAGCTCGGCTCCCTGGACAGCATCCTCAAGATGATTCCGGGACTTGGCGGTTTGCGCGACAAGCTGGCCGAAGCAAGCGGCGCCATGCCCGAAAAGGAAATGGCCCGTACCGAAGCCATCATCAGTTCGATGACCATGGCCGAGAGGCGCAACCCCGACATCCTCAATGGAAGCCGCAGGGCGCGCATAGCCAAGGGCGCGGGCGTGACCGTCGCTCAGGTCAATCAGCTGGTGCGCCAGTTTGAGCAGATGCGCCAGATGATGAAGGGCATGATGGGCGGCAAGGGCGCCAAGATGCCTGCCATGCCCCGCATGCGCGGCATGCCTCCCGGCATGACCCCGCCCGGCGGTATGGGTGGGATGCCCGGCCTTGGCGGTCTGCCAGGCATGGGCGGCATGCCCGGAATGGGCGGTTTGCCCGGTATGGACGGCGCGCCCGGCGGGCGCACGGGTACCGGAAAATCGGCGGCCGCAAAAAAGCGCAAGAAAAAAGAGCGCCAAAAGCGTAAGAAAAAATAGATATTTCGCGGCAAGGAGCGCCGTCGTAACGGCAACACCTCTTTGCGCCAGGGCTTTTCCGCCCTTGCCCTTTCCCGGGCGCAACGATAACATACCACCTCAAAGGGAGTTGGACTCATGGCTGTAAAGTTGAAACTGACCCGCCTCGGAAGCAAAAAGCACCCCTTCTACCGGGTTGTGGCCGCCACTGACGAAACCCGTCGTGATGGCCGTCCGCTGGAATTCCTGGGCTATTATAACCCCATGAAGGATCCCATCGAGGTCAAACTTGATGCGGATAAAATCAAGGAATGGCTGGCTCGTGGCGCTGAACCCACGGATACCGTGCGTTCCCTGATCAAGAAACACATGGCCTAGCGCATTCCGCTAAGCTTCCGCCACGGCGGCAGACGCCCTGCGGCCTCCCGAACTATGCGAAAGCATGTTGGGTAAGGCCGTTTAGGGCAATATCGGCACTGCGCGCGGCCTTTACTGCTCCGGTCTTCTCCGGCGCAGACCCCTTTGGAGGTACTCAATGAAGGCCCTGATCGAATATATTGCCCGGTCTCTTGTAGATCATCCCGACGAAGTGCAGGTCAGCGAAGTGGAAGGCGAGCAGACTACCGTTCTGGAACTCAAGGTCGCCAAAGAAGACCTGGGCAAGGTCATTGGTAAACAGGGGCGCACGGCGCGAGCCATGCGAACCATACTGAGCGCCGCGTCCATCAAGTGCAAAAAACGCACTGTGCTGGAAATTCTGGAATAGCGCCGGATACTATGGCGGATTCATGGATTCATATGGGCACGCTTGCGCGGCCCCACGGTATCAAAGGGGAGATCTGCATCGATTGGTATGCGGACTCCCCCTTGCTTTTGACCACCCCCCTCTGGATTCAGGCGGGCGATGCCGCCCCACGTCCTATCCGGCCCCTTGCAGTGCGCAGCCATAAAGGCCGCCCGCTGCTCTTGCTGGAAGGCGTGGCAGACCGCACCGCCGCCGAAAACTTCCGGGGCTACAAGCTGCTCGCAAAGCGCGAAACCCTGCCCGAACCTGATGACGATGAGGTCTATCTGGAAGACCTGCTCGGCGGGGATGTCCTGCTGCCCAACGGGCAGCGCATCGGCAGGCTCGACCACTTCGAGTACCCCGCTGATCTGGAACTGTGGGTCATCATGACGGACGACGACCGGGAAGTGCTTTTTCCCGCCAGGCCAGAGTTTATCGTGGGCTTTGACGTGGAGGCCCCGGCTGTGGTTATTGATCCGCCGGATGGGCTGCTGGATGTTTATCTTTCGGATAGTTCGGAGAAAAAACAGGACCTGTAGGGCGGAGTTGTCGTCTGAGGTTGATTTTTGGGGCTGCTGTGTCTGTGGGCATGGCGGCTTTTTTGTGTTGTTGGGGGGGCCTGCGCGGCGGGATGGCGAAACTTCCGCTGCAAGGCTTCAAGAGAAAGCAAAGCAGGGCTTGTCCTTCGAGAGATGGTTTGTGTGCCCTGCGGGCACGGCGGCTTTTCTTTTATTTAGTTTGGGCCGCCTGCGCGGCGGGCGGCAGATGGGGGCCTCGGGGGGCTGCCAGACACAATCCTTTTGGCGAGGCCCCCTCTGCACTCCCCCCGGACGACCCCGCTGGGCTTGTCGTATACCTCCACTCCCACGGGCTGGCCGCCAAGGGCTTTCCAAACGCCATAATTCCGCGAGGGCTGCGCGGCCCCTGCTGCGGGAGCTTCCTCGCTGCGCTCGCGATCTCCCTCCGCGCCGCGCAATGCCATCCGTGAGTCTCGCTTTGGTTCGTTATGTCAGGGTATTATGGCTTCGCTGTGTATGATGGATGCTATTTGACAGAAAGACGGCTCTTGCTTGTATGGGAACAGGCGTCAGTTGTAGAAAAGTAAATGTGGTGGTCTGCGTTGGCATGCGCCACAATGGGCTTGGGCCGTGTCGCCCTTTGTGTCTGCGAGCAAGCCGTTTGCAATGTCTTGCCATGCGGGCAGAATGTCTTATCTTTCCGGCAAACAGAGGAACATCATGCCCGAACTGCCAGAAGTAGAAACCATCGCCCGAACCTTGCGGCCGCATGTGCAGGGCTGCGTTATCACCAACGCCCAAGTGCTGCGCGCCACCAGCCAGCACCCTCTCAGCCTTCCGCTGGAAAATCTGCGCGGCTGCCGCATTGCGGAAGTCGGGCGGCGCGGCAAGCTGCTCCTGTTGCAGCTTGACGCCTCAAACGCAGAAAATGCCGCTGTGCGTGGGTGCAAAGACCTGCGGCTTGCCGTGCATCTGCGCATGACCGGGCGGCTTATGACCTATGCGCCCCAAACAGCCCCAGGCCCGCACACCCGTTGCGTTTTTGATCTGGATATTCCCGCTTCGCAGGTAGAGACTCAGAAAGATACTGCTGCGGCGCGTGACGGGCATACGCCTTTCGTTCAGGTGAAAGACGCACAGGATCAGCTGAAGGACACGGCCTCTGACATGGACGAAGGGCCGCGCCGTCTGTTTTTCGACGACGTGCGCGCATTCGGCCTCGTGCTGGCGGGCACGCCCGAGATATTTGATCGCTGGCCCTTCTGGAGCGAACTTGGCCCGGAACCCCTGACCCTGACGCCCAAAAATTTCGCCAAAAGCCTCTCTGGCAGAAAATCGGCCATCAAGGCTGTGCTGCTGGATCAGAAAATCCTGGCTGGCGTGGGCAACATCTATGCGGATGAAAGCCTGTTTGCGGCAGGCATTGACCCGCGTCGCAAAGCGGCAGATCTCACCCGTGATCAAATGGATAGCCTCTTGAAAGCGTTGCAGGACGTGCTGTTGCTGTCCATTTCACAGTGCGGCAGTTCCATTCGTGATTACAAGGACGCCGACGGCAATGCAGGCGCATTTCAGAATACCTTTGCGGTCTATGGACGTGGCGGCCAACCCTGCAAAAAATGCGGCCACCCCCTTGAAAAAGCCAGAGTCGCAGGGCGTGGCACCGTGTACTGTTCGCAGTGCCAACGGTAAGGCCATATAAGCAGACAGGATTGTAAAGGATGTTGGCGTTGAAGGTGTTGTGCTGCGCTGCGGCAGTCAACGTCGCAGCCAAAGATGCTGGCAGTCCGGCGTCATGAGCGGCGGGCGGCCGCCCGCCGCTCATGAACTTAACTACCTCAGGGTCGGGCCATGGCCATGCCCAGTTCAAAGGCCTTCTGGCAGTCCTTGGGGAACTCTTCATTTTTGTGTTTGAGCTTGGCTTCTTCGGAGAAGCACTCCACCTTGTACTTGCTGTAGTCCGTAAACTGACAGGTGTCGTTCACATACAGCACCGAGGGCGGCGTCAGCATCCTGCCCGTAAAATACTCCATTCCGGAGAGATGTTCGGGATAGTCCATGCTCCGCATGAAGGCTTCAGTGACGTTCATTGTGTAGATGAAGGCTGTTTTCATCTTCTTGGGGGCAATGGAAGAATAGGTGGCGTCATATACCAGGTAAGGGAAAAGAAAGCGTTCAAAAAATGAACGCATTTCGCCCGTAATGCCCTTGAAATAGATGGGCGAGCCAAAGATAATGCCGTCAGCGAGAGAAATTTTTTCCAGTATTGGGGCCAGATCGTCCTTTACGGCGCATTTTCCATAGGACTTTCCGCCAAGCTTTTTGCATTCAAAACAGCTGATACAGCCTTTATACGTGTAGTCATAGAGGTGCAGCATTTCGGTCTGTGCGTCAGGCTGCACTGCGGCCACGCCTTCAAGAGCCTTGGCCAGCACAGTGGCCGTATTGTGCTTTTTTCTGGCACTTCCGTTAATGGCGTAATATTTCATGGTTTTCTCCTTATGAACAGTACGGGGTTTCATTCTTGCGCCTGCGTTCGGCGCGTTGTATCGACAGATATACTTTAAAAGAAGGGCGGGTTAGAAAACAAGTACGCAGTTTTTTCTAACCTGGAATACGGGTTTTCACCTGTGCCGCAAAATGCGGTCAACATCCCGTCGCACAAGGCTTTTCAAGGAGCGTCAGGCATGAAGGCAAAGATGACGGTGGGCTACAGTACGGCACTGCCGCGTGAAAGTGTATATGATATTCCTTGTCCCCTCATCCACGCCCTTAACCTCATAGGCGGCAAATGGAAATTGCCCATTCTCTGGCATCTGGCCGACACGGGCGGCTGCGGATTCAATGCCCTTGGCCGCGAAGTGAGGGGCATAACCAACATGATGCTTGGCAAATGCCTGAAAGAGCTGGAACGCGACGGTCTGGTCAGCAAAACGGAACTTGCTTCGGGCAAGGTACGCCGCGTGAAATATGCCCTGACCCCGCAAGGCTGGCGTTTGCTGCCAACCCTGAAAGAACTCTACCAGTGGGGGAAGGAGCATCTGGGTGTGGAGTCCGTTTGCCAGCAGGCCTAGGCGCATCCCGACAGGACATAGTTTCCTACATTTAGAGCGGTATGACTTTGAAAATGATTGCCTGATCTAATGCTGCTCAAGAATGCTGCGCTCCGCAATGTAGCGAGTACCCAGGCGAAAATCGCATTTTTCGGCAGAATGACAACATTACAGCGCGTGATATCAAGAAAGTACGGTCTCTGGAGCTCCCACTCCTAAAACATAATAAAGGTTTTAGGGGGAGGGGGTGTGGGGGAGGGACCCTTTTGCAAAAGGGTCCCTCCCCCACAAAAGATATCTATTCCTCTGCCTGCTCGTCGTGGGCAGGATTTTCGTGCAGTGGCCTTTGCGTCTGCACGCGCAGGGTTGTATGTGCGGCTTCATTTTTCCGTTTTGCGCGGCCCGGCGCGCTTGTCCAGCTCATGCTTATCTGCCCGTCCCGACCTGTGAACAGCAGGGGAATCCCCGCGCTGTCCAGCCACTCCCGTACCTTTTTTCCCGGATATCCGTATCGGTTTTCAAAGCCGCAGGCCGCCACCGCAACTTCGGGCTGTACGGCCTCATACAGATCGGGCAGATAGCTGCTGTCCGACCCGTGATGGGGCAGCACCAGCACCTGGGCCCGCAGGTCCAGCCCCTGATCAATCATGTGGCGTAGCGAGCGGCGTTCGGCGTCGCCCGGAATGAGCGCCAGCCCCTGTCCATAGCGGGTCAGCCGTGCCACCAGCGAGGCGTTGTTGCCGTCCCAGGTTTCGCGGGCGGCAGTGCCCGCGCCGCGTGCGCTCCTGTCGGTGCGCGGCGGGTGCAGTATCTCCAGTTGCAGACCATAGGCCGGGTCGCCCAGTTGCAGCACATCCCCTTGGGCAAGGGGCTGGGCCCCGTATTGTCGGCGTGTTTGCGCCCATATGGCGGCCCAGCCGCCTCTGGCGTCGCCGCTGTCGCGCCCGTTGTCAAAAAAGGCGCTTACAGAGAACTGCCGCAGGATATGCACAAGCCCCCCCATGTGATCCAGATCCGGGTGGCTGTTGAGCACGGCCTTCAGGCGGGGACCGTCGTTGTAGAGCAGCACCGGGGCCACGATGTTCTGGCCGGGGTCAAAGCGCGGCGAAGCGCTGCCGCCGCCGTCCAGCAGCAGGCGCATGTGCCCCGGCAGTCGCAGCGCAACGGCCTGGCTCTGGCCCACGTCCAGCACCTCCAGGCGGATTTCGGGCGAAAGGCGTTCCGCCAGCCGCAGCATGGGGCCGACCAGCAGCAGAAGTCCCCCTGCCAGCAACAGACGTTGCGCCGCTGCCGGCAGGGTGGGGCGTCCTGCCTTGAAGGCCAGAGCCGTGAGCAGGGCGGCAAAAGCCGGCAGGGCCGTCCAGTGGGGGCGCAGCATGGAGGGCGCCAGCAAAAGATCGTTTGCGGCCAGCCAGGCCAGCAGGTCCACCAGCCATTGGCAGGGCAGGGTCGCCAGATCCAGAACCAGGCGGGCCAATGTTTCCAGGCCAAGGGCCGCGCATGCCAGGCCCAGCACAGAGGCGGGCAGCACAAAAAGATCGGCCACAGGAAGCCACGCCACATTGAGCGGAAACCAGAACCCCGCATTGCCGAAAAGCAGCATGTTCAGCGGCAGCAGAACCACCTGGATGCAGAGCGAAACAAGAAAAATCCGCAGCAGGGCGCGTCCCCATTGGGCCAGGCGCGCGCGCCACCCTGACGTGGGCGCACCGTCAAATCCCGGCATGAGTTCCCGCAGCCAGGGCAGGCTCAGACCGATGGCCCCCACGCACAGGGCCGAGAGTTGCAGCCCTGTATCAAACACATTGAGCGGCGCGGCCACTGTGATGCACAGCAGCGCCGCGCACAGGGCATCCAGGGTGGTGCGCGGGCGGCCTATGGTCAACCACAGAGCCACCACAAAGAGCATGACCGTGGCCCGCAAAAGCGACGCGGGGGCGTTGCCCAGCCATAAATAGGCAAGGGCCGGAGGCAGTGAGGCCAGTATGACCCAGAGCGTGTGTGGCCGGTGAAGATAGATGCCAGGCCGCAAGCGCGCCAAAGTCAGCACGCAGGCCAGCCCGAGCATACCCGCGATAACAAGGTGTTGCCCCGAAAGGGCCAGGCTGTGTACCAGGGTGGCTGCGATAAAATTGTTCAGCGTGGCCTGATCGAGATACTGCCTGTCGCCAAAGAGCAGGGCCAGCAGGATGGCCTTGCCCTGAGGCATGTCTTCCGCGCCGGGAGGAGGAGAGTGGGCTGAAGGCTTTGGGGCGGCGTCAGAAAGCGCGGAGGACGCGGCATGGTCTGCAAGGGGCAACGACCGGGGAGCAACCAGAGCTGCGAGAAAATCTGCGCGCAGGGCCTCGCGCCAGCGGCTGGAACGCCCTGGTTCGCCGTGCAGTTGGGGGTCTGCGCGCCTGTCCTGAGTCCACATGCGCCAGTAGACGCCCTGCGCGGCCCACCAGAGTTCCCACGCGGCCTGTCCCTTGTTGGCAAAACCCTGCATGGGCATGGGCCGGAGACTGAGGCAAAGGATTTGCCCCGGCAATGGGTGCGAAGGGGGATGTTCCCAGGTGAGCGCCGTCTGGCCTGACAATGGCATGTTCTGGCTGGATAAAGGCGCGGCCAGGCCGGATTTTGGCACAGTCTGCGCGGGGGCTGGCGTAGCCGTGTTCCCGCCTCTGGCCTGTTCCGGATGTCCGTCCCCCTCTGGGGCCAGATCAGCGAGCAAAAGCCGCAAACGCTGGTCGGGCAATCCCTGGCTGTCGGTGACAGTGCCGCAAACCCGCACTTTTTTGCCTGCCTGCGCCAACCAGGGGGGCCGTTCCGGGTCGGAAAAGCCGTGCCGCCACGGGCTGCCGTACAACTGCCACTGCGCCGTCAGCAGACCCGCCAGCGCCAGCAGAGCGCAGAAAGCCAGTGGGGCTGCCTGCCACAGGCGTTTATCCGCCAGAAGTAAAAGGAAAAAACAAAGAAGGGTCTGGTGCGGCCATACGGCGGCGGCAATGCCGCCTATCCAGAAGCACAGGCAGGTCTGCCAGAACAGCGGGGCTTGCAGTGGCGGATAACGCATGCTTTTCCGTGCCCGTAAAAAACCTCCGTCCGGCAGCCGGGCGGCGGGTCAGACGTGTGCTGAACTGTTTGCGCCAGCGGTATACGCGCCTCTGTCCTGCAAAACGCCAGCCTTCGTCATGTCAGGCCTGTGCCATGCCGCAACAAACACGCCAATGACCCCGCCGATGGCGGGAGTTCCTGGGGCGTGCCTGTCCTGCCAAAGCGGCGGCGTGGCGCATCACGTATCAATGGGGCTGAACTATCTTTTTGCGGGCAATGGTGTTGCGCCATTGCTCCGGCGGGGCAAAGGCAAGCCCCCGCCCTGGGAACGTGAGCGCTGGCTGGCCGCGTGGTTACGCGCCAAAGCCAGCGGCTTCAAACGTCAAAATGTCTGCGCGCAGGGGGGTACTGCCCCTGAAAAGCTAGGCCATCTCGCGGGCCATGTCTCTTTCTTCAGCGCGTTTTTTGAGGCTTTCTCGGTGGTCGTGCAGCTTTTTGCCCCGGCCAACGGCCAGCTCCACCTTGATCTTGCCCCGCTTGAGATACACGCGCACAGGCACGACCGTAAGGCCCTTTTGGGCCACAAGGCCAGCCAATTTGGCGGTTTCGCGCTGGTGCAGCAGGAGTTTTCGGGCGCGATCGGGCTCCTGCGGCGCGTAGCCCGCATTGGAGTATGGGGCCACGTGCAGCGAGACAAGCCAGGCTTCGCCCTTGCGAAAGTCAACATAACTGTCGATGAAGTTGACCTTGCCCGCGCGGATGCTTTTGACTTCGGGGCCGGTAAGCACAATGCCCGCCTCGGTGAACTCGGAAAGTTCGTAGAGGTGGCGGGCCTTTTTATTGACGGCGATGGTGGAAGGCGATGTTTTTTGGCTCATGGCTGGCTATGGATCAAAAGGCTGGTGGTGTGAAAGGCCAGTTCAGGCCCAAGGGATTGATGCAACTGTTCACGAACCATGCGCCGGGAAGCGGCCACATCCGTGCTCATGAGCACGCTGTGGGCCAGTTCCATGCAGGTTTCGGCGCTGAGCTGGCGGATGAGGTGTTTCAGGCCAGGCACAAAACGCGGCGCCGCGGATATGGTGTCTACCCCCATGCCCAGCAGCAGTGCCATGCCCAGCGGATCGGACGCCAGTTCGCCGCAGACGGAAACTCCTATGCCTTCGCGGTGCGCGGCGTCAACAATGTGTTTGAGCGAGCGCACGACGGCGGGGTGCAGGGGTTCATTGAGATACGCCACATGGCGGTTGTTGCGGTCTATGCCCATAATATAATGTATGAGATCGTTTGTGCCAATACTGAAAAAGTCGCATTCCCTGGCAAGGGCGTCGCAGATGAGGGCCGCCGCAGGGGTTTCTATCATGACGCCAAGGGGCAGTTCGCCCGCGTGCTGCAGGTTTTGGGCGCTGAGTTCCTGATGCATTTCCTGTATGATGCGGCGCACCTGCTGCACTTCGTCCATGGCTGAAACCATCGGCAGCATGATGGCCACGTTGCCGTGCACCCCCGCGCGCATGAGCGCCCGCAACTGCGTGCGAAAAAGTCCCTGATGGCGCAGGCAAAAGCGTATGCCGCGCAGGCCCAGGGCGGGGTTGGGTTCCTTGAGGGCCGCCTGGGCATGCAGCATCTTGTCCGCGCCCACGTCGAGGGTGCGAAAAACAACGCGCTCCGGTGAAATTTTTTGGGCCACAAGGGCGTATTCGGCCAGCAGTTCTTCTTCGTCGGGCAGACGGCCCTTGAGATAGGCAAACTCCGTGCGGTACAGGCCCACGCCGTCGGCGCCGCTGCACGGCACTGCCGCAAGCTCGTCGCTGCTCTCCAGATTGGCCTGAACCACCACACGCACGCCATCGCACATTTCAGCGGGCCAGCGGGCCGTCTTGAGCGTGAATTCTTCCCATCCAGTGTATTCAAGGCGGCGGGCCTCATAGCGGGCCATGTCCGCCTCATCCGGGTCCAGCAGCACGCAGCCGCCAAGGCCGTCAATGATGACCTGCTCGTTTTCCCTGGCCACGGTCACAAGACCGGTAACACTGGAAAGGCAGGGAATACGCAGGCTGCGCGAAAGGATGGCCGTGTGCGAGGTGGGGCCGCCCTCGGTGGTCAGGATGCCCAGCACGCAGTCCAGGTTCAGTTCCATAACATCGGCGGGAGAAAGATCTTCGGCCACCAGCACGCCCGGTTCAGCAGCGCCCCGCGTTTCGGAAGGGCCAGCAGAAAGGCTCTCGCGCAGGCGTAAACCCACCGCGCGGATATCCTGCGCACGATCACGCAGATAGGGGTCGTCCATGCCCCGGAACAGGGCGCACAGCTCGTCAACAGTCAGGCGCAGGGCCCAGGGCGCGGCAATGAGCTTTTGTTCGATGCGCGCGGAGGCTGTGTTGAGCAGCTTGGCGTCGCGGGCCATTTCCATCTGCGCGGCGATAACCTCACGGTATTCGGCAAGGTCTTCGGGCACGTTGTCCATGGTGTTTTGCAGGGAAACGCGCACGTTTTCAGCCGCAAGGCGCAGGGCGGCCTGCTCGGCCGCCACTTCAGCGGGCGTGATGCGCCGCTCTTCATCCTGCCGCAGCTTGTGCATGAAGCGCACCCGGCCAATGGCTATGCCGGGAGAAACTGGAGTGCCAAAAAGTACCGCGCGGGCCATATCAATCCTGCATGGTGCTGAGAAGGCGGGCAAGGCCGCAAAGGGCCTCGCGGGCGTCATGCCCCTGAGCCAGAAGCGTCAGTTCCGCGTTGAAGGGCGGGGCAAGTGAAAGAACGTCAAGCATGCTTTTGGCGTCAACCTCGCCGGTCTCGCTGATAAGCTGAATGGCCGACGAATAGCGCTGGGCTTCCTGGGCCAGTCGTGCCGCGGGCCTGGCGTGAAGTCCATTACGCAGATTGAGGCAAAGCCGCATTTCCAGCCCGCGTGACGTTTCTTCAATGGTTTCTTCCATTTCCTCACCTTTTAACAATGTCAGGGCGGTTGGGGCCGAATGTGGCACGGCCGCGCCGAATGTCTGCCTCGACCTTGCGCCAGCCCGGCTGTGCCTGCTGGCAGTCGGGGACATACTACATACCTATGAGGTCAACGTCCATGAGAATCAACGCCCCCAGCGTCATGGCCCACAGCAGAATGCGCGGCAGGCGGAGCCGCGCCACAAGCCAGGATGCCCCCAGTACCGCCAGTGCGCCCAAAAGGTAAACGTCCCACGGAAAGGGTTTGAGGCGGCTCATGGGCAGATGCCAGATGACCAGGGCCACCAGCACCGCATTGACCATTTTGAGCCTGTCCACCCAGTTGATGAGGTTGAGGCGTTTCAGACGCACCAGCACCGGCATGCCGTGGCGCAGACCTGAAAAAAAGCTGCCAGCCCTGAAAACCAGCAGGGCGAAAAAAAATGCCACAGCCAGACATCCCGCCAGAGGGATATGGCCCGAAAGCAGCAGGGCCACGCTCACAAGCGCCCACAGGGGCAGCAAGGTGCCGCTGAAAAAGGAGTCACCCAGGGCCGAAAGCGTGGTGGCCAGGGTTTCGCGCACAGAGCTTACGGCGGATTCAGGAAGCGTGCCCTTGGCTATTTCTTCTTCCAGCGACAGCAGAATGCCCACAAAAAGCGGAATCATGAAGGGATGGGTGTTGCTGTGCCCGCCATAGCGGGCAAAGGCCCTGGCGCGGGCCGCGCCTTCGGGATACAGCCAGCACAGGGCGGGACTCAGCACAAAGAGCAGCCCCACCTGCTGCATGCCCCGGGCTGTGGTGGCCGCATTGATGCAGCATGTGCGGCCAAGGCAGTTGAGTGCGACGAGTGTGGGATACATCAGTGCGTCCTGCCCGCATGAAATCCGGCTTTCACCGGGACTTCGCCCAAAGCCGTGGGGGGTGGCGTCGGCGTCTGCCGCCTGCGGCAGATGAACGGACGCACGGCGGCGTTGCGGTGGTTAGAGGTTGCGTTGGGAGTCTGCATCGGCCGTGATCAGGGCGTATATTTCTTTGCCGCTCCAGCCGCGCACCATATCCTGAACCCTTCGGGCCACCTGCCGGGGCTTGCTCTCCGGGCCGCCCGCTTCCAGCTCCTGCCGCAGCAGGGCCAGAACCTCGTTTTCAGGGCTGCGGCTCACCTGCTCCGGCGGGCCGATGATGACGGTAATTTCGCCAAGCAAATCGTCGGGCAAATCTTCGCTGTTTTCCAGCCGAATCAGTATAAATTCCTCATGCTCCTTGGTCAATTCGCGGCAGACCGCCGCCTCGCGCGGGCCCAGCAGTTTGGCCGCCCGTGCCAGGCTTTCCTTGAGGCGATCCTTGCGTTCAAAAAAAATGAGGGAACCGGGCACATGGGCGAAAGCGGCAAACAGGGCGTCGCGTCCCGAAGCGTCACGTGGCAGAAATCCCAGAAAGCTGTGCGGCAGGGGCGGCAGCCCCGCTGCGGAAAGGGCCGTTACAGGCGCGGAGGGGCCGGGCAGGGGGGAGACCTTCAGGCCTTCCTTGCGGCAGGCGCGCACAAGGCGGTAGCCGGGGTCAGCCAGGAGCGGCGTGCCCGCGTCGGAAACAAGGGCCACATTCTGGCCTTCGCGCAGAGCCCGCAGCACGTGTTCCTGCCGATCGGCCTCGTTGTGGTCGTGGAAGCTCAAAAGGCGGCGCGCTTCAATGCCGCAGTCGCGAAAAAGGCGGGCCGTGCGGCGCGTGTCTTCCGCAAGCACGAGGTCGGCCTCGGTCAACACGGCTCGTGCCCTGGGCGAGAGGTCACCAGGGTTGCCAAGAGGTGTGGCTACTATCCAGAGCCGGGGGGCAGTCGAAGGCATGGCAAAAATGCTCCAGGTGCAGGGTAGAGCCATTGCGCAGGGCGCAGATGACATCAAATCGGCAGGGCTGTTCCCATGCCTTGTGGGCCGCCAACCACGCGCGGGCCGCGCGGCAGAGGGTGCGCTGCTTTGCGATGTCCAGGGCATGGACAGGGCCGCCGTGGCTGTCGCTGCCGCGCGTTTTCACTTCAACAAAAACAATGGTGTCGCCGTCACGGCAGACGATGTCCAGTTCCAGGCGGGCCTTACGCCAGTTACGGTCAAGTATGGCATATCCCTTGCGGGCCAGCAGGGCCGTCGCGGCCTCCTCGCCCTCTTTGCCCAAAAGCAGATGCGCGGCTGTGCCGGTTTTTTTGCCAGCGTCTTTGGACTGGCCGTCTTCAGGGGCAGAGTGCTTCTTGCGGGCCATTTTGTCAAAAAGGCCGGGCAGCAAGCGGCGCAGGTTCACAGCAAACTGCCCTGACGCGCGGCGGCGGGTTTTTCCTCGCGCACGCCCCGGAACGTCAGCCGGTGCTGCGGGCAGGGGCCAAGACGGCGCAGCGCCTCGTAATGCTCTCTGGTGCCATAGCCCTTGTGGACGGCGAAGCCGTAGCCGGGCCAGCGTTTGTCAAGGCTGGTCATGAGCCTGTCGCGGCAGGTTTTGGCCAGAATGGACGCGGCGGAAATGGCGGGTTCTGTGGCGTCGCCCTGTATAATGGCGCGCTGGTGCGGCGGCGAGCCCGCGTGGCCCTGGCTCCACAGGCGCGCCAGAACGGCCTCGGGCACGGTCTTGTCGCCGTCAATGAGCAGAAGGGCCGGCGTTGTGCGCAGGTGGCGTATTGCCAGGCCCATGGCCTCAAAGGTGGCCTGAAGAATGTTGATGGCGTCAATGCGGCGCGGCCAGACGATGCCGAGCCCCCAGCTTACGGCGCATGCCCTGATGCGCGGAGCCAGCGTGTCGCGCTGTTTGGCTGTGCAGGCTTTGGAGTCCGTAAGGCCGGGCAGGTCAAAGCTTGCGGGCAGGATGACGGCTCCGGCCACCACCGGCCCCGCAAGGCAGCCGCGTCCGGCTTCGTCCACTCCTGCCGTGATGCCGGGATCATTGGGGCGGCCCGCTGTAAAAAGCAGACTGCCTTGCAGATCGGGCGAACGCGCTGGGCGGGAGGAGGACTTTTTCACGCACGTTCTCCTGACTCGGGCAATAAACGCGCAAGAGGCGCGCCATGAGTGCGGTTGCCCGCCATCTCACGGCGCGCCGTCAAAAAGGCGCGTTGTGTGTTCTGAGGCCTCAGCAGGCTATCAGAAGCGGCCACGCGGCTTGATGCGCGCAGCTTTGCCCTTGAGGGCGCGCAGGTAGTACAGACGACTGCGGCGCACGCGGCCCTGGGTGACCAGTTCCACGCGGTCGATGAAGGGCGAGTTCATGGGGAAGATACGTTCCACACCCACGCCGTCAGAAACCTTGCGCACCGTGAAGGTGGCATTGGTGGTGCCGCGTTTGATGCGGATGACGTTGCCCTGGAAAACCTGGATGCGCTGTTTTTCGCCTTCCACGATACGCAGATGCACTTTCACCGTGTCGCCGGAGCGAAACGCGGGTACATCCATGCGCATGTTTTCCCGTTCGATTTTTTTGATGATATCCATCGTGAACTCCTTGCAAATCCGGGCGGATTGTTGCGTCGTTGCGTAGCGGCGCCGATGCGTTCAGGCCGCCTGTTTTGTCAGCTGTAATCGCCTAAAATTCTGTCTGCCAGAATAGCGGCGGCGCTGCGCACCGAAAGGTGGTTATACCCTAAAAACCGCACAGGGCGAATCAGACCGTCACATTGTTCCAGCACTTCGGGGGCAAGCCCCTTGGCTGTGCCGAGACAAAGCATGACCGGCCCCTGGCTGCACCAGTGTCGCACTTCCTGCGGCGTCATGAGCGGGCCCTTGTGAGCCTGCCCTGTATTTTTGCCGGGCCAAACGGCAGAACTTGCCACCAGTCTGGGCCGGACGCCGTGCCGTGCGGTCATATGCGCCACGGCCTCGTCCAGAGAGGTTGCGGGACAAACCAGACCAAGAGCCTGTGCCCGGTCGGCGTTGCCTGAACCTCCAGGACCCCGCGTCCAGTGGCGCAAAATTTCATCCAGCACCCGTAGTTGGTCTTGCAAGGGGGTCACCACATGGAAAAAACCCATTGCATAGCTGCGGGAAATTCGGGCTATATCGTGTATGTCGAGATTTGTCAAAGAGGAAGCGCCGGATTTTTTCGCGTCAAGCTGCACCGGATAGTGCACAAGACAGAACGAAAGGTTGCGGCCCGGCCTTTCGCGAGGGGCTTCGGCCAGTGTCAGCACATCTTCTTTTGTCAGTGGGGCAGAGTCCAGCAGGTCGGGCCGCATGCGCAATGTGGCCAGCACGGACTGCCGCCGCCGCCACTGCTCGATACGCGCGTGATCGCCGCCGCGCAGCACTTCGGGCACGGGCAGGCCTTCCAGAACTTCTGGACGGGTGTAGTGCGGATATTCCAGAAGGCCGTGTGAAAAGCTTTCGTCCTCGCCGGATTCTTCCTTGCCCATAAAGCCGGGCATAAGGCGCGAAACAGCCTCAATGACAGCCAAGGCCGCCGTTTCGCCGCCGTTGAGCACCACATCCCCCACGCTCACGGGTTCGATGGAAAAAATATCCAGCAGGCGGGCGTCAATGCCCTCATACCGGCCGCAGACAATGGTCAGGTCTTCTTCACGCGCCAGTTCGGCAGCCATGCTTTGCGTCAGCGGGCGGCCGCCGGGCGTCATGAGCAGGATGCGTCCCGGCTGCCCGATGGAGCGCAGCGCCGCTGCCAGGGGTTCGCCCTGCATGACCATGCCGGGCCCGCCGCCGTAGGGGCGGTCGTCCACATGCCGGTGTTTGCTGGTGCTGAACTCGCGGGGATCGTGAAAGGAAACATCCACAAGCCCAGCTTCCCGCGCACGCCCCATAAGGGCTGTGGACAGAGGCGACTGGAAAAATTCGGGAAAGAGGGAAACCAGGTGAAAGCGCGGCATGGGCGGAGAGTGCCGTAAAACGCCTTGTCTTGCAAGAAGAGCTTTGCCTGTGAGCAGGGGAGGCTCTTTAATCAGTGCTTCCCTGTATAAGGCCGTGCGGCTTGAGGTGGTGGTGGCGTGAAGAGTTTTAGGGGGTGGGGGCGTGGGGGAGGCGACCCTTTTGCAAAAGGGTCCCTCCCCCACAAAGCATTTCAAATTGCCGCCGCGTGGACAACCACGTCACCCCCACAAAATATTTCATATCACCATACCATCTCATCTAACCGAGGCTGTTGAGGACGCCGCTCCAGTGCGCGCGCAGGGGGCGGCCTGTCACAAGAAGGGGGCGATCCGGCGACACGGGGGCTGCCACGCACAGCCAGTGTTCGGCACAGGGAACAAGCTGCCAGCCAATGTGCCTGCATGGGATAGTCTGTCTGGCGCTGCCTGGGCCAAGGGCAAAACCTTTGCTGCCTTCGTGGCAGAATTGCGCGCGGCCGCGCCTTTGCCCGAAAAATCCGCTGTTGACCAGGGCGGGGTCACGGGAGAGCCCAAGCCCGGCGGACTTGAGAAGGGCCTCCTTGATGGTCCAGCGCCGCAACGCATCACGGACGCAGGACTCCTTGGCAAGGGGGGCGGTCAGTTCCCTGCCGGAATAGGCGCGGGGGTCTGGCGGCGGATTGAGCAAGGATTCCGCGTCAACAGCCAGACAGGGGCGAAAATCCTGTAGTGTCTCAGCGTCCAGCTGGTCGGCGTTTTGATGGCAGGGCGGATTTTTGCTCTCGTGCCCTAGACGGAACGCGGCGCAGAACGCCGCATGGCCGCTGTGGCTGAACGCGGCCCGCCAGCCTGGCATCACGGGCCTTCCCAGGTAGTCCCTATCAAGCCCTTCAAGGCTCAGCCAGGCCATGTGCGAATACATGTCGGCATGTTGCCGCGGGCTTTTGGCGGCGTCAGCTGCGCCGCGCGTGATTATGGAGGCGTGCGTGGCGGCCATGACCAGCCGTATGAGCAGCGCCCGTGCAAGCAGGCGGCTGCAACGGGCCTTGAGGGCGGCATCGCTTGAGCCGAAGCATTGCAGGTGGCTCAGCTGCGCCGGGCTGAGCCAGGGCACCAGAACCTCTTCCAGGTGGGCGCACCAATGGTGCAGGGCCAGCCCTTCCAGGCGGGGCAGGGGAGAATACAGAATGATAACGCCGTGCTTGGCGGCCTGTGCCGCCCATATCCAGCGCAGGTCGGCGGCGGACGCCTGCGCCCACGCGCCTTGAAGCTGCGCGGCGCCCGGAAAATCTGCCAGCACTGCGGATGTCTGCCCCGGCGGGGAGAAGAAGGAAGACTGCTCCTGAGAATTTTGGTCAGTACCTGCTTTACCCATGATGCCCCTACTTGCCTTTTGCTTGCGGTTGGGCCTCTGAGGCGGCCGGGTCCAATGAGTCTGGGCCGGATGTCGCGGCCTTGCCGCCCTCGTTGCGCTGCGGCGTAGCGTCCGCTTTGCCTGACTGGTCAGATTTGCCCGAAGCGGGCTGGCCAGATTTGTCCGAAACGGGCTGGCCGGGAACAGTTTGGCCGTGCGAACCTGCGTTTTTTCCGTCAGTCGCGCTGGCTGCGGGCGCTTCATGTTGCCAGAACCTGAGCCCTGAAGGCGCTTCACCGTGCCATGCCCAGTAGGCTCCAAGGCTCGCGGCAGCGAGAAGGAGCAGGGCCAGAACGGTCATGAAGGCGTGGCGCACGCGCGAGCGCCCGAGGCGGGCGGGCAAGCCGTAAGGGTCGTCAAGCGAGCGCTGCGCGCCGGGGGGTATCTGGCCCACGGCCGTGAGCGCGCCGCCCATGGTAAAGTTTATGGGCGCGCCCGTGTTGACGGCCCAGCCGGAAGCGTCCAGCAAGGGGCCGAGGCTGCGGCGGCGCAGCTTGAACCATGCCATGACCACGGATGGGCCGGAGATCACGGCGAAAATGACCAGCAGCGCCATGGGCCACCACCAGCCCAGAGAAAAAATGGATCTGGCGATGTAGGTGAACGAGGCGCTGACCATGCTTATGCCCACGCTGACGGCGGCAAAAATGCCTGCGCTTTTCGCAATGTCAAAAGGCTGTTTTGGCGGCGCGGCCTTGGCCGCTGCCTCTGCCTGTCCGGCAGTTGTGGAACTGGCCAGCTTGGATGAGGCATTGGAAATGACCGCATCCTTGGCGGCTACCAGTTTTTGCAACTGCCCGCCCACAAGATTGGCAAAGCGGATGTAGGGAGCCCACATGGCTTCGCGCAGGCTGATGGGATTGCGTACTACACGCAGCAGCGTACTGTCCCATGCCTGACCGGCATTGTCCACAAAAACGCCGTGGCGGCCTTCAATAAGGTCATCGGCCTTGCCTGCGGTAAGGGCGGCGGCGATGGTGGCCGTATGCTCCTTGCCGCTGGCGTCTTTACGGACGCAAAGGCAGTAGAGCAGGCACAGATGGCTTTGGGTGGCCAGGCGCACATGGGCGTTCACATCGTCCACATGCACGCACAGCGAGCAGGAGCGGCTGTCGATATACAAAGTGCCAGCCAGGAATATGGCCCTGTTGCCGGGTTCGTAAAAATCCGCAAAGGAAACAAAGTTCATGAGCAGGGTGTAGAGATTGGCGTGCAGCAGAACAAGCTTTTCAAGGTCACGCAAAGCGTCCATGCGGGGGGCGGCCAGGTCGCGATCCACATACGCGGCAAAAGCCTCTTCCGTGGCGGGAGAAAGCAGCGCGTCCAGTTCTTCGTCCGAAAGCCTGTCCACAGCTTCTTCAGGACCCAGGGGCAGAAATTTTCTGCCAAGGGAGTCGTTGTCGGGGGCAAGCGCCAGAGGGGGCTGGTCGTGAGCGCTGAAGGGGTCGGCGTCTTCCGGAGCGCGGGAAAACTTCGGCTTTTGCGCCAGCAGCACGGCATAGGGCGCAAAACGGCTCTGGATGGCGTGCCAGGCATCTTCATCAAGGGCAAGGGCGGCGTCTGCGCCGGTGTGCCCGTTTTTGGGCGGGGGCAGCAGGGATCCGAACAGGCGGCGGAAGGCGCGTACGTCTTTTTCCCATGCGGGATTGACGCCCGTTTGCAGGTCAAGCGGCTGCCCGGCGGCTATTCTGGCCAGGGGGCGTCGGCTCAGATGGTCCAGTGAAAAAAGTTCTGTGGCCGTGTTTTCCGGCGAGGCCAGTTCGTTTTCTTCATTAAGCGCGGACAAGGTCTGGGGCGCGAAGGCGGCCATGCGGCAGCGGGCGAAGTAGTCGTCCAGTTTGGGGCCGAGCCTTTGCATGAGGCTCCAGGCTTCGGCCGTGTCGCGGCCCAGGGGCAGGTCTGCGTCACGCGTCTTTTGCCGCCATTCACGCACGGCGTGCAGGGCTTCGCGAAAGTGTCCGGCAAGGGCGGCGTCAAGGCCGGGCATGCCGGAATCGTCGCGCATGCCGCCCACAACCGTGAGGCCGGTGACGATAAAGTGCCTGACGGCGTCTCCCGTCGCATCCCGAGCGTCCACCGAAGAGGAGGGAACAACGCCGTCCCCGTTGAAGGCGTAGCCAGCGGCGGCGCTCAGGGCTGCGGCCGCCTGGCTGCGGTCAACACTGGTTTTGTCCTCGGCCCCGGTCTTGTCCAGCACCAGGCGGGCGGCAGCCAGCATGCTGACGCCTTCGGGGGTGTCCTGCCGCAAGATATCCAGGGGGAGTTTTGTGCGGCGCTCCCTGAGGCGTGATGGATGGCTGACGCGCTGGCACAGCCAGTCCACGGCATCCAGAATTTCCCTGGCGCGGATGCGCCCGTCGCTGTCCGCGTCCAGAAGGGTCAGGGTCTGCGCGTCAAACTCAAGTCCATAGGTGGGGCAGCTCATGGCCATCCAGAGCTTGGGATCGAGTTGCCGCAGGTCTTGCCACTCCGCATCGGTGGACAGCAGGGCCTGATCAAGCCCGGCCATACGGCGAAACGTGAAGACAGGGCCGCAATGGCCCGCAGGATTCTGTTGTTCTGTATTGGGGGGAGGGCAGGCAGCGTCCGTGGGCATGACAGTATCCGTATGTAAAACAGAATGGTTATCACTCTGTAATATATGGAATAAAAATATAAAGAACGGTTTTGGCCACAAAAAGGCGTCCTGCCGCACGGTTGAGTGTGACAGTGTTACTCATAATGGTTATCAAAAAACCGTAGTGAGGTCGAGTGTTTTACGTTTTGGATATGCATGAAAAAATATTTCGGCAAAAAAAGCCTGAGGCAGCGCAAGGGAGCGGTCGGATCGGGTCGTCACAGCGGTAGAGCATGTGCCATTTTTCAAGGCGAAACACTCTGGAGCATTTTGCTTTTGAAACACTCCTTGCTTCAGCGCATCATTCTGGCGAAAAACGTGGTTTGCGCCAGCCATCAGTAGGCTGGTCGCTCTATTAACCAATTGCTGTCTTTGCGGCAGTTGTTGGCGAGTCTACGAGCCTTACGGATGGCGACAGCACCGCTAGTGAAATTGCTCTAATGAGGCAGTTTTTGTATTTCTTCTTCAATCAGGGCAACAAGTTCCGCGCCAGTCATGCGCACGGAACGCGCAATAAGAATGAGGGCGTTGAGCGATGCGCCACGCTCCCCGGTTTCAAGCTGCGCAATATAGACCCGCGACAGTCCGGCAAAGTCGGCAAACTGCTCTTGTGACAGGCCGCTGCGGACGCGGATAATGCGCACAGTTTTGGCAATGGCTGTGTTCAGCCCCGGTAAAATTTGCATAGAGTATGTGTAAAGCTTTTACGCTGAAACCAAGTATGCGATTGCATACAAAATTAGCCTGTCAGTTATTGCTGATAACATTGTTTGTTAATATGAAATAAAGTGGCCCGGCAGAAGCGGAAGCTTTGGGTCAGTTGGGCAGAATATATGGAGACAGGCAAAAAATAAACGAATAAGAATATATGATAACTATAGAATATGATAAGCAAAAAAATATAACCCGCCAGAGGGATGCCAGCGCGTTTTTCGCTGAAAGCGCACTGCTGGCTGCGGGAGCATGCGGAAAATTGCGGAGGCGCAAGCGCGGGTTACCCGATCTGTGGGGGGGGAGCGTACTCTCCGACAGTTAGAGCATTTACACTTTTTCAAGGGTAAAATGCTCCAAGAAGACATATGCGCAAAGATATCTTGTTCTCGTGGAAGCATTCATAAAAACAGCCGGAACCCTTTCAGGTTCCGGCTGAAGTGCATGGCATGCTGATGTTTGCGTCTGTTTTGCTATTCGCCTGCCCTGGCTGCCTGATATTCAGCGACCACTTTTTCCACCACAGGTTGCGGCGCTTCTTCATAGTGGGCAAATTCCATGGTGAAAAAGCCCTGGCCCCCCGTCATTGAACGCAAATCGGGCGCGTAGCGCAGCACTTCACTCATGGGCACATGGGCTTTTATTTCGGTGCTGCCGCCCTGTGAATCAGAGCCGAGCACCTTGCCCCTGCGCGATGACAGGTCGCCAATGACATCTCCCATGCTTTCATCCGGCACGGACACCGTCAGCAGCACAATGGGTTCCAGCAGCACGGCCTTGAGGGTCTCCATGGCTTTTTTAAAGGCCAGGGAACCCGCCACCTTGAACGCCATTTCGGAGGAGTCCACGGTGTGGTAGCTGCCGTCATAAACCTTGGCGCGGAAGTCCACCACCTGACAACCGGCCAAAAAGCCGCGCGCCGCCGCTTCCTGCACGCCCTTGTCAATGGCGGGAATATACTGGCGGGGCACAACGCCGCCCACAATGGCGTCTTCAAACTGATACCCGGAGCCGCGCGGCAGCCCTTCCATCTCAATCCAGCAGTCGCCAAACTGGCCACGTCCGCCAGACTGCTTTTTATGGCGGCCCTGCACCTGGCATTTGCCGCGCACGGTTTCACGGTACGGAACCTTGGGGGTCTTGAGGATGATATCCACCTTGAAGCGGCGTTTGGCCTTTTCGACCGAAAGTTCGATGTGCAGCTGCCCCATGCCCGAAAGCAGAATGTCGCCGTTTTCTCCATCACGGCCGAGCTTCAGGGTAATGTCTTCGTCCAGCAGGCGCTGCATGGCCGCGTACACCTTGTCTTCCTCGCCTTTTTCCTTGGGAGCCAGGGCATAGGTGATGAGTTGGGGCGGCAACTGCGGCATGGGCAGCGCAAAGGGAGATTTTTCATCGCACAGGGTGTCGCCGGTGCGGGTGTTTTTGAGCTTGGCCACGGCCACAATGGCGCCGGGGCCCACGGGTTCCTTGCAGGGCGTCTGGTTTTTCCCGGTCAGGTATAGCATGTTGCCCAGGCGTTCATTATCCTCGGTGCGCATGTTTTTGAGGTTCACATCGCCGTTGATGGTGCCCGAAAGAACCCGCAGCAGGGTCAGCTGACCGGCAAAGGGATCAGCCAGGGTCTTGAACGCGAAGCAGGCCACCGGAGCGTCCGGGTCGGGGGAACGCGTTTCGCCGTTTTGGCCCTCAAAGGGGGCGCGATCCAGGGGCGAGGGCAAGAGGGCCTCAATAGCGGCCAGCAGGGCCTGACCGCCCTTGTTTTCGAGGGCGGAGCAGGTCAGTACCGGGGTCAGTTCGCCCTTTACCACGCCGGAGCGCAAGCCCGCGTGCAGGTCTTCCAGCGTCAGGCTGCCTTCTTCAAGGTACTTTTCCATGAGTACTTCATCGCTTTCGGCGATGTTTTCCACGGTAATGTCGCGCAAAAGGCTGACGTCGTCGGCCAGGCCAGCGGGGATTTCCGCTTCGGCAGAGTCGCCGTCAGCTTTAAACATGCGGGCCTTGCCCGAAAGCACGTCTGCCACGCCAAGAAAACTCTCGCCCTGGCGGATGGGCAGTTGCAGGGCCACCGGCTTGATGCCAAGGGAGGAGAGACCGTCGAAGGTCATCTGAAAATCGGCGCGATCGCGGTCAAGCTTGTTGATCACGATGATGGCTGGCAGACCGGCCTGCCGCACTATATTCCAAAATTTTTTGGCGAGGGGGCGCACACCGTCCACGGCGTCCAGCACAAAAACCACACTGTCCACACCCTTGAGCAGGCATTCCATATCACCGGTAAAATTGCCGTCACCGGGAATATCCAGCAGAAAATGACGGTTTTTATTCCACATATAGGTGGCGCACGCGGGCTGCACCGACCCGCGGCGGCGGATCTCTTCGGGCTCGTAATCAAGATTCGTGGTGCCGTCTTCAACGGCGCCCAGACGGGTGACGGCTCCGGCGTTGAGCAGCAGCATCTCGGCCAGAGATGTTTTGCCGCAACCGCCGGTGCCGACGAGTGCAAAGGTGCGTTGCATTTCCAGTGGGGTAGGCATGGTTTTCTCCCTTAGTAAGCGATGTGGCGGGCGCGTGCGGCGCTGGCCGGGTGAACGAAACCAGGGAAGGAACGTGAGATCCCACGGAAGGGGCGGGGCGCATGCCCTGAGGCATGGTGCGCCCGGCTGTATCGGGCGGAATTTTCCGGAACGGGCCACCGGGCTGCGGCGGCCTGCGGGCATTTTCCGCTTGCGAGACCCTTGACGGTCCATGGGAAAAACGTGCGTTCCATATGCTATTATTATCCACGATACATACTTGCCAAAAAAAAGGAAAGAGCCAGACGGGCTTAGAGATCTGCCTGTTTATAAAAGCTGTAAAAGCCCTGCTTGACAGACGCCGCCGCTGCTGTGAAAATTTATAGGATAAACCGGGCTTTGCCCGCGTGGAGGATATATGGCCTGGGAATGGGGCGCAGCTGGCGTCGTGCTGTTGATAGTCGTGGTATTTTGCGTGCGCCTCATGAAGCGCGGGCTCACCACGCTGGAGGACGAGCGCGCCCTGTGCGACGAACGTATCCGCACCATGGAAGAGCAGATACGCCAGGACCAGAAAAATATGGCCTCCAGCGAACATTTGCATATTGCCCTGGCTGGACTGCGCGACATGCTGCGTCTGGCCGATTATCCGTCGGGATTCTGGCTTGAGGTACAGGATCATGCTCGCGGCACGGCCAATGAAAAGGCTCTGGTGCTGCACACGCCTGACGGCGACTGGCGCGTAAGCCTGATCATGCGCGAGCGGCAGCTGCGGGCCGTGCACAAGGTGGCCCACGGGCAGAGCCGCTGGCACCTGTATGGAGCAGGCGTGCATGAAGAATATGCGGATTTGCCCCGGCTCATGTGCGCCTTGCACAACCATTTGCGAATGGCCGCAAGCTCCGCCAGCACGGGTCTGAAAACGCCCGGAGTTCTGGATCTGCCCGTGGCCGCCGCCACCGGACAGGCAAACGCCGCCAATAAACTGCAGGCCGTGCCGCCTGAAAAGCCGCATCTTTTTCGCAGGTTTTCCGGACGGCCAGACCCAAAAGCCCCAGCCCGCAAAAAAAGCCCCCCGCCGCCTCCGCTCAAGCTCGGCAGCCGCTGACAGAGAACACTTTGAAATATTTTGTGGGGGAGGCTTTGCGGAGATGAAATGCTTTGTGGGGGAGGGACCCTTTTGCAAAAGGGTCTCCTCCCCCACGCCCCCACCCCCTAAAACTCTTTTTATAGCAGTCCGTCCGGTCCTGTGACGACAGCCTGGACGCAACCGCGCCGCAAATATGCCACGCCGCCGAATATCGCGGCTGTCGTGAATGTTAAGGCTGTGTGAATGCCTCGGCTGCGTGTGCTGCCGCGCGGCCCAAAAGGCCGAAGCCCTTTCAAGAATGCTATAAAGTGTTCGCCATGATTTCTTGCAGAGCGTCCTGCGGCAGATTGTTGATGGAAACAAGAGGGTTTGGGGGAGAGTCATAGGCGGCAATGGTTTTTTCAAACCAGCCCACATGGTGCCACTTGCCGTTTTTGTGCCCGGCATTGGTGTATACGCCCACAGTGCGGAAGCCCAATGATTTGTGCAGGGCCTCGCTTCTGGCATTGGGCAGGGTGACGCAGCCGTAGACATTTCTGACTTCCTGCAAGGCCAGCATTCGGATGAGGACGCCGTACAGGCGTTTGCCCAGCCCTTTGGAAGTCGCCGCCATGTCAAGATACACAGAAAGTTCGGCGTTCCACTGATAGGCCTGGCGTTCCATATGCCTGTGGGCGTAGGCGTAGCCGACAATATTGCCGCCCTCTTCACAGACAATGTAGGGATAGCAGCTGGAAATGCTGGCGATGCGCCCCGCGAACTCCCGCTCTGAAGGCAGAACGCATTCAAAGGTGATGGGCGTTGTTATGTATTGGGCATAAATGGCTAAAAGCGCGCGGCTGTCTGCTGGCGCGGCAAATCGTATGGCCGTCATGCTGTTCTCCCTGACTGAAAATGACGCGGTTGGCCGTGCTGCCCGGCAAGGCGAAGGCCGGGAACCCCACGTTGAAATTTCTCTGGCATCTGCCTGTGCTGTGGCTGATTCATGTTGCGACGCTGTGATGCCTGGAAGACGCCGCTTCTGCAAGCCCCACTTCAGATCGCAACACACTTTGTCCTTGCAGAGCGATTACCTCATTTCATCCGTAAACTGTTCTAAAAAGAGTTTTTGGGGGTGGGGGCGTGGGGGAGGAGACCCTTTTGCAAAAGGGTCCCTCCCCCACAAAGCCTTTCAACATGCCACCGCCTCACATCAGGGCGAAGGCCGCGCTGCCCCCTGATGACAGTTTTTCGCCGATTTGTTAACTTGCTTTAAAGTACAGCCATGCACAGTCATATAACCCGTCAGCAACTGGAAGCCCTTACCCTGCGCTGGGAGCACTGGGAGGCAGAAGCGGCCACGACAGCGCAAAAAATTGCGCGGGCGCGGCTGCACCTGCTGTTTTTGCTGTTCCGGTATGGCGGGCTGCGTCTTGGCGAGGCCCTGACTTTTGAGCCCCGCGCCGCCATAGACATTATCACGGGCATGATGCGCGTGCCCGGCCCCAACGCCCGCGAGCTGCTGCTGCCTTTGAGCGCCATGCGGCATATCCGCCGGATTCTCAGTCTGCCGCAGGCCGGCGATCCCGATTTTCTGCGTCTTGACCAGGCCTTTGTGCGCAAAAAATTCTATGCCGTCGGCAAGACAATGGGCCTGCCTCCGGCCGTGCTTGGGCCGCGCGCCATACGGTATTCCAGAGGGCTGGAGCTTCTTGATCTGCACGTGCCCATGTCGCTGGTGCAAAAGTTTCTTGGGCAGCAGGATACTGTTCAGTTGGCCGCCTTTCTGAATTTTTCCGATGGTCAGGCCCGAAAAATGCTCAGCGCGCAGGCCCGTGACCGCAGGGCCTCACGACAGGTGCAGGCCGTTGACGATGATGCCACAAACCTGTTCTGGGGCATTGTCACCGGCATCCACACGGGCATGAGAAAAATCCACGTGGAAATAACGACGTTCTCAGATGTGCGCCTGACGGCCTCCTGTACTCATGAGCAGGCAGGGCTGCTGGAAGTGCATGAAAACCAGGTACTCAGCGCCCGTGTTGATCCTGAGCGCGTGGCGCTTTCTGCCGAGCGCATCCAGACAAGCCTGGGCAACTGCGCGCGTTGCGTGGTGGAAAGCCTGCACGCCGACGCGGTGGAAACCTTCGTATGCCTGAGCCTGCCGGATGGCACGATTCTGCGCGCCACGGTGGAAACACCGGCGGTCACAAAACTGCACCTTGCCGAAGGCAAAAAAATCTTCGCGTACTTTCCCACCAGCGCCGTGACCCTGCTGGCGGACTAGGTGTAATTTCTGGATGTAATCTTATGGTGGAACGCGTTGTGGGGGAGGGACCCTTTTGCAAAAGGGTCCCTCCCCCACGCCCCCACCCCCTAAAACTTTTATTGTGTTTTAGTATGGCACAATGAATTTTCTGATCCGGAGCAGGGTACAGACAGCGTCTTTCAGGCACAACGTCTCCCAGGCATAACGTTTTCCAGACGTCACGCCATAGCAAGGCTGTCTGCTCCAGATGTTGAGTGCCGTACAGGGTTTTCCCCGAACCTCCTTAAACGTCCCCTCGGTCTTTTCCGCAATAATTTCTGAACACTTCCGGCCATACTGACCGCCGCCGACATGCCCACAGCTGTAGAGCCGGGACTTTCCACTCGGCCCCATCTTTTATATCACGGTTTTTGATGATACCGTGATGATCACATGTAGTGGCATGACGCTGCCTTCGGGCAACGAAATATCTTTAACAGGAGTTTCTCATGTTCCGTATTTCTGAAATGTTCTGCGCGTCCCGTTTCGCTCTGGCCGCCTGCCTGCTGGGCTCGCTGGCATTGGCCCCAGCCGCCCAGGCTGCGGATACGCTCATGATGGCAACCACCACCAGCACTCAGGACTCCGGCCTGCTGGAATATCTTGAGCCCATGTTCAAAAAGGAAACGGGCATTGAACTCAAATGGGTGGCCGTTGGAACGGGCAAGGCGCTTGAGATCGCCAAAAACTGCGACGCTGACGTGCTGCTGGTGCATGCCCCGGCGAGCGAGATGGAATTTGTCAAAGCCGGTCACGGCATTGACCGTCGTCAGGTCATGTACAATGACTTTGTCATTGTGGGCCCCGCCTCTGACCCGGCCAAGGTAAAGGGAAAGAGCACTGCCGAGGCGCTTGGCGGCATTTTTTCCGCCAAGGCGGGTTTTGTGAGCCGTGGCGACCAGTCCGGCACCCACAAGGCCGAAGAAAAACTTTGGAAGCAGGCCCAGATCACGCCCGACAAGGATCCCAAATATTTTTCCGCTGGTCAGGGCATGATCGCCACGCTGAACATGGCCGCTGAAAAGCAGGCCTACTCCCTGACCGACCGTGGAACCTGGATTACCTTTGCCGACAAGATGGGCGACAAGAACCCTCTGGTCATCATTGTTGAGGGGGACAAGGCGCTTTTCAACCAGTACAGCGTCATTGCGGTCAATCCCGCCCAGTGCCCCAAGGTCAAAAAGGAGCTGGCGCAGAAGTTCGAGGACTGGTGGGTGGCCCCTGCCACGCAGCAGAAAATTGCGGACTACAAGCTCAAGGGCAAACAGCTCTTCTTCCCCAACGCCGGTAAATAACTGACGTATATTGCGGCGCGGGCGCGGGGAGTCTTTTCCCGCGCTTGCGCCGCCAGTGCGCCGCGCCGTCATTTCAGGAACTTTCGGGCATTTGTATGGACTATCTGGTCAATGGTTTTTCCAGCGCGCTGGCTCTTCTTGCGCATATGGACGCGGCCACCCTGTCCGCCATCTACGCGACGCTGCTGTCCACATGCTATGCCATGACGGCGGCTCTGCTGCTGGGGCTGCCCATGGGCTTCGCCCTCGGCTACTGCTCCTTTCCCGGCAGGCGGGCCCTGCGCCTTGTTTCAGACACGCTTCTGGCTTTTCCCACAGTGCTCATCGGTCTGCTGGTCTATGCCTTCATAACGGCGCGCGGCCCACTGGGGCAGTATGGGCTGCTGTTCACGCTGCCGGGCATGGCCGTGGGGCAGGCGGTGCTCGCCCTGCCCATTGTGGTGTCCTGGACGGCGCAGGCAGTGGAAAGTCTTGATCCGCGCTGCCGCGAAACCCTGTTGACGCTGGGGGCCAATGCCCGGCAGGTCACGGCGCTTTCGTTGTGGGAGTGCCGGTATTCCATAGGCATGGTCTGCATAACCGCCTTCGGGCGCGTCATCACCGAGGTGGGCGTCGCCATGATGCTTGGGGGCAACATCCGGTATGCCACCCGCACCATGACTACGGCCATAGCGCTTGAGACCAGCAAGGGCGATTTTGCCCAGGGCATAGCGCTCGGCCTCATCTTGCTGCTCATGGCCTTTGTCATCAATCTTGTGTTGGCCTTTTTTCGCCACAGGGAACGGGCATGAGCAAACTGCTGTATGAAGGGCGCGACCTTGTGCAGATTTACGGGGGCCGCAAGGTTTTGGACATGCCCCTGTTTGAGGTGCGCAAGGGTGAAGCCGTGGCCCTGACCGGGCCCAATGGCTGCGGTAAATCCACCCTGCTGCGGCTGCTGGCTTTTCTTGAGCGCCCGGTGTCGGGCGAACTGCGCTATGCCGGGGCGGGCACTGGCAGGCGGGAGGCAACCCTGCTGCTTCAGGACCCCTATTTGCTGCGCATGAGCGTTTTCAGCAATGTGGTGCTGGGCCTGCGGCTGCGGCATGACGCGGCGTCGCTCAAGCTTGTGTACGAGCAGTGCATGCGCGCGACTGGTTTTGACAATCCCTGGGATTTCGCGGAGCGCGGCCCCGGCGAACTTTCGGGCGGCGAGCGGCAGCGGATCGCCCTTGCCTCGCGGCTGGCGCTGCGGCCCAAGGTGCTTCTGCTGGACGAACCCACCGCCAATGTGGACGCATCCAGCGCCCGCGCCATGGTGCGCGCCATTGAGAACTGCCGCAGTGAGGGCGCGACCGTGGTCTGCGCCACGCATGATCCGGCCTTGATCCGTACGCTGGGGGCGCGCGAAATCCGCCTGGGCAGACACTGGAATGAAGTGAACTGATTTTTGCGCCAGAAGTGCTCTGGCAGTGGCATTGTGAAAAGCCATGGCCGTGGTTCAGGTTGCGCACCATCATCAGGACATCCTGAGCCATGCCAGCGCGCAGTTCCGGCTTGAGCGCGGCACGCTGACGGCAGTGCCATCCATGCTGGTATAATCCGCCCCTCGTAGGGATTCCGCATAACATAAATTAACTACGCCACTAAACACATACAAAGTGTTCAGTGGCGTAGTTATTTATTGGGACATGCTCAAAACCGCGCGGAAATGCGTCTTTGCGGCCATCATTTCTTCAAATGCTTCCCTGGCGCGTTTCAAGGGGGAAACCTCAATCATGGCCGAGACCGCCAATGCCGGAAATCGCCACAAGAACATCTGGATGCGCCTTGCTGTTCCGTAAGGTGTTGAACGTTGTTCCCCGGTTATATAAACAGGGGAAAAGGGAGTGGGACGCTTAAAACGTGACGTCCTTACCGTAATATACCGCTTCAAACAGCCCAGTCATTTCTTCTTCCGAAACAGGACGCGGATTTGTTCCCGTGCACGGATCTCCGACTGCCTCCTTGGCTATCTCTTTGACCTGGCTCATAAAAAACTTTTCGTCCGTGCCATGCTCCTTGAGAGAGGATGGCATATTCAGGTCGGAGCGCAGTTTCTTGATGCAATCCACCAGGGCCGTCACCAATGCAGCATCGGTTTTTCCCTCCAAACCAAGATAGCGGGCGATCTCGGCGTATTTTTCAGGAGCAGTTCTGGCGTTATACTGCGTGGCGTATGTGAGGTAGATGGCGTTTGCCCTGCCATGCGCAATGTCAAGCACTCTTCCGGTCTTATGGGCCATGGAATGCACGACGCCAAGAATGGCGTTGGAGAATGCCATTCCCGCCATGCACTGGGCGAGGTGGACGCTGTTGCGGGCAGTTACATCCCCTTCATAAGAAGCTGGCAAATCGCGGACAATCATCTGAATCGCTTTGATGGCCAGACCGTCAGTAATGGGATTTGCCATAGTGGATGTGTACGCCTCAATGGCATGGGTCAGAGCATCCATGCCGGTATCCGCAATCAGGGCGAGGGGCATGTCGGCCACGAGGCTCGTGTCGAGAATGGCAATATCCGGGGTGATATTGTAATCCGCAATGGGGTATTTCATGCCGGTTTCATAATCGGTAATAACGGAAAACGATGTGACCTCCGTACCGGTGCCGCTGGTGGTAGGGATGGCGATGAACCGCGCCTTGCGGCGAAGTTCGGGAAGGTTGAACGGCTTTGCCGCCTCCTCAAAAGTGAAGTCGGGATGTTCATAGAAAATCCACATGGCTTTGGCGGCGTCAATGGGAGAGCCGCCGCCGATGCCGATAATCCAGTCAGGGCCATAGCTGTTCATGGCGGCAACGCCCTTCATCACGGTTGTAATTGAAGGATCCGCCTCGATTCCAGCAAAAATGTCAGATTCAATACCGGCCTTTTTCAAACGAGACTGAATCTTTGCGGTCGTCCCGTCTTTTTTCAATCTCTCTGAACCGACCACCAGCATGGCCTTCGTCCCGCTGACCGAAGCCAGTCTGTCAAGTGCGTTTTCACCGAAATAAACTTCACGTGGAATAGTGAACCGTACCATGTTTTTCTCCTTGAGTAGTTTTTGATATTGCCGAAAAATGCAATTTTATATTTATTGCGCAGCAGCTACGATCTGAAGCATTTTTCCCTGGCGAGGGGGTTCCTGGCGATCTGTCGCTACATTACCAGACATATTTCATGCACTTTCGGTGTGGCTTGAGGTGGACATTATGGATTTACGGGCTTATGGTGAATACACGATCTTCCGCGATCATTGCCTGATAATACAAAAAATAATTTTTTATGAAATAAGAAGAAGGTTGCACATGAAGAATGCGGCGCTCAAGGAACTGGCGGACATTGTCGCGCGCCATGCCCCCGGGGAAGAGTTCAATCAGACCAGGATAGGGGGCTTGACTTGCATCCGGATTGACAACCCCAACGAGCATCTCCCCGAAATATACAATCCTTGCATCTGCCTGGTGATTCAGGGAGCCAAGGCGATAACCTACGGGCAGGAAATTTACGACTGCAATGTGGGCGACTACATGACCATCCCCGTGACCATGCCCATCATTGGCATGATCACCAAGGCATCTCCCGAAAAACCATACTTATGCCTGCAAGTGGAAATTGATCTTGCTATGGCCGGGGAGATTTTTCTGGCTGGGAACATACTGCCATGCGGCTCCAAGCTGGCCGCCCGTTCACTGTTCGTGGACGCCATGGATGATGACTTGGGAGAGCCGCTGCTGCGGTTGGCCCGACTTCTTGACGCTCCCGGGGATGCCGGGTTTCTGGCTCCCATGTACATCAGGGAGGTATGCTACCGTCTTTTGAAATCCGTGCATGGGCGTCATATTGCACACCTGGCCATGCACGAAGGCAATTTGCAGAAAGTGGGCAGAGTCATTGCGCATATCAATCAGAAATTCAGAGAGCCACTACGAATAGACGAGTTGGCGGGAATTGCGGAGATGAGTATTTCCAGCCTTCACCAGCGGTTTAAAGAGATAACCACGCTGACGCCCATGCAGTTCCAAAAGCAGCTTCGCCTGATCGAAGCCAGGCGCTTCATAACGGCGGAACAGAAAGGCGCTGCTGAGGCCGCGTATCATGTAGGGTATGAAAGTCCTTCGCAATTCAGTCGTGAGTACTCCAGGATGTTTGGCAATCCCCCCGGCCGGGATGCAGAAAAATACCCCAAAACCATGCACAAATTTACCCAGGGAAGGAGTGATCAAGCAGATTGATTGCGTCCATTCCGGCCATTTCCCCCCCCCACAAAGCCCTTGAGATGAACTCGTGCTAGCCCCTGCACACGGCGCACGCGGCGCGCATTTGCCGTATTGTCCTTCTTTTGTCCGCTTTCGTGCCGCTTGGGCATGAAAGCGTGTCGTTTTTTTTGGGGAGTTGCCGTTTTTTCTGATCCTGCCGTAGAAAGCGATTAAAGACTTGCTGTGTAAAAAGATATTGCGAAAACATATACTGCGCGGCAGCGCTGTAAGGAGGCCCCATGTTTCGTTTTTTGCGCGTTAATATGGCGACAAAAACCTGTGTGTTTGAAGAAATTCCTCAGGAATATGCGGGCCTTGGCGGTCGCGCCCTGACCTCGGCCATTGTGGCGCGTGAAGTTCCGCCCACCTGCACGCCCATCGGCCCGCACAACAAGCTGGTTTTCGCGCCTGGCCTGTTGGGCGCCACCAACAGCCCCAACGCCAACCGTATTTCCGTGGGCTGTAAAAGCCCGCTTACCGAAGGCATCAAGGAATCCAACGCGGGCGGTCAGCCCGGCGGCCATCTGGCCCGCTTGGCCATTCTTGCCGTTATTGTTGAAGACATGGCCGAAGAAGGCCAGTGGTGGCAGCTTGAAGTAAGCAAGGACCACGCAAAGCTTGTGCCTTCTGAAACGGCGGGCTTGAACAACTTTGATACCGTGGCCAGGCTTATTGAAAAGTACGGCAGTGATTGCAGCTATGTGACCATCGGTCGCGCGGGCGAGTTCAAGCTCACCGCCGCCTCCATCGCCTTTACCGACCGCGAGTTGCGCCCCATGCGCCATGCCGGTCGCGGCGGCGTGGGCGCGGTTATGGGCTCTAAAGGACTCAAGGCCATCATCGTGAATCCCGAGGGCGGCAAGAATCAGCCCCTTGTGGACGAAGCGGCTTTCCGCGACGCATCCAAGCGTTTTGCCAAGGCACTGGCCGAGCATCCCATCACGAGCAAGGGCCTTGCGGAGTACGGCACCGCCGTGCTTGTGAACATTCTGCATGAAGCGGGCGGCCTGCCCACGGCCAACTTTACCGTGGGCCGGTTTGACAAGCATGAGGCCGTGTCCGGCGAGCTGCTGAACCAGATTACCAAGGAACGCGGCGGCACGGTGGCGCATGGCTGCATGAGCGGCTGCATGATCCGTTGCAGCGGCATTTTGCCCGACAAGAAAGGCAAGTTCCAGAGCAAGTGGCCGGAATATGAAACCCTGTGGGCCTTTGGCCCCCACTCCGGCATCGGGGATCTGGACGCCATCTCGCAGTATGACTATCTGTGCGACGACATCGGCGTGGACACCATTGACGTGGGTGTCGCCATGGGCGTTGCCATGGCTGGCGGGGGCATTCCTTACGGCGACGCCAAGGCCGTGCTGGCCGCCATGCACGCCATCAGCGAAGGCACGCCCCTTGGGCGCGTCATCGGTTGCGGCACGGCCACCACTGGCCGGGTTTTCGGCGTGCGCCGGGTGCCCACGGTCAAGGGGCAGAGCCTGCCCGCCTATGACCCGCGTGCCGTCAAGGGCCAGGGCGTTACCTACGCCACGTCGCCCATGGGCGCTGACCACACGGCCGGGTATGCCGTTACCGCCAACATCCTGAGCAGCGGCGGCACGGTTGATCCGCTGAAAAAGGAAGGCCAGATCGAGCTTTCGCGCAATCTGCAGGTGGCTACGGCCTCGGTGGACTCCGTGGGGCTGTGCCTGTTCACGGCTTTTGCCATTCTTGACGTGCCGGACGCTTTGCCCGCCATTGTGGACATGCTCAACGCCAAGTTCGGCTGGCAGCTTACGGGTGATGACGTGGTGACTCTGGGCCAGCGCATCCTGTCCACGGAAATCGACTTCAACCGCCGCGCGGGCATCACCCAGGCCGCGGACGTGCTGCCCGATTTCTTTACGGATGAAAAGCTTCCCCCGCACAACACCACTTTTGACATCACCCACGACGAACTCAAGACCGTGTTCAACTGGATAGAGGAAAAGGGCTAGTTCGCATTACGAAACATGGCCGCCCCGGTCGGGCAAGACCGGGGCGGCGGAAAATTTTGTCTTGCTGTTGCGGTAGATAGGTCTGTACCTGCGCAAGGGCTGACATGGGCTTTGCGTATAGCTTGACGGCGGCCCGGCGGCGTGGGCATATATGATCTGGCCACGTTGCGGCCAAGGAGTTTGTCATGCACCTGACCGTGAAGCTGAGCACCACGCTGCGCGACCACGTGTCCGGCTATAATCCGGAAGCGGGCCTGCACCTTGCCATGCCGGAAGGCAGCAGCGCGGAACAGTTGGCCCGGCATCTGAATCTGCCGCTGCAAGACATCAAAATTGTTATGGTCAACGGACGCCAGCGTAAGGTGGACGATCTCCTGCGCGACGGAGATCGCATTGCCTTCTTCCCGGCTGTCGGTGGAGGCTAGCGTCCGTTGGCCATGACAAAACCAGAAACGCGCGCCTTTTTTATCCCCTACCTGCGCGCCGAATACCCCCCACATTCTGCCAGCGCCACGGCCTCCTGCGGGCAGGGCACGCCTGACAGCACGCTTTTTGTGAGTCTCGCGGGCCTGCGGGCCTGGGCTAAACTGCATGGCCTGTCCGAGGGTGAGGCCATGGCGCGCCTGCTGTCCTTCAACATTTGGCCCGAGCGTTTTCGCCGTAACTATGGCCTGTTCTCCTCAGAGGACATGGCCCGTCTGTTGCGCAGCCGTATTCTTGTTCTTGGTTGCGGCGGGCTTGGAGGGCACGCGGCGGAATTGCTGGCGCGTATGGGCGTGGGCTTTCTGCGCCTTGTGGACAATGACGTTTTTGACGAGAGCAATCTCAACCGCCAGCGCTTCTGCACCGAAAGCGCTCTGGGCCGTCCCAAGGCCCTTGTGCTGCGGCAGGCCCTTGCCGATGTGGCCTCGCACCTTGACGCCGAGGCAGTGCAGGTTGAGGCGGACGAGCACAATCTGCCGGATCTTGTGCGGGGTGTGGACGTGGCCCTGGACTGCCTCGACACTATCGCGGCCAAGACCGCACTGGAAAAGGCCAGTCTTGCGGCGGGGGTGCCCTTTGTGCACGGCTCCGTCCTGCGGGACGAGGGCTTTGCCTACATGAACGGGGGGCCGACGCCCCGTCTGCCGGAACTGTATCCGCAGGGGCAAAGCGTTGAAGAACTGACGCAAGCCCGCCGTGAAGGCGTGGGCACGCTGGCTCCGGCAGCTGTGGCCTGCCTTATGGTCAGGCTGTGCCTGCGCGTGGTGCTTGCCCCGTCTTCTGAGGCGGGAGCTGAAACCGTCGGGGCCGGGGGAAACCCGGCAACCGGGCATTCGCCAGCCGGTAATATGCCGGCCGGTCATGGCCCTGGGGTGCTCTCGCCCCTCTACCATCTGGACATGTCCGTGCCGGAACTGGAACGCTTTTTCTGGGAGTAACCCGCCAGCGCGGGCAGGCGGCGGCTATCAGTGGCTGCCGAGCCACACTGACGCGGGGGTACGGCGTAGCAACCCCCACGGGGTAGGGCAATTTTTTTCTTCTTTCCGCTGTCTGTCGTGATCTGACAATCCGCCGGGCCTATCTGCCCGGGTATTCCCAGATGATCTGCCCCGTCTTTTCCGTGCCGTAGCCCCCGAGGGCCGTTACTTCCTGCTTGAAGTCAGCGCCGCGTATGACGTCCAGCAGGGCCTGCATGGCCGGAGTTTCATAAAAGCGCCGGGGGATGACGAGGTCGTATTCTTCCACACCCACGGGCACAAAGGGCAGGCCCAGCGCGTTGGCGGCGGAGCGCACGGCAAGGCCCGCGTCCGCGCGGCCTGAAAGCACGGCTGCGGCCACATTCATATGGGTGTATTCCTCATCCCGGTAGCCGGTGATGCGCGTGGGCGCAATGCCAAGACAGGCAAGCCTGTAGTCCAGCAGCACACGGGTGCCGCTGCCGCGCTGCCGGTTCACGAAGCGCAGCCCTTGCCGCGCCAGATCCTCAATGCCGCTGATGCCAAGGGGATTGCCCGGCGCTGTCAAAATGCCCTGTTCCCTGTCCACAAGGCGCAGCAGAACAACGGGTTCTTCAAGGTTTTCTTCAATGGCCTTGCGGTTGTATACGCCGCTGGCGGCATCCAGCAAATGGCTGCCCGCCAGATGGCACTGGCCGCGCCCAAGGGCCATGAGCCCGCCCAGAGAGCCAACGTGGGCCGAGGTGAGGCGATAGCGGGGGTGGGTTTTGCGCAGCAGGCTGTCCAGCAGGTCCAACGTGTTGTCGTGGCTGCCTATGGCCAGCAGGGCGTTATCAAGCGCGGCCTGCGGCCGCAGCAAGTCCACTGTCACGGGTTCCCCGGCGTCGCAACCCTCGCTGTCGCGGGGGATGCGGATGATGCCGTCGGCCCGGCTCAGGCTGGTGATGGTTCCCGCGCCGCGCGGCAGGGGCACGGCGATTATGGTTCCATCCACCCGGCCCAGCTTCACGCGCAGGCGTTCTTCCATACCGGGGCGCGAGGGCAGCGGGTTGCAGGGAATGGCCGTGGCCTTTTCGCGCTCCGGGGCGACACGCTTCTGCCACAGGGCCAGCAGGGGCAGCACAAATTCTTCCATGGCGATACCGGCCGAAACCGGATAGCCGGGCACGCCGATAACGGGCTTGCCGCGCACCACGGCCAGCACCGTGGGCTTGCCGGGCATGACCGAAACGCCGTGCACCAGCACCTCGCCCAATGATTCCAGCACATGGGCCGTGTAGTCGTGGCTGCCAGCCGAAGACCCGGCATTAAGGATGACAAGGTCGGCTCCCGCTCCCGCACTTGCGTCCGCTCCCGACCACGCTCCAGACTCCGTCCCCGTACCTGCTTCTGGCCCCGTCCCACCAAGGGCGGCCATGACGGCGGCGGCAATGGCCTTTGGTTCGTCGGGAACCACGGGCAGGGTGACGGGATGGCCCCCGGCCTCAGTAATCATGGCCGAAAAAATCAGCGAATTGAATTCCGGCAGCACCCGTCCGGCGCGCAGGTCTTCCTCCCGAGCTTCGCTCAAGGGCACAATTTCCGAGCCGCTGGGAACAATGGCGACGCGCGGGCGCGCGAACACCGGCACTTCAAGCACGCCGCCCGCAGCCAGAGCGCCCAGATCGTACGGGCCAATGCACACTCCGGGCGGCAGGATGATCTCCGTGGCCACCATGTCCTCGCCCATCTTGCGCACATGCTGCCAGGGAAAGGCGGCTTTTTCTATGACGGCCCATTGAACGCCTTCAACCGTTTCGGTATTGACGTTTTCAACCATGATGACGGCGTTACAACCGTCGGGCAGGGGATGCCCTGTATTGATCCAGTGGGCGGCCTTGCCGAGCTCAAGGCGCAGGGGATTGCGCGCGGAAGCGGCAAAGGTGTCTTCGGCATTGACGGCAATGCCGTCCATGGCCGCTCCGTGAAATGCCGGGGAAGACCGCAGGGCTGCCACAGGGCGGCTGAGCACGCGGCGAAGCGCCTGAGTCAGGGGAACGGTTTCTTCCGCCAGGCTGTGCACGTGGGCGTTGAGCTTTGTAAACCAGAGGCTTCTGGCTTCATCGGGCGGCAGCAGGGTCAGGTAGGTATTGCGTTTCAAGGGCGTTCTCCGTGCTGGTGCGGGTATGTGTGGCGGTTTTACTGAAACAGCTCCACCATGACCATGTCTCCCGCATTGAATCCTTCGCGGTTTTCCGGGCAGACCAGCAGGCCGTCTGCCGCCGTCATGCCGGTAATGATGCCGGAGGTTCCCGTGAGGGGGTCGGCCTCATACAGCGGGCACAGCGCGTCGCCGCCGGTGGGCGCTGTTTGCTCAAGCGGCGTCAGGCGTACGCGCAGGTAGTCGCGGCGGCCCTGTGCCGAGGCTATGGAGCGCGTCAGGCGCGCCGGAACGCGGGGGGCAATTTCCGGCTCTGTCTGCCCCTGAAGATGGTGGAGCAGGGGCAGCAGAAAGACCCGCGCGCAGATGAGGGCGCTGGCGGTATGCCCCGGCAGCCCCATGAGGCAGCGTGTGCGCCCGGCAGCGGCGGCGCGGCCCAGAATGAAGGGCTTGCCGGGGCTGAGGGCTACGCCGTGAGTGAGAATCTCGCCACCGGGCACTGCGGTGAACACGTCAACCGTGTGGTCGCGCATGCCCGCCGACGAGCCGCCCGACACCACCACCACATCGTATTCGTCGGCAAGCCTTGTAAGGCATGCCTCAAGTTCACCGGCATCGTCGCGCACAAGCCCGGCCCGCACTGCCTGCGCTCCTGCCTCGCGGCACAGGGCGGCGATGCTGTGGGCGTTGACGTCGCGGACTTTTCCGGGCGGCGGCGTTTCTTCAATGGGCACCACTTCATCCCCGGTGGACACAATGGCCACGCGCGGGCTGCGCCGCACCACCACATCGGTCTGGCCAAAGGCCGCCAGAAGGCCGATGTCCTGCGGGCGCAGGCGGCGTCCGGCGGCAAGGAGCCGCGCTCCGGTGGCGGCGTCGTCATCACGCAGAACGACGTTGTCGCCAGGGGCCTGACTGCGGGTCAGCTCCACAAGGTTGCCCCCGGCAGGGCGGGAATACTCCACCATGACGGCGCAGTCCGCACCCTGCGGCAGCATGCCGCCCGTAAGTATGCGCGCAGTCTGCCCCTCGTGGAGAATGACGGAGGGAGCCGCCCCCATGGGGCAGTCGCCCACGCATTCCACAAGGGCCGGATTGCCCTCTTGCGCGCCGAAAATATCGCGTGCCCGCACGGCGTAGCCGTCCACAGTGGCGCGGTCGAATCCGGGCAGATCGGCGGGGGCCGTAAAATCATCCGCAAGGCGGCGGCCAGAGGCCGCGTCCAGCGGGATGCGCTCGGCGCACAGCACGGGAAAGGTGCGGATATGCCCGATAACCGTTTCCACGGGCTGCAAGGTCAAAAAGGATTTCACGCCGGGCCTCCGGGTGGTTTTTGGGAGCATTTAACACGTGAAATGCTCATGTCCGGCAGGCAAAAGCCTGCCTATTCGCATTTTGTGGCAAGGATTGTCAGGAAAAATCCTTGCAGAGCAGTTAACTCCTTTCATTTGTAAACTGCTCTAAAGCGTTTTCACCGTGAAACGCGGGTGGCGCGTGGGCAGCGCCCGCCGAAAAACCGCAAACGCAACCCGTTTGCGTGAGTACGCGCCGTAACTGGCGTGGCTTGCCATTGGGAACGCGTATCCCCAAGGCCAGCCTGCTCCGACAAAATGAATAACCCTTTAAATTTAGCAGTAAACCTTGCCAAAGGGCAATACGTGAATGCCGCTCGACAAAAGCCGCACCAGGGGCAAGGGGGGGGCGGGATGGCACCGAGCCGGAGGCGCGCCGCATGTGCCTTGCGTGGCGCTCGCCGAGTTGTTTCATGCGTTCAGAAGTGGGGACAAGAGCAAGGTTTTTGGCGCAGCAAGCACTGTAGGAGGAGGGGAGCGTGGGGGAGCTGTATACTATGTGCGCCGCCAGCCAGCCAGTTTCATTATGTGAAGTAGTCGCGATTTGATCTGACAGTTGTCCCTTGAAAAGCGAGGGGAACTCCGTTTTGATGGAAGTGTAAACGTACCATCAACCGGGCACAGCGCCCACGGAGTTTCCCCATGGAAAGTTTCAATCAAAACGTCATCAAACACAAGACCGGACTTCTCAACCTTGCTGCCGAACTCGGCAATGTCTCCAGAGCCTGCCGCATCATGGGCTTTTCCAGAGATACCTTCTACCGGTATCAAACAGCACGAGACGCCGGAGGCGTTGAAGCGCTGTTTGAGGTCAGCCGCAAAAAGCCCAACCTGAAAAATCGCGTGGAAGAGGCCACGGAACTGGCGGTGTTGGATTTTGCGATAGCCTTCCCTGCTCATGGGCAAGTGCGGGCCAGCAACGAACTGCGCAAAACCGGCGTATTTGTGTCGCCGTCAGGGGTGCGTTCCATCTGGTTGCGCCATGACCTGGCCTCAATGAAGCAGCGCCTGAACGCCCTGGAGAAGAAGTCCGCTGAAGAGGGCATTGTGCTCACCGAAGCCCAGGTACAAGCTCTGGAGCGTAAAAAACACGACGATGAGGCTTGCGGCGAAATAGAAAGCCATCATCCCGGATATCTCGGCAGTCAGGACACATTTTACGTCGGCACCATCAAGGGCGTCGGCCGTATTTATCAGCAAACCTTTGTGGATACCTACTCTAAGTGGGCGGCTGCCAAGCTCTACACTACCAAAACACCCATCACCGGAGCCGACCTGCTCAATGACCGGGTTTTGCCATTCTTCACTTCAATGGAAATGGGCATTATCCGCATGCTGACGGACAGGGGCACAGAGTACTGCGGCAGACTGGAAACGCATGACTACCAGCTTTATCTGGGCATAAACAACATAGAACACACCAAGGCCAAGGCGCGGCATCCGCAGACAAACGGCATCTGCGAACGTTTCCACAAGACCATCCTGCACGAGTTTTACCAGGTTGCCTTCCGGCGGAAACTGTATAACTCTCTGGAGGAACTGCAGGCCGATCTGGATGTCTGGATGGAACATTACAACATCGAAAGGACACATCAAGGGAAAAAGTGTTGCGGCAGAACGCCATTGCAAACACTCCTTGACGGAAAACAGATCTGGAAGGAAAAGGTCGGACAACTCAACTAACCTGACAATCGGAACCATCAAAACGGAACCGACTGTCAGATCAAGTCTGAACTACTACACATTATGAAAGCGCTCTGGCCCTGTGCGGTCGGGCAGTGAACTACAATAAAAGTTTTAGGGGGTGGGAGCGTGGGGGAGGCGACCCTTTTACAAAAGGGTCCCTCCCCCACAAAGCGTTTCCTCCCCCACAAAGCATTTCAATATGACATTGCTGCTAGCGGCCGAGCAGGTGCAGAAAAACGCTTGTGGCGAGCATATCGGCGCAGCCGCCGGGGCTGAGTCTGCGGCGCACAAAGGCCGCGCCCATGCGGTCAAGGGTGCGGCGGCCGTGGGCTGTGTCCAGCCCGCCAGCGTCAAGGGTCGCGGCCGCATAGGCTCTGGCCAGGGCAAAGCCTCTGCCGCCTCCGCGCCAGAGCAGGCTCGTGTCCTCGACGCGGGCCAGCAGTTCCAGCAGGGTATGGACCATGGCCCTGTTCAGGTTCACGGCCACGCCATGCCGCCGCAGGCTGTGGCAGGCAAGGGCCACGCCGGGAAAACCCTGTTCCGCCTCACCGCGCACGCCGCGCATGCCGTACATGACATAGATGACCTCGCCGGGGGTCAGGCTGCGGCCCAGAGTTTTTTCCAGCAGGGGGCGCATGGCCTTGGGCCGGGCATGCCGCGCCTTGTGGGGGCGGAAGCCCGGAATGGCCAGTTGTGCCGCGTGGGGGCCGCAGGGCAGGGCGGCCATGTCAGATCCGGTAATGCCCCTCACAAAGGAGCCCGCCGTGCGGCAGAGCGCCTGCACGTTGGCGGCATTGCCCAGCCTGTCCAGTCTGCCCAGGGCGGCGCAGAAGAGGCCCAGGGAGAAAATCAGTCCTTTGTGGGTATTGACGCCATTGGTGGCCGCGAACATGTCCTGTTCGGCCTTGAGGCCCAGTGACCGCAGGCGTGGGAAGACAGCCTGCGGTTCCAGCGTGGTGGTGGCCGAGCCCAGGGCGTGGCCCTGGGTGAAATAGCCTTGCAGGGAAAGGGCGCTGCGCACAAAGGTGGCGTAGTCCATGTCCTTATGCGCGCCTTGGCTGTCACGGCAGACCAGCCCCGGCTTTGGCCCGGCGGCGGCTTCAAGGATGGCGGCCCGTGCGGCCAGTTCACCGACGCGGGCCGAGGAAATGGATACATCCCCATGCCGCGCGGGGGCGCATGCGCACAGGTTTTTCAGGCAGGACATCAGGACGAGGCGTCCGCGCTGCGGGCAAGGGCCAGCAGATTGCGTACATGGGCCATGATTTCTTCCGGGGCATGTTTGCCCTGTCTGCGGCAGAGGCTTGCCGGGGCCTCGCACAAAAAACAGCGCCGTGCCGGAAGACCCATGTCCGCCCGGTTCACAGGCTGCCCCTGCGCGTTGAGCACGTCTGCATCAGCCAGTCTGCCCAGGGGGTGCTCCTCTTCCATGGCCACGCAAAGGGCCTTGAGCAGTGCCGGATCAAGGTTCACGGAGGCTATCCAGCAGGGACCGTCCACTCCGGCGCGTTCTGTTTCGGCCGCAAAACAGGCTGTGTGCCCACAATGGCGCGCAATGGCGCGGCCAAGGGCCTGCCGCAGGCTGTCGAATGCCTGGGCCGAACCAGCCGGATTTTTATCCGCGCCAGGGATGTTGAGCGTGAGCGAAAGTACGGGGTGCCCGTGCTCTGCGGCAAGCTCGCGGCGCATGTTCCAGCGCGCTTCCCTTTCAGCAAGGATGGCGGCAAGGGGGGCGGCAAGGGTGTCGTTCAAGCTCATGAAAACTCCGTTTCCGGCGCGGCGTGTTATGGCTTCCGCCGCGCCGGAATGTGAGGCCTACGTCCGCTGTTTTGTGGCGTAGATATGGTCCACAATGGTTCCGTCACGGTATTCCATCGTGCCCACGACCTTGTCGCCGCGCTCGTAGGCAAGGGGCTTGCCGGTCATGCGTACTGCCTGGTCGTGCAGGTCTTCAATGCCGCACACGGGCAGGCGCGCGTCGCGCAGTCTGTCGGCCAGTTCCTTGCGGGCAGGGTTTACGGCAATGCCGCGTTCCGTCACCAGCACGTCCACCGTGGAGCCTATGGTTGTCAGAGTGGTGCATTTTTCCACCACAATGGGCAGGCGGGCGCGCACCAGGGGGGCCACAATGATGGTCAGCTTGGCTCCTGCCGCCGCATCGTTGTGGCCGCCGGAACCGCCGATGATATTGCCGTTGGAATCCGTGGTGACGTTGACGTTGAAATCAAGGTCGATTTCCGTGCCGCCCAGGAGGACGGCGTCGAGGAAGTCCACGCAATTGCTTTTTCTGTTGGGGTTTGCGTAGGTGTCGGCGGATATTTCAACGTGGCGCGGGTTCTGGGCAATGGATTTGACGCTGCTCAGGTCAAAGCACTGCACGTCAAACACGTTGTCGAACAGGCCTTCTTCAAGCATTTCGACCATGTACTTGGTGATGCCGCCGAGCAGAAAACCGCCGTGCACCTTCATGGCGCGCATGTCTTCGCGCAGAAAGAGCGATGCCGCCAGCGAAGCGCCGCCTGCGCCCGTCTGATAGCAGAAGCCGTCCTGCAGCAGGCCGGAGGCCTTGATGACGGCCTGGGCGTTGCGGGCAATGGCCAGGGCCACAGGATCGCGCGTGAGGCTGATGGAGCCGGAGACAATGCCTGCGGGATCGCCGATTTTGTCCACAACAACCACATGATCCACCACGTCGTGGGGTATGCTTATGCGGCCAAGGCCGCCTTCAACCACATGGTCGGTGACGGCGATGACCTTGGCGGCATGCTGCGTGTCTGGGATGATATAGCCCAGCGAGCCGCAGGCGGACGGGCCTTCGGTGCCGGTGATGTTGCCCATGGCGTCCACGGCGGGCGCGGCGACCACGGCGATGTCAATCTTGAGCGAGCCTTCACCGATGGCGCGGGGCCGTCCGCCGTGCGAGCGGAATATGACGGGCGTGGGCAAAATGCCGCCTGTGACGGCTTTGGCCAGGGGACCGCTCATGTAGTCCGTATCAAGCCCGGTGATGACGCCGGTCTTGATATGCTCGATGAGATGCTCGTGCACGGGAAAAAGCGAAGAGCAGGCCACGGTGATGTCCTTGACCCCGAGGGCGGCCACAGCGTCCATGGTCATGTTGACCACATGGTCGCCATTGCGCAGGTGGTGGTGAAAAGACAGGGTCATGCCGTCCTTGAGGCCGCATTCACGCAGCGCGGCGGTAATGGTGGAGATATATTTGCGTTTCATTACAGCGCCCCCTTATGCATCAGCCAGAAGCAGGATGCGTTCCGCCCTTTTGATAATGGGCAGGTCAATCATCATTCCGTCCAGTGAAACGGCTCCCTTGCCTTCTTCGCTGGCTTTGCGGGCCGCCGCCATGACGCGCCTGGCCCAGTTGACCTTGTCCGGCGCGGGCATGAATGCCTGGTTGACCCTGTGCACGTGGTGGGGCGAAATGACGGCCTTGCCGTCAAAACCCAACTGCACGGCGAAGGCGGCGTCTTTTTCCAGCCCTTCAAGGTCAGACACAAAAGGAAAGGGCGTATCAATGGCCAGAACGCCCGCAGCCTTGCAGGCCGTGAGCAGGCGCGAGCGCGCATAGGCGATCTCGGCTCCTTGGGCTGTGCGCTGAGCGCCCATTGAGGCGGTAAAATCCTCAGCGCCAAGAAGGATGCCGTGCAGGGTCTTGCTGGCCGAGGCTATGGCATAGGCGTTTTCAATGCCCAGGGGGGTTTCAATAATGGCAAGCGCCTTGACGGTTGCCGTGCTGTCGCATTGTTGCCGCGCGCTTTCTATGGCTTCGGCCACTTGCAGCACCTGCGCCGCGCTTTCTATTTTGGGCACCATGACAAAATCCGTTCCGGCGGCGACCACGGCTTGCATGTCAGCCTGCCAGTAGGGCGTGTCCAGGCCGTTGATGCGCACCGTCACTCCGACGCCCTGCGGGCGCAGTTCTGTGAGGGCATGGCTCACCAGGGTGCGGGCGGCGTCTTTTTCCAGCTGGGCCACGGCGTCCTCAAGGTCAAAAATGACCACATCCGCTCCCAGACACTGCGCGCTGGCAAGCATGCCGGGGTTGTTGCCCGGCATGAAAAGAAAGGTTCTGTTGCGCATCACATTTTCTCCTTAAAGCGGGCAATGACCGTTTCCATACGGGCCTTGATGGTGCATTCCAGCGCGCCCTTGTCCTGAACCGTGACGTCAACGCCCTTGAGGCCGGACTGCGCCATGCACTGCGCCACAACCGCGCGTATGGCCTCGCCAAACTGGTTCATGACGATGCTGGAAAGGCTGATGGACGTGTCTGTTCCGCCCACGGCAGTGATGGTGATGAAAATGTCGTTGGATTCCAATGTGCCTGCCATGGCACTGCACTGTTTGTTCATTGATGTCTCCTGCGGCGGCCAGGGTCGCCATTTGGGAACTGGACCAGATTATCTTTGAAATGCTTCTTGTTGTGAGTTGTCATTCTGCCTCTACATGCGATTTGCGGCAGAATCCACGTCACGTTGTGGCGCGCTGCACGCTCGTGCAATGTTGGTGCGTGTAACTTTTAACGTTGTAATGCCCTGAAAATATCAGTGCCGTCCCACATGATCCCTGAGCTTTTGCCGTATCTGCGCGCTGTCGGCGGAGCGCAAGAAGTCCAGGGTCACTGGAGGCAGCAAGTGCGCCACCTCCTGCCAATCCGCCCCAGAGACGTCGCCCTTAAGGAGCGCCCGCACTTTTGAAGCGCTGATGGCCTGGCCGTCAGTTTGCAAACGTGGAATTTCACGTAGTTCAATGCCGTACCTTTCAAACACGGCCGCCATGGCGGCATTGTAGGCGGCAGTGACGGGATCAAACGGCTCTGTGCCCACAAAGCGCAGGCCTATGCCCAGATCCCTGGCAATGCGCGTGGCGAATATGGCGCAGTCAAGGGCGGCGTGAACTGCGCCCACCCTGGCATCCGCCGTGAAGTAGGCCGGAAAGCTGGCGCGCGAGACCATGTACGGCCCGGCGGGCAGCACAAGAATATTGTCCACATTGGCAAGGCCCTTGCGCACAAGTTCAAGGCGCACGGCAAAGGGAAAAACGGAAGCGTCCTCTTCCACCACAAAGACCAGCAGTTTTTCACAGGCCGCAGCAGCCGTGCGGGCCAGATACTCATGCCCCCGCGTGAAGGGATTGGCGTTCATGACAATGGCTCCCAGCCGTGCATGCGGGGAAAGCCCCGTGGCGGGATGCGCATCCGCAGCAGCAGGTTCCCATCCGTGACCGCGTATGGCCGTCCGTGTGGCAGTGAGCCAGTCGGCATAGCTGGGCCGTCCCTGTTCCAGCAGGGCCGCGTCTTGCGTCGCCGCCACAAGGTCAAAGCCGGAAGCCTCGAATTTTTGCGCTTCCGAGGCCTTGGTGAAGATGAAGAAGTGGCTTGCGCCCTCCTGCCTGCCGTGCAGAACAAGACGGCTCAGAATGGAGGTGGCAAGGCCTCCCTCGCGGGCGTGCGGGGCCACGCAGATGCCGCAAAGAACCGTGTCCGCAAGAAATCCGCAGGCCGCCAGATGGCCGTCTTCGTAAAAACCGAGGCCATAGGTGCGCCCAGTGGGCAGGCTCAGTCCGGACGCTGCAAGCAGTGCTTGAGCCTGGGCGAGGTCCTGATCTGTAATGATTTCAAAATAGCCCTGCATATGCCTTCCTGCGTTCTTTCCGCCGCCCCGGTCACGGTCATATGGTTGTATGGCCGGGGCGGCGGAAAAAGGTGAGCGCCATGCAAGCGCGGCAGCTTCAGCCGGAGAATATCACCTTTAGCCCACGTAGAACATACGCATGAGGATAACAGCCATGACTACCATGGCCGCACCGCCAATGCGCGTGGATATCTGGGCAAAGGGCATGAGTTCCATACGTCCGGAGGCGGAGAGAATGGCCACGTCGCCCGTGCCGCCGAGGCCGCTGTGGCATGCGGTAACCAGAGCCGCTTCCACGGGGTACATGTTAAGGTACTTGGCGCTGAAAAATCCTGTGCCCACCATGGCCAGCACCGTGCAGACCACAGTGATGATGTAGCTCGGCTGAATGACCGCCACAACGTCCTTCCACGGCGTGTAGCAGACGCCCACGCCCACAAGGAGCGCCCAGGTGAGGTTTTTGGAAACGAAGAGGTAAAACTGGTACGCGGCTTTTTCCGCCACCTTGGGCATGATGCCCGTGGCCTTGGCAATGGCGGCCGAGAGAATCATGATAATGGGCGCGGGAATGGGGATGACAAGGTTGACCAGCAGGCCGAACAGGTAAAAGCAGCAGGCGGTCAGCAGGCCCATGCCCAGAATGGTCACGTCGATGGGCTCTTCTTCCTTGGTGAGGTTCAGGTTGTCGTCGCCCACGCGCACCAGCTTGCCGTTGCCGGTCTGGTGAGGATTTTTCACCGCGTAGCGCTTGAGGATGCCTGCGCAGATAATGGCGGTGACGTTGCCAAGCATGGCGGCCGGGGCTACCATGGCGATGAAGCTGCCGGGGTCGGTGCCCTGAATTTCGGCATAACCGGCAGACAGGGGCAGAATGCCTTCACCCACGCCGCCGGAAATGATGGGCACGACAATATAAAAGAAGGTTTCAAACAGGCCGTGCCCCAGCAGGGTGCCCACGGCCGTGCCGATCAGGCAGCAGGCTATGGTGCCCAGGATAAGCGGCACAAACATGCGCAAAAATCCCTGGATGAGCACCTGCCGCAGCATGCCAAGTATGCTGCCCGTCACGAGACAGGCTATGTAGAAATACAGAAAGTTGGCTCCTCCGTTCTTGCCAGCGGTAAAGTGCATGATGGCCTCCTTGGCGGGACCGTCAAGCAGGCTGTAATACACAAGAACCGAGGGGATGAAGATGGAGAGGATGGCCGGGCCGCCGATGTCCTTGAGAACGGGAATGCGCAGTCCCATGTCGCCAAGGAGTATGCCCAGAACCAGCGTGACGGCGAAGCCGCCGATCATGTCCTTGGGCAGCTTGCCATAGTATGAGGCCGCAAAGATGATGATGGCAAAACAGATGTACAGGGGCAGGGGAACCGGCCCGATCTTGAAGCTGCAAAATTTGCCCAGCAGGCCGCCGGACGTTGTTTCTGCGCGTTGCATGAGTAAACCCTCCTGACAGAATTTGTCTTCTGTTTACTCCGGCAATGGCGCAAAATCTTTTTATGTAACTTTATAATAACTTTCTGAAGTTTTGAAAGTTATGTAACTTATGTAAGCCCGGCATGTCTTCGGCAGGGCAGGCGGCCGCCCTGCTTGTGCCGCATGCCGGCTGGCGCGCGCCAGGTTTTGGGGCGCGGATGGCAGGCTGATTTGGGGCCTGCTGCGCGCCGTACTATGGCGGTGATTCTGCAGGAAAGCGCATTTTGGGCAGGACGACAAAGTGAAAAATGAAGCATTCCACAGTTAATCTGCACTAATACCGCAAGGAAGTGCTATGCGTAAAATCATGCTTGCCTGTGCTGCGTGCGTGTTGTTGTCCGCCATGTCCGCCCTGTTTGCCCTGCCCGGGCTGCCCGCGCTGGCGGCCGGGCCATCGACATATGAGGATAATGTAGCGGCCTGGAAGCCCCACGGGGCGGTGAACGGTCTTGAGTACAAGATGGCGCTAAATCCGGCGCTCTTTGCCGCAGACAGGCCGGCAGCATCGTTCAATGCCCTCTGGGACGCCCTTTCTGCTTCGGCCGCAAAAAACGGTTTTCTTCTGGCCAAGTCCGAAAAGAGCAAGGTGCGCCTGCGCACGCGAAGCTATTATGATACAGACGGTCTTGCCCTGCGGGATGCGGGATTTGTGGTGCGCAGCACCACAAATCATAAAAAGGACGGCAGCGCCAAAGAAGGCATAAAGCTTACGGTGAAAACCTCCGGCAAGGATCCGGCCTTTATTCTGGGAACGCCCCTGGATCCGGTGGGCATCAAGGGGGAAATCTCCGCTGAAGACAACCCCTATATGGACGCGCAGGGCAACATAGCCTCAAGGCTGGAGAAAAGCGTCAACATCCGGGGCGATGCAAAGACTTTCGGCGATCTTGGCCGCCCGCGCCTGCGGCAGTTCTCGCGTTTTGTGCCTGCGCTGGCCAGGAGCGGTCTTGCCGCCGACACAGTGCTTACGCCCGTGAGCGTCTGCACCTATTCGGCCATGATGGGTTCAGTGAAACTGGCGGGGATTGCGGCAGAGATCACGTTTGAGGCCTGGACGGACTCCTGGGGCGGTGCGCCCTTGGCGCTGGAACTTTCTTTCCGCATTGACAAACAGGACTATTACTCCATCCCCGAGGTTGTCGCTGCGGGCAACGAGTTTTACCGCAAGGTGGTGGTACGGGGCCTTGACCACATGAAGCTGCCTGACGGCGACAGGTTCAGCGGCTCCAAACTGAAGATGCTGCGCGACAGGCAGTAGGGCGCTTCAAGGGACATGCGGGCCAATCTGCTGGAACGGCGCAACAGCGCATCTGTGGGCATGGTTATAATTGCACGTATGCCCTGCTGACAGACGTGAACAGATGCTGCCGTATGCTTACCGCAGTTCGTACTGGTATTTTACGTGCAATAGCACTGGAATATCGGCAGCGCCCAGAATGTCCGGGCGTTTCACACTGCCGCTTGCCGCAAGGATCGCACGGCGCGCCGCCGCATCAAGCTCTGGTGAACCTGACGACTGGCGCAGCACCGGGGCTGTAAAACTGCCGTCGGCGCGCACGGTGAAGGCATAGGCCGCAACTCCGACAAAATGTGCCTCGCCGCCGTCCATGCGGTGGGCATGCACTGCCGCGTCAAGATCGTCAAGAAAGGCGAAAAATGCCTGACGCCTTTTGTCCGCAGTATTTTGCGGTTCGGTGCGGGGTGGGGCAGCCTCCATACTGATGCCTGCGCCGCCCTCCGGGGATGCTCCCAAGCCCAGGGAATCCATGCTGATCACCGTGAGCGTCCCCACGGGGGTCAACTCTGCCGATGCGCCGAGCAGGTGAAAAAGGCCCCAGTGCACGAGGCATGAGATGGCCAGTGCGGCGTAGAGCCGCTCGGTCGCAGTCATGGCGCGTCCGTCGCGGGTTGCCCCGATGTGGCGATAAGCAGCTTTTCCCCGCCCTGCATGCGCACTTCATCCACAAGAAAGATGAGTCCTTCCACAGGAGCCTTGGGGTCAGCCACCAGAACGAGCCTTCCCGGCCTGCTCCTGAAGCCGAGCACAAGATCGTGCAATTTGTCTCTGACCTCCTGCCGGGGCAGGGGCGCCCCTTCGCAAAGAATGCCGCCGTCAGCCGTGAGGCGCAGTTCAATTACCCGGCCCGACAGGGTTTTGCTGCTGTGGGCGGTGGGCAGATCGACTTCCAGCCCACGGACGGCAAAGGCCGCCGCAATGACAAAAAATATAAGCAGAATAAACAGCATATCAATGAGCGGTATGAGGTCGTAATCACAGGCCGTATTCAGTGGACGGGTCAGGCGAAGCATCGGCATTGTCTCCTTGGCGCAACTATAGCATTTTCGCATTGAGAATATCCATTCTCAATGCTTCCAAGACGCCCACTTCGGCGTGTGACAGCGCAAATAAATTGCGCTTGCGCCTCCGCGGCGGGCGTCTACTCGCGCAGCCGCCAGAGCAATTTCAAAGTGAAATCGCTCTAGAGGAAACCCGTTGGATAAACTGCGTCTGCTGGTCATGGCATAAAAATCAGCACGCAGTGCCTGCGTCAGGCTGCAGCAATGCCGCGTTGCCTGCCGCATCAAGCATGCTGGAGATGTTTTTGAGACGGGCGCTAAAAAATGCCAGCGAAAACTGGGCGACAATGGCAATGCACAGGCCGGAAGCCGTGTTGAGCAAGGCCTGCCAGATGCCGTCCGCCAGCATGCTCATATCCACGCCGCTGGAGGCGTGCGCAATGCTGGAAAAAATGGAAATCATTCCGCTTACCGTTCCCAGCAGGCCCATGAGCGGGGCCAGCCTGGCAATGGCGCCGAGCAGACCGAGCCGCCGCTCCAGCTGTTCAAGAATCTGCCCTCCGGCCAGATGCAGGGATGATTCGCGGTTGGGGCTTGCCGCTGTGAGTTGCTGGGCAAAGGCCTGCAGCAGGGGCACTGTGGCCATGCGCTCCGCCACCGTTTCCACATCGCCGCTGCTCGTGGCTTTGAGCAGATCTCCCCGCAGGGCGTCGTCGGGCAGGGAGCACGACGCGTACAGCAGCAGGCGCTCCACAATCACCGTCAGGGTCAGGATGGATACTGCCAGCAGGGGCCACATCATCCATCCCCCTAAAGCAATGATGTTCATGTCTGCCTCCTTGCTGCAACAACCGGCATACGAAACCGGCAGGTTAAGAAAACATTGATTAAAGAGCCTGTTGGAAACACGCAGTTGTTTTGTTTGGCAAGGCGCGATTTTTTTGAAGCAGGAGTGGACTCTTCCATCCCCGGCTGTTTCAAAAAAAGTGAAGCAACGCCGCCAAACGGAATAACTCAGCGTTTCCTTAAGCGTTTTGGGCGGGCTCCAGGCACTGGCGCGGCCGCCGGGGAAGATGTCTCTGCCGTCAACGCACGGCTGACGCTCCTTGCCCGGGCGTGTCAGGCGGCGACAGGTTCACCCCGATAAACACCATGTACCGTTCGTCTGCTCCGTCCGGGGCTTCCTCAAATTCCAGGCGTCCGGCGGCGTACTGGGCAACAGCGGCAACCACCGCTCCGTCCCTGCGCAGATTGACAATGCCCTTGGCGCGGCAAAGCCCCGGGCCAGCGCCGTCCACCATGCGCCAAATATCCTCTGTGCTGACCACCTGCGGCAGGGTGAGGCAAAATGAACCAAATCCTTCGGTGGTGTGGTTGATATTGCCAGCAGCGCTGAATGGCTGCAGACGGGGGGCGCGTGAGGGCGGAGATCTGTGGGCGTCGAGCCATGCCGTATGCAGCGCTTCAAGATTGGCGAAGGTGATGTTTCCCTCCACAGCGGGGAAGATTACAGCCCTGGGGTTGCGGCGTCGAAGGTCGCACAGCACTGTTTGAAGCCGCTGTTCAGAGACCGCGTCGGCCTTGTTGGCAATAATGACGTCGGCCTGCGCCACCTGCGCCATGCTGATGCCTGCTCCTGCCTCGTCCCATGCCAGGGCGTCGGCCACGGTTATGACCAGCCCCGGCCGCACCATGTCGGAAAGATCGTAAAGGGATTCAAGCACATTGGCCGGATTGGCCAATCCTGTTGTTTCAAGAATTATCTGTTCCGCAGGGGCCGCTTCCAAAAGGCGTTGCAGGCCGGGCCGCAAGCTGTCCGCCAGCGAGCAGCAGACGCAGCCTTCGTCCAGGGCCTCCACATGCGTTTCACCGCGAGTGAGCACGGCGTCCAGTCCGATGCGCCCGAATTCATTCTGTATGACCGCGGCGAACTGTTCGCGGCCATTGAGATAATCCAGCCAGCGGCGCAGAAATGTGGTCTTTCCCGCGCCAAGGAATCCGGTGAGGATATGCATGACCGGCAGATCAGCGCCAGGTGTCGCCGGAATTTGACGGCGGCGGCCGGGCAGGCGCTCCAGAACCTTGCCTTCGGAAGACAGGGATGGAAACTTTATGGGTCTGCCATTGCCGGGAAAAGCTGTCAGGGGGCGCGGTTGCGGGCATGCGCCCATCTCCGCCTTCAGCGACAGGGTGGGGGAGGCGTCCCCTTCGGCGCCACGCGGTTTTTGCGGGGCCATATGCAGGCTTAAGCGCGGCCTTTCCTCAAACATTGTTGCGGCCGTATCCGCCAGTGTTGTGAAGAGCGGCAGCAGCAGCCTGAATGCGGGAACGTCGCATTCCGCACCGCCGGGGGGGACAATCCACCGTTCGCCTGCCGTGTCGCCTGCCGTGTCGCCTGCAGCGCAACTGTCTGAATCCGGGAAGGGCCGCGCAGCGATCCCTTCACGCGAAATGTGGCAATATCTGGCCGGAGCGGACAGGGACAAGGCAAGCCCCTTGCCGTCCAGGGCCGTCACAAGCTGCAGGCTGCCCATGCAGAAGGGGGCAAGCTCGGGGGCGTGCAGCGAGAGATTGCGCATGCGCTCCTCGTAGTCCTCGCCAAGGGCAATGGAAAGAGCCTGCAAGGGGAATTTGTCGAGAATGGAATCCGCCGCATGGGGGAACACGTGCGCCGTAAACGTGCCGTGGAGAAAGGATCGCTCTGTGCTTTCGTTAAGAAAAACCAAGCCGTACACGTGTGGAGAACCGGCCACCCGGCAGGTCCAGGCCGCATAAAGCTGGTTGGAAGGGTGCACCCCCCGCCACCCCAGCCTCCGCGCCCGCTTGCGGTCAAGATGTATGCCTGTGAGCAGACAGTTGAGTATGGAAGGGCTCTCGGCGTCTGTTTCAGGCGAAAGGGGGCGCGGCAGCAGGGCATCAAGGCGCATGGGGATACTCCATCGTTGTGGCGGTTTTTGAAATCCAGCCGGAAGGGGGCAGACCTGCCCCCTTCCGGCAGCGCCGTTTACGAGGGAAACTTTATGACGTCTCCATTGCCAAGATAGTTGGTCGTCTTGGAGCGGAAACGCGCCGTGCCTTTCACAACCGGGTAGCCCGCGTCCACAAACTTCTGGGCGGTAATGAGCCCTGTGCAGTGGTTGCAGCCCACCTTTTGCAGATCCCATTTTTTGAGACCGATAACGAGGTCGTCATACTTGGGGTCCCAGTCGTCAAAGGGCGAGATGTGCAGGCCGCCGTAGAGGCCGTAAAACTGGTCGTTTTCATAGGTCAGGGTTTTGTAGGCCGTGTCGGCAAAAAGAATGATGCCCTGGTGGCAGCACCCGGTGATGCTCACGAGGCCAATGTCCTTGACGTTGCAGTACAGCGAGATTTCTCCGAATACCTTGAAAATGATGGGGCAGTCGAAGCCGTACAGGGCCACGCCGTCCTGAATCTTGTGCAGGCCCTTGGGCACTTCGGTCCACTTGCCCACGTGTCCGCAGTCCTTGAGGTACTGTTTGCCGCTGGGGTAAAAGGTGTTGGGCGTGTAGATGTGAATATCGGGGTTGTATTTTGTCACGGCGGGCAGGCCAAAAAAGTGGTCCATATGCTCGTGCGTCTGGATCATGGCGGCAATTTCATTATTGGCCAGCATGGTGTCGATGCCTTCCCGCTTATAGCAGGTTTCCATCCACTGATAATTCCAGCCGGTGTCAAAAAGGTATTTTGTCACCTTGCCGTCCATGCCCTCAATTTCAATAAGGCAGGAAAAGCCGCCGGCATTGTCGGGGTGTACGCTGTTTTCGCGCGCGATCTGCCAGGCTTCGTCCAGCTTGTGGGGCAGCAGATGCTTGATCAGCTTTATGCCGTCGGCATAGCTGCCCTTGCCGACGCCCTTGCCGTTGCCGAAAGGAGGCCAGTTGAAGGTGTACTGGTCTACCAGCAGGCCGCCAGCGCCGGTCACATCCTGCATGAAGGCGCCGTTGTCGAACCAGCTTGTCTCGGAGATGTTGGTAATTTTGACGGCCTTGCAAACGCCGATATTTTCCGTGCCGCGTTTTACGTCCTTGAGAAAAGTCCTGCGCATGGGGGAGTATGAATACGCGCCCATGGCGCCGATGGCGCCCACGCCGACCCCTAATGCCGCACCCTTGATAAAGTCTCGTCTGTCCATGTTGCTCTCCTTACTGCACAAGGGTGAAGTGCGCGCTGAACCATGGCAGCGCGGCCACTATGGCAAAGTACAGCATAACGCCAGCGAGAATCCCCACCGCAAGACCCGGAATCATGGCGGGGCTCCAGGCGCTTCGAGCGGCGAAGGCGTGTTCTTCGGCCACAAGTTCTTCGCTGGTGCGGAATTCGCGCTTCCAGCCGGGCCAGCCGTCCATAAACCACCAGTTGATCAGCCAGATATCGATGAGCCAGATCATGGGAATCATCGGGAACTGTTGCGGATGTGAAAAGCCTTTTTGCGTGCCGAGCGCGAAGTGTGCGTACTTGTAGTACAGGCAGTAGACCGCAATGCCGCCGATGGCCACAAGCACGGTACGGATAAGCACATTGACCGGCGTGCTGAACTTGTTGGGCCAATTGCCGCCGTAGAACTGGAGGAACAGGGCGGGAACCAGGAAGAAGATGGCGGTTTCGCCCACATGCAGCCAGCGCCAGTCGGGGGCCGCGTCACGCCGGTGACCACGGATGGCGTCGCCCCAGACCAGTTCCTGCATGTACCAGAAGAAGAAGCACAGGGCGAGGGAAATGGCGATAATGCCGAAGAACAGGGCAAAACGGCGCAAGCCCGGCCTTTTGATGAGGCAGAAGGGGTAACGCTCCCAGATGCCTTCCATAAACCACACCACAACGGTGCAGCACATGATCCAGGCTACATGAAAGTTCGCGGAAACTGTTTGCGCAAAGGATTCCCAGTAAGGCGGGGTAATTGCCGTAAAATACTGCCAGGGGTAATACAGGATGCCCATGTGGTTGTGCATGGTCATAAAGTAGATGATAAGGCTCAGGCAGAACGTGCCCAGCCATATGCTGAAACCTTTGACGGGTTGGGCTTCATTCTGCCAGGGGCGGCCCTCAAGCGCCACGATCCAGGCCGGGCTGATCCATGAAGCGATGACGGCGAACATCATGCATGCCTGGGCCGCATACTCGGTGGAATAGAATTCGGTGAGCCCTGGCAGCTTTTGCAACTGGCGCGGGCTGAAATAGGTAAATGCAAAATTGCCAAGGACGCTTTCAAAAAAGCCGTGGATCATCACCACCATCAAACCAACAGATACAAGCGAAAGCACAAGGCCCTTTTGCAGGGGATGCGCATTGCGTATCCAGTTGCGCTTGAATGGCCAGAAGTCGAAAATATAGGCCATCCAGATGAGGATGATGAGCCACCAGCGGCAATAGTTATACCCCACATAGGGTGTGTAAAAACGCATGATGCCGCGCGGATCCTGAAAAATCCACCAGGTTACGGCAAATATGGAAAGTGTGAACGCCATATTGGCCAATATAGGCCAGGGCCCCTGCCACCGCTTGGTAAGCTTGCGCTCCTCAAGATAGGGAATGTCGTGGTCAGCCATCGAACCCTCCTCAAAGTTGCGGGGTTTCCATCTCCACAGGGGGACGCGCTTGCGTGTGCAGGGCCTGTGCAACGGCCCGAATCAGCGCCTCCTCGCTCATCGTATCCACGGGCAGCCCCAGTCGCTGCCCTTCAAGCCGCAGCATACCCGGCGAAAACTCTGGCGGCAGCAGCGCCTCGTCGCCGCTGGCCAGCGCGTCTGCATTGGTGTTTTCGCCGAGTCTGCATGGGGAAACCGCGCGCCAGTTTCCCCGTAAAAAATCGCGCCTCCGCCGGTTCATCATTCATCTTCCCCCAGGCACTGCAAAAGGCAGGTGACATAGGCCGATACAGAAGAAGCGCAGGCTTGTGAGTCCGCATGCCGCAGGCCATGCAGGGTGCGGGCAAGATGCTTGAATATTTCCTCAAGCCGGGGCTGGCTGCATTCCTGCAACAGCCGGGCAAGGGCGCAGGCATCGGGCAGGGTGACCGCTCCTGCCTGAGCAAGGCAGTCGTTGCTGATTGCCTGCAAAAGTATGGAGAAAAACCGCAGGTGATGCTGCGCCAGAAGGCGCATGTCGCCACTGTGAAGCGCCATGCCAATGGAAGGCAGGTGGCGTTCGAGCTTCAGCATGACAGAAGGCGCATATGAACCTGAGGCCGCGGCAAGCAGGGGCGTCATGACTATACGCATGGCTTTCAGACTGTCGGCCAGGCTGGCTGCGTTGGGGTTGCAGGGGAGGGCGCGCACAAAGGTGCCCTTGCTGCGGCGCGTTTCAAGAATTCCCTTGCCCACCAGGGTGCTCAGGGCGGTGCGCAGCGTTGCGCGGCTGACGCCCAGTTCTTCGGCCAGGTGCCGTTCGGCGGGCAACCGCTCAAAGAGCGTCCAGCGCCCCTGCAACAGGGCGTGTTCCAACTGGTTTTCAGCGTTTGCTGGCGCGATCACGGGCGTCCTCCAGACAAAGCGTGTTCAAATGCGTTTGTGTACCTTCATACTGCGCGTCTGCGATTTTTTTGACAACAGACTTGTAAAAAAAAGTACTCAATCGATTAATATAGTGAAAAAGATGAAATATTTTTTATTTTTTGGTATGACCACCGTATAACATGCTGTAAAATACTGCAGAAAAAAAGCAGATTATAGAGGCAAATATGCTCTGGAGCGCGGGGTTGCGTATCAGTGGTCAGACCACAGACCAGCATAAAAAAGGCTTGCTCATGGCTTGCGTCTATTTTACTGCCAATGCATCGACGGTGATTTTTATTTTCAATACATGGAGATGGCATGGCAAGTTTCCTGCAGTGGCGAAAGGGCTTCCCCGGATTATTATGGAGCATCTGCCAGCGTGAATCCCGGATCAAGGTGTTTACCCGCTGGCGCGACGCAGGCTTTGACGCCCCGCAGTTGCTGAAAAACGCCGCGTTCAGAAAGAACGCGGTAATGGAACAGGATTATCCTCTGCTTGTGGAGTTCTGGGACATGATCCATGCCGGGCGGCCAGCCGCCGTAATCTTTCGGCTGAAGCATGACGATGGACGCAAGCCGCTGATCCTTCAGGGCTGGCCACAACCGGAGCAGGACGTCTACAGCGGGCTTCTCAAAGAGGCCTATTTGCCTGGAGGATATAATTCCGCCTGTTATAACGCGCAGTTGAAGATGCGTCTGGGGGATGCAGATTATCCGGTATTTACCGTGGATCTGGAAAATCAGACGCTGTATGACGCCAACAAGGCGGCGCAGACGCTCTTTTTGGGCGAGGAACAGTCAGAGCGGGCGCTGGTGCTGGATGATGTGGTGCCGCAGTCGTTGATGAAAGGTTTTTCAGCGGCAATGGAAAAGGCCGTGGAGCGGGACGCATGGTCGGGAAAGCTGCTGCTCGGCAATGGCGAGCGGGGCTTGTTTTCGGCCCATGTGCGGCTCACCTTGTGGGGAGAGTCGGGCAAGGAAGTGGTGCGGGTTGCATTGGTCAACGTTGATGCAAGGCCCCCGAAGCTTGAAGAAGACGGCGCGTTGGCGATCTGTACTGAAGAACTGCGCCCGGCGCTCGAAAAGCTGCACAATCTCTGCGAGCCGGAAGTTGACGGGTTGATGCTGTCGCATATTCAGATGGGCAGCGGGCGTGTGGCCGTATACGGTGTCGGTTCGGTGTTCGACAGCCTTGAGTGGGGGATGCTGCATGCCTATGAAGGCACAATAGCACAGGATATTCAGCGCTACAGCCTCAGCTCGCTTATTGTGGAAGATACTCTCGACAGTGTTAAATCCATTGACTGGGCCCTTTTTGCCCCTCTGGGCATCCGTTCGTATTTTGCCAAGCCGTTTTACGCCGAATATGGGCTGCATGCGGTGCTCATTCTCGCAGCCAAACGACAGCGCGGCTTTGGTGCGGACGCAGAAGCCATGTATGCGGATGTGGCGGCGGCTTTCGGTCAGTTGATGCTGCGCTGGAGATCTTTTTGATCAGGTGCAGCAGGGGACGAACACAGGGACCACATATGCCCATCCACATCGGTGGGGCAGGCTCATGCAGCAGAAGCGACGCCAACCTTGGACGGTGGCAATGAATAAAATTGATTTGGTGCAACCTGGTGCGGATTTTTCCACAAAAAAAGGGCTTACGCTGTGCGTAAACCCTTTAATTTTATGGAGCCGCCTATCAGATTTGAACTGATGATCTACTGATTACGAATCAGTCGCTCTACCAACTGAGCCAAGGCGGCATGAAAAATATTCTTTTGTGTCGGGCGAAAGGGCCATTGCATCATGCTCGTGGCGCTATCATTCCATCATGTCTGCGCGACAAAACTGCTGCCGCGCCCCATGTGGCGTTTCAGCGGTTCAGTCCGTAAACCGAAACCGACGACCGGGAACTATTGCCAAAAAAACTCCCGCTTGTCAAGGCAAGCAGGCGCGCAAGATCATGCCCTTTCAAGAATCAAGGGAATGGCGTGCAGTTCGCGGCTGACTTCTTCAGTATGGCCCAGCTTCCAGTTGACGCGGTCAGATGGCCAACCCAGTTCCTGGGCCACAGCGCTCGCTACCCCGGCCACGTTAAGGATGGGATGGCGCTGGAATACCTGCGGCAGGCCATACGTCAGGTTGCAGACAAGGCATTTGCCGGGCCGCTGGCGCAGCTCAAAAGCCAGGTGGGCTTTTTGGGGGCTTACCTCGCGGCAGACAAGGCCAATGTCGTAGGCGCCTTCTTCAGCGCCGCCAAACAGCGCTTCGAAAAAATCATCCGCCCGCGAAGCAGGAAATATTTCATCCAGAAAAATTTGATTCAGATTTTGCGAAGTCATGCACTCCCCCATAGGTTACGGGATTCGCTGTCGTTGAAAAAAAGACCGCGGATCAGACGCCCGCCGTGAAGGCGTTAGCGTAATGTATGTGTGTGGTTAAGCATTGCAACCGGCGCGACGTGCCCCTTGAGAAGGGTATTCCCATGGGCGCTCTGCTCATGGCCGTTCACTCCTGCAAAGCGGGGGGCTTTTGCCCCGTGCCGGTTCGCACCCGTGACGGCCTGTTACAGCAGATCACGCAGATGACTGTTTCGCAGTCGTACGTCCTGCCTTGGCAGACGGCTCCAGTCAAAGGCTGGCAAAAGCTCCGCCGGGCTGACGGCGCGCGCGGAAGTTTCAAGACCGGCCAACATGCCAAGCAAGCCCACGATACGGCGCGGATCAACCCCCTGTTCCCGCAGATACCGCAGAGACAGGCTGTTGTGGCGCTTGGCCAGACGCTCTCCTTCTTCGTCAAGAAGCAGAGGCACATGGGCGTAAGGAGGCGCACCATAGCCCAAGAGCTGAAGAAGCGCAATCTGGCGTGGCGTGGAGGACAGGATGTCTCTCCCACGCACGACCTGCGTCACGCCCATGAGAGCGTCATCAACAGCGACGGCAAGCTGATACGCCACAACGCCGTCAGAGCGGCGCAGCGCGAAATCGCCCCCGCAGTCGGTAAGAAAAATGGTTTGCGGCCCAAGCAGCAGGTCGGTGAAAGATATGGGAGCTTCCGGGCAGCGCAGGCGTATGCTGGCGCGACGTCCGCTGCGGATCAGCGCCTCAATGCGTCCTTCATCCAGATTGCGGCAGGTCCCAGGGTAGGGCGCGCCCGCGTCGTCAACATGCGGGGCCGCAGCAAGCTGGCGCAATTCCTTGCGGGTGCAAAAGCAGGGGTAGGTCGCTCCCGCCTTTGCCAGCTGCGCCAGAACCCCGTCATATATTGATCCGCGTTCGCTCTGCACGTATGGGCCGCAAGGCCCACCCACATCGGGGCCATAATCCCAATCCAGCCCAAGCCAATGCAGGTCCTCCAGAAGGGCGGACGCATACTCGGGCCGTGACCGCTGCGGGTCTATGTCTTCAAGACGCAGAATCAGCCGCCCGCCTTGCGACCGCGCAGCCAGCCAGGCCAGCAAAAAGGCCCAGGCATTGCCCATATGGATGTGGCCGGTAGGGCTTGGCGCAAGCCTGCCGCATGGGCGCGATGATTGGTGCATGGCTGCTGGGGTGGCTTGGTGGGCAGCAGGGCTGCCGCTGTCAGCAAAAATATGCCGCTATGAAAGATGGCGGCGCATTTGTCTTGATGCCGCGCAAGCAGGCTGTACCAAGAGCGTTTTGCCTGCGGGGCTGGGCGGTTTCACAGATTTCAGCCCTGTACGCGCTGGCGGGCCAGGGCCCGCCACGCCATCAATCACTGCCGTTAAGAATTGTCGCCCTTGCCCTTGGGCTGGTCTTTTTTGCTCTTGGGTTCGGCCTTGGTAGCCACCTTGTCAGGAGCAGACTTTTTGCTTTCGCTTTTTTTGGTTTCGGCTTTCTGGCTGGAAGGCTTGGAAGATTTTGAGGCCTTGTCTTTGTCTGCCGAACCCTTGCTTGACGTTGCCTGAGCGCTGGACTTGCCCGAACCGGCTTGTGCGGAAGACTTGCCAGAACTGGCCTGGGCGCTGGACTTGCTTGAACTGGCCTGGGCAGAAGCCTTGCTGGATTTCTCCGAGCTTGAAGCCTTGCTAGATTTCTCCGAAGCTGAAGACTTGCTGGATTTTTCCGAGCTTGAAGCTTTGCTGGACTTTTCAGAGCCAGAAGCTTTGCTGGATTTTTCCAGAGCGGAGGTCTGCTGCCGTGAGGTAGCGCCGCTTTTTTTATCGTTGCTGGCGACCTGCACGACCTTGTCCTTTTTCTTGCTCCTGCCGTCATCACGATTGTCATCGCGTTTGGCGTCGCGTTTGGCGTCGCGCGCGCTTGTTTTGCCAGCCTTTTTCTTGTCGCGGGACAGTTCGCGCACCACCCGTTCTTCCGTAAAGTCGTTGAGGCGGCTTTCTGCCTGGGCGATCATGGTTTCGCCGCCCTCAACCTTTATGCGGCGCGCTCCAAGAAAGGTGCTCTTGAAGTAGGGATCGTCAAGGGAATTGATGCGCACGCGTGTACGCTTGTGGGGACTGTGGATGAATTTGCCGTCGCCGACGTAGATGCCGGTATGATAGCCGCGGCGGGGATGACGGAAGGCCACGATGTCCCCTGCACGCATTTCGTCCACATTGTTGATGCGTTGCCCGATGACGGACTGTTCACGGGCAGTGCGGGGCAATTGCACGCCAACGCTTTTATACGTCCAGCAGACAAAACCCGAACAGTCGAAACCGTCCGGGGTCGTTCCTCCGCGCACATAAGGGGTGCCGATGGCGGATCTGGCCTTGCGCAGCAACTGTTGGCTGGATTCTTGTTGGTTGGAGTCAAAAGCAGCTTCATAAGAGCGGCGGAACCGCTCCGCATGCGGGGTATTGATGCCATTATCTCGCGAGCCGTTTTTGGAGGCGCAGCCGAAAGCCAGCATGCAGGCCAACATCAACACGCATAGTTTAAGACATTTTCCCATCAGCGCTCCACAAATGTTGTGCCGCCCGCTGAAAGCGGCGGCTAGTCAGTCAGAATGCGGGCAAGCCCGGCGTCAACGTTCAGGGCTTTGCCCTTTGGTGTCTGGCCCGGTCCCGTGAGGCCGGAGCATTTGTGTTTGTGGCGCTAGGCCTTGATATCCAGCAAGGTGCCAAGCATGGCGTCACCGGTGTGAACGACCGCTGCATTGGCCTTATACGCGTGCTGGGTGGTGATCATTGCAACCATTTCACGGCCGAGGTCCGTGCCGCTGGGGCTTGCAGCCTCAAGGGGCAGGCCTGAGGTCACGTCATAAACGGCTTGGGCCGCGCTGAATGACGTGCCGCCGGGGCCAGAAGGAACGCCGCCCTGAAGCACTGCATCAAGGCGTACTCCCTGTCCCGCAGGGCCGGTAGCATAGACGGCACGCTGCGGTTCAAAGCCAGCTGTGCTGACATTGGCCACGTTATGAGACGCCACAGCCATCCCCCAGGAATGGGTGTTCATGGCTGATGCGCCCAATTGCATGCTGGTGCTGATACTGCTCATCACTTGTACCTTACGGCAGGATTAGCACAACCATCAGATGAATGCAAAAAACTTTTTTTGTGGGCAGCGCCGGGGTGTCAGGCCGGTCTTTAGAGCATTCAGACTTTGAAAAAGCGTAAATGCTCTAATGCTGTACGAAAGTGCAGCGCGACATACCGTGGTGTGGATTCAGCCGCAAATCGCATTTTTCGGTTGCATGAAAACGTTGAAATGTGAAGCACTTCAACGCTGCTCTGCTCTAGTCGCTCATGCACCGCTCTATCCTGGCGAAAGCATTGTGGTTATGGATTGACTCCATACTTTCCACCTCAACACTGAACCATTCGACCTGTCCATGCTCCGAAAGCCGCTGCGCCACATTGCGCACCACGTCCTCCACAAAAGTGGGATGGGCAAAGGCATGCTCGGTGACGAATTTTTCATCCTCGCGCTTGAGCAGGGTGTACACGGCTGACGAACCGGAGGCTTCGGCTATGTCGATAAAATCTTCAAGCCATGAAAAAACCTTCATGCGCAGGCTCATGCGCACCATTGCCCGCTGGCTGTGCGCGCCTTCGTCGCTGATGGCCTTGGAGCAGGGGCAGACGGTCATGACCGGCACGTCAACCTCAAGGCAGAAGTGCTGGCCCTCATCGTCCAGTTCTCCGGTGAGGCGGCACTGATAGCTGACCAGGGCCGGGATGCCCGACGCCGGAGCGCATTTTTTTATGAAATAGGGGAAGCAGAAACGCGCATAGGCCCGTCTGGCCTCAAGGCGTTGCTTGATGTCCAGCAACAGTCGGCGCACCGACTGATAGCTTATTTCAGCGTTCCATTCTTCCAGGGTCTCAACAAAGCGGCTCATGTGGGTGCCCTTGAATGCGGAGGGCAGATCCACGCCAAGATCCACGCTGGCAACAGTCTGCTGCGTGCCCTTGGTACGGTCGCGCACCAGCAGGGGCAGGCGAAGCTCGCGCACCCCCACGCGGTCTATGTTCAGGGCCACCAGCGGGGCATGGCTTTGCACGTCTTCCATTATGCCAGGTCCTCTCCTGTGGTCGTGCCGGTAAAGGTGCCGTGCTTGACGCCGCGGCAGGCGATGAGCTTGTCGGCCAGGGCGCGCATGCGGTTGGGCTCCCCTTTGAGCACCAGAACCTCAAGGCAGTTGTAATGGTCAAGGTGCACATGCAGCGTGGTGACTATCAAATCGTGATCGTCGTGCTGTATCTGCATGAGACGACGCGAAAGGTCGTTTTTGTGATGATCGTAAACAAGGGTCAACGTGCCCGCGCCACAGGCGTCGCTGTTCCACTTTTCTTCCACCAGAGCCTTGCGGATGAGGTCGCGTATGGCCTCTGAACGGTTGGGATAGCTTTTGCGGCGGCAAAGTTCGTCAAAAGGTTCCAGCAGGTCTTCATCCAGCGAAACCCCAAAGCGTGCCAGATTTCCCATAATAGTATCCTGCGCCGCTTCCTTTACGGAAAACGGGTGCGTTGTTTGTGTTGCGGCCGCGTCAGCCGCGGCGGATTTCCCATACCTGCACGGTGACAGGCACGGGCTGGGCGTAAAGGGCTTCCACTTTCTGGCCGTATACGCGCCTGCCCTGCCAGCCGCCGCTTTGCAGGGCGTGCAGAAAGGTTTCGTATACGGAGCGGCCCGGTTCGGCCACCCAGGCCGCACCGTTCGGCGCGAGCGCGTGGTGTAAAAAACGCAGAACCGGGGCCACAAAGCGCTTTTCATACATGATGTCGCCGCCCCAGACGCGGTGCATGCTTCCGGCCTTCAGGGCCGGACTCCGCCAGTCCATAACAGCCCACAGGGGCTGGGGAACGTCATTGATTTTGGCGTTGCGCGCGGCAAAGTACAGGGCTTGTTCTTCATAGTCCATAGCGGTCACGCGCGCGCCAAGCCATTGGCCGACCATGGCCGTGAGCCCCAGGCCGCAGCCAAGGTCAAGGCAATCCTGCCCCGCGATTTCTTCTTTGCGGTCCTGAAGCCAGGAAGCCAAAGCCACGCTGGAGGGCCAGAGCTCCGTCCAGTAGGGCAGGCGCTCATCCTCGAAGTCACGGGAGTCGGCGGTCATGGCCTCCCAAAGCTGTTCAAGGTCGGCGGCGCGGCTGAGCTGCCACAGCCGTCCGGCGGCGCGCACTGTTATGTGCGGCTGATATGCCTGGAGACTTTTATCTTCATTGTGCGGATGTTCTGATGACATATGTTTCTCTTGCAAAGCATAGCCTAATGGGTTGAGCGTGTACAGAGCGTACACGGGGCACCCGGCTGCTTCACCGTATGATTACGGCATGTTCCGCGAATCTGCCCACAGTGCGAGTGCGCCCTTGCCGTGGTTGCTGCGTGGGCGCGTCTGGTGCGGCGTCGCTTTGGCGGCAAAATTCAGCGTCATCACACTGTTCGGGGCTTGAGGTGTGGCGGCGGCAGGTATATAGGAAATGAAACGGGTGAAATACCCCTTCCCGAACGGCTGCATAGCGGCCGTATCATTTTTTGCTGCCAAGGATATATGCATGCAAAAGCACAGCGAGTACCTGAACCGCATACTGTTGAGCCGCGTCTACGACGTGGCGGTGGAAACTCCCCTTGATGAAGCCAAAACCCTTTCCCGGCGTCTTGGCAACCGAATTTTGCTCAAGCGCGAGGACCACCAGCCTGTTTTCTCCTTCAAGCTGCGCGGCGCATACAACAAGATGGCCCGCCTGTCGCCGGAGGATCTGCGGCGCGGCGTTATTGCCGCCTCGGCAGGAAACCATGCCCAGGGCGTGGCTCTTGCGGCCCGCCGCCTCGGTTGCGAAGCCACCATCGTCATGCCCGTAACCACGCCCGCCATCAAGGTGGACGCGGTACGCCGTCTTGGCGGACAGGTGGTGCTCTCGGGCGAGTCTTTCAGTGATGCCTGGCAGCACACGCTTGATCTCATCAAGGAGAGCGGCTGCATTTATATTCCGCCGTTTGACGACCCCGACGTCATCGCAGGACAGGGCACCATTGGCATGGAAATTCTGCGCCAGCATCCCGGCGACATCCATGCCGTGTTTGTTCCCATCGGCGGCGGCGGCCTGGCGGCTGGCGTGGCCGCCTACATCAAGAACCTGCGCCCGGAAATCCGGGTCATCGGTGTGGAGCCTGTGGACTCCGACGCCATGCGTCGTTCCGTCATGGCCGGACACAGGGTCGAACTGCACGATGTGGGCCTTTTTGCCGACGGTGTGGCCGTAAAGCTTGTGGGCGAGCATACCTTTGCCCTGTGCCGCGATCTTCTGGACGACATCATTGTGGTGAGTACCGATGCCATCTGCGGCGCCATAAAGGATATTTTTGAGGACACGCGCCTGGTGGCCGAACCGGCAGGCGCCCTGGCCCTGGCTGGCCTGCGCGCCTATGCGGCGGAGAGCGGCCTGCGCGACGCCACCCTTGTGGCCGTGGTCAGCGGCGCCAACATGAACTTTGACCGGCTGAGCCACGTGGTTGACCGTTCCGAAATCGGCGCGCACCGCGAGGCCCTTCTGGCAGTGACCATTCCCGAGACCGTGGGCAGCTTCCGCGCGCTGTGCGCCTCGTTCGGCAGCCGCAACATCACCGAACTGTGCACCCGCTTTTCTGATCCGGAAAAAGCGCGTGTGCTGGTGGGCATCAAGGTCAGCGGGAGCGACGATGTGGCCGAAGTCCTGACTGAACTGCGCAGCAAGGGCTTTGAAGCCATTGATCTCACGGACAACGAACTGGTCAAGATGCATCTGCGGCACCTGGTGGGCGGCAATGCGCCCCAGATCCTGCACGAGCGGCTGCTGCGCTTTACCTTTCCTGAGCGGCCCGGCGCGTTGCTGGACTTTATGGACGCCATGCGCGTGGATTTCAGCATCACCCTGTTCCAGTACCGCTATCACGGCGCGGATTTCGGCCGGGTGCTGGTGGGTTTTGAGGCCCCGGAAGAAAAGCGTGAGGCATTTGAGGACTTTTTGCAGCGTGTGGAGCGCATGGGCTACCCCCATGTGGAAGAGACGGACAACTCCGCCTACAAGATGTTTCTGGGGTGGCACGAAGGTTAGGGCGATTTTGTTTTAAACCCGTTTGAGCGGGGCTGCCTGCCACTGGCAGAAATTTGAAAACTGAAAGGGCGCACGTACAACGTGCGCCCTTTCAGTTTTTTTGTTCCGGCAGTGCGGCCAAAGCGCAAAAGTGAAAAACTCGGTGCGGATAAACGCTGAGATGAGGTTATGCCTGGAGGGCGTTGTGGCTGGAACTACGCTTCAGACCATAAAAAACTTTGCAATATAGCAAGATACGAAAAGAGTTTTAGGGGGTGGGGGTGTGGGGGAGGAGACCCTTTTGCAAAAGGGGCCCTCCCCCACAAAGTATTTCAAAATGAATTCGTGTTAGCGTGTCAGCGCGCGCCAAAGCCCGGCACGTGGAAGCGGTGTTCAAGCCAGCGCAGAAAGAAGGTGGCCAGAGTGACCATGCCGAGATAATAGGCTCCAACCGTGACAAAAACCTCGGTAAAGCGGAAGGTGTCCGAGGCCACGACCTTGCCTTCGCCCATAAGTTCCATACAGGTGACGAGGTAGGCCAGGGAGCTGTACTTGATGAGGTAGATGATTTCGTTGCCGCAGCCAGGCAGGGCGCGGCGGGCGGCCTGGGGAATGATGATCCAGGCCACGGTCTGCCATGTGCTGAACCCCAGCGCCTCGGCGGCGCGGATCTGTCCCTGGCGGATGGAAAGCAGCGCCCCGCGCACATATTCACTCTGGTAGGCTGCGGTGCACAGGGTAAAACTTGTGAGCGCGGCCCCATAGGGCGGAAAGAATATGCCGAGTTTGGGCAGGGCGTAGTAGATCATCATCAGCTGCACGACCAAGGGCACGCCGCGTACTATGGCCGTAAACCAGTCGCCCATGCGGCGCAGCCAGCGCGGGCCGAAAGAGCGGGCGCAGCCGAGAAGCACCCCGCCCACAAACCCCAGGCTACCAGCGGGGATGATGAGAGCCAGGGAAACGAGCAGGCCCCTGTTGAGGGCAGGGATGAGCTCATTGCCGAAAAAGGCCGTGTCCAGCACTCTAGCCCCCCATCTCCAGCAGGCGTTGGCAGAAGTCGCGCGTGCGCGTGGTGGAGCCTTCGGCCAGGAGCACCTCGGGCGCACCCTGTTCGATAAGCCTGCCTTGCTCCATAAAGATGATTTCCGTGGCCAGGGCGCGGGCAAAATCCATCTGATGGGTGGCCATGATCATGGTCATCCCGCCGTCGGCAAGGTCACGTATGACGGCCAGCACTTCGCCCACCAGTTCGGGGTCCAGGGCCGAGGTGGGCTCGTCCAGCAAAATGACCTTGGGGTCCATGGCCAGAGCGCGGGCCATGGCCACACGCTGTTTCTGGCCGCCCGAGAGCTGCGCGGGATAGAGCAGGGCGCGGCGTGCAAGGCCGACGCGGGCGAGTTCGTCGTGCGCGCGGGCCTTGGCGTCCTTGTGGCTCATGCCGCGCACCTTGCGCAGGGCTATGGCCACGTTTTCTTCAGCCGTGAGGTGGTCAAACAGGTTGAAATCCTGAAAGATCATGCCTACCTGGGCGCGAAAGGCGCACAGGGCAGGTTTGTTGGTGCGGTCGAGCCGCTGCCCCTCAAGGTAGATGTCGCCCGTGTCGGGCGGGATGAGGCAGTTGATGCTCTGCAGCAGGGTGCTTTTACCCGCGCCTGAAGGCCCGATGAGCACCTTGAGTTCGCTGCGGCGCACCGAGAGGCTGCAGTCGTTCAGAATGGGCTTGCCGCCCAGCATCTTCGAGATGCCCTCAACGCGCAGAATAGCTTGTTCGTCCACATTCATGGCTTATCCCACACCCATGCCTTCCATGCTCATTCCTGAGGAATAGCCCGGCACATGGACTTTGTCTTCCAGGCGGCGCAAAAGCTTGAGCACCACCAGTGTCAGCAGAAAATAAATGCAGCCCGCCGCCGCGTAAAGGGCCAGATGTTCGTGCGTGCGCGCGGCTACGAAGGACGTTCTGGCCATGATATCCTGCGTGCCGAGAACGTAGCAGATGGCCGAATCCTTGAGCAGGATGGAAAACTCGTTGGCCCATCCGGGTATAGAAAGGCGCATGGCCTGGGGCAGGATGATGCTGCAAATGCCCGTGCCTTCGCCCATGCCAAGCGCGCGGGCCGCGTTAAGTTGTCCCTGGGGCAGGCTTTCAATGGCGCCGCGAAAAATCTGGGACTGGTAGGCCGTGCTGGTACAGCCGAGCACAAAACAGCAGATCATAAAAGGATCTGCGGGAAGGCCCAGGCTGATGAAGAATCCGTAGCACAGAAAGAGCAGCACAAGTATGGGCACGCCACGGAAAAACCATACATACAGCGCCACCATCCGGCGCAGCCAGGGGCCGCCGTATACCTGCGCGACAGCCAGAGGCACGCCGAGCACGAGCCCCATGGCCAGAGAAATGGTCACATTGCCAATTGTGACCAGACCGCCGCCCAGTATGGAGGGAAGAGCGTTATAAACTACAAGAAGTGAATCCATATGTGGAGTTTGCCGTAGGTTGGGCAGAACAGCGCGGACCGTCGGGAACATCCAACGGTCCGCGTCTGCCGGTCAGCGCTTTTGCGCTGCTTACTTGCTCAGATACTTTTTCTGAAGCTCCTGCCAATAGGGATCGGCCATGAGCTTCTTGTAACCGTCATTGATGAGCTTGTGCAGATCCTTGTCGCCCTTGCGCATGGCAACGCCGAACTTGTCGGGTTCGCCGTGCGTGCCGGCCTTCTTGACGGCCCGGCCCTTAGAGATGGCGTCGTCAGCGGGCAGGTCATCCATCAGGGCCACGTCGATGCGGCCGTTGAGCAGGTCTTCCACCGCCAGAGGGGCGGATTCATAGAAACGCAGTTCAAAGGGGTAGCCCTTTTCCTGCTGTTCCTGCTTGATGGCGTTGGCTTCGGAGGTGCCGCGCTGCACGCCGAGCTTGACCTTCTTGGTCAGCACGTCCTGCGGGGTCAGCGTGGAGTTTGCGGGCACAAGAAACACGCGCGAAACCGTCCAGTACGGGTCGGAAAATTCCACGACCTTGGCGCGTTCGGGGGTGATGCTCATACCCGAATCCACCATGTCGATTTGTTTGGCCACAAGAGCGGGGATGATGCCGTCCCAGGCCATGGGCTTGTGGGTTATCTCAAAGCCCATTGTTTTGGCTATCCAGTTGAGGGAGTCCACGTCAAAACCGGCAGGCTGGCCGGTTTTTTCGTCCACATAGGCGAAAGGCGGATAGTTGGGGTCAATGCCGTTGACATAGCTTTTTTTGGCAAAAGCGGGCACGGCGGCCATAACGGCAGCCAGCAGGGCGCAGACAAGAAGTTTTTTCATGCTCAGTTTCCCCCTCGGAATATGGCGGTGGCCGTTGGCGGTTGAGCCATGCCGGGCATGGCGGCAACCGTCTAAGGATGGACATGCGTATCGCGGACAAAACCACGAAACGCACAGGCGCGTCAGTTGGCAGATTGTGGGCTGCCGCCGCGCGGTCTACGGCAAAACAAGGAATTTATCTACCAGATGCTTGGCCGCGACGCAAGGGCAGATGCTTGGCCGCGACGCAAGGGCAGATGCTTGGCCGCGACGCAAGGGCAGATGCTCGACCACGACGCAAGGGCAGGTGCTTGGCCGCGACGCAAGGGTGGGCAGGCGGCCATGTTAGTATTTGCAGGAGGAACAAATATGATGTATTTATACAACAGTACGTATTACAATAACGTACCGTCTGGCAATGCATGCAAATTGTGCCCATGAACATCCTGGACGCCTCGCCCAATTTTTATCCATAACGTTTTTTTGGGTTTGTTGACTATGACGAAAACCTCTTGCTGGGAAACGCTTTCCGCGTTTATCGGCATTTCAACGCAAAAACTCTTACTCTGTTTTTTTGACATGCTGGCCCTCCTGGGGACGGCCATGCTTGTTTTTTTGGCGCGCGCGGCCTTTGGCGGTGTTGACCCTGTGCTGTACCACTGGGTCGTGCCCATACTTTTACTCGGCCCTATTTTCGGGGCCGGTATGGGGCTTTATCAACGCATCAGTCCCGCGCCGCACCGTGAGCTCAAAGCTCTGTTTCAACTGGTGAGTCTGCTGTACGCCATTATCCTGGTCTTGCCTTTTCTTTCAAAAACAGTTGAGGCGTACTCGCGCATCGTCATTGTGGGCAGTTGGGCGGCAACGCTGGTCACCATGCCCCTCGCGCGGCATCTGTGCAGGCGTCTTTATGCCCGCAGGCGCTGGTGGGGCAAGCCTCTGGTCATTTTCGACCACTGTGCCGAAGGGCGCGAATTATGGCGGTATCTCAAACGGCACCCTGAAAGGGGGCTGAATCCGGTAGCCATTTTTGACCTGCCCCATACTGCTGAAGACATGCGCTTGCTGTTTGCTTCGGTATCAGCGCGCTATCCCAAGGCCATGGCTTTGCTGCTGCAAAAAATAGGGCAGGCGCAGACGACGGATGTCATTACCGAGGCTTGCCGTTATTTCAGCAATACCCTGGTGGTGCCGTCTTTTGGCGGGGGCTTCAGGGCGCACTGGCTGACGCCGCGAGATCTTGGCACTGCCGTGGGCCTGCTGGTGCGGCAGAATCTGCGCGACAAAAGGCGGCTTTTCGTCAAACGCGGCCTTGATCTTGTGTTATGCCTTCTGGGTTCGGTGATACTCTTGCCGCTGGGGGCGGCCCTGGCCCTTGTCATCAAGGCGGACAGCCCCGGCCCGGTCTTTTATCGCCAGAAGCGTATCGGCCAGCACGGCAAAGAGATCCGTATCTTTAAATTTCGTACCATGGTCAATGACGCGGACAAGGTTCTCAAGAACATGCTGGCCTGCGACGAAGCACTACACAAGGAATGGGCCTGCGACCGCAAGCTCAAATGCGATCCCCGCATTACCCGCGTGGGCCGCATGCTGCGCAAACTCAGCCTTGATGAACTGCCGCAGCTTCTCAATGTTGTCATGGGCGACATGAGCCTTGTGGGGCCGCGCCCCATTGTGCGGTCCGAGGTGAACAAGTACGGTCAGGTTTTTGAGGAATATTGCATGGTCAAACCCGGCATTACGGGATTATGGCAGGTTTCGGGGCGCAATAACACCACCTATCAGGAACGCGTGAACTTTGATCAATACTATATCAGTAACTGGTCTGTATGGATGGATTTGTAGATACTGATCAAAACGGTGCCTGTGGTGATCTTCGGGTACGGAGCCTACTGATGCGGGAGCACCATAGGCCGCCCGCGCATCATCTGACGGCAGACAAAAATTATACTCCCGCCACCGCCTGAAACGCCTGCTCTACCTCATGCATAAATCGGGAACGAAATTGCTGTTCTGAGAATTTTTCCGCATGGGCGCGGATAGCGGCAGGATTGAAGCGCAGTTCATCTTCTTCAAATTTCAAAATCGCGGCTGCCAAGGCCTCGGGTGTCTGCTCGTCGAAGAGCCCCCCTGTTTCTTCCGGGCGAACCGTTTCCAGGGCTCCTCCGCGCGCGTAAGCCAGCACGGGCACACCGCTGGCCGCCGCTTCCAGGGGAACAATCCCGAAATCTTCTTCACCGGGGAAAAGAAGGGCTCTGCTCGCTGTCAGCACGGATGCAACGTCTTTGTCGCTCAGGCGGCCGAGAAAGCGCACCGTGGGACCGGCCATGGCCTTGAGCCTGTCCATTTCCTCGCCTTCACCCAGAACGAGAAGCGGGCGATTCAGGCGGGTGCATGCCTGAACGGCAATGTCCATCCTTTTGTATGCCGTCAGTCGGCCAAAGCAAACATAGTGGTCGCCGCCGGGGCTCTTTTTGGCTGTAAACGTCTCGATATTAACCGGAGGCGGCACCACCGAGGCTTCTCTGCGCCAATGTTTGCGGATTCTGCGGGCCACATTGTGGGAGTTTGCCACAAAACGGTCCACGCGAAACGCACTGGCGACATCCCATCTGCGCAGGCCAGGCAGCAGCAAACGCATGGCGCATCGCGTCAAAAGACCGGAAGCGGCAAGATACTCCGCCCAGTTGTCCCAGAGGTAACGCATGGGCGTATGGCAGTAGCAGATATGCGGCGTATCCGCCCTTGTTACGACACCTTTTGCTGGGCCGGACTCACTGGAAATGACAAGATCATAGCCAGTGAGATCAAGTTGCTCCAGGGCAAAGGGCATGAGCGGCAGATAGCGCGGATAGTTTTTTTTGCTGAACGGCAGTTTGTCAATGAAGGTCGTGGTAATAGGGTGGCGGGCAATGCCAGGCGACACGTTTGCACGGTCAAGCACATGCGTATAGATATGGGCTTCAGGGTACAGGCGGCAAAGCGCTTCCAGCACTTTTTCGCCCCCGCCCATATTAACAAGCCAATAATGGACTATGGCTACGCGCACTCTTGCTCCTTGGTATTGGGCCGCATCACGGCAGGATGTCGATGGTCGATCGGCAGGGTCGCTCCTCGCCAAAGGAGCCCGGCATCATTTTTTCTGACCATAATCGACTTGGTTCACAAAAAAAAGATTAAACTCGCTGCCGGTGCAACAGCGCCAGACAGAATGACAACGCTGAAATGCAAAGCATTTCAGCGTTGTCATTCTGTCAAAAAATGCAATTTTCGTCAAAATATATGCTACGCGCGAGCGCTATACTCTCGTACAGCGTCGGCGAAGTCAGCATTTTTCAAAGGTAAAACGCGCTAGGGACTGTTTCTAAATAATTCTTTTGTCCAAGTGGCTGCTTCAAAAGGCCATTTTTTACTCTCGTCATGTACCGCAAAAGTACACTCCTTTCGTAAAAAAGCCTTTTTCCTTGCCCTTGGCGCAAAATCATTAATTTAGAAACAGCCCCTAGCGTAAACCTTGACTTAAAATTCCGGCACGTCAGCGGCCTTTCCGGTTTTGACCTTGTCGAGATAAACAGCCCAGGCTTCGCCGATGGCGAAGAGGCGGTCTTTGGGAATGATCTTGCTGTCGTAGGTGATGAGCACGGAGCCGCTCACGGGGTTGCACTCCACTGAGGCGACCCCGGCAATGGTCTTCATGCGGGCCTCGGCAAGGGCCGCCACGGATGCGTCGTGCAGTGCCGGGTGACGTATGCGAACCCGGCCGTCCACGAAACTGCGTACATATTTAAGAAGATGCAGGGCTTTCAAAATGGCTCTCCTCGCCCGGCAGGGCCTTTGTGGGCAGGTGGGGGCGCATGGCGTTAAGGGCCACGCCCAGCGTGGTGACATTGTGCAGCAGGGCCGCGACGCCAGGCCCCATAAACATGAAAAGGCCGCCCAGCAAAAAGGCGCTGTTGAGCGTCAGTGTGGCCACAAAATTGAAATGGATGCGCCGCAAGGTGCGTGTACCCAGCAGGCGGGCGTTGACAAGACCTTCCAGATTGGGGTGGGTCAACAGCACGTTGGCCACCTCGCGGGCCAGATCCGTGCCGTCGCTCATGGCCACGCCCACATGCGAGGCGGAAAGCGCGGGAGCATCGTTAATGCCGTCTCCCACCATAAGCACCCTGCATCCCTGTTCGGTCAGTTCCTGGACAATACGGGCCTTGTCGGTGGGCAGCACCTGCGCGCGGTATTCGCTGATGCCCACACGGGCAGCCACGGCCCGGGCCGTGCGCTCGTCGTCGCCCGTCAGCATGAGAACGCGGTTGAAGCCCAGGCTGCGGAGTTCTTCCACCACGCGGGGCGCTTCAGGACGCATGGGATCCTCAATGGAGACCATGCCCGCCACCCTGCCGTCTTCGCTCATGAAGAGTAGGGAGCGGCCCATGCCGGTCTGCTCTTCGATCACAGCTTCCAGGGGCGAAAGGTCAACGTCTTCATCATGCTCGATGTAGTGGCGGCTGCCCACGCGCATTTTTTTGCCGTACAGCGATGAGGCCACGCCGTGCGCCACCACGTATTCCACGTGGGCATGTTCCTCGGCATGCTTGAGGCCTTCTTCATCGGCCTTGCGAACAACGGCGCGGGCCACGGGATGGGGAAAATGCTCCTCAAGACAGGCCATGACGCGCAGCACTTCAGTGCGTTCAAAGCCCGGCGCGGGAAAGACTTCCACGACTTCAGGGCTGGCCTGTGTGAGCGTGCCGGTCTTGTCGAAAACGACAGTGTCGGCCTCATTAAGGGCCTCAAGGTAACGTCCGCCCTTGATGGCCATGCCGTGGCGCGCGCCTTCGCGCATGGAGGCCAGCACCGCCAGGGGGGTCGCCAGTTTGAGCGCGCACGAGTAGTCCACAAGCAGCACCGAGGCCGCGCGGCGGAAGTCCCGCGTGAGCAGCCAGACAAGAGCGGCCAGGCCGAAGGTAAAGGGCACGGCCATGTCGGCCAGACGCTCATACTTGCCCTGGATGCCAGCTTTGAGCGACTCTGATTCTTCAATAAATTTCACAACCTGCCGCAGGCGGGTGCCGTCGCCCACATGGCGGGCGCGGATGACCAGGCGGCCTTCTTCCACCACGGTGCCGGCAAAGACCGACGCGCCTGTGGTGCGGCGAACCCCAAGAGGCTCCCCTGTCATGGACGACTGGTTGACCATGGCGTAGCCTTCCTCCACCACGCCGTCAACGGGGATGCTGCCCCCGTCGCGCACAACGACGAGGTCCCCTTCCTTCACCTGCGCCAGAGGAACGGATATTTCCGTGCCGTCGGCCAGCAGCCAGACGTTTTCAACATTAAGGGCCAGACTTTCGGTGAGCGTGGCCATGGAGCGGCGGCGCGTCCAGTATTCCAGCGTTTCGCCGAGCCCCAGCAGCAGGGTGAGCAGGCTGACAGTACGGAAGTCGCGCATGATAAGGGACGCGCCAATGGCGGCGGCATCCAGAACGTCCACGTTGAGCGCGCCGCGCAGCACGGCGCGGACGCCCTTGAAAAGAAAGGGCACTGCGCTGACCACGCTGTTGACGATGCGCAAGGCCATGGGCAGCAGGGGACGAACCAAAACGTACTGGAACACGGGCATGAGCCCTTCAGTGAGCGTGGCTTCGCCGGGCCCTGGGGCGGGATCGTCCACCATGCCCGCCAGGGGGCCATCCACGCCGCCAGCGCCCACAAAGAGGGTCAGGGCTGTTTCGCGGCTTTCGGCGTCTTCATAATGAAAAAGCAGGCTGCCCAGGCGGGGATTTACGCGTATCTCGCTTATGCCGGGCACTGTGGCCAGCGCTCCTGCCAGAGCTTCGGCCTGGGCAAGGCCGAGGGGGCAAGAGGCGCGCACGCGCATTCTGCCTGAATGGGGCGTGGAGATGCCACGCAGCTCATGAACAATGTAAAAACGCATGCGCGCGCTCCTGTTCCATATATAACGATTGAATATGTGAGATACGGCGTTTGTCCGGGGAGGATGCGGGCGTCAGCCCGCTTCGGCGGTGGCCGTCAGATTTTTATGCGGTTGGGGGCGGATACGCCCTCCTGTCCATTTCAAGTATAGGCCCATGCCCAGGCCCATTTGCAAGTCCATGCCCAGGTCTGCGCAGATTTCGGCAGGGCAGGGCAAAACAGCCATGCCGCCGGAACCGACCGTGTTTTTCAGTCTGGCCTGTTCCGACGGCTGGTCGTACCAATGCGGGACTTTTTAGGCTTCAGCCTTGCCCTTGGTGGTCTTGCGCTTGTCAGAGGCCATGCGGGCTTCGGCGGTGAGGTCTTCCACATCTTCCTTGAGGGCTTCAACCTTGGTCAGCAGGGCATCTTTAACGTCAATGCCACGGCTGATGAGGTCGGTGGCCAGCGGTTTGAAGTCGAATTTGGCGCGGCTCGCAGCCGCAACACCCACAGCGCCGACAATCAGCCCGCCCAAAAACCACAAGCCGCATTTCAGTCCATTATTCATAAGCGTCTCCTTACTGATCGTGTTGTCAGCCGTTCGTACGGTAAATCGTGCAAAGCGGCAGAGAAAAATCCAGCCCCCCTGCCACGCGAACGTGGCAGAGGAATGGCGAGAATATGGTACTTGGGGTAAATTGAGAAGTCTAGCTGCCGGAAGCCGCCAGATCGACCTTGATGAAATCGGCTTCGCTGTTGCGAAGAGAGATCGTGACGCCGGACAGGCGCAAAGCGACAGGGTCTTTAAGAGGCGCACGCCCAACGATGGAAACCGTTGTGCCGGGGATGAGCCCCATGTCGCGAATGCGGCGGTTCATTTCACCAAGGGCTTCCACAGCGGCAATCTTGCCCTGCTGGCCTACCTGCATCTGACGCAGATTGACAATCTGGCTCATGCGTGTTCTCTCTTTTTTAGCCTTGCGGCTGTGACATAGTGAAATTATGGGTTCCGGCCCAAGCCAAAGTCGCCACCGTAGCCGTGTTGCAACGGCGTAGCTTCAGCATGGGTGCCAATTTTTTCTTCAGGCTTGATGAACACCTTGCCGTCAATAAAAAGATGTGTCAAGAGAAAAGAAAGTCAATTTCAAACCGGGCCCTAGACGACCCGTATTTTGGCAAGGAGGCCCCATGCAACCTTCCTATGTTGTGCATGCCATTGAGGGCAGAGCGCGTTTGCGCCATCCCGCTTTGGCAGACGTCAGGGCGCGTGGTGAGGCACAGGCCTTGCTGCGGGATGAAAAAGGCGTCAACGAAGTGCGCTTTGGCTCGGAATCACTTTTATTGCTCATGAACCCAGGCACGGACTTTGCCGCCATCTGTCAGCGGCTGGAAGAAAAAATACCGGATCTTCTCAAGCCCAAAGCCGAGGTTGCGTCAGCGCACAAGGCCGAACGGCGGTCGCAGTTCGGCGCAAAGCAGGCAGGGCACAAGGGTAAGGGGGCCGTTCGCGGCACGGGCTTTGGCGACATGCTTGGCGATATGCAAATACCGTCTTTTTTGCGGCCCTTTGTGTCTGGCAATGGCAAGGGGAAAATTATGGGCATTAGCCCGCGCAAGTTCGAGGTACGCTCACTGCTCGGCGCGGGCAGTCTTTGCCTGCTTGCCGGCCTTGCTGGCGGCAAGGGGCTGCATGTGGCAGCGGGTCTGGCCTGGGCCACACTGGCGAGCCGCCACGTGTGGGTGCGCCGCAAAGCGCTGTAGGGCTGGCGTTTTTTACCGGGAGCAAGCTCGCATTACAGCTGCCCGGCGGCTGCGTGGACGACTTCACGCACTGAGAATACCTGTTTTCAAAGGCATGTTGTTTTGTAGCAGAGGCCGGGGCGGTTTGCCCCGGCCTCTGTCTGTTGCTGGAAGGTGTTTGGTCCGTGGACGCTGCACTGCGGTCAGGCGCGTTTGCAGGGTCTCAGTTCCTGGGGGCACTGTTGCTCTGCCTGCGGCTATTACTCCGCTTTGGCGTTGTCGCCCCCTTCGGGGCCGTTTTCTGTCTCATGCCGCCCGGCCACAAGATTGCGGTGCCCTTCAATAATCTTGGGTATGACTTCAGGTTCGGCCAATGAGGTAGTGTCGCCAATATCTTCATAGTTGTCGCCGGCTATCTTGCGCAGCATGCGCCGGATAATCTTGCCAGAGGTCGTTTTGGGCATGCCGTCCACAAACTGTATGAATTCCGGTGTGGCCAGAGCGCCGATATCACGCCGCACTGCCTCACGCAGCTTGGTGCGCAGATCGGCGCTCCAGGGCACCTCGTCGCGCGTGACGACGTATGCGTAAATGGCCTCGCCCTTGAGGGCATGGGGCATGGGCACAACGGCGGCCTCGCCCACTTCGGGGCAGGTGGCCAGCACGGCCTCAATTTCCGCAGTGGAGAGGCGGTGCCCCGATACGTTGATGGAGTCGTCGATACGGCCCAGAATCCAGAAGTAGCCGTCCTGATCAATTTCGGCTGCGTCACCCGAAGCGTAACAGCCAAAGCGCGTGAAATAGGACTGGTACTTCTCTTCGTCATTGAAGACGCCCTGCATCATGCCGGGCCAGGGGCGGCGTATGACCAGATGCCCGGCCTTGCATCCCACTTCGGGCTCCTCGCCGTCGCGCGCCGCCGAACCCATAACCGTGGCGTCAATGCCGGGCAGGGGTTTGGAGGCCGAACCGGGCTTGAGCTTGGTTGCATAGGGCATGGGCGCAATCATGGCCCCGCCGGTTTCCGTCTGCCACCATGTATCGACAATGGGCAGTTCGCCGCTGCCGATGTGTTTGTGGTACCACTGCCAGGCTTCGGGGTTGATGGGTTCGCCCACGCTGCCCAGGATGCGCAGGCTGCGCAGGTCGTAGCGTTCTGTCCAGGCTTCGTTCATGCGCATGAGCGAACGTATGACCGTGGGGGCCGTGTAGAGAATGTTGACGCGAAAATTCTCGACAATGCGCCAGTAGCGGTCAGGATAGGGCCATGTGGGTATGCCTTCGAACATGAGGGTGGTCGCCCCCAGAGACAGGGGGCCGTAAACGCCGTAGGTATGCCCGGTGATCCAGCCTGCGTCGGCCGTGCACCAGTATACGTCGTCGTCGCGCATGTCGAAGCACCACTGGGTAGTGTGGGCCGCATAGGTAAGATACCCGCCCGTGGAGTGCATGACGCCCGTGGGTTTGCCCGTGCTGCCGCTGGTGTGCAGCAGAAAGAGCGTGTCGTTGGCGTCCATTGGCTCGCAGGGAAAGTCGGGGTTGAGGGTGAAGTCGTCAATAAGGTCGTGCCACCAGATGTCACGGTTGCGCTGCATGTGGACATTTTCAATCCCGGCGTGCTTGACCACCACCACATGCGCCACGGAAGGGCATTTTTCAAGAATGGGGTCAAGGTTGGCCTTGAGGGGCTTGAACTTGCCGCCACGCACGGCAGCGTCGGCCGTGATGACCACGCGCGCCTTGCAGCCCTGGATGCGGCTGCGCACGCCGCCTTCGGCATAGCCGGAAAAAATGGCCGTGTGTATGGCCCCGATGCGGGCGCAGGCCAGCATGGCGATAAACAGCTCCGGGATCATTGGCATATACAGGGCCACGTGATCGCCCTTGCGGATGCGCAGTGAACTCAGGGCATGAGCCACCCGGCAGACCTCGGTATAGAGCATCTGGTAGGTATAGCAGCGAACGTCCGTTTCTTTCTCGCCCTGCCAAATGAGGGCTGCCTTGTTGCGCCGGCCTGAAATAAGGTGCCTGTCAATGCAGTTGAACGAGGCATTGAGTTTGCCTCCAGTAAACCACCTGTATTTGTGGTTTACTTCATCTGCTTCTAGCACTTTGTCCCAGCGCTTGAACCAATGGACTAACTGCGAAGCTCGAGCACCCCAAAAGTCACTGGGGTCTTCCACGGCACGGCGGCACAGTGCATCGTATTCTTCTGGGCCGCATACCCAGGCAGAAGTTTTGCCGTGCTCTGGTGGAAGATAGCTGCGATTTTCATTCAACAGTGTCGTGATCCGTTCCTGAGACATGATCCAGACCTCCATCCTGTCTAAACTGTAAATTGAAAAGTTGAGAATTGGCCATGGTACTCGAGTAAAGAGATTTTAAATAACAGTCAAGAGGCAGATTCTTGTTTGTGCTTTCAGTCATAGTTGTGAAAAAAAGGTCAAGAGCATAAAAAATGGGTGGATTCCACCACGCAGCGCGGATTGTAACGCCATTACAATTGAAGAAAATTTTCACAATCAAGGTGTAAAAAAATATAGAAATTTCTTAAATTTTATGGCGACAGGCAGAACTGAGGGCAAAAATGGGCTGTTTGCCCATTTTTTGCGTGCCTGGGAAGGTTTTTTGGGAGGCAGGGATTTTGACCTGACGTCGGCATGCGGCGGTCTGGGCAACACCGAAGACCCGGGGCATGGTGAGGATACTTATGGAACGCGCAGTTTATCTGCGCGGTTAAACGCCGTAGTGAGCGTGCCTTAAACTTTGAGAATGCACATTCTCAAAGCAAATCTGCTCTAGGGCAAACGGGAGGAGGCGCAGGGCCTCATGAAGCCCCGGTTCAGCAGCAGGTGGGCCAGTTGCGTGACGGGCAGCCCCACCACGGTGCTCCACGACCCTTCTATCCTGTCCACCAGAAAAGCCCCCTGCCCCTGAATGGCGTAGGCTCCGGCCTTGTCGTGGGGTTCGCCCGTATCCACGTAGGCCCGCAAAACGCTTTCCGGCCAGGGATGAAAGTACACACGGCTTACGTCGCTGAAAATCAGTTCTTCTGCGCCACAGCCCTGGCATGCGGTATTTTTGTCAGTGCCGTGCGCCGTATCTGGTACACTGCCTGGTGTGGCGCCAGATGTGTTGCCAAGTATGTTGCCAAGGATGTTGCCGGATGCGTTACCCGATGCGTTGCCGGATGTTTTCTCAGCCGCGCCAGCCGGAGGGGGCAAGAGCAGGCACACGGCGCTGATGACCTCATGGCCGCGTCCTGTGAGGCGTTGCAGCATGGCGAGGGCGTGGGCGGCGTCCTGCGGCTTGCCCAGAATGTCGCCATCCACGGCCACCACCGTGTCGGCGGAAAGGATGATGGCCTTGTCCTGCGTGGATACGGAAGTTTGCGCGCCTGTTCTGTCCAGACTGGCGGCAACGGCGTATGCCTTGGCCGCCGCCGCCCGGCGGGTGTAGGCGTCGGGTTGCTCGCCGGGCAGGGGCAAAGGCTCTGCCCCGTCCGGGCGGGCCAGTTCAAAGGGCAGGCCCCATTCGGACAGGAACAGGCGACGGCGCGGGGAGCCGGAGGCCAGCACCAGTCTGAATCCGTCAGTCAGGGAGAACAGCGGCTGCCGTGATGTGGGTTGAGCGGTCATAGGAGAGTACTGCCAGGCACGGGCACGGGGCGATCAGGCCGGGGTGTGGCGCAGAACTTCTTTGTCCTGCATGTCCAGCACGCGGAAGAGGCCGTTTTCATACAGCCCGTAGCTGCGGGGAAAGCCGCTCTTGGGCAGCGAAAGGGAACCGGGATTCCAGAAGTGCAGGCCATCAAGAGTTTCGCCGCGCGGAATATGGGTATGCCCGCGCAGAAAGACAGTGCCAGGCTTGAAGCCGGGGCATGGCGGATTTTCGGGCAGGTGGTGGCCGTGGCTTACGAAGATGCGCAGTCCATCGGCCTCAAGCCATGTGGTATTAACCACAGGAAAGGGCAGCAATCCCAGATCCACCTCGGCGTCGCAGTTGCCGCGCACGGCGGCAACCGGGCAGGGCAGGACGGTGAGGTCGGGCATTTCACGCATCACCAGCCTCGTGTCATAGCCTTGAGGCAGGGGATTGCGGGGGCCGTGATAGACAAGGTCGCCCAGCAGCACCAGCATATCGGGTTCCATCTGCCGCGCCTTTTCCACCAGAAAGCGCAGGCTTTCAATGGAACCGTGCAGATCGGAGGCAATAAGCATGCGCATCAGGCGCGTTCCTTTGCCTGAGGATGCTGGGCGTTCCAGGTGGGCATATCCACAGCTTCTTCCACCAGCATGACAGGTATATCTTCCCGAATGGGGTAGATAACCTGACAGGCCGCGCAGGCAAAACCTGCCGCAGTATTATTTTCTACCATGGCGGCAAGGCTGCCCAGGCATTTGGGGCAGGCCAGTATCCGCAAAAGTTCGTCAGTGTTGATGGGCATATATCCTTCCTCTTATATCGTCATGGGCAACGAGTATACAGAGATGCAGGGGGCAGTTCAAGGCTTGCACCCTATTGATATTTTGCGCTACTAATAAAAACTCATTTTTAGTAAGGCTTACACCGCATGAAACTGGTTGATCTGCATACGCACACTACTGCTTCCGATGGCACGGATTCTCCGGCGCTTCTCATGGCCAAGGCCGCCGAGGCGGGGCTTGAGGCCGTGGCCGTGACTGACCATGATACGCTTTCTGGTCTGGATGAAGCCGCTGACGCCGGGCGCAAATACGGTGTCGAACTCATACGCGGGTGCGAAATATCCACGGCTACGGAACTGGGAGAATTGCACATCCTGGGGCTGTGGCTCCCGGATAATCCCGTACAGTTGCAGGAAAAACTGGCTTTTCTGCGTCGCAAACGCGCGGAGCGCAACGAGGGCATCGTGCGCAAGCTTCAGGAGCTTGGGCTGGACATCACCATGGAAGAGGTGCTTGCCACGGCCACGGGCGAAAGCGTGGGCAGACCCCACATCGCCGAAGTGCTGTTGCGTAAGGGATATGCCAAAAACTCCCGTGAAGTTTTCAAGGAGTATCTCGGTTGCCACGGCAAGGCCTATTTGCCCAAGGAAGTGCTGGAACCGGAAGAAAGCGTGCGCCTTCTGGCCGATCTTGGCGCGACTGTCAGCCTGGCCCACCCCATGCTGTGGAAGGGCCCGTCGGGCTGGCTGGACACGCAGGTGGCGCGCCTGAAAGACTGCGGACTCAATGCCATTGAAGCGTGGCACAGTGAGCATTCCGAAGCGGACGTTCGCGCCTGCCTCTCCCTGGCCAAACGGTTTGACCTGGGCATCAGCGGCGGTTCGGATTATCATGGCGACAACAAGCCGTCCATTTGCCTTGGCACGGGTTACGGCAAACTTCGCGTCGGCGTGGACGTGCTGGAAAGTCTGCGCCAAAGGCGAATGGCAGCGGGCCTGCCTGTCTGATAGGGGTTGCGGCGCAGCTGTGCCATTTTTTTATTTCCTCTTGTGACTGCCTGGCCTTTTCTTCAATTTTTACCCATAGTTTGCCATCCGACAAAGCGCCGGCAAAAGCTCCCTCATGGTGTCGCGCTACAAGGCTATTTTTCAACCATGCAGTATCGTTATCTATTTTTTCTTCATTTTACCACGGCTTCATGCCTTGCGTAAAACGGCCCAGCGCGGTACAGCGGCCTTGTGGGGGGTACTTTTACTCCCTGCCCCGCACTGCGGGCCGCCAGGGCGCAGACACGCGATCCGCGCCGGGCGTACTGGTCATAATCAGGCATTTTTCTTTTACGAGCAGCTACCGGAATAAACAGGCATGCGCATTCTACATAAGCAACAGCATTTGCCGCCTCTTGATGGTCCACGACTGGAACCCCACCCATTTCGCGCCGCAGGCACGCCGCCAGACAAATGCAACGGCGCGCCGCTTGTGCCCGTGAACCGCCGGGAACGTGGCCTTGAGGCCCGCCGGACGGCCATGGCCGCAGAGGAACGCGGTGAAGGAGAAGCCGTGAACAGCGAGCACAAGGACGAGGACCGACAACCGTCCAACGGCGTTCACGACGCCTTTGAATTCCGCCAGCTTGGCAAGGACGATTTTGAGCAGTTTGAAGCCCTGCTGCGGTATGCCTTTCAGGTAAGCTCGTCTGAAATGGCCCGCATCGGCTGGTCCGACAAGGAGATGAAGCAGTCCAAGAAGCCCATTTTCGAGGCATCGCACGTCATGGGCTGGTTTTACAAGGGCAGGCTGGCTTCGCAAGTGGTCATCTACCCTATGGAAGTGAACATCCAGGGCGAAATTTGCAAAATGGGCGGCATTACCGGAGTGGCGACCTATCCGGAATATACCGGCCGGGGGCTTATCCATTCACTGCTGGCAAAAAGCCTTGAGTACATGCGCAGCCAGCAGCAGATCATCTCCTACCTGTGCCCCTATTCCATACCGCTTTACCGCAAGCACGGCTGGGAAATCATGTCGGACAAGATGACCTTCGCCATCAAGGATACGCAGCTTCCGGCGCGGCACCCGGTGGAGGGGCAGATAGAGCGTGTGGACATTGAAAATGAGGATCTGCACAAGGTTTACAAATATTTTGCGCTGCAGGAACACGGCGCGCTCATACGCGGCGCGCTGGAGTGGGAGGAGTACTGGCGCTGGGATTCGGATGACGTCATGGCGGCGGTGTACTACAGCGCTGACCGCAAGCCCTTGGGTTATGTGATCTACTACATTGAGAATGAAGTTTTCAGCATCAAGGAGATGGTCTACCTGAACCAGGAGGCCAAGTACGGCATCTGGAATTACATCACCGCGCATTTTTCGATGATCACCAAGGTGGAAGGAGCCAACTACACGGGCGAGGCCATGGCTTTTCAGCTTGAGGACAGCGAGATCGACGAGACCATACAGCCTTACGGCATGGCCCGCATTGTGGATGTGCAGCGTTTTATGGAGTTTTATCCCTTCCAGTTCAGCGACCCCAGACTCACGCTGGATTTTGAGGTAAAAGACCCCATTGCGCCGTGGAACAACGGCATATTCCACGTGCGGTGGGAGGACGATGAGGCTGTCTGCGAGCAGGTGACCACATGCCATTCGGGCCACCGCATAGCGCTGGACATACAGACGCTGACCACCATGCTTATGGGCTACAAGCGGCCAACCTATCTCTATAACAATGACCGCATTGATATGGACTACCATCTGCTCAAAACGCTGGAAGCGCTGATTCCCCCTGACAGGCCCTATTTTTCAGACTATTTTTGATGCCAAAGAGGCGCGCCATTGGCGCGCCTCTTTGCATTTAAAGCAATTTCACTTTGCTAATGCTCTGGCGGATGTGGAAGCAGACGCCCGCCGCAGAGGCGTATGCGCTATTTATTTGCGCTGTTACGCGCCGACGCGGGCGGCTTGGAAGCATTGAGGACAGATATTTACAATGCGAAAATGCTCTAGAGCTGGAGCAGGCATCACCGTATCACAAGGTCTGTCTGCCCCGACAAAACCGCCCTGGTCAGTTAGATGCTTGACTCAAGAAAAGCCCGGTACGCCTGAACCGTGGTGTGCAGGTCCGCGCAGCTTGCCAGTTCAAAGGGGCTGTGCATGGAAAGCACGGCCGGGCCAAGGTCAATGACGTGCATGCCGTAGGCCGCCAGAAAGAGCGCCACCGTGCCGCCGCCGCCGTGGTCCACGCGGCCCAGTTCCGCCGCCTGCCAGGGGATGTTCTTGCTGTTGAACAGGTTGCGCAGCGCGCCGAAAAATTCGGCATCGGCTTCACTGGCGCCGTATTTGCCGCGCGAACCCGTGAACTTGGAGAAGCAGGGCCCGTAGCCCATCTGGGCGGCGTTCTGCTTTTCGTGCACTTCCTGAAAATCCGGGTCCAGAGCGGCCTGAACGTCGGCGGAAAGGGCACGGGTTTCCATAAAGACGCGCGACGCGGACAGGCCCGGAGCCCACGCCTGGGTCAGGTCTTCAATGCAGTACTGCAGAAAGCGCGACGCCGCGCCGGTTGCGCCGTCCGAACCGATTTCTTCCTTGTCCCAGAACATCACCGCCATGCTGCGCCCGGTGGCCTCGGCTTCCAGCAGGGCCTCAAGAGCTGCGAACACGCAGATGCGGTCGTCCTGCCCGTAGCCGCCCACCAGGGCCTTGTCAAAACCCACAAAGCGCGCTGGTCCGGCGGGCACGGCCTGAAGCTCGGCAGTGATAAGGTCTTCTTCGGTGATGCCGTATTTTTTATTGAGGATTTCAAGCAGCTGGGCCTTGATGGGCTCCTTGGGCGCTTCGTCTTTTTTGCCCTTGGCGGCCTTGGGGCTGTGCCCCAGAATGATATTGAGTTTTTCGCCCTCAAAGGCGTCGCTGACGGTCTGCGTCACCTGTTTTTGCGCCAGATGGGGCAAAAGGTCCGCAATGCAGAAAACAGGCTCGCCGGGCTTTTCGCCAATGGTGACCTCAAGCGGTGAACCATCGGCACGTATGATCACGCCGTGCAGCGCCAGGGGGCGCGCCAGCCACTGGTATTTGCGTATGCCGCCGTAATAGTGGGTTTTGGCCTGCGCCACGCCGGGCTGCTCGATAAGGGGGCGCTGCTTGAAGTCAAGGCGCGGCGTGTCGGCGTGGGCAGCCACAAGGGCAAGCCCCTGATCCAGAGGCAGCGTGCCGCGACGGGCGGCAAAAATGGCTTTGCCGCGCATGGGGCGCATGACGCGGTCGCCGCCGAAATCTTCGCCATAGCCCTGGGCGGCCAGGCGCTCGCGCACGTATTCCACGGTTTCACGCTCGGTTTTGCAGCGCGTGATAAAGTCCATATAGCGAAGAGCCAGAGATTCCATCTGCTTGCGGGTTTTGGCGTCCGCATCCTCCCAGGCGTTTCTGGGCTTGTAGGTCAGCGTTTTTTCCATGATGTGTTCCTTTATGGCCGCGCTAAGCGGCAATCAATCTTGATACCTATATAAGACCTGTGGCGGCAAGGGCCAGTGCCTCGCGCAATACCCGCAGCAGCACGGGCCTGTCCGCAGTATCCAGGGTACGGGGGTCAAGGCAGAAGCTGTCGTCTTCCAGCCGTCCTATGAGGGGCGGTTCAGTGCGCAGCAGGGCGGCCTTGAGCGCCGTGGGACTGCATGCGGCGGGCTTGAGGCACACCAGGGTGGTGGGCAAATCATACTGGGGGAAGGCCCCGCCGCCCACGCGGGAAACATCGGCCTGCAGACTTATGTGGCAGGACGTTTGCGGGCTGGCATTGAGGCCCCTGCGCAAGGCGGTTGCCAGGGAGCGGGCGTCCTTGTGGAGTTCGTCGGCGGTGCGGCAGATCATGCGCAGGGTGGGCACGCTTTGCCGGGCCTTGTCCGGGTCAAGATAGAGGCGCAGGGTGGCTTCAAGGGCGGCAAGGCAGAGCTTGTCGCAGCGCAGGGCGCGGGTGAGCGGATTGCTCTTGAGCTTGTCCACCATGCTTTTGCGGCCCGTAATGATGCCGGCCTGCGGGCCGCCCAGCACCTTGTCGCCGGAAAATGTGGCAATATCAGCGCCCTGGGCCAGCACTGAAGGAACCGTGGGTTCGTTGGGCAGACCAACGGTAGAAAAGTCCGTCAGGCTGCCGCTGCCCAGATCCTCAATAAGCGGCAGGCCATGCTCTTTTGCCAGGTCTGCCAGCTCTGGCAGGGACACGGCGGAGTGGAAGCCCACAATGCGGTAGTTTGACGTGTGCACGCGCATGAGAGCGCGGGTGTTTTCATTGATGGCCGCCCTGTAGTCGCGCAGATGGGTACGGTTGGTGGCTCCCACTTCGCGCAGGGTTGCGCCGCTTTTTTCCATAACTTCAGGGATGCGGAAGCTGCCGCCGATTTCCACCAGTTCGCCACGCGAGACCACCACTTCGCCGCCCTTGCAAAAGGTGTCCAGCACAAGCAGCACGGCGGCGGCATTGTTGTTGACCACAAGAGCCGCTTCGGCCCCTGTGAGACGGCAGAGCAGGTCTTCCACCAGGGCGTGACGGCTGCCGCGACCGCCGGTGGCCATGTTCAGTTCAAGGTTGCAGTAGCCTGTGGCGGCGGTGATGACCGCCTCACGCGCTTCTTTTGCCAGCACCGAGCGGCCCATATTGGTATGCACCACCACCCCGGTGGCGTTGAGCGCCGCGCTGAAGCGGCTTCGCAGGCCCGCCCGCACATAGGCCGCAAGGTCTTGCAGGCGGGCTTCAAGCCCCAGTTCATGGGCGGAGCCGTACTGGCCTTCCCGGATGGCCTGCCGTTGCTGATCCCAGAATGCGGTCACAAGATCCCGCACAAAGGTGCGCGGGGCGTCGGCCAGATGAGGGTCGGCCTCGTGAAGGGCCGCAAGGCAAAGGTCCACGGCAGGGATGGCGCGAAAGAGTTTATTCATGGGCTGTTCTCCCTTGAGTTGCGTCCTGATGATTTGCGTCCTGATGAGTTGCATCCTGGCGGATTACGTCCGGGTGAATCGCGTTCTGGGACGAAAGGTATGCGGGGTAGAGGCTGAAAAATTCTGCCAGCAGATAGAGCGAACCCGTGACCAGCACCGGGCGGCCAGAGCAGCCCGGGCAGGCTCGCGCCACTGCCGCGGCATGGGCCAGGGCCTGCGCCAGCGGTGAAGCGCCGGGAGACGTGCTGGTCGGGCCGCCCTGCGCGTCAGGAATGGCCTGAGCGGTTGCCGGAGGCGTGGCGTTGAAAAAGCGTGCCACGTCTTGCGCGTTGGCCGCTCTGGGGTTGTCCAGCGGGGGCACGAAGATGGGGGCGTCGCCAGCCTGCTTTTTCAGCATGGCGGCCGCTGTCTGCCAGTCCTTGTCGCCCAGGCAGGAAAACACAATGGCGGCGGGCTGTATGTTTGCCTGCCGCATGGCCGCCATGAGTGCGGTCATGCCGTGGGGGTTATGCGCACCGTCCAGCAGAAAGGGCGGCATGGCGCTCGTGGCGGGCACGTACTGCAGGCGGCCGGGAATAAATGCCAGGGCAAGGCCGCGCTTTTGCGCCTGCGCGTCCTGCGGGTCTTTGCCGAGCATGGGGGCCAGGATATGCCACGCGGCCAGCGCGAGGCCAGCGTTGCTTTTCTGATGCGGCCCGGGGAGTCCCAATTCCAGGGATGCGTCGGCCGCGTCAGCCCAGATCAGCGGAGCCTTGTGCTTGCGCGCGGCGGCTTCAATGACCCGCGCGGCTTGCGGGAACTGAGAGGTTGAGCACACGGGAGCCGCCGAACGGATGGCCCCGGCCTTGTCCGTGGCGATGGCCGCAAGACTGTCGCCGAGCACGTCCTTGTGATCCATCGCTATGGGGGCAAAGCAGAGCACGTCGGCGCTGACGGCGGTGGTGGCGTCGTGGCTGCCGCCAAGCCCAGCCTCAAGAATGGCCACATCTACCCGCTCTTCGGCAAAGGCCAGCAAGGCGAGCACGGTAAGGAATTCAAAATACGTCAGCTCCGGGGCGGCATCCATGACCTTGTTGGCCTGGCTGGTCCATAATTCCTGCGGCCAGGGCCTGCCGTCAATGCGGATGCGCTCCGTTGGGCTGACAAAGTGTGGGGAGGTATACAGGCCCGTGCGCAGGCCGTGGGCAGCGCACAGGGATGAAAGAAAGGAGGCGGTGGACCCTTTGCCATTGGTGCCGAGCACCTGCACAGTCACAAAGGAGGGCCGGGCAAGGCCCAGGGCCGACAGGGCGCGCCGCATGCGGTCCAGGCCCATGTCCATGTGAAAAAGTCCCAGACTGTCCAGATGCTGTTCAATATGGGTGAAATCACTGAAGTGCTGTCTCATGGGCAGCACGGTACCTTAAAGCCGGACGGCTGTCAGCGTTCTATAGCCAGTTCCTGTCGCACGAATTTGCGGCAGGGCAGCGCCGGGGGCGCGAAGGCCTACCGCAGCTGGCTGTCCTTGCTGCCGCGCCGGTTGTAAAGAGAAACCGCCTGCTGTTCCCTGTCCGCCTCCTGCTGGCAGGCGACGCACAGGCGCACGCCCGGCAGGGCCTCACGCCGGGCCTGCGGGATGGACTCCCCGCACTCCTCGCAATGGCTCAGGCTTTCACCGCTGGGAAGATTGCGCCGCGCGCGGGCGACTTCGTCATTGATGGAGTCTTGAATCTGGTCCTGTACCGCGCCGTCTCCGGCCCAACCGCTTGCCATGGCGTCCTCCTGGTGTTTTTTTGGCCGCGTTGTCGGCAGCCAGTATGGTGAATATAAGTCCGGGCGGCATGAAAAGGAAGCAGCCCGGCAAACCTTGAAGTCCGCCGGGCTGAAAAAAACATCTTGTCGCTGACGTATGTCAGTCTGGCAGCAAGATGTCAGTCTGGTATCCGGAGGCCATGCACTGGGCGATAAGCTCTCCAGTGCCGTCAAAAACCTTTACGGTAAAGCTTTGTATGCGCTGGCCCTTGCGTACCACATAGGATTCGGCAGCCAGGGGGCCGCATGTGCCGGGGCGCAGAAATTCGATGGTGGTCGAAAGGCTCACCACCCCCATATCCTTGCCCGCGTTGGCCGCAGCCCCAAACGCCACGTCGGCCAGCGAAAAAATGGCTCCGCCGTGGGCGCAGCCCATGCCGTTCTTGTGGTTTTCGGTAAGGGGCATGGTCACTCTGGCGTAATCCGGAGTGGCGGTTTCAATGGTCATTTGCAGGTGCCGTAGCAGCTTGTCGTGTTTTTCGACATAATTTTTCATATGTTCTCCAAGGTTGCCAAAAACAAGCCGGAAGCCAAGGGCTTCCGGCATAGTGTATGCTGGAGCATTTCCGCCAATGCGGACTGCCTATGTTACTCTACCTGCTGGATGCCGTCCAGTTTCCAGCTGCCGCCCTGCACAGGGCGCATGAAATGCCATACTTCGCGCACGGTGGACGGAGCCTGCTGGTCAGGACTTTCGCGCATCAGCACATCAAAGAAGACCTGGGCGTACTGCTCATTGCCTTCATTTTCCACACCAAGCAGCTGGGCATTGACCAAAAGGAGTTCGGTGTTGCTTGGCTTGGGGTCGGCTTCCATCTGCTCGCGCACGGCGTGCTGCACGGCAGAGCTGGTGAACTGGGCGATGTCGTCCATGTCGCGCTTGTCCCAGGCGTTTTGCAGCCGGGTGTACGCCATCTTGGCTCCGCGCAGAAATTCTTCAGCATCAAATCCATCGGGCATGGGAATATTGGGACCAGCGGCTGTCTGCGATGACGGGCCAGAGCCGTCGCCGCGCAGCACATCCCATCCATTGCTGCCTGTGGATTCGCGCTGCATGCCCTGCATGCGGTCGTCATACGCGCCGTCTTGCCCGCTTCGTGCGCTCGCGCCCGCTGGAGACTGCTGACCGCGAAACCGGGCAAAGAGCTTGAGCCCAAAAAAGACCAGAAGGCCAATGATGATGATATCCATAAAGCCGCCGCCGGCAAAACCGTGACCGCCCAGCAACGAGCCCAGCAGCGTGCCGGCCAGGAGGCCGCCGAAAAGGCCGCCCATACCGCCGAACATGCCGGGTCGGGAAGCCTGAGGCGCAGCCTGGGGCTGGTTCATGGACGACCGTGGAGCTTGCGGGGCGTCCTGGCGCATGGTGGGTCGCGGCGCAGGGGTGCTCATAAAGGGCTTGCTGCCAAAGGAACTGCCGCCACCCAGGCGGGCGGCTTCAGTGGCGTCGGGCACGGCAAGCATGATGGAACAGCAAAGAAAGAGGACAATAGTCAGAAAGGCACTCAATTTCATGAACAGCTCCCAGGAGGGGGTTGTTGGGTTGCAGGGTGCGATAGTCGCACATTCTGTTCAGCCTTACTTACCATAAACATTGTGCCGAAAAAGGCAAGGGGCCGGATTTTCGCCCGGCCCTGCAGTGAAACGTCAAAAAATATTTTGTATGGAGGCATGGGGCAATTTCATGAGAGCATTTTGCTTTTGAAAAAGTGCCGCCCTTACCCCCGCCTTGGATCAGCGCTTGCGGGCATCGGCGGCGCCATCCACATACAGCCAGAAAAGCGCGCCCAGATTCAGGGGTTTTGGCTGGCCATCCGGCCCTTTGAGGGGATCGCCAGGCGTTACTGCCATACAGCACCACCAGCCGGGCTGATTGAGTATGAAGGAGAACTGGCCAGCCTTGTCGGTGCGGGCCTCCATCTCCTCATGCCAGGGCGTGGGGACGGGGCGTTTTTCCGTGTTGATGCGCACCATGCGCACGGGAGCGTTGGGCAGGGCCTTGCCGTGCAGCAGGGCGACGCCAGAGAAAATGGCGGGCGCGGTAAGCCCGAAGGGACGGGTAAGGGCCTGGATTTCAAACACCTGGCCCACGGGCTGCTCCCACCCGCGTTCCACGCCGTGTACGGGCAGCATGGTCTTTACGTAGTGCTGCAAAAACTGTCCACGGGCGGCGTCCCACCAGGGGCGGCCTTCAATGATGAACTGGTAAAGGCCCGGAGTGGTCAGCTCTACGTTGGCTCCCCAGGCCTTCTGATCAAGGTAGCCGATTTCTTCCACATCGCCCAGAAGATCGCGGCGTATTGGCTGAATGAGGCCGTCCTTGACCGGGCTGGCGTTGTCATAGCGCAAAACAGCGAACAGTTGCGGCATATCCATGACAAGGCTCTGATACTGGAAGGGGCGCATCATGGTGATGAGCACATCAACCTGCTCGTCGATGACGGGAAGCTCCGGGGGCGGCGGCGGCGCGGGGGCCTCCGCGACTGGCTGAGTCCCCTGTGGCTGAGTCCCCTGTGACTGAGTTCCCTGCGCAGCGGGCGCTTTTACGGCCCCCTGCTCGGCGGCGGGAGCGGCTTTGGCCGTGGGCGCGCCTGCTTCCGGCTTGCGGGCGCTGGTAGCGGTCTTGCCGGTGTCAGCGCTTTTTTCCGGTTTGGACGCAGGCTGTTTGCTCTCCTGCTTTTTGTCGTCACGCTTGCTGGAAGCGTCTGCCTTGTCGGTTTTGGCCGGAGCCTCGATGCTGGGCTGACTCGGCACCAGCAAAGTTACCTGGGCGTTGGCTGAAACCGCTGTAAAGGCGCAGCACACAAAAGCCCACAGGGCTGTGGACACAATGGCGCCCACCGCGTGCGGCAGGCTGTATGAAAAAGAAAGGCGCGGCATGAAGGCTCCTGCAATGCCGGATGTGAGCCCTGTAGCCCCGGGTATGCCGAAGCCAGGGCGGAACGTCCTGTTTGCGAGAACATAGCAGAACGTTTTCACATTGTCATGTGGCAGACCTGTGACTTTTTGGCCCGTTTGCCACTGGACCAGATTAACTTTGAACTGCAACACATTTCAGAGTTTTCATTCAGCCGAAAAATGTGATTTGCGGCTGAATCTACGCACGTTGCGGCGCGCTGCACTTTCGTGCAGCTTTAGAGCATCTACACTTTTTCAAAGGTAAAATGCTCTATGGCGCGCTGTTGCCAGTGAAGTCCATATCTTCTTTGGGCGTGCGGGCCACCACCAGCACATCCACACTGCTGGCCCCTGCCTTGAGCAGCGCCAGACCCGCCGCGCGGAGGGTGCTGCCCGTGGTCATGACGTCGTCCACCAGCCACAGGCGCAACCCTTTAACCCCAGGGGAGGCAGCAAAGCTGTGGCGCACGTTTTCCGGCCGCGAGCGGGCACTGAGGCCAACCTGGGCAGGGCCAGGGCGGGTGCGGCTGAGCAGGCCGGGAACAAGCGCAAGGCCGGTCTGCGCGTGCAGGGCCTTCGCAAGCTCATGCGCCTGATTGTAGCCCCTGTGCCGCAGATGATCCGGATACTGCGGCACAGCCAGCAGGGCGTCGGGACCGGGCAGACAGTGTGCGGCCTCCAGAAGAAACGCGCCAAGCAGCGGGGCCAGATAGAGGTGCCCGTCAAACTTGAGCCGCAAAAGCGTATGGCGCAGGGATTGGCGGTACAGCCCGTAAAAGGCGGCTCGCGTCCAGGGCGGCGGGTCTGTAAGGCAACGCCCGCACAGGCTGCCTTGGTAAGCTTCCCGTGAAGAGTCGTAGCCGCCAACTGGCACAGGAGCGGGAAGACCGTTGGGCATGGGGGAGGGCAGACCGCACAATGGGCAGCGTGGCCCTCTGTAGGGGGCAAGCAGGTCGCGGCAAGATGGGCACAGGGAAGCGGCAGGGTCAAAAAACCCCGCAGGCGGCGAAGTGGTGCTGGCGGAAAAATTTTCGGCGTCAGGGCTGAAAGGGCGCAGGCAGTGAAAGCACCGGGCCTGGGCAAGTCCCAGAAAGCGGGCGGCTGTGGAGAGTTTGTGGGCGAACTGCACATTCATCCGGGCTACCTGACAATTGTAGTTGCCGTCTGGTCAGCAGGCAGGTCAAAAAGGTCAGTGCCCCGGATGGGCACGGTCAGCGCGCGGCAGTCGGGCCGTTCTTGGCGCACTCCGTGCCGGGGCTGGCGGCCGGATCATATCCCGGTATCTTGCCCGCCATGAGCCTGCACCCCCAATCGTGTCCCCAGGCATGCAGCGCGGCGCGGACAGCGGGGCGTTCTTCCAGGTCTTTCACCTTTTCGAGGCCGCGCAGCAGCCGTGTTTCGCTGATGGTAGCGTTCAGCGGGGAAAGAAAATAGCGCAGGGTCAGCAGGGAGCCCGAGAACAGCAGATTGCCGCGCGGTCTTCCGGCCACCAGGCTCACCAGTGTGGGCTTGATTGGCGGACGGGGAAGCAGGGGCTTGGTTGCCGAGGCGTGGTTTTGGGCGGCCCAGAAACGCTGGGAGCGGTCAATGAGCGCCTTGAAATGCGCGGGCAGGGAATAGAAATAGATGGGCGCGGATATGAAGAGCAGGGGCGCGGCTTCAATAAGCGAAAATATTTCATCAGCCCTGTCTTTCATGCCGCCGTAATCCCGGTCCGCCAGCGTGCACCTGTGCGGCGGCCTGCTACAGCCGCCACAATCGACACAACCCTCAAACGCGTAGTCTCGCAAGGCCACAATCTGCCAGTCGGCCCCGGCTTCGGCTGCCCCTTCGGCCACAAGTCGGGCCACAGTGTCCGACACGCCATCAGGGTGCGGACTGCAAAGAAGGGCTAGTGGTCTGCTCATGGTCTGAACTCGCCACAAAAGGGATTATTGGCGATTTCGTCGCCAATATTGGTTGTGGGGCCGTGTCCCGGATACACCGTGGTTTCAGCGGGCAGTTTGAAGAGCACATCCTTGACCGAGCGCAAAAGAGTGTCGTGGTCGCCGCCAGGAAAGTCCGTGCGTCCGATGGAGCGGTAGAACAGGGCGTCGCCGGAAAAAACCGCATGCTCGTCGGGGAAATAGAGGGAAACGCCGCCGGGGGTATGGCCAGGTGTTTTAAGCACTTGGCAGACCATGTCGCCAAAGATTGTATTGCCCATGGGCATGGGGGCGGCCGTAAATTCCGGAACCGGCGGAAAGCCCCAGACGCCGCCCTTGCCGGAGTCCGTACCCGCGAGGCTGTCGTCGTCCTGCGGAATGTATACCAGCGCGCCGGTGGCTTCTTCCAGAGCGGCCACACCGTACATATGGTCGAAATGGCGGTGGGTTATGCAGATGGCCTCAAGCTTCAGGTGGTGTGTGTTCAGGTATTCCAGCATGGGGGCGGGGTCGCCGCCTACGTCGATGGCCACGGCCTTGGAGGTCTTGTGGATAAGGTAGCTGTTGGTCTGTAACGGACCTATGGGAAAAGCAGCAACTGCCATGTGGGTTTTCCTTGCTTGTAAATGGGGATTGCGGTTCAGAGACGGCGATACGCTGCGGAGCGGCAGCGCGGCAACAACTTGCGTTGGTCAGATACTAACCTCTTAATTTTCGCTGGGCAAGCCTGCGCGTGGTGTTTGACGCGCCAGAGGCGACTTTTCAAGATATTTTCTAGACAAGCTCCTGTCAGCGCACTACACTGCCGCCATAAAACTGATATTGCCGACCGCAGAAGGATTTCAGGAAATGACCCGGAACACAAAGCGAAAAATCGCCGGAGCAAGCCACAAGGGCAAGGGCCATGACATGCCGGATTCCCGACCCGATACCGCTGTCCAGGCGGAACCGTCCACCGGGACTCCCCAACCCCCGGACTGGGCAGGCTGGATGGAATGGACGGGCGGGACAGAGAATTTTTGGGGCGCGTCAGCGCCTGGCGACAGCGGCCTCACGCGGGAATGGTCTGAACTGCGGGCCATACAAAAGCTGGCCCGTGAAGACCTTATGGAAATGGAAGGGCTGCTGTGCCGCCAGCTGTCGGCGTTCTTGAGCTTCAGCGGTCACGCGCTCTATTTTCCCAGAGAGTGCACCCCGGAAGAACCACGGTTGTTGACGCGCGAGCGCAGGCTGCTTTTGCCCCTGCACTGGGGCGGGCATCAGCTTGGCATGGTCATGCTGCACGGCGTGCGCGTCCGTGAGGTGCGGCCTCTTTTGAAGGTGCTGCCTGCCCTTGCCTCCCTGTGTCTGGAAAATCTGGCCCGCGCCAAGGCCGTGCGCACAGACGCCGTTACCGGCCTTGTCACGGAGGAAAGCCTTTTTGCGCGTATGGAAGGCGAGGCTGAAAGGGTGCGCGCCCATCTTGAAGAGCCTTCCGCGCCGGAAGGTCTTGCCGCCCCCATGTACCGCATGTGTATGGGCATCGTGCTGCTGCGTCTCAGCAACGGGCCTGATATGATCCGGCGGTATGGCTATGCCTTTGGCGAGAATGTCATGCGACAGCTTGCCGCCGCCTGCCGCGCCGTTCTGCCCTCAGACGTGCTTGCCGCGCGGGTGGGAACGCACGAAATGGCGCTTTTGCTTTCCGCCAGCGGGCGTGGCGCGTGCCATAAGCTGGCCTGCGCCGTTCTGGCCCGCATGCAGGCGCTGCGTCCCGCCCCGACCCTGACAAAACAGGGGGTAGCTCCACGCCTGTGCGCCGGGCACGCCCTGTATCCGCAAGATATGCAGGGAGCGGAAATGCGGCTTGGCATGTATGAGCAGGCCCGGCTGCTCATGGCCAGAGCCCGGCTGGCTGCGGATGTCGCTGGTCAGACCGCTGCCGGGGCGGCGGGCAACCGTTTTTGCGAGGGGCGCGTCATGCCTTTTGCCCGCATCCTGCAAGAGGGTGGGCTTGTGCTGGAAGCATTGCCGGTGGGCCGTCTGCGCATCAGTCTTGGGCGACAGGCCAAGGCCCGTGAAGGCATGCGCTTTGCGGTCTGGAGCGCCGAACCCGGCCAGAAGGCGCGCCACAAGGGCGAAGTCGTGCTGCTGCGTGTGGGCGACAGGGATTCCATAGCCGAAATTTTGCATCTGGTAGACACCACGTTTCTGCCCGCGCCCGGCGACAGTCTGGCGCTCCTTGGGCAAAGTCCGGTGCTCAGTCCAGATCTCGACGGACACGATCCCGTGCTGCATTTTTCCGACGCCCAAGGCATGCCATCCGTGCCATCCGTGCCATCCGTGCCGTCCGTACCATCCGTGCCTGCTGGGCAACAGAATGCCGCAGCCGCTCCGCCTGACGAAACCTCTGGGCACGCGCGGCAGCCGATGGAAACGGGTTCCGCCGTCACGGCGGCCAGTCCCGCCCCGGTGGCCAATCCCGCCCCGGCGGGCAGTGCCGCGTCGGCCGCTGGCAAGGCCGCATTCCCTGCCGCGTTCCCTGCCGCAGCCTCAGGAAGCGTCGCAACAGGGCATGCCCAGGCTGCCGCCGAGTCCGCCGCCCGTGCGCCAGCTGCCGCTGCTGCCCCATATACTGCCACAGCCCCAGGCACAGAGACTGCCGTGGACGCCGCGCAGGCCGAACAGGCGGCGCTGTGCGGTCACGGTGATTTTCTCAACCGTTTTGCGCAGGAAAGCGAGCGCCGCGCCCGTTTTGTGCTCGCCATCGTCCGCATGGAAGGCGCGTCAAGCTCCACAGCGGCAACAGCCCTGCATTTGTGGGAAAAGCTGCTGCGCAGGGCCGCCCCGCACGATGCGGGGGCCGCCCCTCTGGCCGGGCTTTATGGCAGCAACAGCCTGATTTTTTTCCACCCCGGTTCAGAGCCGCAGAACGTCGTGCCCCTGTATGAATCCCTGTGCTCGGCCCTGAAAGACGCAGGTGTCGATGCCGCTGCGGGTCTGGCCGCCTTTCCCTTTTTGCAATATCGCAAAGCCGAAATGCCCGACTGCGCCCTCAGAGCTCTGGAATATGCCCTTCTTCTGCCGCACCCAAGAGTGGGGCAATGCAACTCGCTGGCCCTGAACATCAGCGCCGACCGGCGTTACAGCCTTGGCGACGTGTTCGGCGCGCTTGAGGAATACAAGCTGGCCCTGCTGGCGGACGAAACCAACGTCATGGCCTGGAACTCCCTTGGTGTGTGCATGGCGGCCCTGGGTCGCAGGCATGAGGCGCGCAGGCATTTTCTTGAGGCCCTGCGCCACAAGCCGGACGAAGGCACAGCCACGCAAATCAACTACAATCTTGGCAATGTCTGCCAAAGTCTGGGTGAGCGCCGCGCCGCCGCGCGCTATTACCGCCAGTGCGTCAAGACAGCGCCCGACCATCTGTTTGCCCATATACGTCTCGGGCAGTTGTGCGAGCAGAGCGGCAGAAGGGCCGAAGCCCGCCGCTATTACGAACTGGCCGCCGCCATTGAAGACGCCGCCCCCGGACGTCCCGGCGTGGCCAGGCGGCATCTGGCCCGTGTGGCCGCCCGGCAGCGCAAGGGCGGCGAAGCCCGTGAACTGCTGCACGAAGCCTTGCTGCGCAATCCGCAGGACGCAGCCTCCATGCTGCTGCTGGCCAATATCTACCTTGACGGCAACGAAGACCCGGCCATGGCCGAACTGCTGGCTCGCAAGAGCGCGGGTCTGCACGACAGACCTGAGGCATGGCAGACCCTGGCCCGCGCCCTGCGAGCCCTGGACCGTGAAGACGAGGCCCGGCTGGCCGAAGCCAGAGCCGTGCTGGGCTGAGAAGCAAAACGAGTTGTTTTTTTACGAAAAAAGGGGCGGCCTGTGCCGCCCCTTTTTCGTGCTTCAGGGTGCTATTATTGTGTGGTGTTTTGTGGGGGAGGGACCCTTTTGCAAAAGGGTCTCCTCCCCCACGCCCCCACCCCCTAAAACCTTCATTGGTGAGCATTTTCATGTGGAAAGCGCTCTGGAGGCTACAGGGGGGGTAGGCGTTCACCCTAGAGCAGTTTACGAATGAAATGAGTTAAATGCTCTGCAAGGATTTTTCTGAAAAATCCTTGCCACGAAATGCGAGCAGGCAGGCTTTTGCCTGCCGTACGCGAGCATTTCAAGTGTTAAATGCTCTAATGGCGTAAGCGGGATTTTTTAGTCGGTCAGGAGTCGAGGCGAGGATACGTCGAGAATATCCATCCTCAACGGAGGATTGCCTAAAGGGCCACACCCACAATGAGCGCCGCGCCGCTCAAAAGGTAGCACTTGCGCACCAGATGCCCGTATGCGTCCAGGGGCAGCCAATCGCCGGACTGCGCCGCCTCGATATGGCGGCAGGCCCGCCAATAGAAGGGCAGGCCCAGCAGGGCCAGCGCCACAGGCCAGCCCGCCAGCCCGGCCGCCCACAGGTTGAGCAGCAGCAGCCACACGGCGGGCCACCACAGGCGGAAGACAAGCGCGGCCTTGTCCTTGCCCAGCGTGTTGGCCAGAGTGTGTTTGCCGGCGGCAAAATCTGTTTCGATTTCAGGCAGGCTCTGGTAATACAACACGCCCGCCACCATAAGCCCTATGGGAAGCGCCAGCGCCATGCTGCGCGGGTCAAAACTTTGCAGCAGCAGGGACGTGCTGGCGCAGACCATGATAAAGCCCATGTTCAGGCAGACGAAAAGTTCACCCAGCGCCCTGTGCCCGTAACGCAGGGGCGGGGCCACATAAAAAAAGGCCGAGGCCACGGCAAAAAGGCTCGCGGCCCACAAAGCGCAGCGCAAACCTGCGGGCGTCATGGCTATGAGCAGTCCGCCCACGGCAAGCGTGGCGGGGGTAAGCAGCAGAAGCGCCACGGAAAGCTGGCGGGGGCTGATGGAACCGTTCTGGATAACGCGCGATCCGCCGATATTGTCGCCGCCGTCCACACCAAGAATATGGTCGAAAAGGTCATTGGCAAAGTTGGCTATGGTCAGCCCCATAAAGCAGCCGAGCAGAAGAAGTCCGTAAACGGTCCACTGCCGTGGGCTGATCTGCCCCTCAAGGCGAAAGGCAAAGGCCAGGGCCAAGGTTACCGGTATGGCCGCCGTGATGAAGAAGGGCGGTCGGCAGGCTTGCCACCATGCGCGCAACGTCGCTGCGCCCGACAGGCGAGGAGCGTCGTCGGGCCGCCCTTGCCAGGCGGCCCGCAACAGATTGCTGTATGCCATGGCTATGCCTTTTCCGCGCTCCAGGCGTAGGGAATGGAAGGATCATCCACGGGCAGGCGCTGGCCTTCTGTCGGATCGTGGGGAATGTCCGCGCAGTTGCAGATGAGGGCAGGCGCGTCGCCCATGGCCGTGAAGCCGTACCACACGCCCGTGGGGATGCGCAGCAGGGCGTAGTTGTCCGGCCTGCCCAGGGCCAGTTCGCACAAAACGCCCCTCGTCGCGGAGCCTTGCCTGTCATCGTACAGCACGATGCGCAAAAGGCCGGAAGGAACGGCAAAATGCTGTACCTGGCGGGTATGGCGCTTCCATGCCTTGACGTGGCCGGGCAGAACTTCGGAAAAATATATTTCCCCGAAGCACTGGTGAAAATCGGGCAGCAGGGCGGATTCGGGGCGCAGCATATGCATCACAGGGCCGCCGGGAGTGGGGATCACCGCCAGCGGTTGCAGCAATGCGCCTTCAATGCCCACATCCTGCGCCATACTTTCTGTGGCTTCCATTACTTTACCCACACCTGTCCGCGCTGTTCGGCGGCGTTCACATAGGCCGAAATCTGGCCCAGCGTGAAGTCCAGCATGTTCTGCGGTTTTTTTCCGCCCTCGCCCTGATAGAAGCAATGGTACCACTCCGCAGTGTAGCGGATGGTTTCTTCAAAATTGAGCGTGGCCTTCCAGCCCAGGTGGGCCAGGGCTTTGTCGCAGCAAAGCTTGAGCAGGGTGCATTCCTTCATGCCGGCCTGTCCGGCCTTGTCCATTTCGCTGTTGAAGCCGGGCCAGTGCATGGCCAGGGCTTCAACCACCTCGGCCACGGTATTGTTCACATCAGCGGCGGGGCCGAAGTTGTACGCCTGGCCGCGCAGGTCAAAGGGGCTGTTCTGACCGAGCAGAAGACGCGCGCCCAGCCACAGATAGCCAGAAAGCGGCTCCAGAACCAGCTGCCAGGGGCGGGTGGCCCAGGGGCTGCGGATCTGCACCGGCTGGCCTGCGGCCCAGGCACGGGCGCAGTCGGGCACAATGCGGTCTGTGGCCCAGTCTCCGCCGCCGATGACATTGCCCGCGCGCACCGTGGCGCAGGCCGGGCCGTCCTTGAAAAAGCTCTCGAAGTAGGAATGCGCGATGATTTCGGCGCAGCTTTTGGAGGCGGAGTAGGGATCGTGCCCGCCAAGATGGTCGGTTTCGCGGTAGCCCCACACCCATTCGTCATTGCGGTAGCATTTGTCCGAAGTGATCATGACCACAGCGCCAACGTCGGGGCAGGCGCGCACGGCTTCCAGCATGTTGAGCGTGCCCATCATGTTGGACTCAAAGGTGAGCGCCGGATCGTCATAGGATTTGCGCACCAGAGCCTGGGCGGCCAGATGGAAGACCGCGTCCGGGCGGAACTGGCGCACGGCCCGCACCATGGCGTCGCGGTCGCGTATGTCGCCGCGCAGGTCGGCCTCAAGGTGCGCGCCAAGGTTCATGGCGCTGTAATGCGAAGGGTGGGTGGGCACGTCGTCGGAAAAGCCGCCCACCACCGCGCCCATCTGGCTCAGCCATGCCGCCAGCCAGGAGCCTTTAAAGCCCGTGTGCCCGGTTACGAAAACCCGGCGTCCCTTATATGCGTTGGCAAACATGGTTTGCTCCTTCAGAAATGGTTGCAGCGCGACAGGATGGAGGCTGGCGCGATGATGCTCCGCTCCGTCCTGACGCGCCTGACGTGAAACGCGGGTTTACACCCAGAAAGCGCGTCCGGAGTCCCAAAGCTCGTTGAGCTTGATGGAGTCGCGCAGCGTGTCCATGCACTGCCACTGGCCGGGATGCGGGTACATTGAAAGCTGCCCTTCGGCCGCGAGCTTTTGCAGGGGTTCTTTTTCAAGGTCGCAGCTTTCATCCTCGGTGAGGTAGTCCAGAAATTCGCGCTTGAAGACAAAAAAGCCGCAGTTGATGTATTCGTCCAGCACGGGCTTTTCTTCCCATGAAAGAATTTTGCCCTGGTCGTCGGTACGCACTGTGCCGAAACGCGAGGGCATGCGCACGCCCGTGAAGGTGCCGATGCTGCCGGACTGCTTGTGGAACTCGATGAGCTTGTACAGGTCGATGTCGGCCACGCCGTCGCCATAAGTGACCATGAAGCTGTCGGTGTCAATATATTTGGCCACGCGTTTGAGACGGCCGCCCTTGAGGGTGTCCTCGCCGGTGTCGCACAGGGTGACGCGCCAGTCTTCAATGTGACTGGGGTAGGTGGTGATGTCTCCGTTTTTCAGATCAACGGTAAAATCCGTGTTGCGGATATTGTAGTCATGAAAATACTGTTTTATGACCTGCCCCTTGTAGCCCAGCGGCAGCACAAAATCCTTGAAGCCGAAGCGGGCATAAATGGACATGATGTGCCACAGCACGGGCCGTCCGCCGATCTCGACCATTGGCTTGGGTTTGACCGAGGTTTCTTCGCGCAAGCGCGTGCCCTTGCCGCCACACATAATAATGACTTTCATGTAAGTGCCTCCTGACGCTGCGCCTCAGTCACAATGCCGTGCGCTGCTCGTGGCCCATGTGTAGCAGAAGGCCGGGAGGAAAAAAAGCCCTGTGGCGGGGCGGCGGCCCCCTTGCGTTGGAGAGCTTTCACCTTGCAAGGCTGCCCGTCCGCCGCGTGCGCAGGGGCGCGCCGTGGCTGCGCAAAGGCGGTGTAGCCGCGCTGTTACGCGCCAAAGTGGCCGTTTTGAGACGTTGCAAAGATATATTTTTAAAGTTGATTTGCTCTGTCGCGCGCGAAAGGGTATAGAAAGCTTGTGGCGTTCCAGATTCGCTGTTGATGCAGTCTGGCGTGTGACCGGGCAATCTCGAAAAGACATTGCCTGCACGTCTTCATGCGGGCAGTAGTCGCAAAGGCGCAAGTGCTGTTTTATGACGCTGTTTTCCGGCGCTGTTGCGCAATAAGATAACCAACGTGAACCTTTGGGGATGCCTGTTCTCTAGAATATTTTAGCATTGAGAATATCTATTCTCAATGCTTCCAAGCCGCCCGCGTTGGCGCGCAACAGCGCAAATAAATTGCGCTTGCGCCTTCGCGGCGGGCGTCTGCTCACGCAGCCGCCAGAGCAATTTCAAAGTGAAATCGCTCTAGAGCAGTTTACGAATGAAATGAGTTAAATGCTCTGCAAGGATTTTTCTGAAAATCCTTGCCACGAAATGCGAGTAGGCGGGCTTTTGCCTGCCGTACACGAGCATTTCAAGTGTTAAATGCTCTAAGTTGAAATGCTGTATATTTGCCAAGGGGTATGTATGAAAATAGGTAGCCGTTCCTCGCGTTATTTCTTTGTCTTGATTATCCTGGCGGCGCTGGTGGCCGCCTGCGTAGCCTCCGGGCCGCAAAAAGCGCTTGACGGCATGGCCGAGGCTTTGAAAAAGAATGATAGTGCCGCCTTTCTGGCTGGTATGGATATGAAGAGCTTTGCCAATAATGAAATGAAGAATCTTGCCAAGGAAGAAGCCCCACTGGGACTTTTGGACAGCCTGGGCCGTTCGCTCGGCATTGGCGGTATGGATGAGATTTTGGGCAGCATCGTGGATATGGAGTCTCGTCTGCACAACCAGTTCAACCGTGGCGTCAGCACGGGAGAGCTTATGGCCCAATGCCGTGAGGTTGAGACTCCCAACTGCCCCTGGGTGCCTGAAAGCCTGAATAACGCCAAGATTACGGAAATCGGCTCCGCCGCCGCCGTGGCCCAGGTGACCACCCCCGCCCGCATGACAAGCTGGCTTGCCTTGCGCAAGGTTGGCGACAAATGGCTGGTGGTGGGACGGGCCGTGATGGAAAGCACGGCCCGCCAATATGCCGCCGCAAAAAGCGCGCCTGATGCCCCCGCCGTCCCCGCTGCGCCTGCCACGCCTGATGAACCCAAGCCGCAGCCCGCGCCGGAAAAACCCGCTCCCGGGCAGGACACTATGGCTGGCGATACGCAGGGCGTCACCAAAATTTAGGGAAACGCTGATTTATTCCGTTTGGCGGCGTTGCTTCACTTTTTTTGAAGCAGTCGAGGACGGAAGAGTCCACTCCTGCTTCAAAAAAAGATCGCGCCTTGCCAAACGAAATAACTGCGCGTTTCCAGGAGGCTCTTTAATCAGTGCTTCCTTAGAAAGATGTAGATCAAACAGACAGAGCAGAGAGCCCTTGAAATGCTTCACATTTCAAGGGCTCTCTAGGTTAAATGCTACTCTGATCTAGTTAAGACTGTACGGAACGTCTTCAACAATGGTTGTGGCCTCGTGCAGCAGGCGCATTTCAAGCTCTTCCAGCAGCACCTTGCAACCTTCGCCTGTTTTGGCGGTGATGGGCAGGGCAAGGGGAAAGGCGTCGGCCAGTTCCGCCCTGGCGGGGGCTTCCAGCTGATCCCATTTATTGAGGATGAGCAGGCGCGGCACGCGGTCAAGCTCCATTTCGGCCAGTATGGTTTCCACGGCGTTGATCTGCTGCAAAAGGTCTGGATGCGAGGCGTCGGCCACATGCAGAAGCAGTTGGGCCGCCTCCAGTTCTTCAAGGGTGGCGCGAAAGGCGTCCATAAGTTCCTTGGGCAGATTGCGGATGAACCCTACGGTGTCGGCCAGAATAAGCTCTTTTTCGGCGGGAAAGCGCAGCCGCCGCGTGGTGGGATCAAGGGTGGCGAAAAGCTTGTTCTCGGCCAGTACCTCGGAGCGGGTGAGCGTATTGAGCAAGGTGGACTTGCCCGCATTGGTGTAGCCCACAAGGGCGGCCAGGGGGATGCCCTGACGTGAGCGGCGCGCCCTGGTAAAGGAGCGCTGGCGGCGCAACTGGTCAAGTTCCTTGCGGATGCGGGCCATGCGATCGCGTATTTTGCGGCGGTCGGTCTCAAGCTTGGTTTCGCCGGGGCCGCGTCCGCCGATGCCGCCCATGAGGCGGTCCATGGCGCGGTTTTTGCCCACAAGGCGCGGCTGGGTGTAGCGCAGCTGGGCCAGTTCCACCTGCAACTTGCCCGCGCGGCTTACGGCGTGCTGGGCAAAGATATCAAGAATAAGCTGGGTGCGGTCTATGACCTTGCGTTCGGTGATGTCAGCCAGATTGTGCAATTGCGAGGGCGAAAGCTCGCCGTCAAAGATCAGCATGCCCGCTCTGCCTTGCAGGGCCAGCACTTCAAGCTCCGCCACTTTGCCCCTGCCCATGATAAGGCGCGGATTCACCTGGGTCACGCGCTGCACCATGCGCCCGGCCACGGTCAGGCCGGCGGTGCGCGCCAACTCGCCCAGTTCGTCCAGATTGCGCTCCTGAATGATGCGGGGCACAGCAGCCACGGAAACCAGCAGGACTCGCGGGCTGCCGTCCGCCTCCTTGGCGTCTTCGGCCCTGCGGGACAGTTCTTCTTCCAGCGCTTCGGCCGTGTCCGTCATATGGGCTGCCGTGCGGTCCCAGGGGCGGGGCTGGTCAAGGTGATAGGCCTGGCCGTTGACGCTGGAGGGCAGGAGGTGCGCCGCCTGCCACTGCACTGGGTCGCCCACGGGATTGACCGTAAGCGCGATGACGGCGTCCAGCCGCAGGAAGAGCATGTCCATGAGGTCTTCCTGGCTGATGCCGCCGGGGGTCAGGTGCGTGTGCAGGAGACGCAGGCCGCGCAGGCGTTCATTGCCGCTGCGGCCTCTGGGCAGTTCGGGAATCAATATGCTGCCCGGCTCGCCCACAATGACCATCTGCACGCGGCCCTTGCGGTCTATGAGCAGGCCAACCTGCCGTCCCACGGCGCGTGAAAGCAGGGCCAGTTCACGCGCCTGCTCCACCGTATAGACGTCTTCCGCCGGAAAACGGCGGTTGAACAAACGGTTGAGGGCGGTAAGCTGGCTCGGTTTCAGCCCCTGTACATTGCCTTCTGGTTTTGGAATGGTCGGCTCCTGACGGGCGTGTGTTTTTGCATTTCCTGCGGCCGGAGGACTGGTTCGGCGGCCGTGGCTTGGAAAAAACGGGGCGGCGGGGCCGCCCCGTGGCATGACGGTTAGGGACGAAGGTAGGATGTGATGAGGGCGTCGTAGCGCGAAGTGGCCTCAAAGGCCCTGGAAGCCATAATCTGGCGAAATTCCAGGCTAACGCCGTTATTGTGAGCGCGCATTTCGTCCATGGCCACTGGGTACCACTGGGGCGAGGACAGCACAAGAACGCTGTGAAAGTTCTTAGCCGCAGCCCGCAGCATACACGGGCCGCCGATGTCGATTTCTTCCACGGCTTCTTCAAGCGAAAGGTGCCGCTCCACCGCGCCCGCAAAGTCGTAGAGGTTGACGCAGACAAGGTCAAAAGGACGTATGCCCTTTTCGGTCAGGGTCTGCATGTGGGATTCTTCGTCCTTGTTGGCTAGAATGCCTGCGTGAATCTTGGGGTGCAGGGTCTTTACCCGGCCGCCGAGAATTTCGGGGAAACCGGTTACCGTGCTTACCGCGGTGACGGGCAGCCCCGCCGCCTCCAGCACTTTCTGGGTGCCGCCGGTGGAGATAAGCTCCACGCCGCGGGCTGTCAGAAAAGTGGCGAATTCCACAAGGCCGCTTTTGTCCGTGACGCTCAATATGGCGCGTCTGATGGGCAAAATTTCCATGAAGCGACTCCTAAATTTCATGGGCTCATGCGCCGGAAAGCCCGGCGCTGCGTGATGCAACCCAGGCTTATTACTACAGCAAAGCTTCTTTTTGCGCAATCGGCAACACTGTATCCGTTTCCGGCGAGCTTGCGGGGTCGGCCCAGCAAGGCTATGCTTTGGCCGGAGGTTTTATGCAGTTCAAACTTGTATCCTGGAACGTCAACGGCCTGCGTGCGGTATCCGCCAAGGCTGAATGGGACTGGTTCACGCAGACCGATGCGGATGTGGTGGCCCTGCAAGAAACCAAGGCCCACCCCGAACAACTGGACGAGACCGTGCGCGAGCCTGCGGGCTGGGAATCCCGCTGGGCGTCCAGCAGTGTAAAAAAGGGCTATTCCGGCGTGGCCGTATACAGCCGCAGACCTTTTTTGTCGTGCAGCGCGGAACTGCCGCAGCCCGAATATCAGGGTGAGGGGCGTCTGCTGCATCTGGAATACCCGGCATTTCATTTTTTTAACGGTTATTTCCCCAACGGCGGCGCTGAAGAGCTGGACGAAAACGGCAAACCCACAGGCGCATTCAAGCGGGTGTCCTACAAAATGGGCTATTTCGAGGCGTTTCTGGCCTATGCCGAAGAATGCCGTAAAACAAAACCCATTGTGGTCTGCGGCGATTTCAACATCGCGCACCGGCCCATTGATCTGGCCCGCCCCAGGCAGAATGAAAAAAATACGGGCTTTCTGCCCGAAGAACGGGCCTTTATGGATCGTTTTCTTGCCATGGGCTATGTGGACACGTTCCGTCATGTGCACGGCGACGCGCCCGACAACTATTCTTGGTGGTCGTACAAGAGCCGAGCGCGCGAAAAGAACGTGGGCTGGCGCATTGACTACTTTTTCGTGTCGCAGGAGCTTGCGCCCGCCATCCGCGACGCCTGGATCGAGCAGGACGTGTACGGCTCGGACCATTGCCCTGTGGGCCTGAGCCTTGAGGTGTAGGGCTGCCCGCAAGGGCGTATAACACCGCCCAGAACGCAAGAACCGCCTTTGTTCTCCTGTACGAAAGGGGAGGCAAAGGCGGTTCTTGCGTTCTGGGCAAAGAGAAACGCACCGTCAAAATAATGGACTTCTATAGCAGATTAACTTTGAAATGCTTCACATTTCAAAGTTTTCATTCAGCCGAAAAATGCGATTTCCGGCTGAATCCACGCCACGTTGTGGCGCGCTGTACTTTCGTACAGCGTTAGAGCATTTGCACTTTTTCAAAGTAAAAATGCTCTAAGCAAGACTGCCTTTGAAATGTGAAGCATCTCAAAGGGAATCCGCTCTAGTCGAGCAGCCCCAGAAGCCGCGCCACGCGCTGCTCATTGAGGCCGGAGTGCGCCTGCATCAGTTCCTGGCTGTGCTGGGCGGCTTCTTCTTCCACCTGGGCAAGGGCCTGGGTCATTTCTTCATTGTTGAGCATGTGCGGCGTTTCCGTGACCGGGGGCTTCAACTCGGGCGCAGCGGATGCTTCGGTTCCGGCCTCGGCCTTTTGGGCGGGCAGCATGGCGTTCACCCTTTCCTGAAATGTGGGGAACAACATTCCCATGTCATTATTGCGAAAACGGAATTCCAGTTCCACAGGCTTTCTCCTTATGCTGGCGTTTCCTGTTCTGTCGGGGTAGTGCGGAAACGATGGGCGGCAAAATTGACCCTTCGGGGTCGTGCGCAGCTTTTTAAGCAAAATTTGTGCCTTGAAGGATATCGCAAGCATGCCCACCACGGGGCTGTGGAACGCCACGGCGTCTGCGACGCGGGACGGAGCGGCCGTTTGTCGCAAGACGCGCGGGACGGAGCGGCCGTTTGTCGCAAGACGCGCTGGAGAGGACAGGGCAGCGCGGGGCGTTACGACGGCGCTGTTATCCTGTGAGGGAAAACGCGCCTGACGCTAACGCGCCAATTTTTTTACGCAAAAAAACCGCCCTGCTTTGATGCAGCGCGGCAACGCGTTGAGCCTCTTCAAGCTCCAGGATTTGTAGAGTGATCTGCCTGTTGGAATGTACACCTACGACCAGCCGAAAAGCGCGGAACTGTCAATTTGTTCGCGCGGCGTTTGATCTGCGTGGGCGCATACCCTGTGCCGCCGCATGCATGCCAAAGGCTTCTACATCAATGGTGGCCGAGAATTTTGGCATGAACAGGCAGCGCAGCATAGCAAGGTTGCACAATGCCTTCGGAATGCCGTCAAATGGGGGTGCGATGTTGCTGGCGACAGTCTTACCCGCTGGACAGCTACACTTCCGGTGGGGCTTCAAGGCGTCCCATGCGGTAGCCAACCCCAACATGGGTATGAATGCAGTTGCACTGCGGAGAGACAGCTTCCAGCTTTTTGCGCAAGGTAGCCATGAATACGCGCAGGGAAGGTAAATTCTGGGGCAGGGTGGAGCCCCAGACGGCCTGGAGGATTGTTCTGTGCGTCAGCACCTTGCCCGCGTTATGGGCAAGCAGGCACAAGAGTTTGTACTCCATGGGGGCAAGGCGCACGTCCTGTCCGTCAACGGTCACACAGCCCGCCGCGAAGTCAATGCGCAGGGGGCCGTTTTCAAAGATGCTTTGATCGCGGTTCATGTTGCCGCGTTCATAGCGGATGCGGCGCAGGGCGGCCCGAAGTCGCGCCAGCAGTTCATCAACACTGAAAGGTTTTGTCAGGTAGTCGTCGGCGCCGGCATCCAGCGCGGCCACTTTGTCGTCGTCTTCGCTGCGGGCGCTGAGAACAATGATGGGCGTCATGGTCCACTGCCGCACGGCGCGAATAATATCCACGCCATCCATATCGGGCAGCCCCAGGTCAAGCAGGATTACATCGGGATTCGAGGCAGAAGCTGCTGCAAGGGCTTCGCGTCCCGTTGCGGCGGCAAGAAAGGACATGCCGTGGCTTTCAAGGGTGGCCGTCACAAGAGCGCGAATGGCCTTGTCGTCTTCCACCACAAGGATACGTTCTGGAATTTCAATGGCCTGTTGCGCGTTTGGGGTAGTCTGAAAAGGCGAATCGTGCGGCATGGGTCAGCCCTGTTTGGGTTCTGTTGCAAGCGGTGGAGCGGAATTTGTCGTTTGTTCGCCGTAGCCCGTCTCTCTTGGCAGCGTCAGCGAAAACACGGCGCCACGGGGCGTATTGTCGAACACCTGTATGTCGCCGCCGTGGGCCCGGACAATGCTGCGGCACAAGGCCAGCCCAAGCCCCATGCCCCGCCTGCCGTCGCCTTTTTTTACTGCTGCGGCATGGAACATGTCAAAGATACGATTTTTTTCTTCATTGGAAATGCCCGGCCCGTCATCAGCCACTGCCACGCGTGCCCATGGCCCGTCGGCCAGAGCGCGTACATGTATGGCAGTGCCCTCAGGGGTGTATTTGACCGCGTTGTCCAGCAGGTTGACGAGCACCTGCACCATAAGTCGCGCATCCATGCGGGCCATGAGCAGCGTGTCGGGGATTTCCGCCCGTAGAACGTGCCGAGCGGCGCGGCGGTTTGTTATATTCATGGCCTCGCAGATAACGTCCTCAAGCAGTTCCGGCTCAAGGCGCAAGGTAAAGCCCTGTTGTTCAAGGCGTGTCAGAGCCAGCAGGTTTTCCACCATGCCCACCAGATAGCGGGCGTCCTCCTCAATGGCCGTTGCCAGTTGCGCGCGTTGTTCCGGGTTTTCCGCAAGGCTGTCGCGTCCCGCCAGAATAGCCGCGTTGCCGCAAATACTGGTCAAAGGCGTGCGCAGATCGTGCGAAATGGAACGCAGCACATCCGCCCGCAGCTTCTCCTGCTGGGCGTGGGCGGCTATTTGGGCATTGGCGCGGCCAAGGCGCTCTTTTTCCAGGGCCATGGCGCATTCGCCCGCCAATGCCAGGACAAGATTCTTGCTGGCCGCATCCGCCAGTGATCCCGGATGGTTCGCGTGGAAATCCAGTGCGGCGACGGCAAGAACCTCCGTCTGACTGCGGATGGGAACAAAACTCCGTTGCGCGCCAGGCAGGGAATCCGTTCCTGCCCCTGCAGGGCGTCCGTTTTTGGCAACCCATTCCGCCACGGCTCGCTCATCCTTGCCGTACGTCGGGCTTTTATCGGCGCTTACCACTCTGTCATCACGGCGTTTTTTACCAGCCACGAGCGCTTTTTTTTCAAGGTACGGACCTGCATTCATGCCATGTGAAAAGTTGATTCCTGGTTCCAGGCGGCCATTGCGGACGGGGTATATGGTTGCCTCGCAAGCAAGCAGGGTGCTGAACTGACGGGCGGCTTCCGCAAGGATGTCTTCTTCATTGGCCGCTTTTTGCAGTCTGCGGCTATTGCCCAGGAGCAGTTCTGTATGCAGTGCCCTGGCCGCGCTGCGCCGGGCCTGACTTCTGGCTCGGGTGGTAATGGCGCTGGTCGCCACCGAAACCATGAGCGTGGCTATGAAGAGGCTCAGATAGTCCACGTCATACACGGTAAAACTGAACCGTGGCGCTACAAACAGAAAATCAAACAGGGCCACGCCAGCAATGGATGCGGCCACACCGTACCATGGGCCAGAAGTAAGAATGGAAACGCCCAGCACGCCCAGCATATACAGTCCTGCGATACCGGAATTGGGCATGTCCAATGAAAACATCAAAAATCCGGCGCAGGTGCATACAGAAAGCAGGAGCGCGGTAATCGCCCATTGCCGCCACGAAAGCGGAATGGTGTTCCGCAGGGTGCGCAGGGCCGCACCCATGGGGCTGTTGTGCTGCCGCCCGTCCCCGGCAGTTTTTGCGTCGGGAATAATATAGGTTTCCATTTCCGGGGCGAGTTCGGCCAGGCGTTCCACCAGGGTTTTCCCCTTGCGTGGGGGCCAGCCTCCGGTGGGTGAACGGCCCACCACAATTTTGCTCACGCCGCTCAAGCGGGCGTATTCGGCAATTTGCGTTGGAATGTCCTCACCCTGCAAGGTGACGATGGCCGCGCCCAGATCTTCGGCCAGACGGGTGTTTTCTCGCAGGGTCTTTCGGCTTTTGGCGCTGTCACGGTTTGCGGATTCGTTTTGCACGAACAGGGCGGTAAAATCGGCGTGAAAAGCCTCCACCATGCGCGCGGCGGTGCGAATGACGCGGGCGTTGCTGGGCGCGCCCGAAAGACAGATGAGAATATGTTCCTTGATCTGCCGTTTTGCCCCGCCACCGTTGATGTCGGCGGGCAGTGCGCGCCGGTTGATGCGGTCGGCCATGCGCCGCAGCGCCAGTTCACGCAGGGCTATGAGGTTCGCGGGCAGAAAAAAGTGCCCCAGCGCGCGCTGCACCTGAGATTCAGCATAGATCTTGCCTCTGCGCAGCCGGGCCATGAGCTCGTCTGGCTCCAGATCCACCAGTTCCACATGGTCAGCGCCGTCAAACACGCTGTCGGGCACGCGTTCGCGCACCATAACGCCGGTCATGGCGGCCACCACATCATTGAGGCTTTCCAGATGCTGCACGTTGACGGTTGTCCAGACGGATATGCCCGCTTGCAGCAGCTCTTCCACATCCTGATGCCGTTTGCGGTTGCGGCAACCTTCGGCATTGGAGTGCGCGAGTTCGTCCACGAGGGCTATTTCTGGCCTGAGGGACAGCACTGCGTCCACGTCCAACTCGTTGAGCGACATATTCCGGTAAGGCAGAACCAGCGGCGGAACACTTTTCAGCCCATCCAGCAGGGCCGCAGTTTCAGGCCGGGGATGCGGCTCGACGTATCCCACAGCCACGTTTTGCCCTTGTTCTGCGGCGGTGTGGGCCGCCCGGAGCATGGCGTATGTTTTGCCCACCCCTGCCGCGTAGCCGAAAAATATCTTGAGCGTGCCGCGTGGCGGAAAAGCGCCTCCAGGCCGCGCAGCATCCGCTGTAAGCGGGGTGTTGCCGGGTTCCGCTTGTCGCAACTGCGCCAGCAATGCGTCTGGAGATGGACGGGAATAGCTTTCTGCCATGACTTTTCCGTAACTGGCTGAAGGGTGAAAGGGTTAGCGCGCAACCGCCGTCGCCCTGGCCCCGGTTTGCGGCGAAGTACCGCCATCGCGGGAAGCGGCGCGCCCACTGGGCAGCAGCCCGTCAAGCGCCAGATTGACCTTGAGCACATTCACCCTGGGTTCACCCAACAGCCCCAGGGTTCGTCCTTCAGTATACATGGCAATGGTACGGCGTACCTCAACAAGCGTAAAGCCCGTGGCGCGGGCCAGCCTTTCCGCCTGGTATTCTGCCGCTGCGGGCGAAATATGCGGGTCAAGGCCGCTGGCAGATTCCGTCACGAGATCGACCGGCACAGGCGTGCCCGCTTTTTCCGGGTGGGCGTTCCTGACATGGTCAAGCCGGGTTTGCAGATTTGCCGCGTATTCTGCGGTGGCAGGGCTTTTGTTGCTGGGCCCGGCATAGAGCAGCGGCTTGCTGTTGGCGGAATATGTGGAAACGTCCACACTGACGGGGCGGCCCCACAAGTGGTTGGGGGCGTTGAAGGGCTGGCCCAGCAGGGTGCTGTATGCCTTGCCGTTGATTGTTATGATGCTGCCCCCGACCTGAAAGGGAAAAAGAGCCTTGCCTGCAGCCGTGACAATCACGGTGTAGGCACATGTAAGAATGGTCAGAAGCGCCAGAAAAACCACAGCGCGGCGTAGTACTGTCAAGGTGTGCATGTGTATTCTCCTCAAGCCAGCCCAAGGCCGACCAGGCACAAATCAATAAGCTTGATGGCCACAAAGGGTGCGGCCAATCCCCCCAACCCGTAAATAAAAAGGTTACGGCGCAGCAGGTGCTCGGAACACTCCTCACGGTACTTCACGCCCCGCAGGGCCAAGGGGATAAGCGCCACAATGATAAGCGCATTGTAAATGGTGGCAGCAAGAATGGCGCTGTGCGGACTGTGCAGACCCATGATGTTGAGCGCGCCCAGGCCGGGGTATAATCCCATAAACAGGGCAGGGATGATGGCAAAATATTTGGCCGCGTCGTTGGCCAGGGAAAAGGTTGTGAGGCTGCCGCGCGTCATGAGCAGCTGCTTGCCGATGCGCACGATGTCCAGCAGCTTTGTGGGCGACGAATCAAGGTCCACCATATTGCCCGCTTCCTTGGCCGCCTGGGTTCCCGTATTCATGGCAACAGCCACATCCGCCTGCGCCAGAGCCGGGGCGTCGTTGGTCCCGTCGCCGGTCATGGCCACCAGATGGCCTTTTGCCTGAAACTCACGGATGAGCGCCAGTTTGGCTTCCGGGGTGGCTTCGGCCAAAAAGTCGTCCACACCGGCCTCTGCGGCAATGGCAGCCGCTGTAAGCGGATTGTCGCCGGTAATCATGACCGTTTTTATGCCCATGCGGCGCAGTTCGCCAAATTTTTCCCGGACGCCGTCCTTGATGACGTCTTTGAGATGGACAACGCCAAGCACCGCAGCGTCACGGGCCACCACCAGCGGCGTTCCGCCCTGACGGGCAATGGCGCTGACTTCTTCCGCGCAGCGCTCGCTGATGTAGCCGCCCATGCCCTCAACAAAGCGTCCAACAGCATCGGCCGCTCCTTTGCGGATGGAAGAATTCTGCACGTCAACGCCGCTCATGCGGGTTTGGGCTGTAAAAGGCACAAAAATCATCTGGCCGTCATTGTGCTCTGTGGTGCGCCGGGGCGACATGGTTTCGGCAAGCTGCACAATGCTGCGCCCTTCGGGGGTTTCGTCCGCCAACGAGGCAAGCTGCGCCGCGTGGGCTAGTTCCTGTTCGCTGTGCCCATCCACGGGTTTGAAAGCCACGGCCTGCCGGTTGCCAAGAGTGATGGTGCCCGTTTTGTCCAGCAGAAGCACATCCACATCGCCCGCCGCTTCAATGGCGCGTCCGCTCATGGCGAGAACATTTGCCCGGTTCAGACGACTCATGCCCGCAATCCCTATGGACGAAAGCAGCGCGCCGATAGTGGTCGGGGCCAGACACACATACAGCGCCACCAGCGAAGTAAGGTCAGCAGGGTTGGCGGCGTGCCCCTGTTCCGCAGCAAAGCGCGCGAAGCACCACAGAGAACCCGTAACCAGCAGAAAAATAATGGTGAGCGCCACCAGCAGAATGTTCAGGGCTATTTCGTTGGGGGTTTTTTGCCGGGCGGCCCCTTCAACCATGGCGATCATCCTGTCCAGAAAGCTGCGGCCCACCTCGCTGGTAACGCGGATCACAAGCCAGTCGGAAAGAACCGTGGTGCCGCCGGTAACGGCGCTGCGGTCCCCGCCGCTTTCACGGATGACAGGGGCGGATTCCCCCGTGATGGCGCTTTCGTCCACCGAAGCCGCGCCTTCCGTAACATCGCCGTCAGCGGGGATCTGCTCTCCGGCGTACACCAGCACATAGTCGCCGGGCTTCAGGTCGGTGGATGGCGTCATGACGTGCGAATCGCGCGTGGCGGGATTCGGCAACCGACGGGCGGTGACGTTTTTACGCGCTTTGCGCAAGCTGTCTGCCTGCGCCTTGCCCCGCCCTTCGGCTATGGCCTCGGCAAAGTTGGCGAACAGTACCGTGAACCACAAGATGACGGCCACAGCGCCAGCAAATCCGGCTTGCACGGTGCGGGCCGAAATTGCGCCCGGACCGCCCAGAACGGCAAGAACGGCCAGAAGCGTGGTCATGATGGCGGAAAGGTACACGGTAAACATGACAAAGTTCCGGGCCTGGGAGCGCGGGGCCAGCTTGGCGAACGAGCTTGCCAACGCCGCTTGCAGCATGCGGCTGCCATTCGTGGTTTGTTCTGATTTTGTGGACATACCAGTATCCTTGATGCGCGATATTCAGGCTACCGCGCCATTTGTAAATGTTCGGCCACAGGCCCGAGAGCCAGCGCGGGAAAAAAGCTCAGTGCGCCCACAAGCAGCACCACAAAAACCAGCAGGAAAACAAATATGCCGTTGCTGGTCGAAAGCGTGCCAGCGCTGGCGGCCATCTTTTTTTTGCGTGCCAGGCTTTCCGCGACCGCGAGAATAGCGGCAATGGGCACAAACCGGCTGGCCAGCATGAGCGCGCTGAGCAGAACATTGAGGAACGGCGTGTTGGCGTTCAATCCGGCAAACGCCGAGCCGTTGTTGGCTCCGGCGGATGTGGCTGCGTAGAGGATTTCGCTGAATCCGTGCGGCAGAGGGTTGTTGAGGCTTTCCACAACCTGCGGCGCAAGGCACATGACGCCGCTGCCGATCAGGATGATCACAGGAGTCGCCAGGCAAACCACTGCAGCCATCTTCATTTCAAAAGGTTCAACTTTCTTGCCCAGGTATTCCGGGGTACGGCCCACCATAAGTCCGGCCAGGAACACGGTCAGCAATACAAAGGCCAACATGCCGTACAGTCCGCTGCCCACGCCGCCGTACACCACTTCTCCCAGTTGCATGAGCACCATGGGCACAAGACCGCCCATGGGCGTGAAGCTGTCGTGCATGGCATTGACCGCGCCGTTGGACGCGGCTGTGGTGGCGGCCGCCCATACGGCGCTGTTAACTATGCCGAAACGCGCTTCCTTGCCTTCCATATTGCCGCCGGGCTGGGCAATGGAGCCGCCTTGCGGGGACAGATTTATCAGTCCGCCTTGGACAAGCTGCGGCGTCGCTTCCTGCTCGGCCCACACCGTGAAACCTTCAGCCATTGCCAGCAGCAGAAACATGGCGGCAAACACGGCGAAGCCCTGGCGCATGTCGCCTACTTTCTGGCCAAAGGTGAAGCACAACCCGGCGGGAATGAGCAAAAGACTCAACATTTCCAGCATATTCGACAGGGGAGTGGGGTTTTCGTGCGGGTGGGCAGAGTTGACGCCGTTGTAACCGCCGCCATTGGTGCCCAGCTGTTTGGGCGCTACCTGCGAAGCCTGCGGCCCCATGGGAACCATTTGCCCGGTAACGGCTGTTCCGTCTTCTGTGGAAAGCGGCTCCAGCAGGGCAACAGTTTTGTAGTCTGAGAAATTCTGCGGCACGCCCTGCCACACAAGCAGAAGCGACAGCACAAGAGAAAACGGCAAAAGGATATACAGCGTGCCCCTGGTGGCATCAGCCCAAAAGTTCCCCAATGCCGCAGTGCCCGAAGATCGCAAGCCCCGTATTAACGCAAACAGGACGGCAATGCCCACAGCGGCAGAAGCGAAGTTCTGCACTGTAAGCCCTGCCATCTGCGCCAGATAGCTCATGGAACTCTCGCCGGAGTATGCCTGCCAGTTAGTGTTGGTGACAAAGCTCACGGCGGTATTCAGGGCAAGATCCCAGCTTGTGTCGGGTATGCCTTGCGGATTCAGGGGCAGCGTGTGCTGCACCATAAGGAGAAGAACAAGAATCACGGTGCTGACAGCGCTAAAGGCCAGCACGCAGCCCAGATACCGCTTCCAGCCCAGCTGTTCTGTGGGGTTCACCCCCAGAATCCGGTACAACGCGCGTTCACAGGGCACAAGGACGGCAAGGATGCCAAGCGGTTCCCCGTCCATGACCTTGCCCATGTATATTCCCAGGGGCCATGCAAGCACGGCCAATAATAAAAGGTACAATGCGCATTGAAGAATGACATTTTCCATAAAATCCTCCTGCGGTAGTGAACCGTTCCCGCAGAAGCACGGTATGAAAAACAGCATGAAATTGGTGTTAAATTTGGGCAGATGGTATTAAATCTGTCTTAAATTGCAGGCGGTCCCCGCACCACCAATGGAGAGCTTAGATTTCGGCGGATACCAGCCTGACCCAAGCGGAGGCTCTGGAACGGTACCTTGAACCAGCGCTGATTGTGCTCTTCCAAAAAGCTGCCTACCCGTCCTCAAAACGGTAAAGCCCGGATTGTCCCGCAACAACAAGTCGAATGAAGGAAAGGGGATGCAGTGATAAAAATGTCAACCTGTGGGGTTGCAGGCGGGGGAAAATGGTGTGGTGGCTGCAACGTGAATCTGCGGCCAGAGTGGTGGCCAGAGCGGCGTTCAGAGCGGCGGCCAGAGTGGAGACTGGATGTGGCGGGAGCCTCGTCCCATCACAAAAAAATCCGTCAAAAAGAATAAGGCATGCCACTGCTCGCGAGCAACGTCACAAGAAAAATATTGTTGTCGGCATCATGGTCCCATCGTCAGTTGTACTTCGCACTGTTTATATCCACCTGGGAATACAGATAAAATATTTATGAAGCCATCGTAAGCGCATAGGCAGGTCTGTATTTTATGACCACCTGAGTGAGGGTGACGCCGTGGTGACGCCTGCAGCCTCATGATTGTGCACAAAATACCAATGTTGACACGGCAACCCCCTCTCCATACAAGACTAGGCTATACTCTTATGCGTCAGGCTGGGTTCGCGTATATCATAGCGACTTGCCTGACAAAGCATATCTTGTGTTAAAAACTGGAGGCTTGATGCAACGTCGAACATTTCTTTCTCTCTGCTGCGTCAGCGCGGCCTCGCTGCTTCCGGGCCGCGCGTTAGCTGAGGCAGGTGAGAGTAAATCCCGATACGCCATGCTGATTGATTTGAGGCGCTGTGTGGGCTGTCAGTCCTGCACGGTTTCGTGCGGGGCGGAAAACGCCGTGCCGCTGGGGAACTTTCGCACCACAGTGAGCGAATACGCCATGGGCGGCGCGCCCTCTGAGCACAAAGAGCCCTCGGTGGCGGTCATTCCCCGCCTGTGCAACCATTGCGAAAATCCCCCGTGCGTGCCCGTGTGTCCTGTGGGGGCCACGTTCAAGCGGGCAGACGGCCTTGTCTTGATCGACGCCACAACCTGTATCGGCTGCGGGTTCTGCGTGCAGGCCTGCCCGTACGACGCCCGCTTCCTGAACCGGGAAACCCACACCGCAGACAAGTGCACCTTTTGCGCGCACCGGACTGCCGCCGGGCTTCTGCCCGCCTGTGTGGAAAACTGTGTTGGCGGCGCGCGAATTTTTGGCGATCTGCGCGATCCCAAAAGTTCTGCCAGCAAAATGCTGGCAGCCTACAAGGGCAAGGTTGTCGTTTTGTATCCCGAAAAATCTACCGATCCTCATGTGTTTTATCTCGGGTTGGACAGGTTCTTTACCCGCTCGGACTCCATTCCGCAGCCAATGCCTATCACACCGCTGGAGAGGACGTAGCATGCACGACATTCTTGACCTTGTGCCCTTTGTCAACAGGCCGGAGTGGGGCGCGTGGGAACCGCTGGCCCTGATCATGATCCTTGCGGGCGGCGTAAGCGCTTTTGGCGCGGGGCTGGCCGCCCTGCGTGGCGCAAAGCCCTTTATGGTGCATGTGCTGGCGCTGGCAAGCTGCATTGCTCTGGCCTGCGGGATTATGGGCGTATTTGTGCCGCTTGAGCAGCCCTTCCGCGTGTGGGAGTTTGCCGCACATCCTTCATTCAGTTCCTGGACAGCCTGGGGAGCCTATATTCTTCCCCTGTGCCTTGTGTGCGTTCTGGCGGTGCTCTGGCAGAGCGGCAAGGAACAGACCGTCAATCGCGCCGTGGCCCTGGCTGCGGCAGCCCTGGGCATTTTGGCCCTGGCCTATGCCACGGGCGAAGTTCGGGCCTGCGTTGGCCGGGTTCTCTGGGCCGGGTACTGGTCGTCGGTGGAGTTGATTGCCGCCGGGATTACGGCTGCCAGCGGACTGGTTTTGCTGATCTGGCTGCGCCTGCGTCTTGACGATTTCGATCGCGCGGGCAGTCATGCTGCGCCATTACTGAAGCTTGGCGGCCTGTGCCTGGTGTTGCAAATGCTGTGCGCTGTGCTGACCCTGCTGGTGCGCGCTCCGCAAGGGTATGCCGCCTTTGTGGGCGTGTGGTGGCACGCGCCGGAGATTCTGTCGGCCCTGCTGGCCCTCTGCACTCTGCTGCTGGGCAGCGGCACTCTGGCCCGCCTTGCGGCCAGAGGTTCGTTTGCGCTGCTTTCCGCCGTACTGCTGCTGTGGAAGATCATTCACATGGGCGAAATATTCGGGCGCAACGCTTCCCTGTATCCCGCGCGCGAAGCCTTTGCCGACCTCCTCACGCTGGACGCGCTGGCCGCTTTTGGCGGCACTGTTGGTCTGATGGTTGTTCTGGCGACGGTTCTGCCCTTCCTGCTGCCTTCCTCCTCCAAGGCCAAACAAATTTAGACGGATATACTGATGGATACCAAAAAACGTAAACTTTTGGGCGCAGGCGCGGTGATTCTTGGCGCGGGCGCGGTGGCCGCCGCCACTGCGGGCGCCGGCAAAAAAATTATTAATGGCATCGTGAACGGCACCGCCGGTGAGCCGGTGCGCGACCCCATCAACAAAAACGCCCTGCAGCCGGAATTTACGGTGGCCGAAGACGGCGCTGTGGCTCTGAGCAAGGGCAGTCGCGTGGCCTTTAACCATTGCTGGGGCTGCTGCACCATGTGCGGCGTGCGCCTGCACATTGACGAGGCGCAGGACAAGGTCGTTCGCGTGGCGGGCAATCCGTACAACCCCCTTTCCGCGTCACACGCCGTGCCCATGAGCATGCCTGTGCGCGAGGCGCTCGTCGGGCTTTCCGCCAGAGGGCCGGACGACGAAGAGTCCACGGGGCATGAACGCCGCTCGACCGTTTGCGGGCGCGGCGCTGCCATGATTGACGCCTCGGCAAGCCCTTTTCGCGTTACCCACTGCCTCAAGCGGGTGGGCAAGCGCGGTGAAGGCCGCTGGAAGACCATTCCCTTTGAGCAGCTTGTTGAAGAAGTGGTTGAGGGCGGCGACCTTTTTGGCGAAGGCCATGTGGACGGGCTGCGGGCCATCCGCGAAACCCCCGGCCCGGCCAGTCCCCAGAACCCGGAATTCGGGCCGCACTCCAACCGGCTGCTGCTGACCTATGCTCTGGACGATGGCCGCGAACGCTTTTTCTTTCAGCGTTTTGGCGTGCAGTCGTACGGTACGCGCAATTTCGGCAAGCACGGCGCGTATTGCGGGCTGTCGTTCCGCATGGGCTCCGGCCTTGTGCTGAATGACATGGCTACCAACACGCACGCAAAACCGGATTTTGAAAATTGCGAGTTTGCCCTGTTCTGGGGCACAGCGCCCGCGCAGGCGGGCAATCCCTTCAAGCATTCGGCCCGCATGGTGGCGGAGGCCCGCACCAACGGCAAGCTGCACTATGCCGTGGTGGACCCGGTACTGCGGCTTTCCACCACCGATGCCGTGCGCGACAAGGCCCGCTGGATTCCTGTACGGCCCGATATGGATGTGGCCCTGGCTCTGGGTATGATCCGCTGGATACTGGAAAACGAGCGTTACGACGCGCACTTTCTCTGCCGGCCCACGCTCAAGGCGGCCACGGATGCCGGAGAGGCCGCTTTTTCCAACGCCACGCACCTTGTGTGTCTTTCCGGCCCTGAACAGGGCAAGATACTGCGCATGCCGCCGCAGGCCGGGAGCAAGGGTCCGGACGGAAAACCCCTGCCCGGTGAAGCGCTTGTGCTTTCGCCCTCTGGCGCGTTGCTGCCTGCGGACAAATGCGCGGAAGCGGCGCTGTTTTTCAACGGTGAAGTGACGCTGCCGGACGGCGCGCGGGTTCAGGCCGCCACGACCCTGCAGTTGCTCAAGGAAGAAGCCCTGGCGCACACGCTGGAGGAATATGCGGCCCTGTGCGGCGTTGCCAGCGAGACCATGATTGATCTGGCGCGGGAGTTCACGGCCCACGGCAAAAAAGCGGCGGCGGACGCTCACGGCGGCATGATGACCGCCACTGGCATGAACGCCACCTTTGCCGTGCTGACCCTCAATACGCTTATTGGCAATCTCAACGCCAAGGGGGGCTTGTGCGTCGCGCCCGGCAATTTCCACAACCCGGCTTTTCCCGGTCCGCGCTACAATCTGGCGGATTTTCCCGGCAAAAAGGAACCCAAGGGCTTTCCGGCCAACCGCTGCAAGGCGGCGTACGAAAAATCCACTGCCTACAAGCAGAAGGTTGAGGCCGGGGAATCCCCGTATCCCGCCGCAATGCCGTGGTTTCCGCTCACTGCGCCCAATCTGCCCGCCGAGCATCTGCTGGGCCACGCCAACGGGTATCCCTTTACCTTCAAGTGCTGGATCAACTGGACAGGCAACGTGATTTACGGCCATGGCGGACTCAAGCGGGCGCTGGACGCCAAGCTGAAAGACCCCAAGGATCTGCCCCTCATTGTGGGCATCGACGCTTTTCATAACGAAACCAACGCCTATGCGGACTATCTTGTGCCAGACCCCTGTCTGTACGAGGTATGGGGCGGCTTTGCCGAAGCATGGAGCGGCGTGCTGACCCGCATGTCCACGGCGCGCTGGCCCGCCATTGAGCCGCGCCAGCAAAAGTCGGCCTCCGGGCAGCCCGTGTGCATGGAGCTTTTTTTGATCGAGGCCGCCAAGCGCATGAATTTGCCCGGCTTTGGCGACAAGGCCATTCCTGATGCCTCAGGCGAACTGCACCCGCTGCACACGCCTCAGGATTACTATCTGCGCCTTGCCGCGAACATGGCCTTTTTCAAAGGCAAAACCCTGCCTTCACCCACGGATCAGGACGTGAAGCTTTCGGGCATCGGCCGCATAATGGCCGACATTATCAAGGTGCTTGAGCCCGAAGAGCAGGGGCCTGTGGCTTATCTTTACAGCCGTGGCGGGCGCTACGAGCCTGCTGCCGACAGTTATGAGGGCGATACGACCAAGAGCCGCTGGACGCGGGCCATGTGCATTTATAATGAAGAAGCGGCCACGGCGGTGCATTCGCAGACTGGCAGGCACTACAGCGGCATTCCGCGACTGCGCGATGCGGAGTTCACGGACGGAACGCCCTTGCGCGCGCGCTGGACGGACAAGGAGTATCCCTTGCTCATGGTGTCCTTCAAGTCCAACCTCATTAACTCCTACGCCATCATTTCGCCGCGTCTGCGTTCCATCAAGCCGGTCAATATGGTGATGGTCAACAAGGACGACGCCCATGCGCTGGGTATTGCCCATGGCGACATGGTGCGCCTGGTCACGCCCGGCGGCGCGGAAACAGCGCAGGCCACCGTGTCGGACGGCATCATGCGCGGCGTTGTGGGGGTTGAGCATGGCTTTGGGCACAAGGCTCTTGGCGCTGGCGACATCGTGGTGGACGGCGAGCGCATTGTCGCGCTCAAAGGGGCTGCGGCGGGCATCAACCTCAATGATCTTGTGCCGGACGACCCCAGTCGCAAGGGCTTTTCTGCCTTGACGGAAAGCGACACAGGCAGTGCCGTGCGCCAGGGCATCCCCCTGCGTATTGAAAAACTGGCCTGATTGCCCTGCTCATAAAAGCGTAAAGCCCCAACGGCTGCCAAACCGGCGACCGTTGGGGCTTTTACTGTTCAGGGTAACGTTGAAATGGCGTGATGCCTTACATCTCTGGTTCTGCAACTCCCCGCGCTTCCGGTCAGAAAACTCTTTGTAGCACACTGTAACACCATAAGAGTTTTGATATGATTGAACCTGTCAAGTAAGCAACAGTCCATCCCTACTTTCAGTTTCAAATCGGATATTGCAGGAGGGAGAGCGCCGTACATCAAGCGGTGGTGTGCGGTGGGCTGCCACGCTGTGGCGGCCAGAGCAATCCCGCTATGGAATTGCTCTGGCCACTGCGCGGGTTGCGTTCGCGTGGAGGAGTGCGCGCGGTATGCCAGCACTGTGTATGCCGCAACGGGCGCGGCCCGATCATTGAGAATATGCATTCTCAATGATTATCACTCTAGCGAAATGGCTCTAATGGATAGAGAGCATGCCGTCCCATGTGTCCACGCTACCCTGGTGGTCAGGCAAAAACCAGGTGGACGTGACGTTTTTGGATTCGGTGTAGAACCGAACGCCGTCGGAACTCATCACGTGCAGATCGCCGATGAAGCTCCGCTTGTGCCCGGTAAAGCCAAAGCAGCAGACAGGCACGGGAATGCCGACGTTGATGCCAACCTGGCCGCCATCGGTGTCGCGTGCAAACTGGCGCGCATAATAGCCCGACGAGGTGCAGATCACAGACCTGTTGGCAAAGGGGTTGGCGTTCATGACGGCCAGGCCTTTTTCAAAGGTCTTGACGCGCTTGATGCACAGCACCGGGCCGAACACTTCGCGGTCGCCCACGGCCATACCGGGCTTTACGTGGTCAAGAATGGTCGGTCCGACAAAGAAACCGTTTTCGCAGCCGGGGGCCACCGAGGGGTTCCGGCCATCCAGCACCATAACCGCACCTTCCGCAAGGCCGGTTTCAATCCACTTGGGCACGCTTTCTTTCTGGCGGGCGTTGACCAGCGGTCCAAGCGTCGTGTCTGCCTTGTTCCATGCCGGCCCCATGCGGAGTTCGCCGGCTTTTTCCACCAGCTTCTGTACCAAGGCGTCGGCAATGCCCTCCTGGGCCACAATTACTGGCAAAGCCATGCAGCGCTCGCCGGCGCAACCGCAGAAGGCGTTGATAATTCCTGCCGCCGTGCGGTCAAGCACGGCATCATTAAGCACAAGGGCATGGTTTTTTGCTTCGCCCAGGCACTGGTGAACGTTCTGAGCGGCTGTCCCCCATGCCTCCCATGTCCGGCCACAGGAGCGGATTTGCGGCAACACGTAGTGGGGCAAGGCATGGCAGTAAGTGGACATGCCGGGAGTGTTTTTCACTACTGCCTTCGGATCTTATCCTGAAATGATTCTGTACAGTTTTGACCGCGATATTCCCAATGCGCCACAAGCCGCAAGTTTGTTTCCATTATATTGCTCAAGAGTGTTCATGACGACTTTACGGCTGTATTCCGAGATAATATTGCTGAATTTTTCAGAATAACTACGAATATCAGATGATGATTCTAAAAAATATTGGGGAAGGTGTTTGCATTCTATGGTTCCGCCATCTATGATGTTAAAAGCGTATTCAATGATGTTTCCAAGTTCTCGTACATTGCCCGGCCAGTCATAATTCATAAAGTGATAGTACACATCCTTGGAAACACCACTGACGTTTTTCTTAAATGTGTGTGAACATTCACGTAAAAAATGGATGATCAGTGACTTGATATCACTTTTCCGCTCTCTGAGCGGTGGAATGGTGATGGAGACCACATTGAGCCTGAACAGCAGGTCACTGCGAAATTGCCCCTCTTTCACCAGGTGCAGAAGATTGCGGTTCGTGGCGCAGACCACGCGCACATCCAGCCGTTTTAATGCCTGCCCGCCTATGCGCTGAACTTCGCGTTCCTGGATGATCCGCAGCAACTTGGCCTGGAGGGGGAGCGACATCTCGCCGATTTCATCTAGAAAGATAGTGCCGGTATGGGCCTGTTCGAATAGCCCGGGATTTCCGCTTTTTTTGGCCCCGGTGAACGCGCCTGAGTCATAGCCGAACACCTCGGCCTCCAGCAGGGATTCGGGCAAACTGGCGCAATTGAGCTTGATGAAGGGCCCATTGGCGCGGTCGCTGAGTTCGTGAAGAGAGCGGGCCAGCAACTCTTTTCCCGTGCCGCTTTCGCTCTGCAGCAGTACCGTGGACGATGACGAGGCCACTTTTTTGATGATTTCCTTGATTTGCAGCACCGCCTTGCTTTGCCCAACGAAGTCTCGTAACGCGGCCCTCCCGAGTTGTTTCCGGTTTGAAGGCTGGGGCCGCACAGTCTCGGACTTGCCCGTCCTTGGCAACCATGTTGCGGATCCGACGCTGGCGTCCTTTTTCATGCCGTGGTCTGTAACGTCGGCGTGTTGGGCGGATTCGGTCTCGCTTGAGAAGCGCAGCATAAAACCGTGAAGTTTGTTGTCAGACAAAAACAGCGCGCGTTTTTCGATTACAAGGCGCATGCCGTCAGCCGGTTTTGCCGTTCCTTCCTCATGCTCATCAAGGACCCAGACGGGTGCTTCCGTGGTGGGCAAGTGTCCGAACAGGTTTTCCAGTTTTTCCAGGTTGTCCAGATCGGCGCCGGCATTTCTGGCCGCGAGCAGTTCGCACATGGCTTTGTTCATGAACACTATGCGCTCAAAGACATCCGTGAGGACGATGCCGTCGGCCAGAAACTGCATGGCTATCTTGAAACGCAGCAACTGGGTCAATTGTAGGCTCAGATCCTGCGCCATCCGCTTGAGATCTGTGATTTCCGACAGAATGAGAATCAGATCGTCCCCGTTGAAAAATCCCCGCACCACATAGGCATGGTCTCCGACATTCAACTTCCTGAGTTGGATGGGAGTTGCGTCTTTTTTGAGAAAAATATCACCAAGGGAAAGCTCGTTGAAGAAAAAATCCGCCAGTTTGCGCACAGCCCCGCCCGCATGGGTCAGCACCGCTCGCCCGGCGGTATTGCCGGGGATGGCGGCCCCCTGACGGTCGAGCAGGAAGAGCGCGTCATCGAGGTTGTCCAGCAGTTGCGGGCTGGACAGCAGAGCTTTGGGATTGAGTGTATTATTCATGAGAAAAAGTGTCCTATTTTTGAAAAATTATAACATACTTATATTTAATATTATTTAAATATTCTTAAAAAATACTGTCTCAAATTTAATACAAATTGTAAAGAATGAATCATAATTGTCTGAAAAACATGAGAAATTGTTGTGGCATTCCTATTGCTATAAATATCACAAGTGCAACCGGAGGATGACATATGGAAACTACAGCCCGGAAAATCATCGTGATCGGAGCCATGGACGGCGTACCGTCCGAAGCCATTTCCGCTGCCCTGACAGAAAGCGGGCACACCGTGGTTTTTGCCATCAACCAGTTCTTTGTCTGAATGATGGCAGGAGCCATGGATCTGGAAGATCAATGGAAATTGGTGACGGTGGTTAAGCAATTCGGCAATGAAAATCTTCATGTGCTCCTCGGCTGCCCCGACGCCGAAAGCAGCCAAATTCAGGGGGATACCGTCTCCAGCGGGGATCCTTCGTTGTCCGGTCCGCTGACCGACAGCCAGTTTTATCTGCAGGTGCACCACGTATCCGAGCCGGAAGTCAGGGGGTTTTTCTCAAAAGAGGCTTTTGCCCGGCATATCGAACCTTTTCTCTCCCTTGTGGATGCAGAGGCAATCCGACAGCGTATGCATGAATTGAGGGGGCAGATGGTGCAGTCCAAGCCCAGGCCTATGCATGGCTGAGTATCGGCGGCGTTACCATAGACCTTTATTGAGGAGTTGTTCATGAATCTTGAATTGTGCGACTTTCCAGTTAAAGAGGTTCGGTTCGGAGCACGGACGGAATTGTCGGGTGCCGTTCTTACAATCGACAGAGAGGAAATGGCCCGCCGGGTCAATGACGATCAGTTTTTTTCAGAAGTGCGGATAAACGTTGTCCGGCCCGGTGAATCCGCACGGATCATCAATGTCATGGATGTGATGCAGCCCCGCATCAAGGAGGACGCGGGCCTGAACCCTTATCCGGGCGTATTCTCGCCCATGAGTCTGGCAGGCAGTGGACGCACCCACGTGCTTGAGGGCGTCAGCGTCATGCAGACTGGCAATCGTCAGGGCATTCAGGAAGGCATCATTGATATGTCCGGCCCCGGCGCGCAGTATTCCCTTTTTAGCGCGCTCCATAATGTTGTCCTCAATTGCGTCACGGAGCGTGAGGTTTCAAATGTGGAGTTTGACAAGGCCACGCGCAAGGCTCTTGTGGCGGCGGCCCTGTACCTCGGTGAAACCACGCGGGGTATGCAGCCGGAAAAGATCCGCCATTTTTGCATGGACGCCCCCATTGAAACGCCGCTGAAGAAAATCGTTTACATCTATTATCTCCAATCGCAGGGCCCGTTACGCAGCACCTTTGTGTATGGTGAAAACGTTACCGCGCTGCTTCCCACCTTGCTGCATCCCAATGAAGTACTGGATGGCGCCATTGTTAGCGCCAACTACATTATCGCCTGCCAAAAAAATCCCACCTATTTGCACCTCAACAATCCTGTGGTGCTGGAACTGTGTGCCAACCACGGCAAAACCCTTGAGTTTGCCGGTGTGGTCATCGCCAACGAACACAGCACGCTTTTCGAGAAAAAGCGCACGGCGGAATTTGCCGCCAAACTGGCCCGGCAGTTGGGCGCCCACGGCGTAATCATGACGCAGGAAGGCGGCGGCCACGCCGATTCGGATCTCATGTTCTGCACCCAGGCGTGCGCGGCCCAGGGCATTGCATCGGTAATGCTCATCAATGAACTTGCCGGACCCGAAGGTGATCAGCCCTCGCTGGTGGATACGACGCCCCTGGCCAAACATGTGATCAGCACAGGCAACAATGATCAGGTTGTCGTCCTGCCGCCTGTGTCCACCCTTTTGGGGGGAGCTTCCCTGCTCAATGTTCCCGATGCGTCCCAGTCGTTCAAAACGGCGTTGGGCAGAATGTATACGGCCACCAACCAGCTCGGGGCTTACAGGTTGCAGGCCGCCGCGTTCTGAACCGCGGTGGGGTGAAAAGCCTTCTGCCAGAAAGTAACGCGGCTTTGTTGAAAGCGCCCTGAGGGTGTGCACACGCCATCCACAGACCGAAATGGGAAATAAAACTCCAACCACTACGGAGTGCGATGATGAAGATCGTCCACTATCTCAATCAGTTTTTTGGTCAGATCGGTGGAGAAGACAAGGCGGACATTCCCCCGCTGATCAGGCATGAGCCCATCGGCCCAGCCCAGGCTTTTGCCGTACAGTTGAAGGACATTGGCACCGTATCCGCCACTGTGGTCTGCGGTGACAACTATATGGCCGAGAATCAGGACAAGGCCATTGAAAGCCTCTTGACCTTTATCCGTTCCGAGAAGCCGGATCTGTTCATGGCAGGCCCGGCATTCAATGCCGGCAGGTATGGCCCCGCCTGTGGAGCCATCTGCGCTGCAGTGACGGAAGAGCTGCACATCCCTGTTATTACGGGAATGTATTCAGAAAACCCCGGTGCGGAAATGTACCGTCATAAGGTGCTCATTGCGCAGACGGGCAATTCCGTGGCGGGCATGCGCCCGGCCATTGCCGCCATGTGCGCTCTGGCGCGCAAACTGGCTGCCGGCGAGCCACTGGGGCCAGCCGCTGTGGACGGCTACCTGCCCTCAGGCCTCCGCAAGAATATCTGGAGTCCCGAGACCGGAGCCCGGCGTGCAGTGGAGATGCTGCTTGCCGTTACTGATGGCAAGGACGTGCCAACGGAACTGCCCATGCCCGTCTTTGACGAGGTGGCTCCCGCAGCCCCGGTGGCGGATGTGTCCAAAGCGCGCATCGCGCTGGTGACGGAAGGCGGACTGGTGCATAAGGGGAACCCTGAAGGTTTGGAATCCTCCCGCGCCAGCAAGTTTTTCCGTCTTTCGCTGGAAGGCCTGCAGACGCTGTCTCCTGATGCCTTTCAGACCGTACACGGTGGCTACAATAACGCTTTTGTCAACGAAGATCCCAACAGGCTGGTGCCCCTTGATGTCTGCCGCGACCTGGCGAGCGAGGGGCTTATTGGCGAATTGGCCGAGTATTGTTTTACAACCACCGGCAACGGCACATCATACCAGAACAGCAAGAACTTTGGCGCGGCTATTGCTTCGGCCCTGCTGGCCGACAATGTGCAAGGCGTCATCCTCACATCCACCTGAGGAACCGGAACTCGTTGCGGTGCAACGATCACCAAAGAAATCGAGCGGTGTGGCATCCCCACAGCGCAAATCTGTACCATAACCTCCATAGCCTCGGCCATTGGCGTGTCGCGCATTGTCCCAGGGGTCGGCATTCCGCACCCTGTGGGCAATCCTTCACTGACGCCCGCTCCTGAAAAAAATCTGCGCAGACAGATTGTGCTCAAGGCGCTGGAGGCTGTCGCCAGAGAGCCAGCCTAGCCCCGTAAGCAAAGCAGCACTTCCCGTGCCAATATCATGAATATGATCACAAACTACAATCCCATCAGGAGTAGTGTTTATGACAACTCTTCAGATTTGCGCGCTTGTCTGGCTTGCCTTTGTGTTTAGCCTGAGTCTGTGGCAGCACATCAACCTTGGCCTGATCATGATTCCGGCCAGTTTCATCCTTGTTCTGTTCACGGGTCTTCCGCTCAAAGATCTGTATTCCGCTTTTCCCGCCAAACTGGTGCTGCTGGTGCTGGGGGTCATGTATTTGTGGAACCATGTACAGGAAAGCGGCTTTGCGGGAATTATCGTTAAAAAAGCCGTAGCGTTGGCCAAAGGCAGGGTCTACCTCCTCCCCTGGATCATCCACGTGCTGGCGGCCTTCATCTGCGCTGTGGGCGCCCTGCCTGCCGCCGCCTTTGCCATCACTGTTCCCGTGGCGCTGGAAATAGCCAAACGCGAACGCATCAGCCCAACACTTATGGGTATTATCCTTATTCAGGGATCGTGCGTAGGCGGCTTCACGCCTTTTAACCCTTGGGGCAACCTCGTGGCCGAGCAGGCCGCCAAGGCTGGCATCCCCCTGGACGCTTTGTATCTTTTCCTTGCTCAGGGCGTCATTGCCGTGGCCGTGGCCGTGGCGGCCTTTTTCATCTTTGGCGGTCTGGAGCTGCTGCGCCGTCCCATAAGCACAACCATGGCCGAAAGTGAAGGAACCTCTAAAAAAACTGTTCTTACGCCATACCAAATCTGCTCGTTCCTGGGCATGGTGGCCTTCATCGTTCTGGTGCTTTTCAAGTATGATGTCGGTCTGACCGCTTTTACAATCGGCATGGTCCTGCAAATTGCCTTCCGCATCAAATCCAAAGCGGCCCTGAGCAAACTGCCCTGGGGCATTTCCATCATGATCGCTGGCGTACTGATCTATGTGGGCTTACTGGAAAAATTGGGCGTGCTGCACTCCATAGGCGACTACCTTGTGAGCATACAGCACCCCTCGCTGGTACGGTTCAGCGTGACCATCGTGGGTACGATTCTGGCCAACTTTGAATCCTCATCGATCGCCGTTCTGGGGCTGGTCATTCCCGTGGCTGTAAAATCCATGGTCGGGGTTACAACCATCCTTTCCAACAGCATTTATCTGGGCGTGCTCTCGGGCTGCCTGGTGGTCATGTGCGCCAGTCCTTTTCATATCGGCGGCGCTCTCATCCTGTCTGAAGCGGAAGACTACGATCATACGTTCAAGCAGCTTTTGTTCTGGGTTTTGGGGCTCACCCTCGTTATGCCGTTTATCACCTTCCTGTTGTAATTGCGCAGGCATGTTTGGAGAGGAGGGCGACTGCGCGCATCTCTGAAACGTCACGGAGAACACGCAGGGATGGAGAACGTACTTGTCTGGCACGCCCTGGGGGGGATGCCGGAGAACAGCAGGAAGAGACATGGAAAAACGTGAACTGATCATCATCGGCGCTGGGCCAGCCGGGCTCGCTGCTGCCATCTACGCCAAGCGCGCCGGGATGGATACGCTTGTATTGGAAAAGGGACGTGCTGGTGGTCAGATTTTGACCACCAGCAGAATAGAAAACTATCCCGGCCTTCTGGAAAGTACCGGATCTGGCTTGGCGGACGCCTTTCGCGCTCATGCCGAGTTTTTCAAGGCCGAGTTCAGAACAGCCTTTGTGCATAAGGTTGAAGTTCGCGGCAAGAGCAAGATTGTCATTTTCAGGGATGGCACGGAGCTTGAGGCCGGAGCCGTCATTGTGGCCAGCGGGGCCAGTTTTCGCAAGCAGGGCTGCCCGGGAGAGGGAAAGTACACGGGTATGGGGGTTTCGTACTGTGCGGTATGCGATGCAGCCTTTTTTGAAGATATGGACGTGGCGGTCATAGGCGGCGGCAACACCGCTGTGGAGGAAGCCTGTTATCTTACAGGATTTGCTTCCAGGGTTTACCTGGTGCACCGCCGCGACCAGTTCCGCGCCGACAAGCTGGTTGTGGAGCGTGCCCTGGCCAACCCGCGAATAGTGCCAGTTATGGACAGTGTGCTGGAATCCATTGAAGGCGCCGACATGGTTGATAAAATAGTGGTGCGTAACGTTAAAACAGATACCCGGAGCGAGATACCCCTGAACGGCGTGTTCATATTCATAGGCATGCTGCCCAATGACGGCTTTGTGAACGGTTTGTTGAAAAGGGTTGATGGCGGCTGGCTGGCCACGGATGAAAATCTGCAAACATCCGTCCCCGGCATTTTCGCGGCTGGCGACGTGCGCAGCACCTCGTTGCGGCAGGTGGTCACAGCGGCAGGCGATGGGGCCAGGGCGGCCATGTCGGCCTATGCATACCTGCATCATTAAGCGCATCAGGGAGAACACAGTCATGAATACCGCTGGTATCAAAGCAGCAGCGTATTGCCTGAATTTCGCACCCGAGCTGGCATTGCACCATGGGGGCACCCCGGCACAGGAACGTATGGCAAAGGGGGATTCCGAGTTTCTTCGCGCGCTGCCCCGGCACGCTCAAACCTTTGCACAGGCTCAGGCATATGCGCCAAACAAAACATATATCGGAGCCATGAGTATTGAGGAACTGGTAAATGTTCCCGCTCCCTGGACGGAACATGCCGGGACCCCGACCCGGTTCGGCAAATTCGGAGAAATCATGCCCGAGGATGAATTCATCGGGCTTATGGACATCTGCGATGTTTTTGATCTCATATGGCTGGAAGAAGGCTTTGCGCAGCATGTGGCGACGAGGATGGCCCAAAGCCCCGTATTGGGTGAAAAGCAGTTGGCCCGCCTGGAAAAAGGGCATCCTGCGGCTGAGCTGGCTGAAACAATTGAAAAACACCACGCCCTGCCTTTGTATTACGAAGACCGTGTGGTCGGGTGTTGCCGCCGCGCCCACGACACGGATGAAAATCTTGAAGCGTCCATAATGCTGGAAAATATCGCCTGCAAGGCCAGCGGCGTCCTGGCTTTGCTGCATCTCATGAAAAATGCCGGGATGTCACCTGAAGAGATTGATTTTGTAGTTGAATGCTCAGAGGAAGCCGTGGGCGACGCCATGCAGCGCGGCGGCGGCAACATGGCCAAGGCCATTGCCGAAATCGCTGAGTGCGGCAACGCCAGCGGGCTTGATGTGCGCGGTTTTTGCGCCGGGCCTGTGGCGTCAACCATTGTGGCCGCAAGTATGGTGGCTTGCGGCGCACGCGCCAATGTGGCGGTGGTGAGTGGCGGGTCTGTGCCAAAACTCTACATGAACTCACGCGATCATGTAAAAAAGGGATTGCCTGCCTTGGAAAACTGCGTCGGCAGCTTTGCCCTGCTGATTACGCCCGATGATGGGCAGACGCCGGTCATCCGTCTGGATTGCCTTGGCAAGCATTCTGTGGCTGCAGGGGCGGCGCCGCAGGCCATAACCTCGGCCCTGACGTTTGAGCCGCTGACTCGTGCCGGGCTCAAACTGACGGATATCGACAAGTACGCGCCGGAACTGCACAACGCCGAAATTACGTTGCCTGCTGGTGCAGGCAACGTACCCGAGGCCAACTACAAGATGATTGCGGCGCTTGCGGTGATGAAAGGGCAGTTGGAGAGGGCGGATATTCCCAAATTCGCGACGGAGCGCGGAATGCCGGGCTTTGTCCCCACGCAGGGGCATATCCCTTCCGGAGTGCCCTATATTGGGCATGCCCTGGAAGCGCTCAAGGCGGGAACCTTGCGGCGGGTCATGATTATCGGCAAGGGCAGCCTGTTTTTGGGCCGCCTGACAAATCTTGCCGACGGCGCGTCCTTTATGGTGGAAATGCCCAGCGAAAAAACGCATCCGGCGGAAATGGCGAGCAAGAGAGAGGTTCTGGAGGAATTGCTTGCCGCGCTCTCCGATGTGGCGGCCAACCTGCAAAAGAACTAGAGGGCGCTATGGGTACGCAAGACAACAGACGCGCCGTCATTGGCAAATCTCTTGAAAACCTGGTGGCAAGAGCCCGCGCTGGCCGCGAAGGGTGTCGTGTCGGCCTGATGGCCGCAGGTGGCGAACACGGCGATGAGGAGTTTCTGGCCGCAGCCAGGGCCGCCATGAAGGCGGATGCGGCGCTCACTGTCGTGGGGGTGGGCCCTCGGCCCATAAATCAGATTCCCGATGGTATGGAGTGGATAGAGACCGGTCGTGAAGACAGAGAACTAGCCTCCGGTATGGAACATGCGCTGGATTCCGGCGTCATTCAAGGGGCTGTGGCCCTGCATTATCCCTTTCCGATGGGCGTGACAACCGTGGGGCGCATGCAAACGCCCGCGCTGGGCAAGCCCATGTTCGTTGCTTCCTGCACGGGCATGAGCGCTGCCCACCGGGCCGAAGCCATGCTGCTCAATGCGGTGCTGGGGGGAGCTGTAGCCAGGGCAATGGGTACGGCTTCCCCCCGGGTGGGGGTTCTCAATCTGGATGGCGCCCCGCAGGTGTTGCGGGCGCTCTGTCACCTCGTTGAAAAAGGATATCCATTGCAATTGGGGGCAAGTTCACGGAAGGACGGCGGCTCGCTGCTGCGCGGCAACGACCTGTTGCGCGGAGTTGTGGACGTGTGCGTCACCGACACCCTGACGGGCAACGCGCTCATCAAGGTCTTCGGAGCGTTCACTTCCGGCGGCTCTTACGAAGCCAGCGGATGGGGGTACGGCCCCTCTGTGGGAATTGGCTGGAAGAGAGTGGTGTGTATTGTTTCCCGGGCTTCGGGCGCTTCGGTCATATCCAACGCTTTGCTCTACACAGCCGCTTGTGTGAGGGCCAGGCTGCCGGAGGTGGTGGCAAACGAGCTGCGTCTGGCCAAAAAGGCCGGACTGGATGAGGAGCTGGCAATCCTTACAGCGGCAAAACCAGCTCATGCGGAAGAGGTGCGCGCGCCGACCGTGGTGCCAACCGACGCGGAAATACACGGCATAGATGTGCTTGATTTGGAGGTGGCGGTACGCGCCCTGTGGAAGCGGGGCATCTACGCGGAAGCCGCCATGGGCTGCACCGGCCCCGTCATCAAGCTGGCGGGCGTCAGTACGGACGAAGCGCACAGTATCTTGGCCGAGTCCGGGTATCTATAAAAACCTGCATGTGGCATCAGCAGAAAATAGTAAGGGATGCATCATGATTGTTGTGGATAAGGAAACGTTTGAGGCGGAAGTGCTGCAGAGCAGCACACCTTGTGTGGTGGATCTCTGGGGGCCCCAGTGCGGGCCATGTCTGGCCCTCATGCCCGAAGTAGAAAAGCTCGCAGCTGCCTACGAAGGGCGGATCAAGTTCTGCAAACTCAATGTTGCGGAAAATCGTCGTCTGGTCATCAGTTTACGGGTCATGGCCGTGCCTACCATCCTCTTTTATAAAGGGGAAGAGGTTGTGGCGCGCCTCTCGGGCGACAATGTGTCAATTGAGGCCATCAAGAGCGAAACGGAAAAATTGTTGTGATGCGCTCAGCCAGCCCCGCATGTGCCGGGCTGGCTGCGGGCCTGCGAGAGCAGGTTCCATAGCCTTCACATGAGAACCCGCTTAACTATCTTGGAGTACATGATGAGCAAACTTACTGGGAAAAAACTTTTACTGCTGGGCGAACGGGACGGTGTCCCCGGGCCAGCAATGGCGGATGTTTTCGCCAACTCGGGAGCCGAAATCCTGTTTTCGGCAACCGAGTGCTTTGTTTGAACTGCCGCCGGAGCCATGGATCTGGAAAATCAGCAACGCGTAAAGGACGCGGCTGAAAAGTGTGGTGCGGAGAACATAGTGGTGATTCTCGGCTCATCCGACCCTGAAGGTGCGGAAATCTATGCCGAAACCGTCACTCTGGGCGACCCCACCTACGCTGGATCCCTGGCTGGAGTCCCGTTGGGACTCTGTGTGTATCACGTTCTTGAACCCGAGATGAAGGCGGAGGCCGACCCCGCCAAGTGGGAAGAACAGATCAGCATGATGGAAATGGTGCTCAATGTGGACGCCCTGGCAGAAGCGGTGCATAAAATGCGCGACGCCAACAGCAAATATGCATTGTAGGCAGTAGGAAAAATCGCGGCATGGAGCGGATCCATGCCGCGATAGCAATTTTTGACGCGCTGGAAACGCAGGATTCCCCCGGGGGCATGGCATGAACGCTGCCCACGGTGCGTAGGGCCATAAGCGCCGCTATTTTGCTTTCGCGACAGTCCCAAAGCGGCATGGTCAGGGCAACGTGGTCGCCAGCTTTTTCCCCATGGCGTTCAAGCACAGCCCGCATGCGTTCGGTTACCATATCGGCGGCTTGCTTGTAGGTTATGCGTTCCCACTGTCCATCAGGCTTTCGACGCATGGGTTCGGTGATGCGATAGGGGCTGTTGACCAGTTCGACGATAGTCATCCCTTTAGGGCACATGGCTCTGACCTTCCCCCCTAAAAGTATGCCATTGAAAAGTTAGTGTTCCTGACATTGGAGCACAAGAATGAAACGTAGCAGATTCACCGAAGAACAAATTATCGCGTTCTTGCGGCAAGGCGAGGCTGGAGTGCGCGTTGTCGATCTGTGCCGTCAGAATGGCATTTCGGATGCGACCATTTACAAATGGCGCAGCAAGTTCGGTGGGATGAACATTTCTGATGTAAAGCGGCTGTGCCAGTTGGCGGATGAGAACGCCCGGCTGAAAAGACTCGTAGGCGAGCAGGCTCTTGATATTGTCGTCCTGAAGGATGTGCTCTCAAAAACTTTTGAAGCCCGCAGCCAACAGGGAAGCCGTGCATTACATTCGTACTGGGCATGGCTACTCTGCGCGGCGGGCTTGCCAAGTGATTCAGTTTAATCACTGTTCAGCCAGGCGGCCACCTTCTGAAGTTCAAATATGGAAGCGGCGATGCGGAGTCAGACGGGCTGCGTTTACCCGCGTGTTTCCAGCACATCCTTGATATCAATGCCCATGCGTTGCATGCGCGAGAGCAGGGTTGTGCGTTTGAGGCCAAGCATGGCCGCTACCCCTCGCGAACCAGCCATGACGCCGTTGCAGGCCAGAATGGCGGCCACAATACGGTCGCGTTCGCTGCTGGTCTCGCCAGGTTGGTGGTGGGTATCCGTATGGGCAGGGTGGATGGGATGCGCGGACGCAACCTGAGCAGAAGCCTCGTGTCTGCGCTGAAAATGCGCTGCAACAGGGGCGGGAACTTCCAGCGGGCAGATATTCAGGTTGGGGCCACTGGAAAGAATCACGGCGCGCTCGATAACATTGGCCAGTTCGCGCACGTTGCCGGGCCACGGCTGGTCGCAAAGCCAGCGCAGAGCGGCTGAGGGAATATTTGTGATATTCTTTTTCATTTGACGCGCCATCTGCTGGGTAAAGTGCTTGGCCAGCAGGGGAATGTCCTCGCGACGCTCGCGCAGCGGCGGAATGGCGATGGGAAAAACATTAAGGCGATAGAACAGGTCGTCCCTGAAGGTGCCGTCGAGCACCATCTCCTGAAGGTTTCTGTTGGTGGCCGCCACCAGGCGCACATCCACGGGTATGACCTTATGGCCGCCAAGGCGCTCAATTTCGCGCGATTGCAGCACTCGCAGCAATTTGGGCTGCAATTCCAGCGGAATATCCCCCACTTCATCCAGCATCAGAGTGCTGCCGTGGGCCAGTTCAAAGCGTCCCTTGCGTTGCGTGGCCGCACCAGTAAAAGCGCCTTTTTCGTGCCCAAAAAGCTCACTTTCTAAAAGACCGGCAGGAACCGCAGCGCAGTTCATCTTGACCATGCGTTTGGATTTGCGCGGGCTGCGATTGTGAACAGCCTGGGCGAAAAGTTCCTTGCCCGTACCGGTTTCACCCAGCAGCAGCACGGTGCTGTCGCTGGCGGCCACCATATCCACCTGTTGCAACACGCGCATGATGGCAGGGCTTTGCCCAATGATGACGCCAGGATCCGACTGGTGCAGTATCTGCTCTGAAAGATACAGGTTTTCTTGGACAAGATAGTTTTTTTGAACAGTAACCGTGGCATAGTCGAGGGCGTTGCGCACGGCAATGGCCACGCGCGAGGCTATCTGGCCCAGCAGGCTGACCGATTCGTGGGTAAAAACATCGGGGTGGCTGTGCGCCAACAGCATGGCCCCTAGGCAGTACTGGCCAAAATACAGGGGAAAAAGTCCCGCCGCCTGGTTGCCGTTGCCAAGAATGAAGTCCGAGGCCGGGTCTTTGCGTGAAAGTTTTGCGATGTCGCCCTGCCGCACCAACAGGGGTTCGTTGATGTCGTTACAGCGGTTGAACAGGCTTCCCGGCAGCGGAAACGTTCCTGCGGGCGCTGTGGGGGCAGTCTTCGACAACGGCGGCCGTGCGCAGTGGAAGGAAAACATGTCGTCGGCTTCGCGCAGCAGCAGGGCAAAGTCGCGTATGCCAAAAAATCGCCGTATCTCGCTGGCGACCACTTCCACCATGTCATTCATTTCAAGTGTGCCGATGGCTGTGTTGGTCACGTCCACAAGAATGCTGAAGTGGTCCCGCTCGCGGCGCAAGTTTTCTGTTTCCAGACGCACGCTTTCCATGTTGATAATGGACGTTACAGAAGCCGTGACCACCCCGGCCAGCACCCGGAAAAAAACAAGCGAATCAGGGCTGAAAACGCTGCCGTCCGTTTTGAGAAAATCCATGACGCAATGGCTGCCGCCCAGTGTGGAAACGGGCACAAAAAGACAGCCGCTGGCATTACGGTACTGGTCAAGATTTGCAATGGCGGGAAAATCGCGCTGCAACTGCTCCGCATCAAGGCAGACCACATCGGTCTGGCTCCAGAATTCTCGCTGGCCCTTTTGGGGAATCAGGTCTTCTTCTGAAAGGGCAGAGCGGCCAGCGCTTTCATCAAGCATAAAGAGCCGCGCTCTTTCCTGCATGGGTGCTGCAACGACGATGTGGATGCGCTGAAAGGCCATGAGCGAATCACAGCAGTGTTTCAGCATGCGCAAAAGGCTGGGAATGTCTTTTTGCAGGGGCAGTGTGCGGCTGGCGGCGAGCAGGGCTTCCTGCCAGACAATGGCTGTGTTTTTTACCATTTCAGTGGTGGTGGCTGTAAAGAACCCTGCTGGAGGTGTGTATCCGGGGGGGACGGGGGAAGGGATAACCACAACATTCCTCCATGTAGCATAGGGTATGATTATATCTCTGTCTACAGACAGTACCTATGAGGATCAGGGCAAAATGATGTCTACCTCCATGCCTTTGCGCACCGGGTTGCTGCCGGCGGGAATATCCACAAAGCAGTTGCAGTCGTCGCACAGGGCCGGTTGCCCCATGCGCCGGGCGTCTCTGGCAAAATACACGTCCTTGCCCTCAAGGCGCGCCAGCACGATGCGCCGTTCGTCTTTGCGGAACGAGCCAAAGTCGTTGCGGGCCACGGCCTTTTGCCGCACCGGAGCAAAGCGTGTCGCGCCGCTGATTTTTTTCAGCACCGGAACAGCCAGCAAGCCAAAGGTGGCGGCTGCCGCCACAGGATTGCCCGAAAGCCCCAGCAGCAGTGTTTGCGGCAGGGCTGCGCCTAGCGTCATGGAGCCAGGCTTGAGGCGCAAACCCTGAAACAGCAGGCTGCCGCCCTGTTGCGCCGCAAGCTCTGCGGCTATGGCGGGCACAAGATCTCTTGGCCCCACCGAAGCACCGCCGGTGGTGATAACAAGATCGCTCCCGGCCAGCATTTCTGCCAGGTATGCCTGCAATTCCATCCGGTTGTCGCCCCTTGTCGCCATGCGCACGATGCGCGCGCCCATTTTGCGCAGGCGCAGACCCAGCAGGGTGCTGCTGATGTTGTAAATGCCGCCCTGCGGCAGCGGCGCGCCGGGCAGAACAAGTTCGCTGCCCGTTGCCAGCAGGCTGACCCTGGGACGGCAAAAAACGCGCACATGGGCATGCCCCTGACCCGCCAGCAGGCTGAGCGTACCGCTGTGCAGCACATCGCCGCTCGCGGCAAGCAGGCTGCCGCCTTCCATGTCCTGCCCGCGCATGCGGCAGTTGCGCAGGGCGGCCAGGCTGCGTGAAATAACCACGGTCTGGCTGTCGGCCAGGGTGTCCTCCTGCCATACAACGCAGTCTGCACCCTGCGGCAGCACGGCCCCGGTGGTGACCCGTGCCGCCTGACCGGGTTCAAGGGGGAGCCCCGGCGCGTCCCCGGCATAAAGATGCTGGGTAACCAGCAGGATAACGGGGCGTTCTGGCGAGGCGCCGGCAATGTCGGCACTGCGCAGGGCATAGCCATCCACCTGAACCCGGTCGTAAGGAGGCTGGGGTAACGTGGCGCGCACATGGGCAAAACATATGCGGCCATCGGCATCAAAAAGGGGTACTTCTTCCGACGCGGTTACTGTGGGCGCGTGCCGCAAAAGCAGCTCAAGGGCTTCTTCCAGCGGCAAACTTTCCCGCTCTGGCTGAAAGGCGGCAAGTTGGGCATGCCCACCCGCCGTAAAGAGTTGCTGGGTGCGGTTCATCTCAGCATATCCTTTGCGGGCACGTGTAAATATTGATGTTGTCGCGGCGCACAAAGCCCAGCAGGGTAATGCCGCAGACTTCGGCCATGTTCACGGATGTGAGCGAGGGGGCCCCCGGAGCGATGAGCAGCTTGACCCCGCAGGCCACAACCTTTGAAAGCATGTCCGAGGCGAGCCGCCCGCTGAAGATGAGTATTTTGCCGTTTGGGTCCAGGCCTTGCAGCAACATGGCCCCTATGACCTTGTCCAGCGCGTTGTGACGGGCAATATCTTCGCAAAAAAGCAGCAGGCTGTCGGGCGTGGCCAGAGCGCAGCTGTGGGCTGCGCCAGTGGCGCGAAAAAGATCGCAGCGTTCATTGAATGCCTGTTGCAGGGCATGCACCTGCGCCGGGGCAAGGCGCACATCACCGGAGGCTTCAGCGGCAGGCGTGGGGCATGCTGCTACCGAAACCTCGATGACACAGTTTTTTTCATCAATATCAAGTGATTGCAAGGCAGAAATTTCATGCAAAAGGCCAAGAGTGCGCAGCCGCCCCACGGCCAGTTCGCGCAGCAAGCTTGGCATACAGTGCATTTCGGCCACGGCAATGCCATTGCAGACAAGTTCGTAGCGTTCTTCGCGCAGCAGCACGTCTACAACCTCGCGGCGGCCCAATGGCCCGATGCGGGTGATGATACGGTCAACGCTTATGGAAGGAGCAATGGGCTGCTTCATGGTTGTGGTTCCCCCGCGCGGATTTGGCATGGCCGCATCCGCGCGGGGGATTGCTGAGGGTTATATCAATCAGGCAGGGACTTTCTGGGCTGAGCCGTCGGCCTTTTCTTTGCGCAGGCGCTGCTTCAGTTCGCTGTACACCTGCACAACATAGCTTTCGGCCCAGGTCTGATCCTCTATTTTTTCAACACGGACAGGCACATACTTGTATTCCGGCGTTTTGGTGATGGGGCTTAACACCTCGCCCACCAATTCGTTGCATGCGCCGACCCACCATTGGTAGGTCATGTACACCGCGCCCTGGTTGGTGCGCGGGCTGACCTGCGCCCGGGTGATGACCTTGGAGTGGTGCGACTGCACCCATACAAGTTCATGGTCGCGGATGCCAAGGGCTTCCGCATCCTTGTCGTTCATCTGCACAAAGCCGGGTTCGTCCGCCAGTGCCGCCAGCGCCTTGCAGTTGCCTGTCATGGAGCGGCAGGAGTAGTGGCCCACTTCGCGCACTGTAGAGAGCACCAGAGGGAACTCGGAGCTGGTTTTTTCCACAGGCGGAACCCAGTCCACCGTAAACAGGTGTCCCAGTCCGTCGGCAGTTTCAAACCTGATGCTTCCGTCAGGCTGGGCATAAAGCACCTGGGTGCCGTTTGGGGCATCCTTGGTGCAGGGCCACTGAATGTAGCCAAGCCCGCCGTCTGCATCGAGTTTTTCATAGGTAGCTTCCGCATACTTGGGCGAAAGCGAGATCAGTTCGTCCCAGATCTCCCTGGTATTGTTGTAGCGCATGGGATAGCCCATGGCCGTGGACAGGCGGCAGATGATGTCCCAGTCCACCTTTACGTCGCCCTGCGGTTCCACAGCCTTGTAGAAGCGCTGGAAACCACGGTCGGCAGCCGAATACACGCCTTCGTGTTCGCCCCACGTGGTCGTGGGAAAGATCACGTCGGCCACGGCTGCGGTCTTGGTCATAAAGCAGTCCTGCACGATGAGCAGGTCAAGCTTGCTGAAACCACTGCGCACGCCGGGAAGGTCAGGTTCTGTCTGCAAGGGGTCTTCACCCATGCAGTAGAAGGCCTTGAGCCTGCCTGAGGCAGCGCTTGAGGCGACTTCGCTCAGGTAATGGCCAACCTTTGACGACATGCGCTCCACAGGAACGCCCCAGGCCTTGGCGAATTTCTCGCGCATGGCAGGGTCGAGCACGCTTTGGTAACCCACAAACACGTTGGGCAGCGCGCCCATGTCGCAGGCGCCCTGCACGTTGTTTTGCCCGCGCACCGGCGCAACGCCGGTGTGGGGTTTGCCCAGGTTGCCGGTAATCAGAGCCATGGAGGTCAGTGCCCGCACGGTTTCCACGCCCTGATAGAACTGGCATACGCCCATGCCCCAGTATATGCCCGCCCCATCGGGGGCAGTGGCATACATGTGGGCGGTCTTGCGAATGGTTTCCGCGTCAATGCCCGTTATTTCCGTGACCGTTTCGGGAGCATAGTTGTCCACAATGGCCTTGAGTTCCTCAAAACCTGTGGTGTGCTTTTCTATGAACTCCTTGTCGGCCAGATCTTCATGGATGATGACGTGCATCAGGGCATTGACGAAGGCCACGTTGGAACCGTTTTTCAGGGGCACATGCAGGTCGGCGATGCGCGCAGTTTCAATCTTGCGCGGGTCACAGACAATGATGGTCGCCCCTTTTTCTTTGGCTTTCACCACCCTGCGGGCGATGATTGGATGGGAATCTGCCGGATTCCAGCCAAAGATGAATATGCATTTGGTATCTTCAATCTCCACAATGGAGTTGCTCATTGCGCCATTGCCGACAGATTGTTGCAGACCTGCAACCGATGGGCCGTGTCAGACCCGCGCGCAGCAGTCGACATTATTGGTGCCGAGAGCCGCGCGGGCGAATTTTTGCATTATGTAATTGGTTTCGTTGCCGGTGGAACGCGAGGACCCGGATACCATGATGGAGTCGGGGCCAAAGTCATTTTTGATGGCCGTGAGGCGCGATGCGGCGTAGTCGATGGCCGTATCCCACGAGACAGCCTCAAACTCGCCGCCGCGCTTGCGGCGGATCATGGGGTTTTTGACCCTTGGGGTCAGGATTTTTGTGTCGTTGATAAAGTCCCAGCCATACAGACCCTTGAGACACAGAGCCCCCTGGTTGGTCAGGCCGTTGGCGCCTTCAGCGCCCACGACCTTGCCGTTTTCAACCAGCAGGTTGATCTTGCAGCCCGAAGCGCAGTAGGGGCAGACTTCTATTACTTTTTTCATGATGTCCTCTTGTATTCATTTAAACAGCGGCGGGCACTCCGCTGCTCCGGCAGACATGTGGGGCCGCACTGCAACACGAATCTGGCGTGCCGCCCAAAAAGTTTTCATTGAAATGCGACAGTTCCTGCGGGCTGCACCGTTTCATCCTCCACCACAAACAGCACGTTGGTGGGGCAGGCCCGCACGCAGGAGGGACCTTCGGGCACGCTGGCGCACAGGTCGCACTTTTGCGCCAGGGCCTTTTGGCTGTAGCCCAGCGGTTTGCCGCAAACTGTGCGGCGTACCCTGTGGCTTGTGACCCGCATGACCCCGTAAGGACAGGCCATGATGCAGGCCTTGCAGCCTATGCACTTCTCACGCAGCACGGTGACGCTTTCGCTGTTCACCACAATGGCTCCGCAGGGGCAGGCGGCGGCGCAGGGGGCGTCCTCACACTGGCGGCAGGCCACCGGCGTGCTGATGTCTTCGTACTTCAGGATGGCAACTCTGGCTTTGAAGTCAGAGGCGGTCATGTCTTCGATACGCAGTTCACTGTGCGCCAGGGCGCAGGCTATCTCACAGGTGCGGCAGCCTATGCACCGCCCCGGGTTGGCCGCTATGCGTTTTTTCATGGAAAGCCCTTGCTTGTTTGTCCGACACGGCGTGTGGCCATGCGGTTTTCGTTAATTTGCAACAAGGATGCCAGAGTTTTGCAAAAATAGTCTGGTATTCTGTTGTCTTACGATTGTTGTACAAAGTACGGTTGTCTTTGCTTCGTCAAAATTGACGAAGCATCACAGCGCAGGTTGGTGCGGAAGCTGTGGCAATCGTTATTACACCAGATAGTTAGCAATCTTTTTCTGTTTCGACATTTTTGACGAAACATCAGGGCAGCCAGGGAATGTCGGCAAGACCACCTGCCAGCCCCGCGTGGATGCGATCCACCGCCTGCTGCACGGCATCGGTCACTGGCAGGCAAAAGCCCACCTCCTGTGGCTGAATGCCCAGAAACACAACCTGCTCGATTTCCTGTTTCAGTTCATCCATAATGAATGAAAGCGGCATGTTATGTGTGCTGGCTATGCCCATGACCCGGATGCGTTCCTTGTCCACAAAGCGCATTTCACCGGGGGGCAGCCCCAGTGCGGCAACGTCCACAATAAGCAGGCGCTGCGGCTTCATGGCCTTGACGGCATACGTGACGTTTTCGGGCATGGAACCGCCGTCTACCACAGTCCAGCCCGGGACGGGCGCGGCTTCCAGGCGTTCGCACAAAAGCGGGCCTGCGCCGTCGTCGCCCATCAGGCTGTTGCCCACTGTCAGCACCACGCTGCAGGTCTGGGGTGCAGGAGCGGTCATTCCATCCTCCGGGGCAACTGCACCATGAGGTAGAGTGCTGGTTCTTGCTGAATGGCGGCCAGCTGTTCCATAAGGGCGGCGCTCCAGCCCCTGTACGGTTCGTCCATGCCAGGCATGGCTTGGGCAAAAGCCTTGCCCAGCATGCCCGCATGGTTCGCGTCAATGTGTATTTCGCCAAAGGTCAGCAAGCCCGACATCTTGCGGCGGGCCTCGCCCTGCGGCAGCAGGCCCACCCATGTCTCATAGGCGTCTTTGGGGCATTCCAGCACCTTGACGAGGCAGTCGATAACCCCCACGTGATGCCCGATGGCAAGGGAATAGTACATGACCTGCTTTGTGGCGTCTGATTCGGGAAGATCCTTTTGGGTATCCAGAAATTTTCGCCGCAGCGCGTGAAAGCGGACCATCTCAGTCATGGCAGATCCCCTGATCCTGACTCATGTTCAGGCTGTCGAAAAACATCTCGCGCAGACGGAAGAGAATCTCCGTCAGGCGCGGGTCATCGGCATCGCGAATCCATTTTTGCAGGTTGCCTTCAAGGGCCGCCGTGCTGCCCGCCTCCAGGCAGGTGAAGAAGCGGTCGCTGATTTCCCTGCCCTGACGGTAGCCCGCCAGCAGGCGCGCCTCGCGTTCGATCCGCACGCGGATGTCCAGCGGAGCGTCGGGCAGCAGGGGGGCGGGGGCTGCTGCGCCGGATTCCTCGTGGTTGCGTTCCTTGAGCTTCTGGTCCAGCAGACCGAGGGCCACGGCAAGGCCATAGATGGTGGCCTGCGGGGTGGGTGGGCAGCCGGGAATGTACACGTCTATGGGCACGATCTTGTCGCTGCCGCCCCATACGCAATACATGTCGTGGAATATGCCGCCGCTGCAGCCGCACGCGCCGTAGGATACGCAGATCTTGGGATCTGGCGCGTTGTGGAAGGCGCGCAGGGCGGGCATGCGCATGGCGCGGGTCACTGCGCCCGTAAACAGCAGAATGTCTGCATGGCGGGGCGAGGGAACCACCTTGATGCCGAAGCGCTCCGCGTCAAAGATGGACGTGATGGATGCGAAGATTTCAATTTCACAGCCGTTGCAGCCGCCGCAGTCAATACGGTAGACGTAGGCGGAACGCTGAATGCGCTGCAAAAGCGCCGCCTTGAGCGCCGCTACGGAATCCTCCACGCTGACAGGCTCGGTTTTGTAGTGCGAGACACCGGGCGCGTAGGCATAGGGAACAATGGACATGGCTATACCTCCTGCCGGGGCTTGAGGCCGAGGGTCTGCTTGCGTTTGCACTGTGGGCAGGTTTCAAACTGCCGCCGCTGGTCGGGGTCTTCTTCCGTAATGCCGTCCGCCTGCATGGTCAGGGCCAGGGCGTAGTCCACTTCCTTTTGCGGGGCAAAGGCCGTGCCGCACTGGCTGCAGTGGCACAGGCTGAAGGTGCAGCGCTCGTACAGATCGTCTTTGCGCATGACGGCAAGTTCAAATTCCTGCGAGAGATGCAAGGCCCTGGTGGGGCAAACCTCTTCGCACCGGCCGCAAAAGATGCAGCGCCCGGCGGAGAACTGCCAGGTGCGCACGCCCTTTTCCAGATCGGTTTCGATGGTCAGGGCATTGGGCGGGCAGGCGATGGCACAGGCTCCACAGGCAATGCAGCGCTTGGGATCGTATTCCGGCTTGCCGCGGAATGTGGGCGTGAACTCGGCAGGCGCGAACGGATACTTGATCGTTACCTCGCCCGCATCGCGGATTATTTTGAGTAATTTCAGCATGACAGCGCCTCCTCAAGCATGTTGCGCAGATGCGTGGCCGTTGCAGCGGCGCTGTGCCGGGACGCCGTGGCGGCAGAGACCGTGCTGCGCTGCTGTGAGCGGTTCTGGTGAAAGTTCATGGTTTTCATACGCTTTGCCACATGCTTCAGGGCAGAGGGGAATGTTTGCGGTCAATGCCGTACTGCTCAAATTCCTGATACGGCACGGTTTTGACCTTCTTTTTGCGCACATCCACAAGGGTTACGCGGTCGGTGCAGGAGTAGCAGGGGTCAAGGCTGCCGATAATGAGGGCGGCGTCGGAGATCGTGTTGCCGCGCAGGGCGTAGCGCAGCACCGGCCAGTTGGCATAGGTGGCCGCGCGGCAGCGCCAGCGGAAAACCTTCTGGTTGTTGCCGGTCATGCTCCAGTGCACGTCTTCGCCGCGCGGCGCTTCGGTAAAGCCCAGGGCGAACTTGTGGGGGGTGTAAGTGAAACCCTCGGTCAGCACCGGGCCGCCGGGCATGTTGTCCAGCACGTAGCGGCACTGGGCGATGGAATCGAACACTTCCTTCACCCGCACAAGGGCACGGGAAAAGATGTCGCAGCCATCAAAGGAGAAAACGTTGACCGGGATATGCCCGTAGGCTTCAAAGGGATGGTCGCCGCGCACGTCACGGGCAAAGCCGCTGCCCCGGATCATGGGGCCTACGGGGCTGTAGTCGCGGGCGACCTTGCGATCAAGAATGCCCACGCCCCTGGCGCGCTGGTCAAAGTTGGTGGTGCTGAGGAGCATGTCCACCAGTTCGGCCACTTCTTTTTCTATGGCATTGAGCAGGGTTGTGGTGGTTTTGCGCGCGTCGGCCAGAATGTCGTTGCGGATGCCGCCAATGAGGTTGAGGCCGTAGGTCTTGCGCGAGCCGGTCAGCAGTTCGGCAATGGTCATGGATTTTTCACGCACGCGGAAGAATTGCTGAAAGCCCGCGTCAAAGCCCGTAAAGTGACAGACAAGCCCGAGGTTCAACAGGTGGCTGTGCAGGCGCTCCGTCTCCAGCAGCAGGGTGCGTATCCAGCGGGCGCGCATGGGCACGTCAATGGCAAGGGCGTTTTCCACCGAGTTGGCATAGGCGATGCTGTGGGCATAGCCGCAGATGCCGCACACACGCTCGGCCAGAAAGGTGACTTCGTTGTAGCCCAAGCGCACTTCGGCGGCTTTTTCCATGCCGCGATGCACGTAAAACATGCGGTAGTCTGCATCTACGATATTTTCGCCGTCCACAAAGAGCCGGAAGTGGCCGGGTTCGTCAGAAGTGACGTGCATGGGGCCAAGAGGCAGGATGCGGTTTTTTCCGCTGCCCAGTTCGTTGATGAAATCGTAGGTTTCCGTGTCCGTGGTGGGCGCGGGACGCTGGCGATAGTCCATGCTGTCCTTGCGCAGGGGGTACAGGTTGTCCGGCCAGTCGTCGGGCAGCACCAGACGGCGCGCGTCGGGCAGACCCACGGGGGTGAGGCCGTACATGTCGCGAATTTCGCGCTCGCCCCACACGGCTGCGGGAACCCTTGGCGTTACGGAAGGGAACTCCTGCCGGTCAGCATCCACAAAGGCACGCACCACAATCCAGCATTTTTCGCCTTCTTCCATGGAAAGGGCGTAGTAGATGGCAAAACTGCCATTGAGCGTGCGTTCGTCGTTGGCAAAAACCACCGGCAGCCAGCCGCCCTGATCGTAGTAAAGATATGAAACCACGTCGGGCAGGGCATCCAGCTTGACCGTGAGGGTGAGCTGGTTGCTGGTCTGCCGTTCTTCATCAAGGACGGCGTAGGGAAAGCGCTGTCGCACGTTTGCCACATACCCCGTGCCGCGGTTGCCGCTGGTGGGGTTTTGGGTCTGTTTCGTGGTAGTGCTCACGTTATATCTCCTGGCGGGAAGAAGTTTGCCTGGCTGCGTCGGTTGCAACAGCCTCCTGAGAGGCGGTGCGCACCATTTCACGCAGGGCGGGCTGTACCTGGGCAGTGGCGGTATCCTTGTCCAGCACGATGTTGGTGGCTGCGTTGAGCATGTTCACCACCGGGGCTGGCGTGCATGTGCCCATGACAAGCAGCAGGCCCAACAACGCGGCTGCGGGGATGAGGGTCATGCAGCCCTGTTCGCCTTTGGCGATGGATTCCGGCGGCGGGCCGGAGAGCGTCACCGCCACCAGATGCACCAGCGCGCCCAGGGCGACCATGAGCAGCACGGCCAGAGCCGCCACCAGATACATGTGCCCGGAACTGATGCCGGAAACGACCACCATGAATTCGCTCAAAAATACGCTGAACGGCGGCAGGCCGCTCAGGGCCAGGGTTCCTGCCGCAAGAAACACGGCGGAGACAGGCATGATCTTGAGCATGCCGCGCACGGTGGTCATGTCGCGCGAGCTGTACTTGAGCAGCACGTTGCCCGACACGCAGAACACAAGGCCTTTGGCAAGGCTGTGGCTGATAACGTGGAACAGCGCGGCAAAGATGCCCAGCGGGCCGCCAAAGCCAAGGCCCACGGCGATGATGCCCATGTTTTCAACACTGCAATAGGCGTAGCGGCGTTTGATGTCGTTTTGCGAGACCATGCTGAATGCGGCCACAAGTATGGAAAGCAGGCCAAGGGCCAGCAGCATGTTTTGCGGCACCGTGCTTGAGATGCTGCGGCTGATAAGTATGTAGTACCGCAGGATGACCAATATGGCCGCCTTGAGCAGCACGGCGGAGAGCAGGGCGCTGGTGGGGCTGGGGGCTTCGCTGTGGGCATCGGGCAGCCATGCGTGCATGGGGAACAGCCCGGCCTTGGTGCCAAAGCCGATAAGCACGAATACAAAGGCCAGATACATGAGGGTCTGGTCAAGACCGCCAGCATAGCGCAGGGCTTCCGTCCAGAAAATGGCGTCCGAGGGGTCGAGCCCCTGGGCGCTCATGGCTGCGGAGGCGTTGGAATACACCAGCACTGTGCCGTAGAGGCCAAAGGCCACGCCCACGGTGCAGATGATAATGTACTTCCAGGCTGCTTCGAGCGAAGAATTCTGGCCGTAAATGCCCACCAGAAATGCCGATGCCAGGGTGGTGGCTTCTACGCCCGCCCACATGAGGATGAGGTTGTTGGTGGTGATCACCGAAACCATAGTGAAGATGAACATGTGAAAAAATCCGTAATAGTTGCAAAGTGTTGCTACGGAAACTTCGCCGTGATCCACTTCCTGCTTCATGTAGCCGTATGAGTACAGGCCTGTGATCGTCCCCAGCACGCCAAGTACGGCAAGGAAGATGGCCGAGAGGCTGTCGAGGTACATCCACTTGCCGGCGGCAAAGAGCGGGCCATGTTCGTAGACCGCGCTCACCAGTCCAAAAGCGGTGGCCAGAAGGGCCGCACAGCCTGCCGTGTTAATGATGTTGACCACAGTTCGTATGCCGCGCCCGCAAAAGGCGCAGGCAAAGCACAGCAGCGATGTGACCAATGGGGCTGCGAGCAGCAGGCAAAAAAGCATGGGGCTGCTGTTGGTCATGGCATTCATGGCTCACCCCTTCAGCGCGGAAAGATCATGCGCGCGCAACGTGTTCATGGTGGTGAAAATGCGGCGTACCATGTAAACCATGATGATGACCGCGAAGATGGCGTCTGTGGAAATACCTATTTCCACAAGATGCGGGGCCTGATTGGCCAGCAGGGCCAGGGTCATGTGCGCGCCGTTTTCCATCAGGCAATAGCCGAATATCTGTTTGATGATGTTGCGCTGCACAACAATGCACATAACGCCGATCATGAAATGCCCAAGCGATACGGCCAGTACAGGTTCAAGCCCGTGCTGCGTGATAATGGGCACCTGCACAGTGCTCACCACAAAGTGGCACAGGAGCAGAAGAACTGCGGCAAGAATGACAACCACGGATGTGGGAATGACCATTCCCTGCGCTTCGGGGTCGTTCATGGCGCCAAGGGCCTTGTACATGATCAGCGGCACAAGGATGACCTTGGTCAGAACGGCGGTTCCGGCCCAGGTGTACAGCTCGTGCGCCTGCATCAGGCCGGCCAGCGCAATGAACGAGAGCACCAGCACGGCAGACTGCACGGCATACAGCAGCGCGGATGTGGTGGCTTTTTTGCAGGTGACCACCATCAGCGATGTGACCACCAAAAGCCCAGCGAGATTGTTGATGATTATGCTTGAACTCAACATGCTTAGCCTCCGTGGTTCAACCAGTAAACGGCCATGATGCTGGAAGAGAACGACATGAAAACAAGGATGGCCAGCACCAGCTTCATGGCGGCGGGAACAGGCTGCGCCTGCGCCACAACCTCAGAGGGTTTGCCGGGTACAGTCTTGCCGAACCAGTAGAGGAACCAGGCAAAGCTGCCCACGGATTCGATCATGACCAGTATGGTCAGCACCATCACAAACCAGTGGCTCGAGCCAAGGGCAAAACCTGTGGTGAAGATGGGGTATTTGCTGAAAAAGCCGTTGAGCGGCGGTACGCCGGTGATGGCCAGTGCCGCCACACAAAAGCCTATGCCAAGCAGAGGCAGGCGTGACAGGATTCCCTGCAACTGGGTGAGGGTGCGCGTGCCGCAGGTGTAGCTGAGCGCTCCAGCCACGAGGAAAAACAGGCTTTTTGCAAAGGCATGGTTGAAAATGTAGGCGACTGCGCCAAAAAGCAGCACCGTGTTGCGCAGAACAGGATCCGTGCACAGGATGGCCAGCGAAATGGCAAAGAAGATGTATGAGAGCTGGGTAATGGTGGAATAGGCCAGCAGGCGTTTCATGTCGGTCTGCGGCAAGTACATGATAAAGCCGTAGATGAGGGTTATCACGGCCATGACCATGCCCACATGACCCACAACCGGGGGGACGTCTCCTGCGGCCATGACGGCGCGGGCAAAAATGAACACGCCCACCTTGACCATGGAGGCCGCGTGCAGGTAGGCGCTCACCGGGGTGGGCGCTTCCATGGCGTCGGGCAGCCACATGTGCATGGGAATCTGGGCCGATTTGCCCCAGGCCGCAAAGAGCACGCCGCCCACGATGATGATCTTGGCGGTATCCCCAAGCCCGGCCATGCCGGAGAGGGCAAAGGAGCCGGTCTCATGGTACAGCCAGGCTGCAGCCACATAGAGGCCCAGCGCGCCAAGGTGGGTCACCAGCAGGGCTTTCATGCCCGAGCGCAGCGCCTTGGGAGTCTGGTAGTAGCCGATGAGCGCCCAGGAACAGCCGCCGGTGATTTCAAAGAACAGCAACTGACCAAAGAGAGTGGAGGAAAGCGTAAGCCCGGCCATGGCGCCGATAAAGGCCAGCATGATGGCGTAAAAACGGGTAGTGCCCTCATGCGGATGCTCGCGGTTGCCCTTGGTCAGGTAGGCTGTGGAGTACAGCACCACCAGAAATCCGAGAAAAACCACGGCAAAACAGATGAGCGTGCTTACCCTGTCGATGAGTACGCCGAATATTTCCACTGTGTGTCCAGCGCCGCCAAGTAGGGTGGAGCTGTAACTTACAAGGCTGAATGTGCAGTTTTCGGGCATGCCTGCATTGAGGTATGCCAGGCCAAGGGCCGCGCTGCCCGCCGAAGCGGCAAGGGCAACCACCAGCGCCAGCGCCCGTGCCGCGCGATACGGCAGACAGGCGGCGAGCAACGCGCCGATGAACGGTATCAGGATTGTTGCCAGTGCAATTTTATCCATGACTTCTTCCTCGACGCCCTAGAGCTTGCTGAAGTAAAAGACGAATGCCAGGGCCGCCACGCCAAAACCGGACCACGTGACGCGCGGCGTCAGCAGAAAGCGTCCGCGGGCAAGGCTGTTTTCGTACAGCGATGCCAGCACAAAGATGACCAGCAGCTTCAGAACGAAGACGACGGCTGCGGCCAGCAAGGTTACAGCGTTCAGGCTCTCCGGCGTTGCATTGCCAAAGGGCAGAAACACGCTGATGAACACGCTGGCAACGACCGCCTGCTTGAACTTTACGCCCAGGCTGACCAGAGCAAGGCCGGGGCCGGAATACTCGGTCAGCGGGCCTTCCTGAAGTTCTTGTTCCGCTTCGGGGTAGTCAAAGGGGATCTTGCCCATTTCAATAAATACGGCAAAAGCGCAGGCCGCCATGGCCAGTGCCGCCGCCGTGGGCATGGATCCACCCCAGTTCTGGCGAAACACCTCGCTGATGACGCCGAGGTTGGTCGAACCCGCAATAAGGGCCGCCACCAGCAGGGCCAGCATGAGCACGGGCTCCACCAGCACGCCCAGCAGCATTTCACGGCTTGCGCCCGTACCGGCATAGGGACTGCCCGAATCCAGCCCGGAAAGGGCAAAGAAAAAACGGTAAAGAGCAAAAAGATACAGCAGGGTTATGAGATCCGCCGCGCTCGCCATCTGCGAACCGGTCACGATCACGGGAAGCGTCATGGCTATGGCCGCAGCGCTGGCAATGAGCACAAAGGGCATGATGCGGAAAATGATGCCCGATTGCGCAGGAGTCACTTCCTGCCGGGTCATGAGCTTGGCCAGGTCGCGGTAATCCTGCAGCACGCCTGCGGCGCCCAAAGGCCCAAGGCGCGAGTGCATTCTGGCCCGGATTTTACGGGAAATGCCGGACAGCAGAGGGGCCAGCAAAAGCAGAAGCAGCGTCTGCACGGCGGCCAGCAGCAAGGATACCGGCCAGGACAAGGATTGCATGGTAAACATGGTTCCCCCTAGGCGGCTTTGATGAGAAGCAGCGTGATAAGCGCGATGATGATATACAGGCAGTAGACGCGGAAATCGCCCTGCTGCAGCCGCTGCACGCATATGCCGGTCTTTTGCACGGCACGGACGATGCGGGCAAGAATGCCGTCGTCCCACATGGGTTCCACATGCCGCGCCGTGCGTATGACCGAGTCAAGTGCGCGCGACATGGCCGGAGCGGGATCAAGCGCCTGGCGCAGGCGGTAAAGCCCCGCAAACACATGGCGCAGCCCCTGGGTAAAACTCCCGGCGGAGAGGGCCATGCGTTCCTCGTAGCCGTAGCCGCAGGCCCAAGGGTCATTTTTGCGGCGCATGGGCAGGCGGTCGGCCTTGCCGATCATGAAGACCAGCAAAGGCAGCAGCATGCCGCCCAGCAGCAGGAGCATTACCAGTGTGGGAGAAAGTCCGGTGGCGGCGTCCGCACCAGGAATGAGCACGCCCTGGCGCACGGCTTCAAGATGCTGCTGGCCAGTGGTGAGCGAATCGGCCACAGCGCTGACGACAGGGGCCACGCAGGCCGCGCCCACGCCCAGCGCCACGCACAGCGCGGCCAGACCAAGCATGGAAAGCGTCATGGCGGCCGGAACTTCCGTGGCTTCCGCAGCCTTGGCGCTGCGCGCCTGACCGCAAAAGCTGATGCCGTACACTTTTACAAAGCACATGGCGGCCAGAGCGCCGGTGATGGCCAGCATCACGATTGCCACTGGGCCGGAAAGCCGCGCGATGACGGAGGAATGCTGGCTGATGCTCACAAGTCCCTGATAGGTGTACCATTCACTGACAAAGCCGTTGAGGGGCGGCAGGGCGGAAATGGCCATGCAGCCCACCAGAAAGGCCAGGGCCGTGCGCGGCATGCGCTTGGCGAGGCCGCCCATCTTTTCCATATCCTTGGTGTGCACCGTGTAGATGATGGCCCCTGCGCCAAGGAACAGCAGGCCCTTGAACACGGCGTGGTTCAGCAGGTGGTAGAGCGCGCCCAGAAAGCCCAGTGCGGCCAGCAGCGGATTCTTGAGGGCAAGGCCCATGAGGCCCACGCCCACGCCCATGAGGATGATGCCCACGTTTTCAACCGTGTGGTAGGCAAGCAGGCGTTTGATGTCGTGCTCCGCCAGCGCGTACATGACGCCCAGCACGGACGAAACAGCGCCAAAGGTCAGTACCACAACGCCCCACCAGACAGGCATATCCGCGCCGCCCAGCAGGTCCGCGCCCACCTTGATGATGCCGAACACGCCGATCTTGACCATCACGCCCGACATCATGGCCGAAGCGTGCGAGGGCGCTGCCGGGTGCGCTCTGGGCAGCCAGCCGTGCAGGGGCAGCATGCCCGCCTTGGCCCCAAAGCCGAAAAATGCCAGCAAAAAGGCGATGGAAGCCATGAGCGGCGAAATCTGCGCCTGACGGAAAGCCGCAAAATCAAGGCTGCTGTCAGGGGTGTGGCAGTACATGATGAAGAACGAGGCCATGATAAGCACAGACCCGGCATGCGCTATGAAAAAGTAGAGCAGACCGGCGCTGACCGCTTCGCTTTCCTGATCGGCGATGACCAGAAAATAGGAAGAAAGCGACATGACTTCAAAAAAGATGATAAAATAGAAGGCGTTGTCCATGACCATCAGCGCCACCATAGAAGCGATGAAGGTATTCATGAAAAATCCCATGGCCGCAGCGCCCTTGCCTTCGTATTCCCTAACATAGGCCAGGGAATAGATGGAGGCGGCAACCGCCAGCAGGGAGATGACGCCCGTCATGAAGGCTCCCAGCATGTCCAGCCGTACGGCCAGATGCGCAAAGGGAAACGGTCCCGCATAGACATGGCTGAGGGCCTCGGTCCGTTGCAGCAGAAAGGGCAGGACAGCATACAGCCCAAGCGCGCCGCCAAGCGCGCCAAGCAGGCCGCTGACCGTGATGGCGGCCCTTTCGTTGCGGCTCAGCAGCAGGGAAAGCACGCCACCAGCCATGTAGGTCAGCACAGCCCAGAGCAGGATTTCAAGTGGATCACGCATGCTGCACCCCCGACATGGTTGTTGCCGCCGGGACGGCTTTGTCGTCGTGTTTTTCCATCTCAAGCGTGGCAATACGTTTGCTGTTTTGCAGTTCGGCCAGCGTTTTTTCGTCCACAAGGCGCAGGGCCATGGTGGGGCAGGCCTCCACGCAAGCCGGGGTCGAGCGGAAGTAGCAGAGGTCGCACTTTACGGCCACAGTGCGGCGGCCCACATTCCAGGCCAGAAAAGGCGGCATGGAATAGTTGCTGCCCGGGGCGTCGGCCAGTTCTTCTTCCGGCACATAGTGCTCGTATACTTCCGGGTGCCCGGCGGGCCTGTCGGCCGCCGGGGCAATGGCCCCGAAAGGACAGGCAAGACCGCACAGCTTGCAACCAATGCAGTTGCTTTCGTTGATGTGCACTGAATGCCCTGTGGCAGTGATGGCGTTCACCGGGCAGACCTTGGCGCAGGGCATGTCTTCGCAATGGCGGCAACTCACGGGCGCTGTGCCGTTGCCGTAACGCATGACCTCAAGCCGGGGTCTGCCGAGCAGCCCCTGCTGCTCATGCACCAGCGAACACGCCGCCATGCAGGTATTGCAGCCGATGCATTTGACCGGGTCCGCAAAAATAAAATGGTTCATAAGCTTCCTCGTTACGCAAGGGATCGTGATAATGGCCCCTCGTCAGCAGAATGCGTGCCATTATGCACAAATTGAGTATTCATGCGCATTTTGGGGAATATGTCAGCTCGCTATCCATGCGGCGGGCTATCCATAACGCCGTGTTCGACACTTTTGACGAAGCGCTTCGACAGCGTCGACACTTTAGTCGATGGTCGGGGACTGCTTGTGCCGTGTGGCCATGCTGGCTGGCTGGTGGCCCTCGTGACCGTGCCGCAGGTAGATGAGCCAGTGGAACAGGCCCACAAACACGCCCCCGCCAAGGATGTTGCCCAATGTCACGGGTATGAGGTTCTTGAAAATAAAATTCTGCCAGTTCAGCACAGAGGCTATGTGCGCGGGGTCGGCCAGTTTGGCCGCCACTTCGGGGGGCATCATGTGGCTGCACAGAATGCCAATGGGAATCATGAACATGTTTGCCACGCTGTGTTCAAAACCGCAGGCGATAAAGAGTCCCACGGGGAACAGGCAGGCGATCATTTTGTCAAACAGCGAGCGCCCTGCGTAGCTCATCCACACGCCAAGACAGACCATCAGGTTGCACATGACTCCCAGAAACATGGCTTCAATGAAGGTATGGGTCAGCTTGTGCTCTGTGGTGTTGATGTAGAAAAGCGCAATGCTGCCGCCGTTCTCCCACGGATGCCCGCTGAGCAGTATAAGCGCCACAAGAATCAGGCTGCCCACAAAGTTGCCAGCGTAAACAACGCCCCAGTTGGCGAACATCTGCCCCCAGGTGATCCTTTTGCTGGCACGGGGAAGAAGGGTCATGGTTGTGGAGGTGAACAGATCCGCGCCCAGAACAATGACCAGCATGAGCCCAAGGCTGAACACAAGACCGCCCACAATCTTGCCGGCGCCGCTTGCATTGGCTATGGCGCAGTAGACAAAACCCAGACCGATAAACACGCCCGCCATAACAGCAAGCAAAAACGCCTTGCCCGCAGGCTTGATGGCCTTGCCTTCCATGACGGCAGCCGCCTTGTCGCACATTTGATAAGGGTTCAGCGCTTCGAAGGAGGAGGAATCGGCCATAACAACTCCTTTGCTGTGTAAAAAAGTGATTGAGAATTTTTACACATGTTGCAAAGGGGGTGCCAAATAAAATATATTATATTCTAGTATGTTGAATGAACATTTTGAGGGCGTCATTTTTGAGCATATGTGTCGAAGCTCACAATTGGACCATGTGACGAGGCGTGGAAGTGAAACAGAAATGGCAGGGAAGGTGCACAGCAAGCCAGAGCAATTTCTCTTTGAAATTGCTCTGGCAAATGCGGGAGCAGACGCCCGCCGCGAAGGAGTAAGCGAAATTTATTTGCGCAGTTACGCACCGGAGCTGGCGTCTTGGAAGCATGAAGAATAGGATATTTTCAATGCGAAAATGCTCTAAATTCGCAGACAAAATGCACTCGAAAGGCAAATTGCTATCCGGCTGCGAGCGTGTGCAAAAGGGATGTCAGTTGCACGTATATTTGTGAATAATGGCGCAATCTACTCGGTGGCCCAAGGGGCCATTCGCGCATCCACATCCAGATTGCAACATAAATATATGTTATGCCAAATAGATGGAGTGGCAACAGCACAAAAAACGGGCGCGCCAGAGATGTCTGGCACGCCCATTAAGGCAAGGGATATTTTATTCCAGGCCGAAGAGGAAGGGGATAGTCCATTATTTATCCGGCATGATAGTCCAGCGCCACTTTAAGGATGCTGTTGCGCACTTTTTCAGGATAGTCGGCATTGTCGGTCAGGGCCTGTGCATCGGCCAGCATGATGTAGATTTCATCAAATTTCCCAAAATCTTGCAGAAAACGTGCTGGTTGAGCGATCCGGAGAAGTGTCCGATATGCAGCTTTCCCGTGGGGCGCTTTCCTGTCAGAATGACATTGCTCATAATGTTTTGCGTATGCTCAGGGCTTGGGCATTAGGAGTGCAGCTTCCTTATGTGAATTTTTTTTGCAACATGGAACGGGCTTGCTGCATAAGTATGCAACCGCTCCGCAATGTTTGCACATGGAGCAGGGCGTAGAGGCTTTTGCGTATGCACCAAGCATGCGCAGGGCTCAAGGGGCCTTGCCCCAAGAACAGTATTCGGATGCGCAACCTGTGGGTATCCTTCACTTGCGGATAGGTTTGTGCGGGCATATAGTCGTGTCGCCGACATCAACGTGCCGCCTATGCATCGACAGGCTTTATTCCATATGATTCCATTGTGTTATGTGACTTTACGAAAAGTATCCATGTAACCGGAGTGTGACTATGAAAAAGATGTTTTTTGCCGTAGCGCTGTGCTCACTGATGTTTGTCGGAACAGCCCTTGCGGGGGAGCCGCAGCTCTACCCCAAGGATAATCTGAAAACCTGGAACCGCGACAATGTGGCTGGCGGTCAGGGTACGCTGTTCGGCCAGTTCGGCTTTACCCGCAACGACGCAACCAAGGATATGGTCATCAGGGAAATCGGCTGGATGACCCTGCAGCCAGGTGCTTCCATTGGCATGCACAAGCATGAAAACAATGAGGACGCCTACATCATCGTTTCCGGCGAGGGCGTATTTACCGACAGCGCGGGTAAGGAAACCCCGGTGAAAGGCGGCGACATCACCATCGCCCGCCCCGGCGATTCTCATGCTCTTAAAAACAGCGGCAGTGTGCCTCTGGTTTTTCTGGATGTGATCGGCCAGCGCTAGCTTTTCCCTGTGGTTCGGGCAAAGCCTGCCCCAATAAAAGCATCCCATCAGGCGGACAAGGCAAAGCGGCGCACGCAGAAGCCCTGAAAACCTGATGGGTTTTGTTTTGCAGAACGGCTTTTTGAGGAGCACCCCTCCACGCCTTATGCATGGTTGCGCCTAGCTATCGTAATTATTGCGCGAAATACCGTATTTTTTAAATTTCTCATAAAGCGTTGCACGAGAAATACCTAAACTTCTTGCTGCCTTGGCCACATTCCAATCATACTGGTTAAGAGCCGACACTATCAAGTGCAGTTCGTTGTCGGCCAGCATGGCGGCAAGATTTGTGTTTTTTTTGGATTTGGTATTTTGGAGCGGCGAATCGGGAAGCTGCGCCGCCGGGGAAAGCTTGTCATGATGGGGTTCCATTGGTTCCACGGCCAATTTTCCGAAGTCTGAAAGAACTTCCGGCGGCAAGTCCTCAAGGTTGATGGTGTCGTTACGGCAAAGACTCAGGGCGGAAGTCAGCACGTTGCGTAGTTCGCGAATATTGCCGGGCCAGTAATACTTCAAAAGCGCCTGCATCGCGCTTTTTGAAATTTTCGCGTCCTGCCTGTCCATGCGCTCTAGCATATGGCGGACTAACAGGGGAATATCTTCCTTTCGCTGATGCAATGACGGCACAACGAGCCTCAGCGGGCTAAGTCGATAGTACAAATCCTCGCGAAAACTGCCCTCGGCGATCATTGCCTTGAGGTCACGGTTGGTGGCTGCAAGCAGGCGAAAATTCACAGAACGCTGCAGGGTTGAACCAACTCTGCAAAGGGTGCTGTTTTCCAGTACGCGCAGCAGCTTGGCTTGTACAGGAAGCGGGGTGTCTCCGATTTCATCCAGAAAAAGCGTGCCTTGGTGGGCCAGCTCAAGCTGTCCTACCTTGCCGTCCTTGTGCGCGCCCGAAAAGGCCCCTGGCGCATAACCGAACAGCTCCGATTCAAAAAGCTCCTTGGGTATGGCGGCGCAGTTGATGCTCACAAAGGGGCCTTCACGGCGTTCGCTTTCGCAGTGTAATGCGCTGGCCGCCAACTCCTTTCCAGAACCCGTGGCTCCAAGAATCAGCACCGGCGCATTGGTTTGGGCAAAACGCACCAGGTATTCCTTGAAGCGCTGGATGGTATCGCTTTCGCCAATGATGGATTGCAATGTATAGTTTGGGGAAAGGGCGCTTCGTATGCGCCGCTCGTAAGAAGCAACTTTTTTGTCAAGGTATTCAATTCTTTTCATTACCGCGTCGAACTCGCCGCGCGTGCTGAAAAGAGTCTGAGAAAGCATGCCGATGGTGTCGGGAGCGTATTCAAACGGCTGGCGATTGACTACGATCATTCTTTCGCCGTCTTTGCCCTTGAATTTTCTGATGTTGCCCATTTCCGACTGCCCGGTGCTGGTTACAAAAGGAGCGCGACTGTCAGGAATAAAATCCGTGATGGGTCGTCCCATAATCTGCTCACGCGGCAGACCGAGGTAGTCGGCGTAGGCCTGATTGATAAACTTTACCACATAGTTATTGTCACACACATATATGCCGGTTGTCAGGCTGTTGAGGATCAGTTCATAAAACTGTTCTCTCTGATCAAATAGGGAAGAATTGGGGGGCATCATGGTTCCTTTGTGGGTTGCCAAGGCTGACCGCGCCATGCATGAGCGATTGGTTTAAATGAAGATGCCCTAATGTACATTAAAAAAAATGCATCAGCAATCATTGAATAAATCTGAATGAATCCTGGAACAATGCAAAAGCCCTGAAAAAAGATGATGTCTTTCTGCCGCAGCAACATGCGGATATTGTGTAGCCGGGTTTTTTGCGGATCTGCAACGCAACACGAAGAAGCCGTTACGATTTCTTTCCGTAACCTTGCTGTTGTTGAGGCCGGGCGGCGCTATCTACCTAGTCATGCCGCCACCCTGGCGGCAAACCAGGATGACGGCATGGTGGAGGAGTGGAGTAAGAATCTTCCGGCCGCGAGGTGGCTAGAGCATTTCAACATTCAAATTGTCTATGCAGATGAAATGCTCTGGCCTTGCGAAGCAACACGCAGCAAGGCTCGCGAGATTGGCTTAGGTGGGTTTTCCCCACCGCTACGCGACAATCTCATAGCAAAACTCCTTTAGAAGTTCTTTTTGTCGAGATGCTCGTACTTCGGCAGATATCTGGTCGGTAGGGCCAGCGCGTCTCTGCGGAAGGGGGGGGCAAGCCGCGTACCGTCAGTCATTACTTCAATAACCGCAGGGCGTCGGTTCTTCTTGGCCGCTTCAAGAGCTTCGGCCAGATCCTTCTGCGTGTTGACCGTGTAACCGTCGGCGCCCATGGCCTCGGCTATCTTGGCATAGGACTTGGACCAGATGTCCGCGCCCACAAAGCGGTTGTTGTAGAAGTCCACCTGGTTTTTCTTTTCTGCGCACCAGGCCCCGTTGTTATACACGGTGGCGATGACGGGCAGATTGTACTGGCAGGCGGTGGGCACTTCAAAAAGGCTCATGCCCCATGCGCCGTCGCCCACAATGGCTACCGTCAGGTCTTCAGGGCAGGCAAGCTGCGCGCCCAGAGCGGCCTGATAGGCAAAGCCCGTGTTGCCGAAGGTCAGCGTGGCCACATGGCGCTTGGGATTCTTGAAGCGCAGGTAGCTGTTGGCCGTGGAGGACGTGTTGCCGATATCCGTGGTGGCGATGGCGTCGTTGTCGGTGATGAACTTGCCCACCACTTCAAGAGCCTTGCGCGGATGCATGCGTCCGGCTTCCACGGGTTCGTCGGCGATAAGGGCGATTTCCTGATACCAGCCGTTCAGCTCGTCCGTCACCATATTATGCACATAGGTCAGGTCGGTCTTGGCGGGCACGGCCTGACGCAGCCGCGCGAACAGTTCTTCGGAGGCGTCCTTGGCGTCGGCGCACAGGCCCACTGCCACGGGGTGCGTCTTGGCGATATGACGCGGGTTGATGTCGATCTGCACGATCTTGGCGGTCTTGGGGAAGTAGTTGATGTCGTACTGCGGCAGGGTGCCGAAGTAGGACAGCCTGGTGCCCACGGCCAGGATGACGTCGGCCTTCTGCAGGATGCGCATGGCGGCCTTGGAGCCCATGTAGCCTATGGGGCCGGTCCACAGCGGATGGTCGCAGGGGAAGGCGTCGTTGTGCAGATAGGTGGTCGCCACAGGCGCGCCAAGGTATTCGGCCATGGCCTTGATGGTGGCAACGCAGCCCGAATCCACCACGCCGCGCCCGGAGATGATCACCGGGTTTTTGGCGTTCTTCAGCACTTCCACGGCGGCCGCGAAATGTTCGGGATTGCCGATGCCGCCGGGGGCCACGCGGTACTGCGAGGGATGCAGAATGTCTTCATCCAGCTCGCCGTAAAAATAGTCGCGCGGGATGTCCACAAGCACCGGGCCGCGTTCGGCGTAGGCAATGCGGAAGGCCGTGCGTACGATGTCGGCCGCGCGCTTGGGGTGAGGCACGCGCAGGGAGGCCTTGGTGATGGGTTTAAACAGATTCCACGTGTCGCATTCTTGGAAGCCGTCCCAACCGACGGAAATGCTGCCCGCACTGGGCGAAAGAACCACCATGGGCGAATGCGCCATGTTGGCCGTGGCCACAGCCGTCACATAGTTGGTGATGCCGGGGCCGTTCTGGCCGATAACCACGCCGGCCCTGCCGGTAAGACGGCTGTAGGCGTCTTCCATATGCCCGGCAGTCTGCTCATGGCGCACTGAAATAAAGTCGATCCCCGCTGCGGGAAACAAATCCAGCATGTCCATAAATGCGGAGCCGAGAATGCCGCTGACATGGTTTACTCCTTCCTGAACCAGAACTTCCGTCATGGCCTCACTGGGCGTCATCTTGGGCATTGGCATATTCTCCTTGAAAAAAAAGTGCGTGACCTGCACCGATACGGATCGACGCACGCAAACTGGTGCGACGCCGGCAGCGCAATACGGCAATTGTAGTTGTCAGCCTGTATGGTGCTGGTCTGAATACCCTGCTTATGCACAAAGTAATCCAACACGCAGACATCAAAAATAGTAAATTATGTCAGTATGTTAAATGAATTTACTCTGTTATGTGAAAAAAATAACTAAAGAGGGGCCGATTTTGATGCATCATTTGAGACGTTTTACATGCATTTTAGTTTTTATGTTTAGAATATTAATTGAATTAAATTGTTAAACAATGATATATATTTCGTTTTTACCGGATAAATACACTTTTATAAATGATATAATATCAAAATATTTTAATTACTACATCACAAAAAATGAATTCATAGTTAATTACAACACAAAATATTGCCCACCATCTATTTCACAGTAAAATCATATTTTTTCATGTGTCTTATTTCACAGAATATATCCAGACACACATGTCTGAATTCCCATACACTATTCCAGACTTTGCGCATGTCACCTAAGCACTAATTTTTAAAAATCATATAATTATACGTAGTTATCAACTATGGCCCGCTTGTTGCTAATGTGAAAATATTAACAGCTCAATACGGCATGGCGATGTACGGACACCTTGTTTGCGAATATCTACCGGAGAAATGGTTATGAAAAGCGTCGATGAGCTTTTGTCTGCCGCAAAGCAAGCGCAAAAGACTTTTTCTGGCTACACGCAGCAACAGATAGACGATGTTTGTCTTTCTGTAGGTTGGGAAGTGTACAATGATGCCAATGCCGCAATACTTGCGAAAATGGCCGTTGAAGAAACCGGTTACGGCAATTTTGAAAGCAAATTCGTCAAACACAAGAGAAAAATTGGCGGCGTGCTGCACGACATTAAAGGCGTAAAGACCGTAGGTTGCATTGAGCGCAATGAAGAAACAGGAATTTCAAAGTACGCCAAGCCGGTAGGCGTGGTATGCGCCATTCTTCCTGCCACCAATCCCACAGCCACCGCGGGCGGCAAGGCCATATCCATTCTCAAGGGCGGCAACGCGGTCATATTCAAACCCAGCAGCCGGGCCAAGGAATGTACCACCAAAGCCATAGAATTCATGCGTAACGGCCTGAAGCAGGTGGGCGCTCCCGAAGATCTCATTCAGGTTATTGAATTGCCCGAGCGTGAAGACACAGCGGAATTGATGCGCAAATCCGACCTGATCGTTGCCACAGGCAGCGGGCCCCTGGTCAAAGCCGCCTATTCCAGCGGCACCCCGGCATATGGCGTAGGAGCAGGCAATGCTGTGGCCATTGTGGCGGAAGACGCTGATATCCCTGACGCGGTGCAGAAAATCCACAGCAGCAAAACCTTTGACTACGCCACCTCCTGCTCCTCGGAAAACGCCATTATTGTGGTGGACGCCGTGTATGATCAGACCATCGCCGCCTTTAAAGAAATGAATGTTCATGTCTGCTCTGCTCAGGAAGCGGACGCTCTCAAACAGCACATGTGGAAGCTGAACAAAAAGGGCAAGATGGCTCTTAACCCCGATGTGATTGCCCAATCGTCGCTGGTTATCGCCAATGGCGCCGGCATATCCGTACCCGAGAACACCACCATGTTGCTGGTGGAAAGTGCTGAAGATCCCCGGACAGATCAGTTTGCGGATGAGAAGATTTCTCCCGTGCTGGTGGCTTACCGGGCCAAGGACTTCGACGCCGCTGTGGATATCCTCAAGATTTTAACCAGCCGTGTCGGCCCTGGTCACTCCTGCGGCATCCATACGTTCAAGCGCGACTATATCGAGCGCCTCGGCAACGAGATGCCGACCAGCCGTGTGACAGTGCGTCAGCCAATGGCTGCCGCCAATGGCGGGTACCCCTGCAACCGTATGCCTTCAACAGCCACTTTGGGCTGCGGCACCTGGGGGGGAAACATCACCACGGAAAATGTGCACTTCAAACATTTTTTGAACATCACCTGGGTCAACGAACCCGTAGAACCTTGGGCTTTTACGGATGAAGAAATGTGGGGCGCGTTCTGGAAGAAGTACAATATGTAGAGCCGCTTCTTTTGGAATAGGCAGCCGGTGCATCCTTTTCGACAGCATACCGGTCGCGTGCCATACAAAAACCCAAGGGGAACCACCCATGAAATTATTTGAATTCCAGGCAAAGGAAGCTTTTGCAGAGAGCGGCATCCCTATTCCTCAGGGAATATTATGCTCCACTGTTGCCGAAGTGCAAACCGCCCTCAAAGCCATCGGCCTGCCCTGCGTTCTTAAATCGCAGGTGCTGCGCGGCGGACGTGGCAAGGCTGGGCTTATCCAGGTTGTCAAAACCGAAGACGAAGCCATGGGCAAGGCCGCAGAGCTTTTTGCCTCCCCACACGGCGTGTTTCGTATTCTTGTGGAACAGGCGGTTGATATTGCGCAGGAGCTGTATCTGGCCATAACCCTTAATCCCGTCACCGCGCAGATCAGCATCATATCCAGCGCTGAAGGCGGCGTGGAAATTGAAAAACTGGCTGAAGAATCACCGGAAAAACTGGTGAAGGTAGATGTGGACATTGACAGGGGCCTCATGCCGCACCACGTGCGGGAAGTGACATTTGGCCTTGGTCTTCAGGACGAATTGGCCAAAAAAGTCGGCGAAGTGCTGCGAAACCTCTATAAGGTCTTTCGCAAATATGGCGCTGAACTGGCAGAAATCAATCCCCTGTTCGTGGACGCCGACGGCGAGATTGTCGCAGGCGACGGCAAGCTCATCACTGACGACAATATGGGCAACTTTGACGGCAAATATCCGCTGACCCGCGCTCATTTCGACAGCGATACCGAATACGAAGCCGCGCTTGAAGGCATTCCCTACCTGCAGTTTGACGGTGACATTTCGCTCATGTGCGCCGGGGCCGGTCTTACCACGACGGTATTTGACCTCATCAACTACGCTGGCGGCACGGTGGCCAACTATCTTGAATTTGGTGGTCCCAATTACAAGAAAGCCCGTGAAGCCATGCGTCTTTGCCTGCGCAACAAGTGCAAGGTCATTCTGGTAGTGACCTTTGGCACCATCGCCCGGGCGGACGTTATGGCCAACGGCCTGGTGGAAGCCATAAATGAGCTTAATCCCGATGTGCCCATTGTGACCTGCATTCGCGGCACCAATGAAGAAGAGGCCTTTGACACCTTGCGCGTGGCTGGCTTGGACCCCCTTGGTGAAACTGAGGAAGCCGTACAGCGCGCAGTGGACATCGCTGCGGGGAGGGTGAAGTAATGAGCATTTTTATCGACGAAACCACCACAGTGGAAGTTCAGGGCGCCACCGGCAAAGAAGGCAGCTACTGGCTCAAGCATATGAAAGAAATGGGCACCAAGGTCGTTTTTGGCGTCACGCCGGGCAAGGAAGGACAGGATGTGGACGGCGTGCCCGTATTCCATTCCGTCAAGCGTGGGATGCGGGATCATCCCGCCGAAATGGCCATGCTGTTCGTACCGCCCCGCTTTACCAAGGACGCAGTCTTTGAGGCCCTGGACGCAGGCATAAAAAAAATCGTCACCATCGCCGACGGCATTCCCGTGCATGAATGCCTGCAAATTCGCAGCGCTGCGCGCTCCTGCGGGGCTATGGTCATCGGGGGCAATACTTCGGGCATAATCTCGCCCGGAAAGGGCATGGCAGGCTGCATACCTTTTTGGATAGAGCGGGTCTACAAGCGCGGATCCATCGGCGTCATGACTCGCAGCGGCTCGCTTACAAACGAAGTGACAGCGGAAGTGGTGAAAGGGGGGTTCGGCGTCAGCACCCTTATAGGCGTCGGTGGCGACATCACCCCCGGGACCCGTTTTGCAGAACTTTTGCCCATGTTCGAAGCTGACCCGGAAACTGAAGCTGTGGTTATCATTGGCGAACTTGGCGGCAGTATGGAAGAAGAGGTGGCCGAAGCCATGGAGGCAAAGATATTCACAAAGCCTCTCGTGGCCTTTATCGGCGGGCGCACCGCACCGGAGGGCAAACGGATGGGGCATGCGGGCGCTATCGTTACCGGAGGCAAAGGCACGGTAAAAGGCAAAGTCAGAGCCTTGGAGATGGCCGGCGCGCTAACGGCGGCCAAGCCCAGCCAGGTGGGGCCGCTGCTGCGACAGGCTTTCAAGCTGTCCTGACCTTAAAGACAGGCCCTGGCGAACGAATTGGAATCAATCTCTCCTGAAAGCGAAAGCACCGGGACGTTGGACGACAGATGGGACGAATGTGCCCGTGTCAGAAGGTTTGCCGCCTGAACTGAACCCTTGCGGTTCAGGCGTGTAACCACTGCCAAATCGAACAATGTCCGGGCATAATGGGTGCTTCGCCCAAGGAACCTTTGCCCATCCTGACTCAGCAAGCCGCCGCAGTCAGGATGGGCAAAGGAGAGGCCAGGATCTGATCGCTGTATGCCCGTGGGTTTCGGCGCATCCTCGCCATGGCCGGGCGAGATAAGGGCCTCCCTTTAGGACGCGAAAACCCCACGACGATTTTTTCAAATGTCGTCACGCCAGCCGCATGTTCCGGCAGTGCGGACCGGGTTTTGGTGAAATATTTGAGTAAAAATTCACAATATATAAGCAAATGAAATAATTAAATATTAATATATCTATATAAAATAATACATAACATATTGACCCTAAAAATATCTATGTAAATTGGTAAATTAAAAAAATCTGTCATAAAAAATTCTCTAAGAGGTGAAAAAAGTAACAATATCGAAGTCAATATGGCTGACTGCGTGCCACGTGGCCAATAAATTGCGCTTTTCGCTGCTTACGCAGCCGCATGGTTGTTTTGAGAGTGGACACAGCACGCAAAAAGGGAAGTCGAATGCATGCCATATTTGCATTGCAATATACAGAGCAAGAATTTGTTTCTAGCGGCGGCAATTCCTCAATTGGTAAAGGAGCCCATCGGCCGAGGTTGCGCAAAAGCGCATGCTTTGCCGAGCCAGATGAAGGTGAACCGTGCCCGGGGGGGACATCCGTTGTATCCGATTAGAGCAATTTCACTTTGAAAGCGTTCTGGCGGCTGCATGAGCAGACGCCCGCCGCAAAGGCGCAAGCGCAAGTTATTTGCGCGATTACGCGCCGACGCGGACGTATCTTGAATTTTGAGAATGCACGCTCTCAAATGTAATCCGCTCATGATAAAGAATATCTTTATGCGTAAAGGATACACGGAAAAGTTTATTGCGGGTATCAAGCGTCTGGAACTGCTGTAACATTGATAAAATGCAGTATAAGGTGGCACGATATGCAGGTTGTACAACAAGAAATAGAAGTACAGAAAAAGCATTTGATAAACCCTAAAGTAGTCGTCACTATTCTTTTATGCAGTCTTTATTTTATTATGTATCTTGACAGAGTGAATATATCTCTCTCTGCCAAGGACATGATGAAAGAATTCGGTTTCCACGCGACGGAAATCGGCATAGCATTTTCCGCATTTTCCTATCCCTATCTGATTGGCCAACTTACGGGCGGGTGGATGGTCAAGCAGTGGGGGGCACGTCTTTCTCTCTTCATCTGCGGTTGCATCGTGGGCTTGTCCACCATTTACACCGGCTTTATTTCCGGCCTGCTTACCCTGTTCATCGCGCGTCTCCTCTTGGGGTGCGGCGAAGGCCCTACCTTCTCGGCTGCAACCGCTGCCATGCGCAACTGGTACCCCACGCACCGGTTCGGCTTTATTCAGGGAATAACCCACAGCGCCTCCCGGTTGGGTGGTGCCGTGGCCCCGCCCCTGGTAGCCTTTTTCATTTTGCTGGATGGCTGGCGGGCGGCCTTTTATGTTTGCGGCGCACTTTCGCTGTTGTGGGCTGTTCTGTGGTACGTTTTTTACCGTGACGATCCGCACAAGCATCCTGGCATGACCGCCGAAGATCTGAAGGGTTTGGCTCCCCCATCCCATGTGACCAAGCAGTCCAAGATTCCGTTTAACGCGCTGGCCAAACGTATGCTTCCTGTGACCATGGTGGACTTTTGTTACGGCTGGATGCTGTGGGTGTTCATTTCATGGCTCCCCTTGTTCTTCCAGAATGTTCATGGCCTGAACCTGAAAAATTCAGCGCTGCTGGCTGGCCTGACCATGGCGGCTGGTGTTGTCGGCGACACATTGGGCGGTATGATCTCTGACCGGATCCTGGTGAAAACCGGCCGAAAGCGTCTCGCACGCAATCTGTTTATCGCTGTTGCTTTTTGCATGGGGGGATCCTTCCTGCTCGGCACCCTCTTCACCTCGGACATTACAACAATCTCCATTCTTCTCTGTCTGTCTTTCTTCTCAATGGAGCTTATTTGCGGAACCATCTGGGCGGTGCCCATGGACATCTCCAGAAATTACGCCGGTGTTGCCGGCGGCATGATGAACTTCGGCTTCGGTTTGGCGGGCATCATTTCACCCATCGTTTTTGGTGTTGTGGTGGACATCACCGGCAGTTGGGTTGTGCCGTTCTCCATTTCAGTGTCCATTTGCGGCGTGGGGGCCATCCTGACATGGTTCATGCACCCGGAACGCCCCTTTGACAGTGAACACGAGGCTGTGGCGGCTTAAGACGCGTGTCTTGCGCTGGCGGGTTTTGCCCGCCAGCGCAACGTTTGGCAGAAGACTGGCTGTCCTACAATACTGCGGTCACACTATGCGACATCTCCGAACTAGATAGTGTCTACACGAGTGCAGAGGCGTAAGCGCAATTTATTTGCGCTGTTACGCGCCAACGTGGGCGTCTTGGACGCATTGAAAATGGATGTTTTCAATGCGAAAATGCTCTAGAGGCTTCCCAGATGCTGCATTTCACCTGTCCAGCGAGAAAGCTTTATTCGCGAAATGGCTTTGTCAGCCACAGGAATTTTATCAATGCGTCTTGGAAGCACATATTCATTGCTCTTTCCCGGCAGCACAATGGAGCATGCGGCTCTGCCGCGTTCCTGAAAGGCATTCAGATAGGGCAGATCATAGGCTATATCTCGTGCTTGTTCTTGAGTTATAGGCTCATGATATTCAATAATCACCTGCAGATGCTGGAAGTCCAGCAGCAGTTTTGCCCGGTACACAAGGCAGGTGGTATCTTTGACAGCGGCTTGCAGAGGGTGAAAAGGGTCGGCATCGGCGGTAAGCGTATACAGCGTCTCGTGCAATGTTTCGCCCTTGTAGGGGGTTGTTCCGCCTCTCAGCACCGGAAAGGGGGGATGGTGGGCCGCCTCCCAGAGCCACGGGGCTTCAGTTTCAGCCAATGCCGTGATGAGCAGGCCAACGCCATTCTTGTAAGCGGCAAACCACAGCCGACCGTTCCCTGCCACGGAAAGACGTGTTTCTGGACTCAGGCTGCACCACCCATCGGCGATCAAGCTCATATCCCTGGCTGGTGCAAAAGTGACGAATGGCCGCGCTCGCGAAACAAGCACAGGCATATCAGCCGTGCCATTCTGTCCCATACCGCGCAACGGAGAACGATCAAAAGCGTATTTTGACAGATAGACTCCGCAAAGCATTAGTGCGGCGATGCACAGAAAAATTTTCATTGCACGATCCTGCCGATGCGACTAATAGTCCATGTTTTGCCACAGGTTGCTGCGCATGCGCTTTGTGGTTTCTTCTTTGAAAAATTTTTCAGGGCCATATTTCCCCTCAGAGGCGCCATCGTCCTATCACTCACGACTCGCCTCGTGCGCTTCATGTTCAGGGTCTGCTATAATTGACCTTACCCCACTGCGTATACCAGTTGTAATAGCGATTCCCAATGGGTTGCAGGCTGTATTCTTTTTACGGAATTCTTCCGGCGTGGTGGTAGCCCAACGAAAAAAGCCCTTACAGTGATTAGCTGTAAAGGCTTGTTTTCTTTTGGCTCCCCGAGACGGACTTGAACCGCCAACCTAGTGATTAACAGTCACCCGCTCTGCCAATTGAGCTATCGGGGATCGTTCAGGCAAGGAAGTGTTTACGGAAAATACGGGGTAAGGTCAAGTCAAAAATGCAAAAAATTTTTTATCGGGCTGAAATCAGACGTGACAGCTTTTTTTCGTAGCGCTCGGCTTCGCTATAAATGCAGCCACAGTAGGGCTGACGGTACAGCTCCAGCGCCTTTGATCTGTCGATGCCTTCCTGCCAGTCTTCACGAAAGTCTCTGTATACGAAGCCGGGACCCGCGCCGTCCGGGCTGGACAGGCGTTCACCTGCCTGTTTGATGACTTCGTGGGGTTGATAGCGTGAATACAGCAGGCTGGTGCTCACAAAGGCGAAGCCCAGCTGCCGGGCGGCGGCAAAGGCTGCCTCAATGCGGCTCGAGCAGCAATATGCGCAGCGTTGCGGCGCGGCATCGCGTCCCGCCACAGCCCGCAACCAGGCGGTGATGTTCCAGCTGGCATCGTCATAAAGAATGGGTATGCCCATCCGTTCGGCGCATTGGCCCGCCGCGTCCCTTCTGCGCAGATATTCGGAGAGCGGGTGTATGTTGGGATTCATATACCAGGCTGTGACCGCAAACCCTTCATCCAGCAGCCGCGTGATCGGCATGACGGCGCAAGGGCCGCAGCAGACGTGCAGCAACAGGCTGCGCGCATGGGACGCAGCGGCGGGGGAGGGTTGCGGACCGGAGGAGTCAGTGGGCACTGGTTTTGTGGAGATGGCTGCGGCACCTTCCGGGAAGCACGGCTTCCCGGAAGGTGAGCCTTGTCGGTCCATTACGGACGAACGGATATTTCCAGACATTTGCTGTAGCTTTGTTCCATTTCACGCAGACTGTCGCGCTTGTGGTTGAGCAGATACAGAGCCAGTTCGGGCGAGGCGTTATAGACGCATTTTTCTTTGTTTTCAGCGCGCAGCATGCGGTGCATTTCCCGCAGGGCCTGGAGGGCCTGCCACTCGATGTTGCGGCGCTGGCCCGTGCCGCCGCAGGCGGGGCAGGGCTCCATGGTGATGGCCAGGGCCGATGAGCCGGTGCGCTGACGCACGAGTTCAAGAAGGCCAAAGGAGCTCATGCGGCCCACATCATGCCGCGCGCGGTCGTTCTTCATGATGGTGCGCAGGGTCTTTTCCACTTCAATGACGTGCTTTTTATCGCGCATTTCAATGAAGTCGATGACCACCTGTCCGCCGATGTCGCGCAACTTGAGGTGGCGGGCAATGGCTTCGGCGGCTTCCATATTGGTTTTATGGGCCATGGCTTCAAAGTTGCCCTTGCCGGATATTTTGCCCGAGTTGATATCAATGGCCATGAGGGCCTCGGTCTGGTCAAAGACCAGCCGTCCGCCAGAGGGCAGCAGCACTTCGCGGGTATAAATCTGGTCAAGCTGACGGCGCAGGTTGAACCGTTCCCACATGGAGGTGCGCACATCATTGTGCAGCCGCACGAGATCACTCTTGCGGGGGAAGAGCAGGTTGACGGTTTCGCGGATGCTCTGGGCCACATCCTCGTTGTCCACCCATATTTCGCCCACGTCTTCCGTCAGATAGTCGCGCACGGCGCGTTCCGACAGGCCGGGTTCCTGATAGATAAGGGCAGGGGCCGTGACCTCGGTGGCTTTTTTGCGAATATCGCGCCAGACGCGCTTCAGATATTGCAGGTCAGTCTTGAGGGTGGTCTTGGTGGTTCCCGCGCTGACCGTCCGCACGATGACACCCAGCCCAGGGCCGGGGTCAATGCCGTTCATCATTTCGCGCAGGCGGCTCCGCTCCTCATCGTCGTCCACTTTGCGCGAAACGCCGATCTGTTCCTGCCCGGGAGTGAGCACAAGAAAACGTCCGGCCAGTGAGAGCCACGTGGTCAAAAACGCGCCCTTGCTGCCTGTGGGTTCCTTCACGACCTGAACAAGCACTTCCTGTCCGGCCTTGAGCACTTTCTGGATGGGCGGAAATTTTTTGCCCTTGGCGGGTTCGTGATGCGTCAGCCAGTATTCGGGATGGATTTCGTCAATCTGCAAGAAGCCGTTTTTGCCTGCGCCGTAGCTCACAAAAGCGGCCTGAAGATTGGTATCGATGTTGTGGATGACGCCCTTGTAAATATTGCCCTTGATTTTGCGCTGATGCAGCATGTCCAGGTAATATTCAAGCAACTGGCCGTCTTCGGTCAGGGCCACCTCAACCTGCTCGCCTGGCAAAACGCTGATGAACATGCGGCGTCTGCCGGAGCTTGCTTCGGATTTTCCCTTGCCCTTGGCCGTCGGCGCTGCAGAAGCAGATTTCTGGTTGCCGGCAGCCTTGGCCGGTTCGGCCGTTTTCTTGTCAGGGCTGGCGGCAGGCGTGGCGGCGCTGGCCTGATCCGCTTCGGCAAGGGCTTGGATCTGGCCGTTCTGCGGCGCGTCGTCACTTACCTCGTCGGCAGCGAGTCCGTCGCTGGCCTGCATATCGCCATTATCGCCATTCTGCTCTTTTCTGCGGTTGCGGCCACGTCCTCCGCGACGTCCACGCCTGTTCTTGCGGCGCGGCGCATCGTCGGAGCCTTCGGAGCGTCCTTCAGTATCCTGGGTGTCTACAGCTTCCAGCGCCAGGGTTTCAGAGGCCGTAATGGCAAGAGATTCGCGGCTGGCAATAGCCAGCTTTTCGCCGGAAGCCAGCGCCAGCACTTCGGTGGATGCGACCGTCGCAGTGACGGAAAGCGTGGCGTCCTTGACCTCGGCAGCGGGTTTGCCAGTGTGCGCGGCCTGAACTTGAGCGGCTTGCGCCTGGCGCTGAGCGGCTTCGGTTTTGACCGGGGCAGGCTTGGCCTGGGGGGCATCGGCGGAGGACGGGAGATTTTTCTTTTCAGGCTGTGCGGTGGCCTTTTTGGCAGGACTCTGGGCCGACGTTTTTGTGCGGGGCGCGGCGGCGCGGGCTCTGGCCGAAGGGCGAGCCCCGGCAGCGGAAGCCGGTTTTGCGTCAGAACTGGCTTCAGAGATGGCTTCAGATCTGGCGTCGTGTCTGGCGTTGGCCGTCGCAACCTTGCCCGGAGCAGCACCAGCAGGCTTGTCAGCGGCGCTTGTGGCGGCATCCGGCTTGGCGGCCGTGCTTTTGCCAGCATGCGTCCGGGCCGTGCCCCTGGCTGTTCCGGTTCTTGTGCCCTTGTTTCTGGCAGTGCCTTTTTCGTTGGTAGACACGTCTTCAGCCGTGGCTGCCGCCGGAACGGCCTTACTCTCTGCTTTGGCGGCGGTCGCGCCGTCCTTGCCCGTCCTGGCGGCCGTCTGCCTGCCTCGGGCGGATCTGGATTTTGCGGCGGGCTTTTTGTCGCCGCTGGCGGTGGAAGGGGCGGCAGCGGCGGCTGGCGTTTTTTCCACACTCTTTTCCGCAGGCGTCTGCGCCGCTGGCGCGGCATGCTTGGCGGTTTTTTCTGATGCAGCCTTTACCGCAGGCGCAGTGCCAGACTTCGCAGGCGTGGTGTCAGACGTGCCCGCCTTGGGGGCGTCTGCCGTGCCGGAGATTTTTTTGCCCGAGGCGGATTTACCCGCCGTGTTTCTGGCAGTCTTGGGCCTGACGGATTTTGGTGCGGAATCCGCGCTGGCGGAGGAAGGAGAAGCCTTGGGGGAAGTCTTGGAAGCGGGGGAAGGAGACGCTATTTTTCCTGCCGGTTTGGCCGCTGTTTCAGAGGCAGCAGCCGTCTTTCCGCGGGCAGTAGCGCGGGTCTTGGGTTTGGAAGGTTTCGGGCTCGGTTCGCCGGAATTTTGGGTCTCTGTCACTGGGGTTTCTTGGTCTTTGGTCATGAAAGTCCTTTGTCTGCGGGGCGGGTTCACCACCGCGAAAAATTTCAGCAGCATGCCGTAATCCCATAGGGAATTTGCCGCAGCAGCACCGTGTGGCGCGCTTTTGCGGCAGGCATACCAGTCTGCTTGTTGGAGAGTACGTTTTTTTGAAAAATATGCAAGCGTTCCTGTGCAGTGAAGAAGATTGCTATGTGTATGCCGTTGGTTAGGGCATTTCATTGTGAAAGTGCTTGACGACCGTGCGGGCAGGCATCTGCCGCAAAGGCGTAAACACATTATGAGCCGATGCCCGCAGAGCGGACCAGAACTGTTGGGGGGACTGTCCTGCGGGTGGGGCAGAGAGCGGCGCACTGTGCGAAAGACAGCGCGCAGCTGTATGCGCTGAACGCGTTTGCGTGGAGCGCCGTAGAGCTTTTTGCAACATACACTGTCCCTACCGATACCGCAACCAGGTATCTTTACTGTCACCGCCGAAAAAGCCTCAGGCCCGATGGCGGCATGAGCCCGCGTGCGCAGATGTAGGGATGTGTCTGGGGGAAGGGGCGCTTTCACGCGTCACCGCCGAGGCTCCCAAGCTTTCAAAAAATTTACGCGGGGCAAAAAAAGCGCGACTCAATCTGGTACGGCCGAAAAATGGCCGCCCCCGCAGTCGGCCACCCTCCCCATGACAATATGGCGTTATCCGGCATGCTTCTCTTCCAGGCTTTCGTGAGCGTTGCTAGTGGCGTGGGCTTCCCTGGTAGTTTCCCCTGCGAACACAAGCCAATGGAACAGGCCCACAAGCACGCCACCGCCAAGGATATTGCCCAGTGTTACCGGGATGAGATTTTTCAGCACAAAGTTTTCCCAGGTGAGCAGCGAGAGCGTGTGGACAGGATCGGCCAGTTTGGCCGCCACTTCGGGCGGCATCATGCCGCTGCACAGTATGCCGATGGGGAGCATGAACATGTTGGCGATGCTGTGTTCGAATCCGCAGGCAATGAACAGGCCCACAGGAAAAAGGCAGGCTGCCATCTTGTCGAAGAGCGAGCGGCCGGAATATCCCATCCACACGCCAAGGCAGACCATAAGGTTGCACATGACCCCCAAAAACAGGGCTTCAATAAATGTGTGGGTCAGCTTGTATTCGGTTGTCTTGATGTAATAAAGGGCAATGCTGCCGCCATCGTTCCAGGGATGCCCGCTGAGAAGGATAAGGGCCACCAGCGCAATGGCGCCGACGAAATTTCCGGCATAAACGATGCCCCAGTTTGCGAGCATCTGCCCCCAGCTGATCCTGTTGCTCGCGCGGGGCACAAGCGTCATGGTGGTCGAGGTGAAAAGATCGCCGCCCACCACCACCACAAGCATGAGGCCAAGGCTGAACACAAGCCCGCCAACGATCTTGCCAGCCCCCGTCACATTGGCCACAGCGCAGTAAACAAAGCCCAACCCTATAAACAGGCCCGCCATCACGGAAAGCAAAAAAGCCTGGCGGGGAGGCCTTGTGGCCTTGATTATCATGGTTTCCACAACCTTGCCGTACATCTGGCGAGGATTCAGCGCTTCAAAAGACGCTCCGGTCATGAACACTCTCCTTATGGAGGAATCAGTGTGGATGGACTCTGAACAGTGCTGCGCGGGCAGAACCCGAGACAAAAAGTCCGTCACCGTACACCACCCATGAAAAATTATCCATAAGAACGGGTGTTACTGTATATAGAATGGTGCAATGGCGCTTGTGGGTTTGTATGGATGGCTATTGAGCGGGTAAACGTGTTATTGTGTGTAAATATATTGTAGTTGTCTGGTATTGTTATATCTATGGTAAATGTATAATTTTTTCATTTGTAATGCGTTTTATGTAAAAATGGCTTCAAATTTTTTATATATATTTAGGCTAGTTATTTTGCTTTGCTAGATATGCCGGTATATTAAATGAATATGGATAAATTTTGTCCCGGAGTATTACCCGGTTATGCGCAAAACCTGCCCTGCCTTTTTTGGGGCAAAACGGAAAAAACGTTCTGTGCAGTAGCACAGTAACTAACTGTACTATAAGGCGTATTTTGAAAGTTATATTTTGTTGTCCGGCGGTTGCTGAACAACAAAACAGTAATAAAGTTTGACCTGGTTTCATTTAGCCCATAATACATAAAGAAAATATCGCTGTATCTATTGTATCGCCCCGACCGCTTCAAATTGAAACTGAGGTAAGCGACAGATGCATGTTGTTCTTATTTCTGAATGCACCAGGAAATCAGTTTCAAGAACACAAAGAATTTTAGACAGCTACGCGCCAAGAGCCGGTATTCGCACATGGATAACGCCCATAACCCGTGAAGGGTTGGCAGAACTTCATGCGGCTCTTCGCAAAAGTGCAACCCGCAATACGGCGGTGGCCTGTTATCAGAATGACGGCCGCCGCCGTATGTGTTTGTTATGGATTGTGGGCGCGCGGGGCAGGTTTTCTGCCGATGGGGCTGTAGCCGTGCGAACATCGCGGCGCTTGGCCAGGCGCGCGGCAGAAATTCCGCTCTGGCTTCGTTGTGTCTGCCTGTTGGCGCAGGCTGCCTCCCTTGTGCATGACCTTGGCAAATATTCAGTATATTTTCAAAATAAGCTGCGCGATCCCAAAATGCTGCGCGATATTGTGCGCCATGAGTGGATAAGCGTCTGCCTGTTGCGCGCGTTGCGGCAGGGTACAAGTTGGCAAGAGGCATGGCAGGTTCTGCACGACGGTAAGGCGCTTGATGAAGTTATCAAACGTCCAACAGACCCAGGTTCAAGGGCGTTCCACGCCCCGGCCACCGCTTTGGAAGCCGTGGATTTTCTTGTGGCAAGCCATCATCTGCTGTTTTCTAGCGGTAAAGATGGCGGAAGCGTTCCTTTGGTGGCGGCTTCCCATGTCCGTTCAAAGAATGTTCCTCAAAACTACAGCCAACCCCATGAGTCCCTGCCCGAGGACATATGGAAAAATTTTCAGCGGCTTGAATCAAAACTGAGCGCGCTGACAGAGGCGCTCCAGGGCCAGGAGCATACGGAATTCTGGTGGGCATGCCTCATTCTGGCCAGGGCCGCGCTCATTTTTGCTGACCACACCGTTTCCGCCAGGGCCTATCCCACCCCTCCTGATGACGACACAAGCGCCGCCAATACGCGGTTTGTCGAGAATAAACGCGTCCTCAACCAGCCATTGCACTGGCATTTGACTGAAGTGGCCCATGTGGCCGCCAATGCCGCATGGCGCATGGGCCAACTGTCGCAGAGCACAGAGGGCCCGCTTGAAGGGCTGCAAGAGGCTTCAGTGGCGTCCATTGTGGAACCGGCGGACGAAGCCTCGCGTTATCACTGGCAAAACCTCGCTGCCGATGCCCTGGCCCGCTGGCGGCAGGATAACCCCGACACTCCCTGCCTTGTGTTCAATATGGCTGGCACGGGCAGTGGCAAGACAAGAATGAACCTGCGCGCGGCCTGCATCCTTTCGCGTGATGCCTCGCCGCGCTGCTCCATTGCGCTCAATTTGCGCACTCTGACCTTGCAGACAGGGTACTCGCTGCAATCTGACCTTGGCATTTTGCCCGCCGATATGGCGACGGTCATCGGCGATGGCGTCACCCAAAAGCTTTTTGACTGGGCCAAGCGGGCAGAAGCCATTGATGACCAGGATATGGTCGAACCCGAGATTCTGTGCAGCGGCGATTCCGGCCCATTGCCTGCATGGATGGAGCCTTTCTGGCGCACGGCGCGTGAAAGGGTGATTGTTGGCTCGCCCCTGCTGGTGTCTACCATTGATTTTCTGGATGCCGCCGGCCGTCCCGACCGTCAGGGGCATCACGTCAAAGCCCTGCTGCGCCTCATGACAGCCGATCTGGTGCTGGATGAGGTCGACGGCTATGAGCCGGACGCCCTTGTGGCTGTCTTGCGGCTGGTGCAACTGAGCGCTTTTTTCGGGCGCAATATCGTCTGTTCTTCGGCCACACTTTCTCTGGCCACGGCGGACGCCGTCCATGCCGCCTGGATTTCCGGCCAGAAGCTCCGGCGCGCATTGATGCAGGATCCAGACATGGCTCCCGCGCGTTCGGGCATTGCCGTTATTGATGACAGTCTCGCACCGGAAGTGCTGGTTTCTGACAATAAAAGCGCTGCATTTTCAGAATGGTATGCCAAACGCTTGCAGGATATGATGGCCCATTTGCGGCGCATGCCCTGCATGCGACGGGCCTTTTTGCAGCCGGTGGAGCCCTCCATACAGGGATTTCAGAATGCAGTGCTGGAAGCGGTGCAGCGCTTGCACACAGAAAACGCCTGGGAATTTTCGCCGGGCAGGGGGATTTCTTTCGGGCTTGTAAGGGTGGCGAACATCAACGGGGCTGTGGCCACGGCGCGCAGTCTGGCCCTGGCGCTGCCCCATGCCCATGTGGCTTGCTATCACTCTGGCGACTGGCGCATCAGCCGGTTTCATAAAGAGCGCCGCCTCGACCATCTGCTGACCCGCAAAAGAGGGAATGCCCATATCCTCGCAGACAAGGAAATACGGTCGCTCGTGGCTCGCACCACGCTGCCGAACGTTCCCTTTATTGTGGTGGCCACGCCAGTGGAAGAGGTGGGCAGGGATCACGACTTTGACTGGGCTGTCATTGAGCCTTCCAGCGCGCAATCCATTGTTCAGGTTGCAGGGCGTGTAAACAGGCACCGTCTTGTTTCCTGCGGTAATGCACACAATATCGCAATACTCAGATACAATTTACGTCATTGTAAAAATTGCGAACAGGGAACGAAAAATATCCCTGTTTTTAAGTCGCCTGGATACGAAAGCAAAAGGCTGGTGAGGCGATATAAAGAGTATGATCTTGGTCAGTTACTGCCCTGGCAGGCGGAGACACTCACCATTGATGCCGGGTTGCGGCTTGGCGGTGGAAGCGACTTTGCCATTGCTGACGACAGGGGCATTGCTGAGAGGGTTACGCGGTTTTTTGGCGCAGACAGTGATGGAGGTGAGGGCCTGTTCAGCCGCAGTCCCATAGATGCCTTCCGCATGTCGGCCACACCCTATGAGCAAACGCCACTGCGTAACAGGGCTGGCCGCAAGCAGCTTTGGCTAATGCGGGTTGATGGCGAAAATGCGCTGTATTTCCGTTGGGATGAAGACCCTCACGGCGCAAGCTGGGTGCGTAACAAGCATGAAATGCGTGAAGAAGAGGCCGCGCCCAATGCCTGGCTGGCGCTCAGTCCGCCGGAAATGGAACGCTTGTGTCATGAGGCGGGCATATGGCCAGAAGAAGGCCTGCAAGCCGAACTGACCTCATATACTAATGACAGTTTTATGTATGATCTGGGTTTTGGCATACGGCGAATAACTTGAAACCAGCCGCAGTAGCGGACGGAAAGGAGCGCCATGAAAGACGAAAGGAAGACGTTTTCCACCAAAAAATATCAAGAAGAAATAAAAAGGCTTGTTCATTTTACCGCGAAGGTAGTCAACTCCAACGCAACTGCCGCAGGCGTTCGCCTCGGACCCGAAGACGCACTGGACATGCCGTATGTTTCGTTGCGTACCCTTCTGGGGAGTGGCCTTTCATTCCCATTGGATTATGCGGAAGGCGGGGCAAGCAAGGCAGGCATCGTCAAGCATATCCGCTGGGTTCTTGCTGACGCCCCAGAAGCGGAAGGCGTTGGGACTGAGGAGAAAAAGGCAATTGTTGCAGGCATCGCGGCTGCCAATGCTTCCGGCTTCAGAACCGGAATGGAGTATGTGGACCACCGCCTGCGCCAGTTGCTTATTCCTAAAAAAGGCGCAGCGGGCGGCTATGTGAGCATGACGCCCATGACGGCAGGCAGCATTTGCCCTCTGTTTTTTGACCATGAGCAAGGTCTTGTGCCGCTCCACAACAAGACAGCAAGGGAAGAACCGGAAGGGACACGGCGAAAGCTTCGCCAGGCCCGGTTCGGTATAGGAGGTTCCAAACCATTGAATGTCGGTTATTTGGCGAGCCACATGCAACGCCCACTTATGGTGTCGGTTCCCGATGCATCTATCCCCATACGGCAGGCCTTTGCTCTGTATTATCAAGGCCTGTCGCTTGATGTACATGCGCCCGGTCCCTTTAGGGAGGCAGTACAGCGGTACGCCGCTTTTCGTGAAGAGGTGCTGCAGGCGGGATCGGATGAAAGCACAGTTACCTTGAGGGAAAGGGCGCGGGAAGAAGAGCTTGTTGCCGCCATTGCCTGCGCCGTGTTGAATATGGCGGTTGAGGCTCAGAAACTGCTGGCGCAGCATGAGCACCTGCTGCCGGAAGACGAGCTTCTGTCCCATCTGTATCCGCCGCGTTACGCCCGTGTTTCGTCCCTCGTGCGGCCGCTGGAAATCCGGGGATTGCTGGACCCATCGGTACGCAGGCTTTGCGATAACTGGCCCCGCGCCATGGCACGGCTGGCGGTCAGCAGAATGCTGATGCCCCACAAAGGCACCGGGCAGAGTCTTTTGAAGCTGGATTCGTCTGCCCGCTTTAGCCTGGAGGCCATTATGGAGGAGGCGTTTCGATGACAGCCTATCTTGTTTTGCCGCATATGCGGGTTCAGGGCGCCAACATGTATAATGCCGCCTTTCTCTTGGGCGGGCCGCCTGTACTTGCAGCCTGGCTCATGGCCCACGCTCTTGGCCGCAAAATAGATATGGCGGACGACGTGCTTTCAATGGCTTTTATACTGCACAGCTACACGCCGTTGGGGGATTTATTTCACGATATTTTCAGCCCGCAGTTGCGGCGTGGAGCGGCCTATACCTTCGGCTCATCCCTAAACGGATCGGACTATTCCTCAACAAACAAGCAGGCATTGTCCCTACAGCCGGTGGCCCGTGCCCATATGGAGGTTTCTCTGGTTATTGGCATCCGAAACCTTGCTACTACTGAAGGCATTGATTCCCATATTGCAAGAAGCCGACTTGCTGGCGGCGCGATTACTCGTATGGGCAAAGTCCGTTTGTGCAGTGACGCCAGTGAGGCTCTGGAACATATAGGCGTCGGCTATGCTGTGATGGATCGCCGCGACCTGCTGGAAAGGGAAGGGGCGGGCAACCGTGCGGAGCAGTTTGTGGCCGCGCTGGGGTACAAACCTGTGGAAGGCGACGGCATGAACTGGCTTTCTGCCACCTGCCTTGGTTATGCCGCCACCACCCCGTTTGAGAAACGATCCGGCGTGCGTGAAGGGTACGAACATGCCTTTGCGGAACCGCTTGTGGGGCTTGTGCAGTATGTACCCATACGTCGCTGCCTTGATGGAGACAGGGCGGATCAAACGTTGTGGAGATCAGAGTGGGCAACGCCCGATGTGTACAGAATATATCAGGATCAACGCTAACCCTCAGTAAAAGGAAAATATCATGGCAAAAGCCCTTAAAAAATTGCCCGGTGTTCTTTCGTTTCAGCGTTGCCTCATGGTTACTGACGCCCTCTTTTTCAATGTGTTTGCCGATGGCAGCATTTCGCCGCTCCCCGTTGTGCGGCATGGCATCAGGGGTACACAAAATATCAATAAATTTAGCGATGAAAAAAAAGACAATGACAGTATAAAAAGCGCCCCACGCAAAGAGATTCCCAATATTCAGACCACAGATTCCGCCAAACTTGACCCCCTGGCCGAAAAGCTGCGCGTCCGGTTTGACGTGCGTTTTCTTGATCTTTCGTCAGCACTTTTTGCCTGCGCTCCTGGAAAAGCAGATGATATGGAAGATCTGACCGCCTTCAGGCAAGGACTGACAGCCTTTATAGACAAAGGCAAAGAGAGCGCGGGCGTGACAGAACTCGCATGCCGCTATGCGCGCAACCTGGCCAATGGACGCTTTTTGTGGCGCAACAGAGCTATTGCGGAGCATGTCAGCGTTCGTGTGCGGGACAGGGCGGAGCTGGATGTTCGTTTTGACGCTCTGCAAGTGCCCCTGAATACGTTTGATTCCTATTCCGAGGCAGAAAAGGCCGTTGCCGAACGCATCGCCGCCGGACTGCGGGGACAGCGTGACGTGTCTCTGCTGGTGGAGGCGGATGTGGACTTTGGCGTGCGCGGCGCACTGGAAGTATTCCCCTCGCAAAACTATCTGGAGGGCAAGGGCAAGGACACGGATACGGCCAAGGACACGGAAACAGGCAAAGGTAAGGACAAGAGCAGAGGCTTTGCCCGTTCCTTGTATTGTGTTGGCGAAGTTCCGAAATATCAGGACAAGTACAGTGTTCAGGAGCGTGGGCAGGCGGCATTTCGCGACCAGAAGGTGGGCAATGCCCTGCGCACCATTGATACCTGGTATCCGGCCTATGGGGAGCGGGGTCTTGCCATTCCTGTGGAACCCAACGGCGCAAGTCTGGATGCGCAGCTTTTTTTCCGTAATGAGAAAAAAATCTCTGGGTTCGGCTATATGTTGCGGGCGGGTGATATGGATCCCGATACGCCCGAAGGCATGTTTTTGACGGCCTGCATCATTCGCGGCGGCGTCTTTTCAGAGAGTGCTTAGCCATGATGCCGCGCGTGTATTTTGACATTGAGGCCTTGGCCGCCACAGAAGACACGGGCATGAGCGCCCCCGCATTACGGGGGCGCATGCTGGCCCTGCTGCATCCCCTGTTTGCGGCACAGCCGCATACCTATGCTCTGGCAATACCAGCAGGGCGTCAGGCCGTTTGCGACAAGGGGGGAGGAGCATTACGGGTGTTCGCTTCCAGTCGGGATGATCTGGACGCCCTGGTGGCCTCGCTCTCGCGCCTGCCCTGGATACGGGATTATGCCAGGCTGCACTATCCCGCATCTGTCCCTGAGAACTATGCGGGAGCCTGGGTAGCCTTCAGGCGGTATCGCGTACCTAGCTTGAAAAGCGACCGTAGAACTGGTGCGGAGGCCGGACAGTTGCGCCAGCGCCGTATGCAGAACGTGCAAAAGGAGAAGATGGACTACTTTATTGTGAGCAGCAAAACCACGGAGCAGCGCTTTACGCTGGCGGTGCGCCGTGAATGCGGATTGCCGCCTCAGGCCGAATGCCTGCCGAACAGCTATGGCCTGTGTAGCGCCCAGAACGTTTTCTGCGTGCCGGACTTGCCGTGATCTGCCATGAAGGAGAAAAAGCAGGTCAATCCCCGGCCCGTAATGCTCTCCAAGCGCGCCAATGTGTTTTATCTGGAACATGTGCGCGTTATGCAGATGGACAACCGCATCGTCTACGCAACGCAGGACGGCGGGGAGATTGAGTCGTATTTCAATCTTCCGGAGCGTAACACCGCCTTTGTTTTGCTGGGCAAAGGGTCATCCATAACGGATGCGGCCATGCGGCGTATGGCCGAGTCCCATGTGATGGTCGGATTTTGTGGTTCAGGAGGGTCGCCGCTTTTTGGCGCTCTGGATATGGCTTTCATGCCGCCGCAAAGTGAATACCGCCCCACAGAGTATATGCAGTCATGGATGGTCAAATGGCTGGACGAAAATGAACGGATTAAAATTGGAAAGCAACTGCTGAAAGAACGCGCCAACTATGCCGAAAGTCAATGGCGAAAAAATGCTGCTCTGCAAAAAGTGGGCATTGGCATCCCCAATGCTCTTCAAGAGTCTTTTCTCAAAGATGTGGATGGTGCTGAGTCCACCCAGCAGCTTTTACTTGCTGAGGCCAGATGGGCCAAGGCGCTTTATGGCATCTTGGCAAAAGCGTTTGATTTCAGCTTCAGCCGTGAGGAAGGCAAAAGGTCCGGAGCCACTCGCGCCGATGTGTGCAACGCTTTTCTCGATCACGGAAACTATATCGCTTATGGATACGCCTCCGTTGCATTGTGCGGGCTTGGGATAAGCTTCTCCTTGCCCGTATTGCACGGAAAAACACGGCGCGGTGCCTTGGTTTTTGACTTTGCGGACGTTGTGAAGGACGCCCTGGTCATGCCCACGGCCTTTACCTGCGCTGCGGGCAAAAAAACGCATAAGGATTTCCGGGAAGAATTGATTGAGCGTTGTCAAGAGCAGGAGGTGTTGGACTATCTCTTCAGGTTCATTATTGGCCTGTGCGAAAATAGTTAATAGTTTAAGTGTAGTAAATGTGGTTTGAAAAAATGAAGCGTAATGCTGCAAAAAACATATAACATGCTATATGTGTTGTGTTTTTTGTGGGGAATGTCTAGTTAACCGCCGCGTAGGCGGCTTAGAAGATGCCGCTTTTGGACAGAGCCTTTACCGAGTGGTTAACCGCCGCGTAGGCGGCTTAGAAGGTACCCTCCGCTTTGGCTATGGCTGCCTTCAAGTTAACCGCCGCGTAGGCGGCTTAGAAGAACATGAAGGCGATTTCTTCCTGCTTGCCAAAGTTAACCGCCGCGTAGGCGGCTTAGAAGAAGATCAGCAATCGCTTGAAATGGCTGTGCAGGTTAACCGCCGCGTAGGCGGCTTAGAAGTTGCGCATATCTCGGCTGTCAGCCTCAATATAGTTAACCGCCGCGTAGGCGGCTTAGAAGGTACTTGACTGGCAATACGTGACGCCGGGAAAGTTAACCGCCGCGTAGGCGGCTTAGAAGACAAAAAAGACGTTCTTCATACCTTTTTACATGTTAACCGCCGCGTAGGCGGCTTAGAAGTGTGGGCTGGTTCGCCGCTGCTGTGGCAGGTAGTTAACCGCCGCGTAGGCGGCTTAGAAGAAGGGGTGAATATCATCCACAAATTGCAGGTCGTTAACCGCCGCGTAGGCGGCTTAGAAGTAACTGGAACCGATTCACGGCGGAGGCGTAGAGTTAACCGCCGCGTAGGCGGCTTAGAAGGGGAGATACACAACATGAACAGGCATCACATAGTTAACCGCCGCGTAGGCGGCTTAGAAGGCATCAATGAGAAACGGGGGTGATTTCAACTAGTTAACCGCCGCGTAGGCGGCTTAGAAGCGTAGGCGCACCGATTGGCCTGCGCTCCGAGGGTTAACCGCCGCGTAGGCGGCTTAGAAGTGGACGCGAGGCCGTGTGGGCGTGGTGCTGGTGTTAACCGCCGCGTAGGCGGCTTAGAAGCCACATTTTTTGACTGGCTTTCCTGCATCAACGTTAACCGCCGCGTAGGCGGCTTAGAAGAACTATTTCACCCGGCCAGCCTTTACCCCTTTGTTAACCGCCGCGTAGGCGGCTTAGAAGTACCAGCTTCGCCAGCTTGCGGAAGTAAAGGCGTTAACCGCCGCGTAGGCGGCTTAGAAGTCACAGGGTAGGCGAACTAGTTTTCCACGCGCGTTAACCGCCGCGTAGGCGGCTTAGAAGAAAGTTTTGGCCTTGCGGGTCATTATGACATAGTTAACCGCCGCGTAGGCGGCTTAGAAGTAACTTGGGCGTAATGACTTCCACGTGGACTAGTTAACCGCCGCGTAGGCGGCTTAGAAGAAGATATTATGGTCATAGTTAGATATTCCACGGTTAACCGCCGCGTAGGCGGCTTAGAAGGTCAGGGCATACAGCGGCAGTGCAGCCGCGCGGTTAACCGCCGCGTAGGCGGCTTAGAAGAGCTTGCGCTTGCCCGTCTGCTCGTTGACCTGGTTAACCGCCGCGTAGGCGGCTTAGAAGGATATTGTCACCGCGCATTTTCGCAACATGGGGTTAACCGCCGCGTAGGCGGCTTAGAAGTGAGACCGGGGCAACGGCGCGAAAGAATTTGGGTTAACCGCCGCGTAGGCGGCTTAGAAGTTTCAAAGCGTTCTCAGGACGTGCTAACCAGTGTTAACCGCCGCGTAGGCGGCTTAGAAGATAGCCAAGTCCTGAAAACGGCATACCCCGGCGTTAACCGCCGCGTAGGCGGCTTAGAAGAAAACAAAGCTCAAGGGCGAAGAAGTTGACTGGTTAACCGCCGCGTAGGCGGCTTAGAAGAGGTGTGAGGTCAACACCCTCGGAGCGCAGGCGTTAACCGCCGCGTAGGCGGCTTAGAAGAAATTTGAGCCAGCGTACCACCGTGTTTTTATGTTAACCGCCGCGTAGGCGGCTTAGAAGTCAAAAACGAATGCGGCGCAGATTTGTTTTACGTTAACCGCCGCGTAGGCGGCTTAGAAGAGATCAAACACGCGGGTCTTGTCGCCCATGTTGTTAACCGCCGCGTAGGCGGCTTAGAAGACGGGTGCCGTGCCTTCAATCACATCGCCGTCGTTAACCGCCGCGTAGGCGGCTTAGAAGGCGTCAACCAGCTTTTTGACTTTGTCGGAAAGGTTAACCGCCGCGTAGGCGGCTTAGAAGTGTGGTAACGAGCAGATAGAGTGCCCAGTGGTGTTAACCGCCGCGTAGGCGGCTTAGAAGATACACCGCAGACCATGACAAAGACAACAATGGTTAACCGCCGCGTAGGCGGCTTAGAAGAGTATTGTGTGATGCCTGTACCCCTCACCAAAGTTAACCGCCGCGTAGGCGGCTTAGAAGCATAGCCGTAAGCGGTGCGAGGTCGGCAAGGTGTTAACCGCCGCGTAGGCGGCTTAGAAGACGGGGTGCTCGGTGATCGTCAGTTTATCTTCGTTAACCGCCGCGTAGGCGGCTTAGAAGAAACGGGAAGCGCTGGATTGGGAAAGCGCGGTGTTAACCGCCGCGTAGGCGGCTTAGAAGAAATACGAGTATCGCGCGGTTCATACTCAGCTGTTAACCGCCGCGTAGGCGGCTTAGAAGTTCATCGGTATAGATGCAGACCTCTCCACTCTGTTAACCGCCGCGTAGGCGGCTTAGAAGGCTGGACGGATAGATATTGATGGCCCCGATAGGTTAACCGCCGCGTAGGCGGCTTAGAAGCAACGAAAGGCCGGGGCGCATGGGCCACCCCGGTTAACCGCCGCGTAGGCGGCTTAGAAGTGACGGGATGCTGTTTCTGCGCTGGCTTATCGGTTAACCGCCGCGTAGGCGGCTTAGAAGACATGGAGAACACCATGCCCTTTGCAAGATTTGTTAACCGCCGCGTAGGCGGCTTAGAAGACCGTCGGCATATGAAGTGGCCACGGCTCTTTGTTAACCGCCTCGTAGGCGGCTTAGAAGTCGTGGGCTTCACCACGCCACAGGTTTTTACCGTTAACCGCCGCGTAGGCGGCTTAGAAGACCCTGTGCCGCGTCATGGGCAACAACATACTGGTTAACCGCCGCGTAGGCGGCTTAGAAGATCTGGACGCGCCCTGGAAGCCCTCAGCCGTCGTTAACCGCTGCGTAGGCGGCTTAGAAGTTGAACGTGTCGAGCGTGGCGAATGTAAGAGAGTTAACCGCCGCGTAGGCGGCTTAGAAGGCCATCCTGCGCCGTTTCGTGGATTTTGTAGGGTTAACCGCCGCGTAGGCGGCTTAGAAGTCGATGTGGGCGACCTGGGGGGTGGATTTATAGTTAACCGCCGCGTAGGCGGCTTAGAAGTGAATATTTGTGTCAAATCTGACACAAATTACGTTAACCGCCGCGTAGGCGGCTTAGAAGATCATGGTTGATCAAATGTCCATTCTGTTCGGGTTAACCGCCGCGTAGGCGGCTTAGAAGTCCTAAAAAATGCAAGTGGAATACTGCATGAAGTTAACCGCCGCGTAGGCGGCTTAGAAATTGCGCCGGAACTCGATAAAGAGCCGTCCAGCGTTAACCGCCGCGTAGGCGGCTTAGAAGACAACTTCCATTGCCGCCGGGCGCACGGTCTCGTTAACCGCCGCGTAGGCGGCTTAGAAGGGGCGGGTATTTGCCAACGCGCATGGGCAAGCGTTAACCGCCGCGTAGGCGGCTTAGAAGTGGTCGCCCTGCGCGCCTCCCACGCCGGGAGCGTTAACCGCCGCGTAGGCGGCTTAGAAGTGGTCGCCCTGCGCGCCTCCCACGCCGGGAGCGTTAACCGCCGCGTAGGCGGCTTAGAAGTGGTCGCCCTGCGCGCCTCCCACGCCGGGAGCGTTAACCGCCGCGTAGGCGGCTTAGAAGTTGAGTTTTTGGGCGTCTGCACGCGGGATTTGGTTAACCGCCGCGTAGGCGGCTTAGAAGCTTCACGCAGCTCATACCCAGGTTTGACTTTGGTTAACCGCCGCGTAGGCGGCTTAGAAGTTCCCCATCCCCGTATACCCTCTCTGCAGATGGTTAACCGCCGCGTAGGCGGCTTAGAAGTTGAGAATGTCGATAACCTTGTCGGCTTGCTTGTTAACCGCCGCGTAGGCGGCTTAGAAGTCCCGTCAATGATTTTGCGATTGTCAAGGCGGGTTAACCGCCGCGCAGGCGGCCCAAGTCGTGTATCTCCGTCCCGTGCTACGTCTGTGCCGGTTCTCGGCTGTACAGGCGATAGTAGAACAGCAAAATATACAGCGGGACGAGATACGCGGCAGCCATAAGCGCTTCTGTGGCGCTGAAGAATTCCATACAGACGATCATCAGCAGGACGTTGTTGATGACGCCGAATGAAATGAGAAACGCCAGTCGTGTCTGTCGCGTCATGTGGCGGGTGATGGGCAGCGCTGCCAGCGTCATGAGAACGCAGAGCAGGCAGGACGCGCCCAGCGCCTGAAAAATGAATGAAGGGGATTTCAACAACACATCGCCATAATTGCTGAAAATTGAAATGTTGGAAACAGCTATGGCGACTGTCAATAAGGGAAATTGCTGTCGCAGCAAGGTGCGGCGCAGTTTGTTCCAGTAGGTACGGGTCAGATGGGCAGCGGCGAAGGGCAGCAGAATGGTCACGGCGAGCGAAAGCCCCATATGCCCGAGTTCCAGATGAGGGGGCAGGCTCAGCGGCGTGAGGCCGAGCAGGCGCAAAGCGCTGTCCGTGAGCGAAAGCATGGCAGGCAGACTCAGGGGCAGCAGCAGTGAGGTGGCGATATTGGCCACAAGAATGAGGGCGGTATTGGCTCTGAGCATGAGCGAAAAAACCGCAGCCATGACGCCCACCGGCGACGCGGCCAGCAAGAATGCCCCAAGGGCGAATTGCGGCATGATCAGGCGAAAGACAGCCAGGCAGAGTATCGGCAGCAAGACGAGTCGATAAAAGGTCAGCAGACACAGCGGCACAGCCATGGTGCGGGTTTCCTGCCGCAGTTCTTCTACGCCCACGGCCAGAAAACTCATGAACAACATAAATATGAGGATAAGACGTGGCATGGCCACCAGAGGAGCCGCCAACTGGGGTAAAAAAACGCCAGCCGCCATGGAGGCCAGCGAAGAAAAAACCATGACGAGATCACGAAAATTCATTAAAGCCCCAAATTTTTCGCCACCCTGCCCAAATCGGACATAAAATTCAAGAGGGCGGCAGGCAGTGCCTTCCCGGAACTCTTGCAGGGTCGCCCAAAGTGTAAATGCGGCCGTGGCGTTGCACACATCCTTTTTTTACGGGCGGGGGGAGGCTTGCGGCGGTGAAGGCAGGCAAAAGCGTTCCGCGTGGAAAGGCTGTTGAAACACCAAGGCCCCGACATACGTCGGGGCCTTGTCGGCAGAAAATTCTAAGGAAGCACTAATTAAAGAGCCTCCTGGAAACGCGTAGTCATTTCGTTTGGCAAGGCGCGATCTTTTTTTGAAGCAGGAGTGGACTCTTCTGTCCTCGACTGTTTCAAAAAAAGTGAAGCAACGCCGTCAAACGGAATAAATCAGCGTTTCCCTAAATGCCCGGCGGCAGCAGGGCCACGCGGGCTACTGATCCACCCGGATGTCCAGCGAGAGCTTGTCCTTGGACAGGACAAAGCGGACATTGGCCGGCTTGCCGGAAAGGTCAATGACAACTCTGGTCTGGCCGTCCATTTTACCCAGTCGCACATTGGTAACCACGGGGTTTTTGGGCACGCCCGGCGCTTTGATCTGCCACTTGCCGTCCAGATCGACCACAAGTCTTTCAGGATTGTTGAGGGTCATGTTCTTGTAGTTGAGGGGAGCCGTACCCACGAGGCGAACGGTTGCTCCCTTGTCGCGGGCAAAAACCACAAAGCGCGTGATTTCCAGTTTTTGCGGCGCGGCCTTGGCGGCCTTTTCCGTATTGCTGGGAGCGGGCTTTTCCGCAGGGGCGGTTTTTTCCGGCGTTCTGGCTTTTTCCGGAGCGGCGGGCGCGCCGGACGCGGCAGGAGCGGCAGAAACGGCGGTGCTGGCCGCTTCGGGCTTGGTGGCGTCGGAGGATTTTTCAGGCGCGCCGGAAAGGTCGGGCTTGTGCTTCACTGGCTCAGGCATCGGCGGGTGCACGGGAACGGCTTCAGCCTTGTACGGGGTTTTATCGCCCAGGTGGGGAGCGGTGTCGGCCGGGGTATGCCCGGACTCCACGGGCAGGGGGGGAAGATAGGGCTGCGCGCCCCCACTGGTTTTGGGAGTCTGCGCGACATCGCCGAGCGTCGGCAATGCCGCCTCCGGCCCTGTCTGGCTGTCCACGCCGGGAGCGGCGGCCTGCTGATTCATGCTCGCCTGAGCAACGGGGATCTGCTCCGGCTTGCGCATCTTTTCATTGAGCATAATGAGGGCCATGCCCAACACGCAGACTGCCAGGAGAAGACTTAAAATCACTTTATTCATGCCAAAAGGCTCCTGCCGAAACGAGTTTGTCCTGAATATGATCAGCGGTCACGGGAGGCGGATTGTTCCCGTTTTTGCAGCATTTCTTTGCGAATATGCACCAGCATACGAAAGTACAACGGTTCTTCGCCACCCATGTTCATGGCTGTGCGCACATGGGCTGCGGCTTCATCAAATTGGCCCATCAAACAGAGAATACGGGCCAGGTTGAAGTGGGCATGGTCATCATTCGGGGCCAGTTCCACCACTCTGCGGCTGAACAAAAGGGCCAGCGCGAGTTGCGAATTCTGACGCAGACTGACGCCGAAATCTCTGAACATATGCTTGTGCGCGGTGCAGATATTTTCAGTCGTTTGCGCAAGCTGTTCAAGGGCGGTCAGCGCGGCCTTGCGTTCGCGCGGGCGCTTGAGGCGCAGCAAGGTCTGACGAAAGGTTTCGCGCAGACGCGTCTCCGTCATCTTGGCCTTGCGCATGGCCGCAAGATCCATCGGGCGGCTCGCGGCTATCGGGCTTACGCCCGGCTGGAGATGCTGCGCAGGCGTGTCCGTTGCATCTGTCGAAAGATCTTTTTCCACCGGCTGCAGGCGCAACTGGGGGGTCCGCGCCGGAGTGGCGATTTCTTTTTTCGCCGGAGTGCCTGCTCGTTTCAGGCTCCCGGGCGCATCGGTGACCTCGGGGCGCAGCGGCTCGGGAGAAGGCGTGCGCGCTTGCTGCGTCCGCTGCGCGCCTGGCGTTGCGCCTGAGGGAGACGTCAATGGTGTGGCGCTTTGGCGTACGCTGGCGGCAAGGCTGGCGGACTCATTGGCAAAAATTTGCGAATCAAGGGATTGCGGCCTAGCCTGCGGGATGAGTTTGCTTTCATCCGGCGCGCGGCTTTTCTGGGCGCCCGGTGCTTTGCCCGTCGCGTCACTCGATGTTCCGGCCGATGTTCCGGCCGATGTTCCGGCCGATGCTTTGGCGGGTGTGCCGCCAGACGTGTCGGTGGCTGTGCCGCCGGAAGCGCCGTCAGGCGTGATGGCGTCTGGGCGTGCACGCGTCGCAGCCGGAGTTTTGGGCGGGGGGCTGGTTTTGCCAGACGGCCCCGTGGCTGCCGCATCCGCCTGCCCGGTCTGCTGTGCGGTATCGGAACCGTCAGCGGATTTTTCCTTGGCTTCAAGATGCGAAAGATCCGGGGTCATGACGGGCATTGCCAGAATTTCTGGTTCTGCCCTGAAGTTTTTGGCAAATGAACTGGCGCTGATTCTTTCTGGCTCGGCTAACGGCTGGAACGCTTTGTTGAGTTCCTGTACCGCAAAGGCTCCGTCAGGCAGTTCCCAGACGAAGTAATGGTTCTTGCGGTTATTTCCCGTCCAGTCGGTGGAAAAAGAGTACACGCCTGAAAATTTTGAGCGACGCATGGCAGAAATGTACATTATTTACGCCGAATGGCAAGAATGCCTTCCAGCCTTTACCTTGCCAGGGGTTTGCGCTATTGTGGTCGTATGCACGAAATGGCAATTGCACAAAGTCTGCTGAAGATGTCGGAAGAGGAAATCTCCCGGCAGGGCTGCACTCGTATCGAGGCCGTGAACGTCAAGTACGGCGCTCTCGCCGGTATTGTGCCCGAGTCGCTTCAGTTCTGTTTTGAGACCATGATTCAGGGCACGCCCCATGAGGGCGCGCGCCTTGAACTTGAAGAACTTCCCCTGCAACTGCACTGCCCCTTCTGTGGTGCGGATTTTGGCGGCGAGGGGCAGGAAGCCCTTATACAGCCCTGTCCGGGGTGCGGCGAGCAGTTCGGCCATGTAGTCAAGCAGGGCAGGGAACTGTACCTGAACCGCCTTGAGGCCAGCTAGAGCGTTTTACCCTTGAAAAAAGGTACATGCACGATCGACGCACGAGAATGCGGTGCGCCGTAACTGCATGCTAGTGTATGCTACTGTATGCCAGTGGGTTCAGCCGGAAATCGCATTTTTTGGCTGAATGAAAACATTGAAATGTGAAGCATTTCAATGTTAATCTGCTTTTAGTAAGCACTGATTAAAGAGCCTTATGGAAACGCGCTGGTATTTCGTTTGGCAAGGCGCGCTCTTTTTTTTGAAGCAGGAGTGGACTCTTCCGTTCTCGGCTGTTTCAAAAAAAGTGAAGCAATGCCGCCAAACGGAATACATCAGCGTTTCCCTAACACCGCCATGGTGTTCCCATATCGCCCCATACTTCAGACCAGGGACTCCTCACGGAGTCTGTTAGGAGACAGGCATGCAAATTCCCGTGGTTCGCAATGTGCTGGAAGCCAATGAAAAAATGGCGGCCCATGTGCGCAAGCGTTTGTCTGACAGTGGGATTCTGACGCTGAATCTCATCAGCTCGCCAGGGGCGGGCAAGACGACGCTGCTCGAACGCACGCTGACCGATCTGGCGGGAGAGTTTCGCATGGCGGTGGTTGAAGGCGACCTGCAAACGGATAACGACGCCCGCCGCGTGGCCGCCACTGGCGCTCAGGCCGTGCAGATCAACACGGACGGCGGCTGCCACCTCGACAGCAACATGATTCTGACCGCTCTGGACAGCCTTGACCTTGAAGGCGTGGACATCCTTTTTATCGAAAACGTGGGCAACCTCGTGTGCCCGGTGGAATTCGACTGCGGCGAAGACGCCAAGGTCGCCCTGCTGAGCGTGGCCGAAGGTGACGACAAGCCCGAAAAATATCCCCTTCTTTTCAATCTGGCGCGCGCTCTTGTGCTCAACAAGGTCGATCTTTTGCCCTATGTGGACTTTGATATGACGCGGGCCCGCAACTTTGCCACCAAGCTCAACAAAGACCTGGATATCTTTGAGGTCTCCTGCCGTCAGGGACAGGGGCTTCAGGCATGGTACGACTGGCTGCGCGACAAGCGCGCGGCCAAAAAGGAAGGACGGCCTGTTTAGGGCAATGTTATTTTGAAATGCTTTGTGGGGGAGAGATATTTTGTGGGGGAGGGACCCTTTTGCAAAAGGGTCTCCTCCCCCACGCCCCCACCCCCTAAAACTCTTAGTGTGTTTTAGGACAGTACAACGTGTGCTGTGAACTGAAGCGGGGATAGTATTTCATCCAGTCAGTTTCAGATAAAAACCCGGCCCGGATTTATCCGGGCCGGGTTTTTTGTATGCATCTTCATGAACCATTTGCAGCCAAAGAGCCGGATCAGCGGCCGCCTTCGCTGGCCCGATACGCGGCCACATCCACCACAAGGTTTTTTGAGCTGTGACGCAGGGTCAGCGTAAACAGCTGCACATCGCTTTGCGGCTTGTCGGCGTCGGCCAGCGTGGGCAGCATGGACGCGGGGGCCAGCATAATTGTGGCTTCGCCCTGACCGGCAGACATGAAGTAGTCCAGCACTTGCTGCAGTATTTCCTTGTGCTTGGCCGTATCTGTCTTGGGCATTTCAACAAAGTTCATATCCAGGCCGGGCAGTTCGGCCTGCCACGGGGCGTAGCCCTGCGCATACAGGGTTGTCAGCAGTTTGTTCAGCGTTGCGGCGTCCAGCTTGCGGCGCAGTTCCATATGCTCAAGGCGGTCAGGCCCCTTTGTGCGAGCAATGCCGGGTTTGCCGTTTTCCACCTGGCCCGGCAGCAGACGCGCCGCCCACACCATGCCCGCGAAACCAAGGCTGGTGAGCACGGCGTCATTGTCGTCATGCGGGGGGCTTTGGTCCAGCAGGGCGCACACGTCCTTCATGCGCATGCCGGGGCGAAACTTATCCAGGGCGCAGACCGGCCCGCTGTTTTCATCCGGCAACAGGCTGCGCATGCGGGCGCGAAACTGGAGGCTCTCGCCCTTGCTCGTTGCCACGGTCAGGGTATCGGGCTGCGGGCCGAAGGTCAGGCTTTTTGCCTGCCCCAGGGGAACGCGGCTGAACGTCCACAGGGCCAGCCCTGTGTCGAAACGCAGCTCGGCCGTGCCGCCGGGATTTTCAATTTCTTCGCTGTTGCCGGGCGTCATGTCCAGACGCATGAATTGCGTGACCTTGCCCTTTTGCAGGTGGATATTGAGCAGATCTTCGCCTGTCTGGTTGACGATGGACAGATTTTGCGGCGTTGCCGCCATAGAGGCGGCGCTCCACAAAAAGAGCATGAGGCAGGCGAGAATCAGAGGCAGATTGCACCGTGAGCTATTGCTGATGGTCATGAGCGTACTCCCAATGTCTTTGTAAGACACAGAATATATACCAGAGCGCGGGGCGTGCCCGCAAGTCGGGACGCGAGCGCGTTGCCGCCGCTCTTTACGCTTGAAGCCGTGCCTGTTATGTTACGACAGGTTTAAAGATTCGTATAAAAAATATAAATAATTCAGTGAAATTAAGGAAAAATCATGCCTCCAGCGTCACGTAACTCTCCGTCAGACCAGCAAGACTCTCCCAAAAGCCTGTGTCTGCGGCCCTCTTCGCTGCTGGCGGCCTGTTTTCTTGTTGTGGCGGCCATAGCGCTTGCCTATGTGGGCGGCGTCATGAGCGGCAGAGCCTACTGGCGGGGGCATCCGGCGCAGGTCGGTATAGCCGGTGGCGCGCTGAAAAAAGGTGTTGTCGTGGAACCGGCGGAAGAGGACGTTCCCAAGCAAAAAATTCTTGCCGCCGAAGAACTGCGTTTCGCCCGCGTGCTGCGTGGCGAAAGCCTGCCGCCAGGCATGACTGACGGGCCTCAGGCGCGCACTCCCGCCGCTGCAGCCATGCAGCCTGTCGGGACTCCGGCGGCGCAGGCGGCCGGGCAGCGTCCACAGGCAAACGCGCCCGCAACGGCGCCCGCAGCGGGCGCAAACGCGGGGCAAGCTGCGCAGCCCCAGAAAAACCACCCCGTGGTGCTGAACAGCCTGCAGCCCGTGGGCGATATGTTTGATTACGTGTTTCAGGTTGGAGCTTTCAAGGATGAAGAGAGCGTTGACAGCCTGCGGCAGCGCCTTGAAGGGCGCGGCCTGAGAACGCGCTTGCAGCGGTCGGGCAAACTGCTGGTTATCCTGGTACTCTTGAGAGGGAATGAGGCCAGAGCGGCGGAAGTGGCGCATGCCTGCGAAGGTTTGAACCTTGGCAAGCCCATTTTACGCAGTAAGACACCGGTCAAGCAATAGTTTATCCATAAAGTTCAAGGAGTTTGAGGAGGTTTAAAGGATTGTTGATAAATAGTAATAATTACTATTTACAATAGGCTCTTTCCGTGTCATCGTCTGGGCAGGGCAGGCAGTAGCGCCCCTTGGCCCGCACAGACAAACCAAGGAGAAGACCACAATGCCGAACGATCAAAACAAACTCACCAACAATGCCGGTGCGCCGGTGGCCGACAACAACAGGGTTCTCACCGCCGGGCCGCGTGGGCCCATGCTTTTGCAGGATGTATGGTTTCTTGAAAAGCTGGCCCATTTCGACCGCGAAGTCATCCCGGAAAGGCGCATGCACGCCAAGGGATCGGGAGCCTACGGCACGTTTACAGTCACCCACGACATAACGCGTTTTACCAAGGCTTCGCTCTTTTCTCAGGTAGGCAAAAAAACTGATCTCTTTGTTCGTTTCTCCACCGTGGCTGGCGAGCGCGGCGCGGCCGACGCCGAGCGCGACATTCGCGGTTTTGCCATCAAATTCTATACTGATGAAGGCAACTTTGACCTTGTAGGCAACAATACCCCTGTCTTCTTCCTGCGTGACCCCCTCAAATTTCCCGACCTTAACCATGTGGTGAAGCGCAATCCGCACACCAACATGCACAGCGCCCAAGATAACTGGGACTTCTGGTCTCTCCTGCCCGAAGCCCTGCATCAGGTCACCGTGGTCATGAGCGACCGTGGCATCCCGGCCTCATTCCGGCACATGCACGGTTTTGGCAGCCATACCTTCAGTTTCATCAACGCCAAGAATGAACGCTTCTGGGTCAAGTTTCATTTCAAGACCCAGCAGGGCATTAAAAACCTCACAGACGCCGAAGCCCAGGAGATTATCGGGCGTGATCGCGACAGCAATCAGCGCGACCTGTTCGAACATATCGCAAAGGGCGATTTCCCCCGCTGGAAACTCTTTGTGCAGGTCATGCCAGAGCTTGACGCCGAAAAGCTGCCCTACCATCCCTTTGACCTTACCAAAGTCTGGTACCACAAGGACGTGCCCATGCACGAAGTGGGCGTGATGGAACTGAACCGCAATCCCGAAAATTACTTCGCAGAAGTGGAACAGGCAGCCTTTAACCCCGCCAACATCGTGCCCGGCATAGGTTTTTCGCCGGACAAGATGCTCCAGGGGCGCCTGTTCTCCTACGGGGATGCGCAGCGCTACCGTCTGGGCGTGAACCATCATCTCATTCCGGTTAACAAGGCCCGCTGCCCCTTCCATAGCTACCACCGCGACGGTCAGATGCGGGTGGACGGCAACTACGGCGGCCATACCAATTATGAACCCAATAGTTACGGCGCGTGGCAGGAACAGCCGGGTGCGGCCGAGCCGCCGCTCAAGATCAACGGCGACGCCGATCACTGGTCGTATCCCTGCGATGATAAGGATTATTACGAACAGCCCGGCAAGCTCTTCCGCCTTATGACGCCCGAACAGCAGGAAGCCCTTTTCGGTAATACTGCCCGTCAGCTGGGCGACGCGCCCAAGATGATCAAACTGCGGCATATCCGTAACTGCGCCAAGGCCGACCCGGCGTATGGAGCGGGTGTTGCCCGCGCCTGCGGCATCGATCCTTCTGAAATATGATAACTGAGGGTCAAGCGCCCTCTGCCTGCCCTTGAGCCTCACAGGTCTGTATACGCCCCAATTCCGCCCCCGGCAGCAATGCCGGGGGCGGCTCGTTATGGTGCCGTTCATGTGCAACGCTGTGGACAAGGCGCGCGGCACTGGGTATGTTTTGTACAGGTCGCTTTACGTGGTATGCGGCGGCCGAACATAAAGCATTTTCATGTTGAAATTGCTCTGACGACTGCGGGAGCAAGTGCTCATAGCGAGACGTAAGCGCTATTTATTTGCGCTATTAAGCGCGAAGCGGGCAACGGCTACCGCGAGAATGGATATTCTATTCTCAATGCGAAAATGCTCTAAAGGATCGGGAGGCCCATGCAAACTTCTCGCAAGGTTGTGAGTGTGGCTGCCGTGGCGGTTCTGGTGCTGGCAGCCCTTTTTTTGTGGCGCTGGCTGGACGGCCGACACTCTGGCAGCCTTACGCTATACGGCAATGTCGATATCCGCCAGGTAGACCTGGCCTTTCGCGTTGGCGGGCGCATAGCCGAAGTGCTGGTGGATGAGGGCGACAGCGTGGCCGAAGGGCAGGCTCTGGCCAGACTGGACGCTGATCTGCTGACCCAGCAGCGGGATGAGACCGCTGCCCGTCTTGAGGGCGAAAAGGCCGCTCTGGCCCGCCTTGAGCGCGGGTACCGGGTTGAGGAGATTGCCCAGGCCAGGGCTGCGGTAAACGCGGCCACGGCCCTGTCTGAAAATGCCGCCATCAATCTGCGCCGCGTCGCAGCCATGCGTTCTTCCAACGCCATTTCCCAGAAAGAGCTGGACAATGCCCGTGCCCAATCGCGCGAAACGGCGGCAAAGCTCCGTTCTGCCCAGGATCAGCTGGATATGCTGCTTTCCGGCTACAGGGAAGAGGACGTGCTGGCGCAGCGCGCCGCCGTGGCTGGCGCGGAAGCCGCCCTGAAGCGGGTGGAAATACGGCTGCACGACAGCGTGCTTGCCGCTCCGCAAAAGGGCATTGTGCTCACCCGCGCCCGCGAGGCCGGAGCCATTGTGCAGGAGGGGCAGACGGTATATACGCTGACCCTCACGGATCCGGTCTGGCTGCGTGCCTATGTGGACGAGCCGAACCTGGGGCGCATCAAGCCGGGCATGGCTGTGCGCGTCATGGTGGATGCGGCTCCGGGCAAAAGTTTTCCCGGCACAGTGGGTTTTATTTCTCCCACGGCGGAATTCACGCCCAAAACCGTGGAAACACGCGAGGTGCGCACCGCGCTGGTGTACCGCCTGCGGGTGCAGGTCGCTGACCCTGAAAACCTCATGCGACAGGGCATGCCCGTCACCATTGTTGTTGACGAGGCCGCCGGATCATGAGCGTGGCCACAGCGGTTCAAAACCCTTCCTCCGAGGGTGAAGCGGCCGTACAACTGCGTGATCTGGGCATGACTTTCGGCAAGGGCGCCCACCTCGTAACAGCGCTGAGCGGCGTTTCGGCCACTGTGCCCGCCGGGCGCATAACCGGACTTGTGGGGCCGGATGCGGCTGGCAAAACCACCCTTATGCGCATCCTCGCGGGGCTCATGCTTCCAACGAGCGGCGAGGTGCGCGTTTTTGGCAAAGCCCCAGACAAACTTTTGAGCGAAAGCGCCAACAGCATCGGATATATGCCGCAACGCTTCGGCCTGTACGAAGACATCACCGTCATGGGCAACCTGCGTTTGCACGCCAGTTTGCGCGGGCTGGAAGGGCAGGCCCGCCAGGAGCTTTTTGACCGCCTTCTCGAGTTCACGTCGCTGGCTCCCTTTACGGACAGGCTGGCCGGGCGTCTTTCTGGCGGCATGAAGCAAAAGCTTGGCATTGCCTGCGCGCTCCTGGGGTCGCCCCGCCTGTTGCTGCTGGACGAGCCGGGCGTGGGCGTGGACCCGCAGTCGCGCCGCGAACTGTGGCGGATGGTGCAGGATCTGAGTCGCGACGGCATGACCGTGATCTGGGCCACAGCCTATCTGGATGAAGCCGAACGCTGCCCGCAGGTGGTTGTTCTGGACAAGGGCGGGGTTCTTTATTCCGGTGCCCCGCAGGAATTCACGGACAGGGCGCGGGACAGGGTTTTTCTGCTTAAAACGCCCGCAGGAGCCCACCGGCGGGAGCTGGCCATCTGGAGTATGCGCCCCGGTATTGAGGACGCCCTTGTTCAGGGCAGCCGTATCCGCCTGGTGCTGGCCAGAGACGCTTCCCCGGAGTTGGGACGCGATGTTCGGGAAAAAGGCGGCGAACCCGTGTCACCGCGTTTTGAAGACGCCTATATGAGCGCTGTGGGCGGCATCAACCAGAATCCTTCGCCATACGGCAGGCTGTATGCGATAAACGGCTCCGGCGCGTCAGGAGTATCCGGCGCTCCCGGCTCGGCGGACTCGTCCGGCGCAAGGGCTGGCGTGCCCGGTGCAGAGCCTGATCCGGCCCATTCGGCAGGCGCACAGTCTTGCTCCGCAGGCGCGCTGGCTGGCCCTGCTGGAGCGCTGGCTGGCTCCGCACCCGGCGCGGGGGGTGACGCCCCGGCAGAGTCCCAGCCCTCACCAAGCATCGAAGCCAGCAGCCTCACCAAAAAATTCGGCGACTTTACCGCCGCGCGCGACATCAGTTTTTCCGTGCGGCCCGGCGAGATTTTCGGCCTTCTTGGCCCCAACGGGGCGGGCAAATCCACCACCTTTCGCATGCTTTGCGGTCTTTCACGGCCCACATCGGGCCAGTGCGCGGTTGCGGGCATGGATCTGCTCACGGCGGGCAGCAATGCCCGCGCCCGCCTGGGCTACATGGCGCAGAAGTTTTCTTTGTACCCCGACATTCCGGTGACGGAAAACATAAAAATATTTGCGGAACTGTACGGTCTGAGCCGTCAGCGGCGTGACGAACTTTTGCCCGTGCTGGCCGGGGCCCTTGAGTTGCAGGATTTTTTGCACAGCCGCACCGCTGACCTGCCTCTGGGCCAGAAGCAGCGCCTGGCCCTCTTGTGCGCCACACTGCACGAGCCGCCCGTGCTTTTTCTGGACGAGCCCACCTCCGGCGTGGACGCCCGCACCCGCCGTGACTTCTGGAAGCATATTTCGGCCATGACCACAGCCGGAGCGGCCGTTCTGGTCACAACGCACTTTATGGAAGAAGCCGAATACTGCGACCGCATAGCTCTCATCTACCGTGGGGCCATGATCCATATGGGCACGCCCGACGAACTCAAGGCCTCCTGTAAAACAGTGGAAGACCCCACGCTGGAGGAGGCCTTTATCGCCAGTATTGAAGAGTATGACAGGCAGCATCCCCAGTAGGGCATGCGCCATACTGGCGCGATACTGGAATGTCCGCGCTGCCCCAAGGCGCGGCACCGCCCTTTGTTTTTAGAGCAAGTTCACTAGCGATGCTGTCGCCATCCGTAAGGCTTCTTCGTCGCCTAACGGCTGCCGCTTGAAATTGCTCTGCTGACGCGAAGGCGGCAGCCGCCACGAAGTGGCGTGGATTCTGGCGAGCTTTAGCCGTTGCGACGAAGGAAGCTACGGATTAAGACAGCAATTGTTAATAGAGCGAGCAGCCTGCTGATGGCTGGCGCAAACCACGTTTTTCGCCAGAATGATGCGTTGAAACAGGGAGTGTTTCAAAAGCAAAATGCTCTAGGGTAAAAGGCATATGAAGCAAAACCTCTGGCTCCGACAACTGCTTGCTCTTGTCCGCAAGGAGTTTCAGCAGATCGTGCGCGACCCGTCCTCCTATCTGGTGGCCGGGGTTCTGCCTTTTGTCTTTCTGCTGCTGTTCGGGTACGGCATCACGCTGGATGCGGGAATACTGCGTCTTGCGGTGCTCAATGAAAGCGGCGGCAGACATTCCCTTGATCTCGCGGCGGACTTTGCGCATTCCCCCTGGTTTTCCACGCGCGGGGTCAGCGGCATGGACGAGGCCGCCCGCCTCATGCGCGACTCAGAAGTGCAGGGGATTCTGGTGTTCAGGCAGGATTTCGACGCGGCGCTGGAGCGCGGCGGCGTGGGTGAGCTGCAGGTGCTGGTGGACGGTTCGGAACCCAATACGGCCCAGTATATCCAGAGTTACAGCCAGGGTCTTGTGACCAGGTGGCAGACCACGGCCCTGCCCGGCGGCGTGGCGGCCGAACCGCCCATAATCGTCCAACCCCGCTTCTGGTTCAACCCGGCGGCCAAGAGCGTGCAGTTTCTGGTGCCGGGGGCCATTACGGTCATCATGACGCTCATCGGAACCCTGCTGACCTCACTGGTTTTTGCCCGCGAGTGGGAGAGGGGCACCATGGAGGCCATGTTCGCCACGCCTGTGAGCCGCATGCAGCTTTTGCTGGGCAAGCTCATTCCCTATTTCTGCATGGGCATGTTCAGCATGGCCCTGTGCGCCACAGCGGCGGTGCTGCTCTTTGCCGTGCCGTTTCGCGGCTCGTTGTGGATATTGCTGCTGTTATCCTCTGTATTTATGCTCAGCGCGCTTGGGCAGGGGCTGCTTATTTCCGTCAGTTTGCGCGGGCAACTTGTGGCTGCGGAGGCCGGACTGTTTTCCGGTTTTTTGCCCGCCCTGCTGCTGTCGGGTTTTGTTTTTGACATCAACAGCATGCCTCCTGTGCTTCAGGCCATTACCAGGCTGCTGCCCGCCAGCTACTTCAACACCTGTCTGCGCACCATTTTTCTTACGGGCGACGTTTGGGCGATTTTCGGCCCCAGTCTGGCTTTTATGGGCCTGCTGGCCGCCATATTGCTCGGGCTGGTGTACAAAAACCTCGTCAAAAGGCTGGATGTGTGATGGCGCGGCGTCTGGGGGGGGCTTCCACTGCGGGCAGGGGCTTGGTTGCAAGAGGGGCGGCTCGTCTGAGCCAGTTATTCCCCCGCCTGAACCTGCGCCGCATGGCCATTATTGTGCGCAAGGAACTGCTGGTTCTTTTGTGCAACAAGGTTTCGCGCCTTCTTATCATCGTGCCCCCGCTTATGCAGATCGTCATCTTTGGCTGGGCTGCCACCATGGAGGTGCGCAATGTGGATGTGGCCGTGCTGAATCACGACAGCGGGCGCTGGAGCAGGGACATCATACACGCCCTTGAGGGATCGCCCACCTTTCGCAGCGTGACCCATTTGCAGGGAGAAGGGCAGATACGCCCAGTGGCGGATCGGCAACGGGCGCTTTTTGTGCTGGTTTTTGACGAGGAATTTTCGAGACATATCGAAAAGGGCGAACCGGCGCAGGCCCAGGTTATTCTGGACGGGCGGCGCTCCAATGCCGCGCAGATCGCTGCCTATTATTTCGAGCGCATCGTGGCCCAGGTGGCGGCTGCCACGCCACGCGGCCAGGTCATGCAAAGCGCTGCCGCAGAAGTGCCCCGGCTGGACATACGCATGCGCTGCTGGTTCAATCCCAATCTGGAATTTCAGTGGTTTTTTCTGCCCAACCTCATTGGCATGCTGAGCTTCATGCTGGGGCTGGTGGTTACGGGGCTTTCAGTGGCGCGCGAGCGCGAGGTGGGCACGTTTGACCAACTGCTGGTGTCGCCCGCCATACCCACAGAAATTGCCCTGGCCAAACTTGTGCCGGGCTGTCTTGTGGGCATGGTGCACGGAACCATATTTCTGGTCATATCGGTACTGGGCTTCGGCGTGCCCTTCACAGGCTCCGTGGTGCTGCTCTATCTGGCCATGCTGGTGTTCGCGGCGGCTTCGGGCGGGGTGGGACTTATGGTGTCCTCCCTGTCGGCCACGCAGCAGCAGGCCTTTCTGGGCGCGTTTACCGTGGGGGTGCCCTGCATACTCATTTCGGGAGGCGTGACGCCCATCATGAACATGCCGGTTTTTTTGCAGCACGCCAGCCAGTTGAACCCGTTGCGGCACTTTACGACCATCATTCAGGGCGTTTTTCTTAAAGACATAACCGTGGCCGCAGCGGCTGTCAGCCTGGGCAAGATCACCTGCATCAGCATTGTGACAGTGAGCGTGGCCGTATGGATGTTCAGGCGCAAGGCCTAGGGCAGTTTCAAAGTGAAATTGCCCCAGCGGCTGCACGAACGGGCGTTTGCGTTAAAAGACGCAGCGCGGCCTGTCTGCGTAATTTACTTGCGCAACGTATCTGCTCAAGGTATGTGCGCGGTTGCGCCGGAGTAGGCGTTTTTTGACCTTTGGAGCGCTTATGCCCGATGGCGCGTGGAGTCAGCGTCTTGGGGCGCGTGCTGCGCTGTCTGCGGCGTGCGCTGGCCCGTCTGCGGGTCAACATGCGAGTCAACGCGGGTCAACAGGCGAAGCAACAGGCGGGTCAATTTGCGGCCCGGCCGGAGATTTGGCCAGCGGGTCGGCTTGGCCTTCATGATGCGAATCTGCCGGGTGTGCCGCCAAATGCGCCGCCGGGTGTGCCGCCTGATGTGCAGAAGGGTGGGGCTGCGCAACGGGTATGCCGGTTGCCGGTCCGGCGGGCGAGGAGTGCGGCGTGCGCTGTACCCTGCCCACAATGGTGGCTATGACCACAATGGAATAGACATAGGCGATAAAACCCACCAGCACGACCGCATTTTTGGCTATCCAGGTGTGTGGCGTGATGTCGCCGTAGCCAATGGTCAAGATGGTGATGTAGCTGAAATAGAAGAGATCGTTAATGGCGTTTTCGCCTGCGCCGAGGCCATTGAAGGAGCCGGGGTTGGCAAATTCGATGGCCAAAAAGAGATAGAATCCGCAATAGGCGATGAGCATGAGGCCGCAGATGGCCGCGTATATCATGCGTGTGCCGGCCATTTGCGCGTGGGCTATCTGCCGGAAAACCTCCAGAGTCACGCTGCCGAAAAAGCAGATGTAGAGCAGCAGCACTTCGGCCAGCAGGCTGCTGGCAAAAAAGAGATTCAGCGATCGGCAGATCATCAGCAGCACGCCAAAAAGCACCACAAGCCAGATGACGCGCCTTTTGAATTCAAAAAGCACCAGGCCAGCCAGCAACTGAAAGGGCAGGTAGATGGACTGGGCCATGCCGCCATAGATATTGTCGGGAAAAAAGATATTGAAAACAAAGACGCACAGAAGGGATGTCATCAGCAGCTCAAAACGGTAAACGTAGAGCTTTGAACGAAAAGAATTCAGTTTTTGCAGCATGGTACCCCTCACTGGAACGCGATACTACAAACATTGTCCGCGCCGGGCAAGGGGTGGCAAAACCCTTTTTATAGACATGAACGCCTGCGGGCCGTACAGTGATCCATGTGAGATTTTTTGTAAAAATTCCCCTTGAAAATGTGCGGCCGCAAAAGATGCATACGCTCACCGCGTTGCGGGCTGGCGCAAACAAAGGGTGATCTGTTTTTTCAGCGCCGCGCAATCTGGAGCAGATTACCGTTCAGAATGTACATTCTCAACGTTTACGACACGCTCACTACGGCGTTTAATTGCGCAGATGAACTGCGCTTACGCCTCAGTAGCGGATGTCTGCCCAGGCAGCCGCCAGAGCGCCATTAGGGTAATGTAAAAGGTACATTGCTCCGCGCAGGACGGCCCGGCCCGTAAGGACGCGGCCTTCAAGGCAAGGGCTGAAAGCGCGCTTGCAACCGTGCGTCATGCCTGCCCATGCGTCCACCAGGGCATCTTCATCATGAAATTACTTTGGAAAATACTGGAGAACGCCATGCAGTCTTTTTGCCGCTTCAAAATGTCATGGGCAATGTTCTGCCTGTTGGCCTTGATGGTTCTGCCCCCTCTGGCGGGCAGCGCCCAGGCCGTGCCTGTGACGACAAAGTACTACAGCATAGAATTGCCTGCCAACTGGGTCGTTGTTAACGGGCCAAGCAAGGTCAAGGATGCCATTCAGGTTCTGCTTGGCCAAAAGGAACATAAGTCCTCAATCCTCATTATCGTGGGGCCTGCCAAAGCGGGAGAAGCCGAAACCGCCGCCAGGGCCAATGCGCAACGACTGGGAGGGAGCACCCCCGTGCTGCGTCAGGGGCAGTGGGAATTCACCTTTGAGCAGCAGGGCGTCAAGGGGTATGGCATTGTGCGCGAGGACAAGTCCTCTGGCGTACTGCTCATGATGCTGGTCAGCGGCGACCTGAAGATGGCAGACTTTATCTACAAAATGCGCGGCCCCTATAAGGCCCTTGTGCCTTTGAAGCCGTAACAGGCGCGAGCCGGATATATCTTGCACACAAGCCCGGAGGCCTAGACCTTCGGGCTTGTGTGCGTTCTGGTGCCTGGAGTGTTTTTCACGGAGGCGCTCTGATCTGCCTTCAAAATTCGTTTCAGAGCAGAAAGCGTCTTGTACTACGCCAACACACACTGACCTTAAGAGTTTTAGGGGGTGGGGGCGTGGGGGAGGCGACCCTTTTGCAAAAGGGTCCCTCCCCCACAACGTTTTTCAACGTAACACTATAATAGTTAGCGGATGAAGTTGGTGGCTTCCCAGGCTTCAATGGCGGGCGGATTGACTCCGGCGGCCTTGCCGGCGGCAATGCACTTGATGAGCCAGGCCATGTTGTCGCCAAGGGTGCGCATGATCTGCATGCCTTCCTTATCCTGCACCACTTCCTCGGCATTGTTGCCGTGCACGGAGTTCCAGTACTGGGAGGCGACCACGGGCATGCGGGCAATGGTGAAGTACTTGTTCAGCCTGTCAAAGGACGCGCTAGCCCCGCCCCGGCGACAGCTTACAACGGCCGCCGCTGGTTTGAAGGCGTAGGGCGCGGACTTCATGAAGAACATGCGGTCCAGCAGGGCGCAGAGGGTGGCATTGGGGCCAGCGTAGTACACGGGCGAACCCACGACCACCCCGTCGGCGGCGCGCAAAAGGTCAATGACTTCATTGACGGGATCATCCTTGAAAACACAGTAGCCAGTATCCTTGCATTTTCCACAGGCGATACAGCCACGTATGGCCTTGGAACCGATCTGGATCAGTTCGCTTTCAACGCCGTTTTTTTTCAGTTGCGCCGCAACGGTGGACAGCGCCGTAAAAGTACAGCCCTTGGGATGGGGGCTGCCGTTGATAAGAAGCACCTTCATGAAGAACTCCTTCGTTCTCCGCTCAGGCGGTAGGCCCGGGCGGCAGGTTTTTTAAAAAGGTTATCAAATCCGGCGTATCGTGGCTTTTGCATGCCAGATAACAGCTCGTGTACTGGGCGTGGGTCAGGCTGGTCTGGTAGACGGGGTAACGCCGTGCGGGGCTGGCGAATGGCAGGCCCAGCAGCGTGCCCGCTTCGGGGTGTATGGGCAGCCAGAAATCCTCAAGGGGATGCGCGTAGGCGCGGCGGACGGCTTGCGGCAGGCCGCCCAGCCCGAGCAGGCGCAACAGGCTGTCGGCCATATGGAACATCAGTGTGCGGCCCGGATGGTTGACGGTAATGAAAAGCTGTTCCTTTTGCCACAGTTCGCGCAGCAGGGGCGCGCAGACAATGGGGCTTTGGGCCTGTTTTTCTTCTTCGCGGCGCAGGCTTTCTTCCGCCACGGCGGACAGGTCGCCCATCATGCCCGGCGTGGCGCGCAGGTAGACGTGCAGCGCTTCTTCCGGGCTCAGCCCCCGCTCAAGCAGGCTCTCCAACAGGCTGTCGCCAAAATTGATGGATGTTTTGCTGGTCCAGAACGGCCAGTAGCCCTTGAAGAAAAGGTTGGGAATTTCGATGGCCTGACAGCTTTTGGGCAGCCGGGGAAGGATCTGCTCTGTGGAAATGTCGCCCCATTTGGGGGCCAGCCTTTGATACAGAAAGAGCGCACACTGGCTCAAGTCCTGGCTGTCGATATGTTCCCGCGTGTAATTGACATAGTGGCGGACGGTAAAGCGCCGCGCAAAGGCCGGAGTATTTTGCAGCAGGGGCAGCAGGGCTTCGCCCTGGCAATTGGCGTGCAGAAGACAGAGGGCCTGTGGCATGGGAGCGCTCCGCGAGGGCGATACCGCTAGTCCGTTTCCAGATAGGTGGCGCTTTGAGCGCCTTTTTCTGAAACCGTGACGCTGTGCAGGCGCACCCGTCGGGCCTGGGGATCGTCGTGGGCGGCCAGATGCGCCTCCATGCCCTGCCAGATATGGCGCGCCAGATTTTCGGACGAGGGATTGATGCGGTCAAAGGGCGGGGTTTCGTTGAGCAGGCGGTGGTCCAGGGCGTCGAGCACGATTTTGAGACCCTTTTTCAGCACCTTGAAGTCCAGCAGCATTTCCGTGCCAGCGGCAAGCTGGCTGCCTTCAACGGTAAGCTCCACGGCAAAGTTGTGGCCGTGCATGCGCTCGCATTTGCCTTCATAGTGGCGCAGGGCATGCCCGGCGGAAAAATCATCACGCACAGTGAGACGCCAGAGTTTTTTTGACATCAGGACAGTATCCTGTAGACCACGAAGGCCGAAAGTATGACGATGATAATGGCCAGCACGATGCGGGCATTTTGGTTCCACTGAAGACCCTGGCCTCCGTTATCGAGGTCATGGTCGCCAGTGGAGGGCGGTGTGAAGATGCGTTGCAGCCATGAAAGAAACGACATGCAATACCAATGTGTTTAAAGTTTTATCCGCATGGGGTTCTGTTGGGACAATAGCAACTGCATGAAATTTGTCAAAACAAGCCTATGGCGTCACCCCACGGGCCTGCCGCGACGGCGTCAGACAGGGCTCCTTTGTGCGGTCGGGCAACCGCGCCACCCCGGCCAGGAGGCGCGGCGTGTGGCGGCGTGGAAGCGCGGGGACTCCGGCGGCGGCACACGTGACATCCGGCGGCTCCCGCATGCGCGTATGGCGGCGTGCCCGTCGGCAGGGCATATGTGCCCACGGCATCCCCCCATGCACGTATTTGTGCCGTGCCCGACGGCAGAGCATATGTGCCCCAGGCATCCCCCCATGCACGTATTGACGGCCGCCCGCGCCCTTGACACACTGCGCGCATGAAATGGCCTCTTGTCACCATCAATGCCGCGTCCGGCCCCGTGCGGGCAGTAGCGCCCACCCTGCTGGCGGTGAGCCGCGCCACGGACGTTCCCGCCTTCTATATGCCCTGGTTCATGAAAAGGCTGGAGGCTGGCTATGCGTGCTGGGTCAATCCCTTCAGCGGCAAGCCGCAGTATGTCTCCATGGCGCGTGCGCGGGCGGTGGTTTTTTGGAGCAAAAATCCGCTGCCCCTCATTGCGCATCTGCCTGCCGTGGAGGCGCGCGGCCTTGCTTCCTACGTGCAATACACGCTCAACGACTATGAGACCGAAGGATGGGAACCGGGGGTGCCGCCGCTGGCGCGTCGGGTGGAGACATTCCGGCGTCTGGCGGAAGCGGTGGGACCGGATCGCGTGGTGTGGCGATTCGACCCTCTTATGCTGGCCGCCAATCCCGGCAGCCGTATGCTTTCCTGCGAGGATTTGCTGGAGCGGGTTGAGCGGTTGGCGCAAGCTCTGGCGGGCTGCACTACCAAGCTTGTCTTCAGTTTTGCCGACATCGCCCCCTACCGCAAGGTGGCGGAAAATCTGCGGCGCAAAGGTATGACCTGGCGCGATTTTACGCCCGATGAAATGCGCCGTATGGCGGCGGCCATAGCGGCAATCTGCGCGCGGCACGGCATGCGGGTCGCCACCTGCGGCGAAAAGGCGGATCTGTCAGCCCAGGGGGTGGAGCATAACCGCTGCACTGATCCCGAACTCATACTTCAACTGACCCGCCGCCATCCGGACGTGCTGGAGCTTTTTGGCATCAGCGCCAGCGAGCAGATGCTTTTGCCCGGCGCGTCGGGCATTCTTGGCGAGGCTTCAGGGACGGAGTATCCCCGTGACCCGGGCCAGCGCCCCACCTGTTTGTGCGTGCCCTGCAAGGACATTGGCCAGTACAACACTTGCCCCCACGGCTGTGTCTACTGTTACGCCAATACCTCGGAAGCGGCGGCGCGCAGGAGCTATCAGGCCCATTCTGTAGACGGGGAATCCATAGCCGAACTGCCGGGCGGCAGAGAATAAATCAACGTTTCCAGGAGGCTCTTTACAGAGCTTCCCTAAAATAAGCCGTGGTCAGCGCACTATACTTTGGTTCCTTCTGGAGCCTGTTACCTTTGAAAAAGGTAACAGGCTCCAGAAGGAAATAAAGGTTTTAGGGGGAGGGGGCGTGGGGGAGGAGACCCTTTTACAAAAGGGTCCCTCCCCCACAAAGCATTTCACCGCTGCTCTAAAAAAAGCTGCAAAAAAAAGCATGGCGCGGCGTTTGTAACAAACGCCGCGCCATACTTTTTGTCAGACAGCCGAATCTTGCTGTGCGCTACATGCCCAGATAGGCCGTGCGCACTTCTTCACTTTTTAAAAGATTGGCGGCGCTGTCGCTCATGACAATGCGGCCGTTTTCCATCACATAGCCGCGCGTGGCGATGCGCAGGGCCTGGTTGGCGTTCTGCTCCACCAGAAAGACCGTGGTGCCATTGGCATTGACCTTCTGGATGATGGAAAAAATCTGCTGAATGATGATGGGCGCAAGCCCCAACGAGGGTTCGTCCAGCAGGAGCAGCTTGGGCCGTCCCATGAGGGCGCGGCTGATGGCCAGCATCTGCTGTTCGCCGCCGGAGAGGGTGCCTCCGGCCTGCTTGCGGCGTTCCGCAAGGATGGGAAAAAGGCTGAACACGTAGTCCAGGTCATCCTTTACCGCTTCCTTGTCCTGCCGCAGAAAAGCGCCAAGGTCCAGGTTTTCGCGCACGCTCAGGTCGGGAAAAATCAGGCGGCCTTCGGGAACCTGTGAAATGCCGAGGGCCACGATTTCGTGAGGGGGCAGGGTATGTATGGGTTTGCCATACCAGAAAATCTCGCCCTGACGGGGGCGGTTGATGCCGCACACGGTCATGAGGGTGGTGGATTTTCCCGCGCCGTTGGCCCCGATGAGGGTTACGATGTCGCCTTCTTCCACCTTGAGCGAAATATCCCGCAAGGCCTGGATATTGCCGTAGAACGTATCAACATTGCGCAGCTCAAGCATCGCTTTCTCCCAGGTATGCCTTGATGACGCGCGGGTTGGCGCGTATTTCTTCGGGTTTGCCGGTGGCGATGCACGAACCGTACTCCATAACGTAGATACGATCCGAGAGGGACATGACCATGCCCATATCGTGTTCAATCAGCAGGATGGAAAGCTGCTGGTCGTCACGGATGGAGCAGACCAGCTCCTTGAGTTCGTTGGTTTCCTGCGGGTTCATGCCTGCGGCGGGTTCGTCCAGCAGCAGCATGTGCGGCTCGGTGGCCAGCGCGCGGGCAATTTCAAGACGGCGCTGCGCTCCGTAGGGCAGGTTGCGGGCCGCTTCGTTCCAGAAATCCTGCAAGCGCACCAGTTCCAGCAAGGCGTAACTTGTGTCGATACTTTCCTGTTCTTCACGGCGGGTGCGGCCGTCCCGCAGGATGGCCCCCACAATGCCGGCCCTGGTGCGGCAGTGGCGGCCTATCATGACGTTTTCAAGCACAGTCATGTCGCCGAAAAGGCGGATGTTCTGAAAGGTGCGGGCCATGCCCATGGCGGTGATGGCGTGGGGCTTCTTGCCGTTGAGCAGTTGCGGATCGCCCTTGCTGTCGTGCAGAAACATCTTGCCCTCTGTGGGGGTGTAGATGCCCGTCACGCAGTTGAAAAACGTGGTCTTGCCCGCGCCGTTGGGGCCGATAAGAGCCACAATCTCACCGCTGTTGACCGTGAGCGACAGCTCGTTGAGCGCGCGCAGGCCGCCAAAATCCTGAGAAAGCTCCTGCACTTCAAGCACGGGTTTCACGGGCGGCCTCCTTCGGCGTCGTGGAGGGCGCTGATGCGGTATCTGCGGCGTTCGCCGCTGATAAGACCCTGAGGCCGGAAAATCATCATAATAACCATAATGGCCCCGAAGATAAGCATGCGGTACTCCGAAAAGGCCCGCAGATATTCCGGCGCAAGGATGAGAATGAACGCGGCTATGGCAACGCCGGTGATGGAGCCCATGCCGCCAAGCACCACCATGGACAGGATCATGGCCGATTCCATAAAGGTGAAGCTCGACGGATTGATATAGGTGGTCTTTGCCGCAAAAATCACTCCGGCAAAGCCAGCCCAGCACGAACCGAGGGCAAAGGCGGAAAGTTTGACCCGCATGATATCGATGCCCATGGCCTCGCAGGCGATTTCGTCTTCACGCAGCGCTTGCAGGGCGAGGCCCACGCGCGAGTTCTTGAGTCTGCTGATAACCACAATGGTGATGACCACGGCCACCAGCACGAGATAGTACACGTAGGTGGTGCTGGTGTTGATGTCCATCTGCATGCCGAAAAGGCCGGGGCGGGGTATGTCGCTCACGCCGCGCGGCCCGCCGGTGAGGCTGGTCCAGTTTTGCAGGGCCAGACGCACTATTTCGCCAAAGCCAAGCGTGACAATGGCGAGGTAGTCGCCACGCAGACGCAGCACGGGAAAGCCCAGCGCCAGGCCAAAGATAACGGCCACAAAACCGCCGATGGGCAGGCACATCCAGAAACCGAAGCCGAAGAACTGGTGCAGCAGGCCATAGGCGTATGCGCCCACGGCGTAAAAGGCCACGTAGCCCAGCACGAGCTGACCGGCCAGACCCACGACGATGTTCAGACCAAGGGCCAGCATCACGTAGAGCAGAGCCGAGATCATGATGTTGGTCTGGTAGAAGGAGCTCACCATGGGCATGATAATCATGACTGCAGCCAAAGCGGCCAGACTGGCCGCCATGAGCTTGGGCTTTTGCGAAAGCGCGGCCATGGCGGGGCCAATGCCGAAACCGGCAGGCAGTTTGATGATGGGCAGCCCTCTTGCCTTGCGCGAAAAGCACCAGTCCCACAGCATGGCGAGGCCGAAGATGGCAAGGCCCAGAAGCGCGATGCGATCCAGCCGCCAGGTGACGGTGCGTTCAATGGTGTTCAGCTTGAGGCCAAGAACGGGCAAGGTGAGCAGCATGAACCAGAGTGCCGCTACGGCGGCCTTGATGACTCTTTGCATGGCTACACCTTCTGCACTTTGGCTTTACCGAGGATGCCGTCGGGCCGGAAAATAAGGATGAGGATAAGAATGGCAAAGGCCAGCATGTCCTCATAGTTGCCTGAAAAATAGCCAGTGGTGAAGCTTTCGGCCAATCCCAGCACGAGGCCGCCGAGCATGGCGCCGGGGATGGAGCCGATGCCGCCGAGCACCGCGGCCGTAAATGCCTTGAGTCCCGCCAGAAAACCGATGCCGAAGTTGACCTGCCCCATGTGCGAGGCAATGAGCACGCCGCCCAGGGCCGCCAGTGACGAGCCGATGATAAAGGTCAGCGAAATGATGCGGTCGGCGTTGATGCCCAGCAGAAGCGCCATTTTACGGTTCTGCGCCGTGGCGCGCATGGCTTTGCCCATGCGGGTGTAGCGGATAAAGAGCGTAAGGGCCAGCATGGCCAGCGTGCTGACCAGCAGAATGAGAAAATCGCTGGGCCCCATGACGTTGTCGATATAGTCAAGAAAGCTCATCTCGGGAAGCAGGTTGGGAAAGGGCACAAAGTCCGCTGTCTGGGCCAGCAACACATAGTTCTGCAAAAAGATGGACATGCCAATGGCCGAAATAAGCGGCGAAAGACGCGGTGCGCCGCGCAGGGGCTTGTAGGCTACCTTTTCAAGGGTGTAGCCGTAGGCCGCACACCAGACAATGGCCGCAAGGGCGGCAACAACCAGTATGCCCCCGGCAGGAAAGCCGTAAACGCCCAGGGCTCCGGCCACAAGCAGGGCCGTGAAAGCGCCAAGCATATAAATTTCACCATGCGCAAAGTTGATAAGCTCAATGATGCCATACACAAGGGTATAGCCCAGAGCTATAAGCGCATAGATACTGCCTCTGGTGAGTCCACCAAAGAAAAGTTCTATAAAAAATTGGATATCCATGCCGTCCTACGCGCCAGAGCGGGTGCGCCTCTGGCGTAAGTTCCGTTATTGCCGTCGACCTGGCCGAAAATGCGTGCGAAAACGGGGGCGCGACCAAGGTCGCGCCCCCCTTGATCATTTATTCAAGGACGATGCTGTGGTTGAGTTCCACAAACTTGCCGTCTTTGACCTGGTATATGGAAAGTCCCATACCGGCGGCGTCGCCCTTGGCATTGAAGCTGATCTTGCCAAGCGGCGTGTCCACCTTGTTGTCGCGCAGAATGTCCTTGACCTTGGCGGTGTCGGTGCTGCCGGCCTTTTCAATGGCGGCCAGCAGGCACTGGGCGGCGGCATAGGCATTGTAGTAGCCAAAGCCGGGCTCGCTGCCGAAAGCCTTGATATGGGCTTCGCGCGCGGTCTTGTATTCGGGCAGGGTGCTGGTGTCCTTGGGATAGGAGGCATAGGTGCCTTCGCTGTCCTTGCCAGTCATCTTGAGGAAGGTTTCATCCTTCACGCCGTCGGGGCCGATGAGCGGGGTCTTCAGATTGTCGCGGCGCATCTGCTGCAACAGCTTGGAGGCCACGGGCTGGTAGCCGCCGAAGACGATGATGTCGGGCTTGGCGCGGCGCAGTTTGCGCACTACAGCGGAAAAGTCCACGGCATCAGGGGTAACGGCTTCAAAAAGCACGGTTTCGGTGCCGCCTTTTTCCATGATTTCGCGGTTCTTGTCGGCAAAACCCTTGCCGTAGTCGCCGTTGTCATGCAGATAGGCGACCTTTTTGACCTTGAGGTTTTTGAGCATGAAATCGCTGGTCAGCGCGGCCTGGGCATTGTCATTGGCCACGGTGCGGAAGAAGAGCGGGTTCTTGCCGTCTTCAGTCAGGCCGGGCGTGGTGGCCGTGGGCGACACCGCAATAAGGGCTGCTTCCTGGAACAGGGGCAGCGAAGCCTTGGTGGGGCCGGAGCAAATGGGGCCGACAACGGCGTTGACTTTTTCGGAAATCAGTTTGGTGGCCGCGTTGGTGGCCATTTCGGGTTTGCATTGGTCGTCCTGCGCCACAACTTCAATGGTGCGGCCAAGCAGACCGCCCTTGGCATTGGCTTGATCCACAACGATTTTTACCGCGTTCAAGCTGGGAACGCCGTAAGAAGCCAGGTCGCCGGACTGAGCCCCCTGCACGCCGATCTTGATGGGATCAGCAGCCTGAGCAGGCGCGGCCAACGTCACGCAGACAGCCATTGCGGCAAGCCATGTCATACCTTTTTTCATCTGCCCCTCCTACGAGAAAATTGTGCGCGCAGACTTTGCACGTCATATTAGATGAAGGATTTTTATTGCCTTATTGCGGGCATTCTGTCAATGCGAGCCCCTGGCGTTTGTCAAGTGCCGCATGGGGGATGGCGGGAAAAATGAGGTGGTCGCAGCGGGGTAAAAACAGAAGTCCGAAGCGGATGTTCCGCATTCGGACTTCTAATATTTTGTGCAGTGGCGGGCAGTAAAGGCGAACCGCCCGCGCGGGCTTACGCTGTTTTCTTTTTGTGGCTTGAGCGCAGGTGGATGCGCATGGGCGCGTGCGAGATTTCGAAGATTTTCCGCAGCGCCCGTTCAAGGTAGCGGGTATAGCTTTCAGGCACACGTTCCGCGTCGCTCACAAAAAAGACAAAGGTCGGCGGTTCGGATTCGGCCTGGGTAAGATAGAAAAACTTGGCCCGCACGCGTTTGACCACCGGGGGCTGGTGGCGCGTAAGCACTTCTTCCATGGCGCGGTTGAGCTTGCCCGTGGTGATGCGGACGCTGCATTCGTCATGAATTTTCTGCGCCAGGGGCAGGATTTTGCCAATGTCCTTGCCCTTGAGAGCGGAAACCAGCAGGACGGGCACATGGGGACAGAATGACAGAAGTTCGTTGACGTTCTTTCGCAACTGGTCAAGCGCGTTGCGGGGGGCAAGGTCGCACTTGTTGATAAGAACCATGAAGGGAGTCTTGCGGGTGTTGAGCATGTCCATGAGGCGCTTGTCCTGCTGGCTCACGCCCTCGGCCGCATCCAGGGTCAGAAGGGTCACGTCCGCCTTGGTGGTGGACTTGATGGCCGAGTTGACCGAATACTTTTCCACGCTGTCCGAAATCTTGGTGCGGCGGCGAACGCCTGCCGTGTCCACGAAGACATAGTCCTTGCCGTTTTTGGTAAAGCGCACGTCCACGCTGTCGCGGGTAGTGCCCGCCACGTCCGAGACGATCATGCGGTCTTCACCCGACAGGGCGTTGATAAGCGAGGATTTGCCCGCATTGGGGCGACCCAGCATGGCGAGGCGCAGCGTGGGAGGGGCCGGGGGCTCCTCGGAGCTGTCTTCGGGCAGCAGGGCAATAAGGTCTTCAACCAGGGCGTTCATGTTGTGCCCGTGCTCGGCGGAGACAGCCAAGAGGGGAAAGCCCAGGGCGTGGAATTCCGCCATGCGCTCGTCTTCGTGTTCCGCGCCGTCAACCTTGTTGACTACGCAGAGGGTCGGCAGTCCCTTGCGCCGCACATGGGCGGCCAGATGCTCGTCCAGCGGCAGCAGGCCGTCACGGCCGTCCACAACAAAGGCCACGGCTGTGGCGTCTTTGAGCGCGGCCTCTGTCTGGTTCAGGATGTCCTGCTCAAAGCCGCGGATGCCCTCCGGGCCTTCCACCACCATGGCATGTGCGTCAAGAGTGATGCCGCCTGTATCGACAATGCCGAATACGGGCATGTCCTTGCGGCGCACCACGCCGTCCATGCGGTCGCGGGTGATGCCCGGCCTGTCATGGGTGATGGCGCGATTGCTGCGGATGAGGCGGTTGAACAGAGTGGACTTGCCCACGTTGGGGCGGCCCACAAGAATGATGCGCGGCGGATTTTCAGCCATGTCTATAACCTTGTGGCGGCCTGAAAACAAGGCCGCGTGCAGTGCGCGGGCGCTTTTTGAAAGGCCCGCCAGTGCGAGTTCTAATGTAAAGGAGAAATTGTAGCACCTTCGCCGCCCAATGGGAATACCCCACACACGAGGGGGGGCGGCGAGGGCAGGCCGTCGCCGCAGCCGATGGGCTCGGGCAGGTCTGTCAGGGCACGCGCCCCCACCCAGGGGGGCAGGCTGGCAAAAGACGCGCCTTCCGGCAGAATCATGCGCAGGGCGTGCAGATACAGAGGGCTTCCAGGACGGGCCTGGCCGTACTTGGCGTCGCCAAGCACCGGGTGCCCAAGGCTGGCAAGCTGGGTGCGAATCTGGTGGGTACGCCCCGTGAGCAGACGCACCTGCACAAGGCTTGCCCCGTCCTCCACGATCAGAGGCCGCACAAGGCAAAGGGCTTCTTTTCCGTCGGCCGCCTCCGCACCCACGGTGCACATTTTTTCAAAGCCGCGTACCGCATCCTTGCGCAAAAAATGCCGCACAAGGCAGGTTTCCTCGTGGGGCCAGCGTCCGGCGATCCATGCCACATACTCCTTGACCATGCGCTGACCGCGAAGGGCTTGCTGGGCTTCGTCCAAGGCCGCATAGGATGCGGCCACAAGCAGGATGCCCGAGGTTTCCTTGTCCAGCCGGTGCACGGGCGTGGGCATAAAGCTTGCGTTGGCAAAATGCTGGGCCAGGCGGGTTGTCAGGCTGTCTTCATGCCCGGTTCCGGGATGGGTGGGCAGGCCGGCGGGCTTGTCAAAAGCCCACAGGTAGCCGCTGGAGCCGACAAGAGGAGGCAGCGGAGGGCCGCTTGCGGCGTCTTCGCTGTTACGGAGTTTGCGTGCGGGCGCTGGCAGCGGGTCGTCGCACTGCGCGGCCATTTTTATGGCAAAGGGGGGCAGGCGAACGAGATCACCGGCCTGTACGCGCGAAAAAGGTTTGCACCGGCAACCGTTTATCCTCACTTGCCCCGTGCGCACCCAACGGTGCAGCATGGCTTGGGGGAGGTTCAGACGGCGCTGCAAAAACTGAAGTAACTTCTGGCCGCTCTCGGTCTCATGCACAACAGGGCATTCCGTTGCGGAAGAGTCGAGGGCCATTGTAGGGGGAGGGTTATCATCCGACATGGGCACACTTTGTCTCAAAGCGCGGGCCGCGTCAAGAGGCATGCGCCAGGCCGCTACATATAGCGGCTGTCTTCTATCTGCACAATCTTGTTTGTATTTTTTTCTATCCACTTTTTTATGTGCTTGCGCCACCGGGTGCGTTCCTTGTGTTTGCCAAGCAGCATGTCGCGGTCCGCCAGTACCAGAAGCTGGGCCAGCGAGGTGCCCATATCTTCAGCACAGGCGCCTCCGAGGGACATGCGGATGGGGATGTTGTCCGGGTTGGCATTGTGCGCGTCAAAAGCCTTGCTGATGCGCGCAATGGCTTTTTTAAGCTGCTCCTGCGTACAGCCTGGCAACAGGGCGACGAATTCGTCCCCTCCCATACGGGCTATGCAGTCAGGGGCGTAAAGGCTGGTGCGCAGAATAAGCGCCGCCTGGCAAAGCATCTTGCTGCCTTCGGGGTGACCGAGATAATCGTTGATAAGCTTGAGTCCGTCCATATCACAGGCGATAATGCCCACAGGGCGTATTTTTTGCTGCTCCAGGCGTTCAACCGTCATGCCATAGTAGGTTCGGCTGCGTAGCCCGGTGAGCGGATCATTGCGCACAAGGTTTTCAAGCTGCGCCCTGTCGGCCTGACCTGCGCTTACATCGGTGTGCAGACCCACGATGCGGGTTGCCTTGCCGCTGGCGTTTCGCTGGGTCACGTAGCCGCGCCCCAGTATCCAGGCCCAGGTGCCGTCAGCCCGTAAAAAGCGGTACGTGCATTCAAAACTGTCCCCGTAATCGGGACTTTCAACAATGCGCATCTGCATGGGCACAATGTTTTCAAAATCATCGGGATGCACCCGGCTGGTCCACGATTCCGCCACCGGGGGAAAGGCATTGGGAGTGTAGCCCAGCATGGAAAGATAGCGCGGGCTGAAATACACGGTGCCGTCAATGGGGTTCCAATCCCAGAGGCCGTCACTGGCTGCGTTGAGGGCCAGCATCAGACGACTTGCATCGGAGCTTGGGGCGGGGGGATTGATCAGGGATCGGCAGTTCAGAACCGGCGTAAAGGCAGGTTCGATTTTTTGCCTGTCAATGGCGGCCAGAGCGCCCACCAGAATGGTGCCACGGCCAAAAACATCGCGCTGTAAAACCATCATCTGGGCACGCACCATAAATTTGCCCAGCATGTAAATAAGCTCAAGAAAAGGGCCTTGCGAGCCATTCAGGATTTTTTCCACCGATTCAAGGTAGGGCACCAGCCCCTCCAGGGGGCAATGGCTCAGAAATTCCTTCATGCTGCGCGGTGCATGCCCCTCAAATTGCAACAGCTTGATTGCCCCGGCGCTCAGGTAGAGGTTGTCTGAAGGAATATGCCACTCCCAAATGGGGTCGCGTGTTTCAGGCTGAATATACTGGGAGCCAGAGTATGGCAGTTTTGACATAGCAAAGCCTTTGGCATCGTTTTTTTCGCAAAAAGCGAACGCAATGGGGCGAGGTTTCAGGTGCAGGCTGGCCAGAGCGGATACTGCCCGGGACTGCGCAAATGATATCAAAAGTGAATTACACCTCTGGAAAAATATCTTATACCTGTACGGAAATCTAGTGCCGACGAACAGGCGCGTGCGTGAACGCTGTGGTAATGGTATAAAATTGTTTATGAATCATGTTTGGAATCATCGGGAATTTCTTGGGCATGGCGGAATGAAAATCGGTGTTGATGTGTAACATTCTCGCATTATTCCATGCTGTTATTATAAAACTGTTCTGCGGTCTCGTGGGCTGCCCTGCATTGTCGATCCCCAAGCGACGCGCTGTCCGCAGCGTGCCAACCAACCATAGAAGCCGCGCAGCCGTTTGCCCGCGCGTAGCAGGCCGGGCAATGCGCGCTTGGCCTGCATGGCCAGCGCCTGCGCCTGCTATCTGATCAGGCTGTGTGATGCCCCAAGGGCAGCGCATGGGGCATCAGGGCAACACTTTAGCCTCACAACGCATCTGGCCCATTAGGGCAGCGCGAACACATTGCCAAAAACGACAAGGCTTGAGGGCCGTATCTGGCACGATAAATTTTACGATGGCGTGATGGCTGGCGGGTGCTGTCTCTGCCCCCCGTTTCAGATTAGAGAAAACCTTGAAGTGCTATAGAACACACCAAGAGTTTTAGGGGGTGGGGGCGTGGGGGAGGAGACCCTTTTGCAAAAGGGTCCCTCCCCCACAAAGCATTTCAATTTGAAAATAGCGTTGCCCGGGACAGTGTCTAGTGGGCGTGGGGTTCATCGCCCAAAGGATGGGCGTGGGCGTGCGTGTGGCTGAAGCTGGGGGCGCAGGCGTCAAGGCGGCCGTGAGCGAGCGTCAGATAGGTGGTGGATATGCGGGCGAGAAAGTCCCAGTCGTGCGAAATGGTGATGCGGGCTGTGGGAAGTTTTTGCAGAATATCGATGATGCGTTCACGGGCCTCGTTATCAAGGCCGTTGGTGGGTTCATCAAGCAGCAGGGCTTCGGGCCGCATGGCCAGCACTGCCGCGAGGGAGACCAGTTTTTTTTCGCCGCCCGAAAGCCGGTGGGTAAGGCGGTTTTCAAAACCGTCCAGTCCGAGGTTGCGCAGGGTTTCATGCGCCCGCTCGCGTGCGGCTTCCGGCGACAGGCCCAGGTTCAGCGGCCCAAAGGCCACATCTTCAAGCACGGAGGGAAAGAACAGCTGATCCTCGGCATGTTGCAGCACAAAGCCCACGGCGCAGCGCAGGCTGTGAAAGTCTTTCTCGGTGCGCATTTCGCGGCCGTGAAAGCGCACACAGCCCTGCTGCGGCGTTATCAGGCCTGTAACACAGCGAAAAAGCGTTGTTTTGCCGCTGCCGTTGGGGCCATAAAAGCCGATATGCTGATCCGGCAGGAGGGCCAGGTCAACGCCCTTGAGCACCTGGCGGATATTGCCGTCCCGTTCATACTGAAAATGAATGTTTTCGAGGCTGAAGATGCAGTCTTTTTCCGTATTACAGTCCATAGATTTGATCCCGGTACTCCATAAGCACAAGTCCTGCAAGGCAGAGCAGCATCAGGAGGGCAAAAAGGCCGTCCACGGGACGCGCCTTAAATACCGCCACCGAGCGGAACTGGCCAGAAAATCCCCGCAGCAGCATGGCTTCGCGCACTCTCTGTGAACGTTCGTAGCTGCGCACCAGCAAAAGCCCCAACAAAGAAGCCACGGTGCGGTAGGTATGCATACCGGTGCGCGGGCGAAAGCCGCGCAGCCGCGCGGCAACGCTCAGGCACTGCCATTGCTGCGCAATGTCGTGCACCTGCCGGGCGGTAAACAGAAAAAGAAACACCAGTTTTCGCGGGCAGCGCAGGCATTCCAGGGCATGCCCCGCCGTTGGCGTGTCCATTGTGGCCACAAGGGCCAGAAAAACACAGACAATGGCATTGGACTTGATGGTGACGAGCAGGGCCAGATGCAGACCCTCGGCGCTCAAGCTTATGAAACCCCACCGCGCCACTTCCTGTCCGGGCATGGTCAGCGGGGTAACACACCACAAAAAGGCCGCAAACATGTTGATCACCGCCAGGCGACGCAACAGCGGCAGCAGGGGCGGACGGGCCAGGATCAGCAGAATCAGGCCCAGGCCAAGTCCCGCGCAACTGGCGGTCACGTCCTGCAGCGTCGAAAGGCACAACGCGGTCAGCGCTGCAAGGGCCATACGCACACGCGGGTCAATGCGCTGTATGGCCGAAGGGCGTACAAAGGGCTGGTCAAACATGCCGACAGTTACCGCCGCCGGGAACGGAAGTAAAGGGCCAGTCCGGCCAGACCCACAAACCAGCCCATGCCGCCCACGATTTCGCGCAGGCCCGGTTCGTCTGTGCGCATTTCGGCCAGTTGCCGCTTCACGGGGGACAGGCGGGAGTCCAGCAGGGCGGAGATTCTTGCCTCCTGCGCCTCAAGGGCGGTATCCACAATGGCCTGTATTTCTGCGGCGCTCACAGGGCCGGAACCTGAAATTTCCGGGGCGGCGGGCAGACCCTTGCCTGCGGGCGGCGGCCCGGCGCTGGGGCCGCCAGTGTTTTTCGCCGCCGCATTGGCCGTGATTTCGGCATGGCGGGGCGCGGCCGGAGCCGCAGCGGGAGCAGCGGACAGTTCGGCCGCTTCCAGCAGCCATTCGTTCTGATGCCCTTCACCAGCATTGATACGTATGCGCAGGCCGTGCTCCCGTCCCTTGGGCGGAATATCAAAACGAAAAAGTCCTTCCGTGTCTGTCCGGCCTGTGAGCAAAACCTGGCCGTTAGCCGCATCGTATACCGTGACCTCTCCGTTCCTGACGCTGTTGCCGCCGCTGAAGCCGCATTTGACGGCAACCTGCGGGCCTTCAGTCCAGGCGAAGATGTTTACCCGGTGCGCAAGGGCGGGAGTCTGAAGCGCAAGCAGAAGCGCGGCGGCAAGCAGCAGGGCAGCCAGAGGCGCGGATAACGGCAGCGCTGGGGCAAGCACTGGGACAGAAGAGCGCTGCGCAGGCAGGCAGTCAGGCCGTCCTGTGCGGATTGTCCGAAAAGAAGCGGCATTGCCAAGGAACATGAAAACTCCTTTCCGGCTGCTCAGGCCTGGCCCGGTTGGAACGCGGCGCTGGAAACGTGCAGCATTTCCGGGCGGACGCGGGCAATAAAGCCCACGGTAAACATGGTGATGAGCCCTTCGACCAGCATGACCGGCAGGTGAGCCAGAAAAATGAGCCGGGCGGCGGTGAGGAAACCCTCATTGCTCCACGCCAGGGCCAGGGCGGTGAGCAGCCCCGCGCCCAGCACGCCGACGGCGCCCCCGCAAAAGGCGGCGGCCCGTAAACCCTTCATGCCGGGCCAGAGGCGGACAAGGCTGCGGAAAACATACCAGGCCACGAGCCCGGAAAAGCCCATGGTGAACGTATTGACGCCCAGAACAACAAGGCCGCCGTACTGAAAGAGCAGCGCCTGCAAGGCGAGTGCGGCCAGAATGGCGGGAAAGACAGCCCACCCCAGCAGTACGCCCAGAAGACCGTTGAGAATAAGGTGCGCGCTGGAAGGGCCGATGGGGACGTGTATGAGCGAACCCACAAAAAAGGTCGCGGCCAGAATGGCCACGGTCATGAGCTTGTCATAGTCCAGGCGGCGCAGACCAAGGGCCGTGCCCACGGCCGTCAGGGCGTAGCCTGCGGCCAGAATGGGTGGGGACAGAACACCTTCGGCAATATGCATGGATCATCCTTCTCTGGAGCGTCGGCCATTGGGGCGCGTTCCGGGATTTTTCAGAGTAAGCTTTCGCAGCATGTTTTCACAGCCCGGCCCCATGCCGTGGCGTACGGTATGGGGCCGGAGTCTGTTTTTCAAAAGGCCGCTGCCCAGGAAGGCGCGCACTTTTGCCGCACTGCGCGACCATCCCCTATTTTATGCGGGGAGCCGCAAAGTTGACCCAGATAACAGCGCCAAGCTCAACGGATTTGGCTTCGCCCTCATAGTTCATTTTTTCTTCAGCCGTGTTCAGGGCGGCAAAGCCCCACCAGCCAGCCCAGGGCACGCCGTAGGTGAACACGCCGTTCTGGTCGGCCTTGACTACCTGGGTGACGTAATATTCGTTGGGGGCGGTATGGCCCTTGCCCTTGTTGTAGCTTTCAACCTCAACTTCCGCGCCGGGAACGGGCTTGCCGTCAAGCAGCACCTGGCCCTGAAAAACATTGCCGGAGTAGTTGCCGAAAGGCCGCGTCAGGGGAACGATTTCGGTCTTGAGGCCCAGCGGCTGCCCCCAGTTTTCCTCTTCGCCAAAAGCGGCGACCACGGTCTTGGTATAGTGGAGGATGAAGCAGTCCTCGGCGGGTTCAAAATAGGGCTGCGGCTCAACAGCGAACTGATAGACGCCGGGCTTTTTGATGGCGTATGCGGCTGTCCAGGCTTTGTTGCCCAGAATGGTGGCGGGATTGAGCAGGCTTTTGATGTCCTCGGTCGTGCCGTCATGGGTGACGGTGAATGCCTTGGGTTCCGCCATGGGCATGCCTTGCAGTTCCATAGGATGGGCAAAGGCTATGTCCAGTTTGAGCGGAGATTCTTTTTTGTCCGTGACTGTGGGGGTGGAAGGAATGACCATGCCAAAATGGGCCTGAGCCTGGGTTCCCCAAAAAAGCGCAAGCGCCATGCACGCGCAACAGAACTTCCACATAATCGCATCCTTCCGTTGAATTTTATGGCCGTGGCAATGTTTGACGGCGTCATGCCGCGTGTGGCGTATGTAGCACAAAAAAATAAAAAGTAGCAAGAACATTGTGGGCGTCCACCTGGATGCGCTGGTCCTATGTCGCTGTCATAACAGGTGTCCGCAGATGTTTTGAGGTGGGCGTCTGCGCTTTTGCGGCAGGCACTTTGGAAAGCAAGAGCATTTGTTGCCACGACGTATCCTGCCACGACGTATACCGCCATGGCAGGTGGCGCCGTCTGTGGACGCTTGTGTGCCAAATGAAAAACGGCCATGTCGCTGATGACATGGCCGCTTTTTCGTCAAAACAGACGAAAACTTATTTGGGCAGCAATGCCGGAAAATCGGCGCTTTTAACGTATTTTTTTACAAAGGCCGCAGCAGATTTGCGGTCGCCAGCCATGACCGTAAGCATGAACACGTCGCCCTGCGAGGCGACCCATGCCTGGCTTGTGATGTCCTGCTGCGCAAAGGTGAAGGTATACTGACCGCCCTTTTCAACAGGCGGCTTGGGGGCCTTGAACTGTTTGGCAAACATCTCTGCGATGGTTTTGGTATCCGCGCCGCCGTTGGGGCTGATCACAAGCGTCACCGAGGCATCCCCGGCGGAGTTGGCGAAAATGGCGCTGGTGGTGCCCTGCTTTTCGGTGGGAGGCATGACGGCCTTCCATCCTTCGGGAACAGAGACAGTAAAATATTTGGTGTTCAGCTCTTCCGCCAGAGCTGGCATGGCCAGAAGCATGACAAACACAAAGGCCACAAACTTTTTCAGCATGAAAATTCTCCTCAAAGGGGTGCGCAGTATACGCTGCGGCGCGCCGCGCCTGCGGGAAAACATTTTGCCCGCGCGGCGTGACGCCGCCTCAGGCACTCTATGCAATGCCCCTGTAAAATACAATGGATTTTGGCGTGGCCCGCACGAGGTAGCGATTTTTTTACGTAAAACCGATATATCGCAGCAAGAAAGCCCGCTTACGGCTCGGCGCGGAAAAAATCCATGCTGCGTGGCATGGGAACAGGCCAGAACGCCAGAGTATCGCGCAAACGCAAAAAGCTCCCACGCGCGGCATGGGAGCTTTTGTGAGGAGGCTTTGTTCAATGCTTACAGGGAGGCCAATGCCTGATCCAGGTCAGCCAGGATGTCGTCAATGTGTTCGATGCCTATGGAGAGGCGCACGGTATTGGGCCAGATTCCCGTAACTGCCAGTTCTTCTTCGGTCATTTGCGAGTGCGTGGTGGACGCGGGGTGGATCACCAGCGATTTGGCGTCAGCCACGTTGGCCAGCAGCGAGAAGATGCGCAGCTTGTCAATAAAGGCTCTGGCTTCGGCCGCGCCGCCCTTGACCTCAATGGTGAAGATGCTGCCGCCCCCGTTGGGGAAGTAGCGCTCGTACAGAGCGTGGCTGGGGCTGTGGGGCAGGCTCGGGTGATTGACGGTCTGCACCTTGGGGTGATTGTCCAGATGGCGCACCACGGTCAGGGCGTTCTGCACATGGCGTTCCACGCGCAACGACAGTGTTTCAAGTCCCTGAAGGATCAAAAAAGCGTGCAGGGGGGCCATTGTCGCGCCAAGATCGCGCAACAGGATGGCCCGAGCCCGCACTATGTAGGCCGCCGCCCCGACGGCCTTGGTGAAGCTCAGGCCGTGATAGCTCGGATCTGGCTCACTCAGGTGGGAAAACTTGCCGGACGCGGCCCAGTCAAAGCGGCCGCTGTCCACGATGACGCCGCCAAGGGCGGCGCCGTGTCCGCCCATGAATTTTGTGGCGGAATGCACGACGATGTCCGCGCCGTATTCAATGGGGCGCATAAGCCAGGGGGTCGCAAAGGTGTTGTCCACCACCAGGGGGATGCCGTGACGGTGGGCCAGGGCTGCCAGCGCTTCCATATCCACAATGTTGCTATGGGGATTGCCCATGCTCTCCACAAAAAGGGCGCGGGTCTTGGGCGTGATGGCCTGTTCAAAGGAATCAATCTGGGCGGGATCCACAAAGGTCGTCTCAATGCCCCAGGTCTTGAGCGTATGGGCAAGCAAATTGTAGGTGCCGCCGTACAGGGTTTTGGCGGCAACAATGTGGTCCCCGGCGCTGGCGAGATTTTGCAGAGCGTAGCTCACGGCGGCCGCACCGCTGGCGGTGGCAAGAGCTCCCACGCCTCCTTCAAGGGCCGCCACCCTTTGTTCCAGCGCGTCCTGCGTGGGATTGGTCAAACGGCTGTAAATGTTGCCGGGGTCGGTCAGGTTGAAACGGGCCTCGGCGTGGGCACAGTCGTCAAACACGTAGGAGGTCGTCTGGTAAATGGGCACGGCCCGTGAACCGCTGGCTGCGTCTGGCTTCTCCTGCCCGGCGTGTACTTGCAGGGTTTCAAACCGCAAGCCTTTTTCATGATTCATTGTGGTTCCCCTTTGCGGTGGTCGCTCGATTTCTTGTTTTATATCGGCGTACTGTGCCGTGCGTGTATTACTTATTGATTTGCTATGTAATAGCATGTCGCAAGCGATTCCCTTTGTCAACACCTGGCTATGGGCAGTACAAGCCCTCTGGCTTTTTGTCAAAAAATAGCCGAGCGCAAGGGTTCGGGTCAGTTTTCGGGCCAGGTTTCGGACCAGGTTTCGGACCAGAATACGGCAGGATACGGCAGGATATGGACCAGGGCTTCGGGCCAGGACGCGTCAGCCTGAGGCGCAGTTGCGTGGCATGCGGGCAAATTTTGTGGCGTCAACACCGTCTGCCAAGGCGCAAGCCCTGTTGCATGGCGTGCGGGCAAGCGCTATCGTGATCTTCCTGCCTCCTTCCGGGGCGGCAAGGCTTTAGAGCATGTTAACTTTGAAAAAGTGTAAATGCTCTAAGGCTGCACGAAAGTGCAGCGCGCCACAACGTGGCGTGGGTTCAGCCGAAAATTATATTTTTCGGCTGAATGAAAACTTTGAAATGTGTAGCATTTCAAAGTTAATCTGCTCTAAGGACGCAAGGAGGCCGCATGAGGGCGGAAATCATTTCAGTGGGTACGGAACTTCTGCTGGGACATACTGTCAACACCGACGCCGCCCACGTGGCCAAGGCGCTTTCAGCGCTGGGTCTGGATCTTTTGCAGGTGCACACGGTGGGGGATAATGGCGGACGGCTTGAATCCGCGCTGCGCGAGGCACTAGGGCGCGCGCAGATCATCATAACCACCGGCGGCCTTGGCCCCACAGATGACGATATGACCAAGGAAACCGTGGCGCAGGTCACGGGGTGCCCCCTTGAAGAAGATGCGGACAGCCTGCGCCGCCTGCGCGACTATTTTGGCGACCGCCCCATATCGGCCAATCAGCTCAAGCAGGCCTACCTGCCGCGCGGTTCCGTGGCCTTTCCCAATGACGCGGGCACTGCCCCCGGCTGCGCCGTGCCAGCGGGCTGCGGGCAATGGGTCATCCTGCTGCCGGGGCCACCGTCCGAGCTTCTGCCCATGCTCGAAAACAGCGTCGTGCCCTTTTTGCAGAACATGACGGATTCGGTCATAGCGTCCTTCATGGTGCGCACCTTTGGTATTGGCGAGGGCACGGCGGCCTTGCGCATTGCCGACCTGACCGAAGGCGTCAACCCCACGGCCGCCCCCTATGCCGGGGACGCGGAAATGTTCGTGCGGGTGACGGCCAAGGCGGCGAGCGCCGAGGCTGCCGAAGCCCTGGCCATGCCAGTGGTCAACGAGGTGCGCGCCCGTCTGGGCGATGTGGTCTATGGCGTCAATGTGACGGGCCTGGAGGCCGTGGTGGTGGAGGGGCTGCGTCTGCGCGGGCAAAGTCTGGCCACGGCGGAATCCTGCACCGGCGGGCTGCTGGCCAAGCGTATCACTGATCAGCCCGGTTCTTCGGAAGTTTTCGGCTACGGCCTGATCACCTACGCCAATGAAGCCAAGACCAGGCTTTTGGGCGTGCCTGAAGAACTGCTGGAGCGGCACGGGGCCGTAAGCCCGGAAGTGGCCCGCAGCATGGCCGCAGGCGTGCGCGAGCGCTATGGGGCGGATTACGGCCTTGGCATAACCGGCGTGGCCGGGCCCGGCGGCGGCACCGAGAGCAAGCCTGTGGGTCTGGTATATGTGGCGCTGAGCCATGGCCAGGATGTATGGCTGCGTGAACTGCGTCCGCATGGGCGCTACCTTGGGCGGGAATGGACGCGGCGTCTGGCTTCAAGCCACGCGCTGGACATGCTGCGCAGGCATCTGGCGGGCCTGGACGTGGAAGCCCTTTGGACCGTGGCAGCCCTCTAGGGCAAAGCAGCGTTGCAGACACGCCCGTTTGGGCGTGTAACAGGGTCGGCAAACCCCGGCGCGATGGCCAATCGGGGTGGACAATCATGGCAGGCAAACAGCCTGACGTCCTTACGACTGATTCCTCTCACGCCGCCGCAAGAGCAGATTCACTTTGAAATTGCTCTGGCGGGATGCGGAGCCGGTTTTTAAAGGCCGGAGCGGCTATGCCGCTCCGGCCTCTGTTTTCTTCTAACACCAGTTCGTTATAAGGCTTTTATGCTGCGCACCGGGGGCAATGGCGCAACCAGAAAGCTCTCGCGCCCCGGGGCGCAGAGCCCTTGGCGGCATCAGGCATTGAGGGATATGTAGCGCTCAATGCTGGCGGTAAAGACAATGCCGCCCCCCGGCTCGCTGAAGACCGGCTGGCTGCCAAGCGCCTGTAAAATGGCGTCTGTCGCGGCGTTCTCACTTATGATGAGAAGAAATTCCTTTTCAGGCGTCAGGCTGATGCCGAAGAATTTCACGTCTTCTTCAGTACCCGTTCCTCTGGCCCCCAGTATGGTGCCGCCACGCGCTCCGGCCTGCCGGGCCACCGCCATGAGCTCTTCAGCCTGTCCGTAATTGATAATGCTGCATATCATGGTGTAGCCGGATTTCATGTCTTCTCCCTCGATGGTATGTAATAAAGGCTCGTTGCTGGCTGTCTGGCTGGCGCGCAGCATGGCCTTGGGCACGTCCAGCACTATGGCTGCGCCCGCACGACATTGGGGGTTTTTCAAAACCCCTTCCACAACGGCCGTAATAACGCTTTCAGCCTCATCCTGCATGAGAATGAGGATAATGTCCTGATCAACGCAACCGGGGCATGAGCCGCAGCCGCAACCGTCTTCATCCAGACAGCGGCCGTGAAGCCTCGTGCCGCCGCGTGCGCCTCCTTCCTTGGAGGCGTCAACGATGGCCATGCCGCAGCCGCATTCGCCAAAGACCACAAGCAGCTTGGCGGACATAAACTGTATATTCATCGGTATGTTCTCCACATATCTGGGCCAGGATCGGGCGGCTACAGGAAAAAGTAGATGCAAATGGCTCCGGTGGCAGTCATGGTCACGGTATAGGGAAAGGCCAGTTTGACCATCCGCATGTACGAGAGCTTGATGAGCGGAGCCAGCGAAGACGTGAGCAAAAAGAGAAAAGCCGCCTGGCCGTTGGGCGTCGCCACAGCGGGAATGTTGGTGCCCATATTCACCACCACGGCGATTTTATCGTACCACTCGCTGGAGAACAGGCCAGCCGTATGGGCTTTGTCCATTTCAGTAATAAAGACAGAGGCGATGAAGACGTTGTCGCTGACGAACGACAGTGTGCCGTTGACCAGATACAGCGCCAGCAACTGGGGTTTGCCCTGGAACTGGAAGACCCATTCCACAAGCGGCGTCACCAGATGCTGGTCATGCACCACCGAAAGAATGCCAAAAAAGATGATGATAAGGCAGACAAAGGGCATGGCGTTGTTGAAGGCCTCGGAAAAGTCGTGCTCCTTGGTTTTGCCCGTCATGGCCGAAAGCAGGATGATCAGCGTGAGGCCGAGCAGGCCGATTTCGGCCACGTGAAGGGCCAGGGCCAAAATCAGCAGTATGCCCACCACGCATTGGGTGATGTGAAGAAAGCGCGTCTGGTCTGAAAGCTGGCGCGCTTTTTTGGCGGCGTCCTTGACAATAAGCTCGCGGATGGGCTCCGGCAGCTGGTATCCGAAACCGGGAAAGCGAAAGATTTCAAGCAGGGGGCAGAGGGTAAAGCCCACAATGGCCACAGGCACGGCGATGACGGCGTTGTGCATAAAAAATTCCGCGAATGACCAATTCATCATGGTGCCGATCATGAGGTTTTGCGGTTCGCCCACAATGGTCATGGTGCCGCCAAGGGCTGTCCCCAGAGCGCCGTGCATGATGATGTTGCGCAAAAAACCGCAGAATTCTTCAACTTCCGGGGCTTCTTTGCCGTTGGTGGGGGTAAAGGCTCCGGCCACCTTGCGAAAAATGGCGTAAAAATTGAAGCAGACGGCAATAATGATGGCCATGAGTGTCAGGGCGTCCAGAAAGGCGGAAAGCGTGGCGCTGGCAATGCAGAATGCCAGTGACAGCCAGTGTTTTTTCCGGATGGCGATAAACAACCGGGTAAAAACGACAAAAACCACGTCTTTCAGATAGTAGATGCCCGCCACCATAAAGATGAGCAAAAGCAGCGTGGGCAGGTTGGTGGCCACTTCCTTGTATACGGCGTCGGGCGTGGTCATGCCGATGATGATGGCCTCCAGGGCCAGCAGACCGCCTGCGGGAATGGGGTAGCACTTCAGCGCCAGCGAAAGAATAAAGATAAACTGGAGCAGCAGCAGCCAGCCCGTTAGAAATGGGCCGACTACAATATTGAGAACAGGGTTGGCCACCAGAAAGGCCAGCACCGTATATTTGTACCAGAGTGGCGATTTGCCTAGAAAGCTGCTGAAAAAAACATGCTGCATAGTCGTCTCCCTGTACCGCTCAGAATTTAATGGAAAGAAAATCGCGAGATACTGGCTGTGTAGCAGGAAATGCAGCCCTGGCGCAACCTCTGGCAGCGCTGCGAGCTGATTTTGTCCCGTGAGGAATAACTGCCACACGGTGACAAAAAAGAGGCCGGATGGATGGGTTTGGAGAAGGCAACAGGCTGGGTTTATAGAAAATAGCTTTTTAAATCAGATTGTTATTGAAATGCTTCAAATTTCAATTCATCATTTTTCTGGAAGGGCGATTTTGGTAGAAGACACGCCATGTTGCGCAGCACGAAACGTGCGTGCGACGTAGGATCATTTGACTTTATAAAAAGTCAACATGCTATATTACTTTGAAAAATGGGTGGATCGGCGCGAGAAGATTGGCCGGAGATCAAAGAAGATTGTGGTCAAGCCTGTAGATCATCTCAATGGGGTTGAGCAGCACAATCTTTCTGCCGTTGCCCACGATAAGACCGTCCATGCGAAAGCGCTGCAAGGTGGCGCTTACCGTGGGCTGAGTCGAACCTACCATGGAGGCCATCTGTTCCTGAGGAATGTTCAGTGGGATTTCACAGGGCTTGTCCCAGTCTTCGGTGGTGCGCAGCGTGTCGTAGGCCAGTGAAATAAGCAGGCTTGCCAGGCGGTTGGCCACGTCATCATTTTGTCTGCGCACCATATCGCCCATATAGCGCAACCTGCGCCCCAGCAAGGTAATGACGCGACGTGCCAGCGGATAATGATCACGCAGCAGGGTTTCAAAGCTTTGCTGGCCGATGGAATACAGCACAGAAGGACTTGCAGTTTGCGCGCCTGCCTTGCGCGGAGAACTGTTCAGCACTTCCGAAAGGCCAAAAAATTCCCCCCGCATACGCAAGGAAAATGTCATCTCTTTGCCAAAACCAGCCGTACCAAAGATGCGAACCAGGCCGGATTCAATATAAAAACACGTATCTCCGGCATCACCCTCCAAAAAAACGGTTTCGTTCTTGGGCAATTCCAGACGGTGGGCGTTTTCCAAAAAAATGCTTTTTACATCGTCAATCCCTCTGAAAAAATCTTCTTTTTCGAGGTGCCAGAATGTGTTCATACCGTGATCCTTGCTGCAACCACTTTTGTTATAGCCTGGGCCGCAAGGTCGAAACTCCTGTGACCCAAGGCCCTTCCCTTTCCACCGCGGAGCATGGAGTTCGCGGTGGAAAGAGGTTACGCCCGCCGTTCGGCAGATGCGGCGGGCGTAGGTTGAAGTAATATCCGTTTTAGGCCTTGTCCAGTCGGTTCACGTAACGGTAGGTCTGTTCCTGCCCATAGATGTCGCGGCATTTCCAGATAATGAAGTTGGACCCCATTATGGGTTTCAATGAAGCTTTGAAGTAGCCGAGCTGATAGGGCATCTTGATTTCAAGCGCGCCGGATGGGCAAGCCTTGATGCAGGACATGCAGTCCCAGCAGTCGCGGGGGTTGCGCAGAAAAGCCTTGCCGGTGCCCTGATCAAGGGCCATGAGGTTGCCGGGGCACGCCTCTTCGCAATGGGTTTCTTCGCGCCCTTTACAGCCATTGCATTTATGTACGTCAATTTTTGGCGGCATGTTCGTTCTCCTGCATTAGGGCTTGTACCTGTCGCCAGGCAGCAGTTGCTCGTAGGGACGGGTAAATGTGACTATTTCTCCGGTGTCTGCATCCCGGCGTGATTCCACAAAGCAGTCGAAGTTGGCGTCATCACGTTCCGGGTAGTCCGATCGTGTCTGCCAGCCAGCCCAGCGAGTTTCCCTGCGGGCCTTGAGGTGATGCACCACGGCTTCGGCCACATCCACACGGTCCATGGTTTCGCTGGCCTGCATCAGTTCGTGCAGATCCTGCGCGCGCAGATGGCAGAACTGGCTTTGCAGCATCTTGATATGCCTGAGGGCGTAGTCCAGTTGTTGCTCGTTGGTGCGGTAAAACTGGCTGGAGCCGCCAGCATATTCGTCCATGAGCCTTTGCAGGCGTTCCTTCATTTCCACCGGACGAATGCCTTCGGCTTCACGCGTCAGCAGCGGGGCATAGACCCGTTCTTTTTCGCGCTCAATCTGCGCTGCGTCAGGGGCTGGCGCGTCCACGGCAGCCATAAAGGCCAGGGCTCCGCGCGCGGCCAGTTTTCCTTCGGCGCAGCAACCGCCCACAAACTTGTTGGGGTTACCGCCTGCGGTTTCACCCGCCGCGAACAGGCCGGGCAGGGTGGTCATGCGCTCCATGTCTACCCAGTAGCCGCCCCCGGTGTGACCGCCAAGGATGTAGGGGTCGGAACCGAAAATTTCGATGGGTTCCTTGCTGGGGTCCTGCCCCCGGCTGGCGAGAAAGAGCACAAATGAAGGGCGTTCGTTCAGGTAGTCTTCCATCATGGCCTTGGTTTTTTCAGGCGTCATGTGGGTGGTGTCGCAGTAGCAGGGGCCGCGTCCGGCGAGCCATTCTTCCATGGGGGCGTTGGCGCGGATGTACCGGGGTGCCGCGTCGCCGCCCAGGCTTGCGTAACGGCTCATGACGCGCTCGCCGTGCGAGTTGATGATGGGCGCGCCATAGCCCACGGAAATGGTGTCCACGGGGCCGCAAAAATCCTTGGTGCGTGTGGCGACCCAGCGTTGCTCAAGGCTCGTGAGCTCGGCACCCTGCCTGAAACCCATAGCATAGCCTGATCCGACGCAGTAAGGACACATCCATATCTGCGAACCGCTGTCTGTGGAGTCTGCAGTGTAGGATTTGTAAAGCGTGCCTGCGCCGCCTGTGCTGACAACCGTGGCCTTGGCGCGGAAAACATAAAACCTGCCGTCGCGAACGCCAAAGCCAGTGGCTCCCACGCAGCGGCCATCCTGCATCAGCAGGCTTGTGGCCGCTACCCGGTTGTAGACGTCAGCGCCGCTTTCAAGAGCCTTTTCAGCCATGATGGGCTTCAGTTGCTCACCGTGGATGGAGATGTCCCACTTGCCGCGATAGCGAATCTTTCCGTCTTCGTCCCGCAGGATGGGGAGGCCCCAGCGTTCAAGATCATCCACGCATTCATTAAGCTCTTCAGCATTGGAGAGCGCCAGATCTTCACGCAAGGGGCCGCCGCCCACCTGCGAGCGACTCCAGCGAACGAGATCCTCGGGCGTCTTGCCTTCGGGGATGTAGGTGTTGATGGCGTCCATTCCTGCGGAGCAGGCTCCAGAGCGCATAATATCCGCTTTTTCCACAATGACGGTTTTTATTTGCGGGTTGAGCCGTGCGGCTTCGGTGGCCACAAAGCACCCGGCGTTGCCGCCGCCTATGATCAGAAGGTCGGCTGTGACCTCAACGGTTTCAATGTCGGCCAGGCTTGCGGGCCGAAAATCAACCGTATGACCTGTTTTCATACGTGCCATGGTTTCCTCTCAGAAGAAGGGTTATGAATTCCTGAAATATGCAACTGTCTGTGTTGGTTTTTCTAGAAGGGCCAGGGCGCGGAGGGATTCCACACCGGAAGCCCCAGAAGCGCATACCAGGGGGCCATGACGCAAACGCCGTAAGCAATGGCGATGAGCACGGCGACCCAACCGGCCTTGGCGTAGTCAGCGGTAGAGAATGTTTCGGTGCTGTGAGCAATGACGGCTGCGGTGATCTGGGTGGGCAACAGGTATGCGAAGGTGTCGGTATCGCAAACCAACATGGTGAAGGCCACGGGGTGCAGCCCCAGTTTGGGCGCCATGGCAAAAACCACCGGGGCCAGCATGGCCACTGCCGCCACGTTGGACAACATGCCTAACCGAATGACGTGTGTTCCGGCCATCATCACCAGCAGGGTCTGCCACCAGTTCAGGCCAACAACCATGGCATGGATATGATCGGCCAGCCATTGTGCCACACCCGCCTGAGTCATGGCTGTGGTCATGGTCATTGCGCCGCCCAGCAGAAGAAATGTGCCCCAGATGGTTTTTTGCTGCACGGCACGCCACGAACAGGGCATGATGCCGGGAGCAAAGAGCAGCAGCATGCCCAACAGGCCTATAACGCCCAGCGGCTGCCTGTGCAGTTCGCAGATAAAGCTGCCCTTGCCCGTAACAAACATGAAGCCCACCAGAAGAAAGATGCCAAGAAGCACCTTTTCGGGAGCGGTCATGGGGCCGAGGTCACGATAGCTTTTTTCGAGCGTGGCTGCGCCGCCCGCAATGGACACCTTTGCGGTCTTGAAATGGTACTTGATCCAGAAACTGGTGAGCGCGAACATGCCAAGGTAGGGAAACTGAAGCAGCATCCAGTTCAGAAAGTTCAGGTCCTGGTAGCCATTTTTTTCAAAAATGCCCACCAGAATCATGTTCGGCAGGTGGGCCGTCATTATGAACATACCGCAGATCATCGATCCGTAGACCAGCGACTGGATCACAATGGCCTTTTTGGCAGCCCGGTCTTCAGGGGTATCGCCCAGCAGGTTGCATATACCCTGCACCACGGGCAACAGGGTGGCGGCACGAGCATTGGCCGCAGGAACAAGAAAGCCAAGAATGATGTTGACGAAAAACATGCCCCAGATGACCCGGCCAACGGATGACGCCTTGAAGCGCGCCAGAATGCCCAGCGCAATGCGTCGGTCCAGCCCTATAAGCTGCATGACGGCGGCGACCATAAAGGCGAACAGGCACAGCCAGATGACGTGGTTTGTAAAGCCGGCAAAAATGACGGCCATGGGCGGTTTGCCGTTGGTCCAGGGCAGTGCCCTGGTAATCAGCAGCATGGTGGGAATGGAAATGCCGGTTATGCCTGCGGGCATGGCCTCGCTGACCCACATGATGCTGGCCCAGACGACAATGCCGAGAACGGCCATCCCGTCAGGCGTGAGGCCAGGAAACGGTTCAAGCACTCCCCAGAAAAGAACGAATGCCAACCACGCTATGGCAAAGCCTGTAAAGGCCCTACAGGGGGTGTTTCCAGATTTACGAACATTTTCACAAAGGTAGGCAAATACTGGCAGTCGTGATGCACAAAAATCCTGATTCATAGCTCACCCTTTCTTGTACGTGCGCAAAATACGTTTGATTGCGAATGCTAGGCGGGGTGAAGTTTTGATTCCATCATCTGGATGATAATTTGAGAAAAAAATCATTTTTATCCGCCTGCGCTTCATGCTCTGCTTTCGGGCGAGGAGGCGCAAAGAACGGCAATAAAACAGGCCCGGAACATATTTATCCGGGCCTTGGCATTGGTAACTCAATGTGTCTAAAGGTTTTATTGCACAGCACATCCGGTGTTGCCGCGCATGGGGCAAGCCGCGCAGACAGACTGTGCAGATGCGCCTTTGCGGCGGGCGTCTGCTCCCGCATCCGCCAGAGCAATTTCAAAACCGAAATGCTCTGGCACGATGCCAACAGCCAGCAAAAGTTTTAGGGGGTGGGGGCGTGGGGGAGGGACCCTTTTGCAAAAGGGTCCCTCCCCCACAAAGCTGCTCAACGTAATTAACACTAACCAGGTTTTTTCGCGGTGACCACGGCGGACATGCTGGGCACGTCAACGGCGTGGACAACCTGGGTGAAGCCTGCCAGTTCGAGGTCTTCCCTGATTTCTTCATAGGTGTAGACCATGCCGTCCCGGGTATTCACAAGCATGTTTATGCCAAAAAGGGCGCCGTCAATCGGGGAGGTGCGGTCCTGGCGCATGACGTAGTCCCGAACGCCCACAATGCCGCCAGGTTTCAGCGCGTCCAGGGCCTTGGCGTAGAGCATGCGGCTTTTTTCGCGGTTCATCTGGTGGATTATGGCGCTTATCCAGGCAAAATCGAAACCTGAGGGCAGGGCGTCCTTTGAAAAGTCGCATTCGATCAGACTGACGCGCGACTCAAGGCTTGTGCCCGTAAAACGGTTTTTGGCCTGCGCAATGGCCACAGGCAGGTCGATGATGGTGGCGGTGCTTTCCGGCAAGTTTTTGAGAAAGGCTTCAGTATAGGTGCCCGATGCGCCGCCGATGTCCAGAATCCGCAGGCCCTTGCTTGTAAAGGACAGAACCCCGGCACTGAACAGCGATGCTACGGCCTTGTCCACCAGCCTGACGGCGATGGAATTCATGGCCATGATGAACGATACCCTGTCCTGTTCCACGCCGAGAATACTGGGGATTTTATCCTGCGGTTTACCGTCGCGCACGGCCCACGCAAGGCGCGCCCACGAGCGCTGCAGACCGGCCATGTGCCGCATCATTGGAATAAATGTTGATGGGTGGCGGCTATCCAGAAAGCTTTTGTATTCTTCTGCCACGGAATACCGGGCTGCGGCCCCTGTTCCTGCTTTGGCGAAATAGCCCAGGGCTGCAAGCGCGTCCAGCAGGGCCTCGACGCCCCGTTCATCGCACGCGCACAGCCGGGCAAGCTCGGCAGCGCCAAGGCTGTTGCCGTTGCTGAGGATGACTGTGCCAAGATCAAGTTCGGCCAGGGCCCCAAGAACGCTGGAGCGCATGAAGCCTGTCATTTCTTGGCTGAGATGGTCAAAAGGCGCTGTGCCCATAACGGTTCTCCTGAAAGGTGTTGCGATTGCCGTCATGCCGCCTGGGGCGGCACCAGAAGAGATTTCATGCGAAACCGCTCTGGCTGCTGCGCGAGCAGGGAATGCAGCGCCCCTGCAAACAGAGCAGACATTTCAGGGCATCATACCCGTACCAGACCGTCGTGCCAACCATGCTTTTGGCGTACGCGCAGAGGCCGGCGACGGAAGTGCCCGTTGTTTTTCAACAGCCGCCCACCTGATTTTTTGCACGGGTAATCATATATGATGGTGTAGTCATTATATTAACAGGCAGTTGGTCCTTGGCGTATCCGCTTCTGGAGGGTTGCCAGGGGGGGGAGCGTCAGGCGCAGTGATGTGCCTTTGGCGAAAAAATGTGGCGTAATGGACATAAGAAAAATCATGAATACTTTCTGACATCGCGTAATAGTATATCCATCTGCCCGGCGCGTTCGGATACTCTGTCGTCTGTTGTCTGATGGGAAAATCAGCGTCATGCTGCGTTGCCACCGGCAAGCCGGCACAAACCCTGCCGGTGTGAAAAAGAAATACATTTCTGGTGAAAGTGATTCCACAGCCGGGGTAAAGTTGTGTAAAACCGGGCAGGCAAAAGTCGTGCGCGGTGTTTTGGCCACGCCAGGTGGCTGATCTGCCTAAAGCTCCTGCTTCTACAAAAGCAGTTTTATTGACCATACAGGAAATCAAGCATGTTCATACATTTGATGGGCGGGGTCGTCTTCATATATCTGGCGGCCCGGCTTTTGCTGCCCCTGCGGGCAGGTTGGAAAATCAAAGCCGCACTGGCCGCGCTGCTGCTTTTCATCACACAGCAACACTTTATCAACCGCATGGCCTTTGGGGGGCTGGCGTCTCCTGAAATTCCCCCCTTTCTGCTGCTGGCGCAGGGCTGGTGCTTTCTCTTGCTGGTGCTGTTGCTGGTGTTCACGCTTTTGCGCGATCTGGTCTGCATCATTGGCTGGCTTGCCCGAAAAATTCGTGGCGGCGCAAAGCCCGCCGCCCCACAGCCCGCCTTTTCGTCGGGCAGACGGCAGGCCATAATGGTGACTCTTGCCGCAGGCACGGCCTTCTGGGGCCTGCGTGAAGCCGTTGGCGTGCCAGAGGTGCGGAATGTTGAAATGCTTGTGCCTCGTCTCCCCAAGGCTCTGGACGGGCTGAGCATCGTACAGATCAGCGATATGCACGTAAGCCCGCTTTTGCAGAGCGTCTGGGTGGACGCCCTGGTGGATCGCGTCAATGCCCTGAAGCCGGATCTGATTCTGTTCACAGGGGATATGGTTGACGGCAGCCCTGCAGCCAGGGCTGCGGACGTGGCTCCCTTGCGGCGGCTGCGGGCGAACTACGGCATTTGGGGTTCAGTGGGCAACCACGAGTATTACAGCAATTTTCCCGGCTGGATGAAGGCCTTTCCAGCCCTGGGCATGCGCATGCTGCTGAACCAGCACGCGGTGCTGCACATCCAGGAGCATCCGCTGGTTCTCGCCGGTGTTACGGATGTGGCTGCGGAGCGCCTTGGCCTGCCTGGGCCGGATCTGCCTGCGGCGCTTCAGGGTGCGCCCGAAGACGCTGTGCGCGTCCTTATGGAGCACAGGCCCGCCAACGCGCCTGCAAACGCCCGACGCGGCATTGATGTGCAGCTTTCAGGGCACACCCACGGGGGGCAGATACTGGGCCTGAACGCCTTGGTGGCGCAGTTCAACGGCGGCTATCTGTACGGTCGGTACACGGCTGACGCGCTGAGCATGTACGTTACCTCCGGAGCGGGGGTATGGAACGGATTTCCCGTGCGTCTTGGCGTGCCGTCGGAGATTCCCAGGATAATTTTACGCAGCGCCTGACGCCCGGTCGCAATGCACAATGCCGACGCGGCGCGGGCGATGCTGTTTAGGAGCCTCAAGCATTGCGTTTTTCAACGTTGGGTGCAGTGGTAAGAATACTGTAAAAATATATGGTTAGAGACTAAAAATACCATACTTTGTAGGGGGCGGCGTCAAAAATTGGCGCTGCCCCTATTCTTTTTTACCGTAAAACCGAAAATACGTTATAGATTATTAGTTGCAATGGGGACAGTTTTTGATAATAAGAAGTTAGGGATAACGGCCGCACAGTAGCGCCAACCTTACCCCTTGCCCCGCTGTTTTCTTTGTCCGCCCTCGTCACAAGAGGCAACAAGGCGGACGTAATTCCTGCCACTATCGCAGTTTGAAACAGGCAATCATCCACGTATACGCATATGTCCTCTGTATAGATTAATAAATATACCTTGCTATGGCCAAGATATACTGACGGCCAGCTTTGCGGAAAAAGGCACGATTGTCGCCAGCCAAAGTTATGTAGCAGCCCCGCAGGCAAATGCATCTTCAACCTCCCTATGGATGCCAGCATGACAACCAAGTACAGAATAATTATCGGATTCGCTTTTATGGTATTGTTGCTTGTCTCTATGGCATTCTTCGGCCATAGAAACATCGGCATGTCTTCGGCGAACTTTGAGGAATACCAAAAAGTTGCGCAGTTGAGTGTACTGTGCAGCGAAGCTTCCAGCGCGCTCAATGCAATAACGTCCGATGTTTTTCGGTTTCAGCACGATACAAGGAACAAGAACGCCATCAAGGTGGCTCATGATTCCGTAAAAGCTCTGATCTCGCAGGGCAGACGTTCTGAGGCGCTGGTTGAGAGCGCCGAACGTACCGGGTTTCTCAAAAAACTGCTTGCGGCCGCGCAAAATCTTGATGGGCAGATTGATGTGGTTACAAATAGCCTGACAGGAGCCAACGAGCTGTTTGACAAAGATGTGCAACCCGCCATGCGAGCCATGGTTGAAGACATGCGCGTTTTGGGGCAAAGGCTGCATGATGCCGGCACCGCTGAAGCCCTTGCGGGTCTGGTCCAGGCCTGGCCCTATCTGGCCTCCGCCCAGGGCAGCTTTGAGCGTTTTGCAGGCTCGCGTGATATGGAAGAAGGTAAAAAAGCCCGTGGCTCTCTGGAATCTCTGAAGGGGAGCATGGAAAAGATAGCGCCATACCTTTTCACGCAGGAGAGCCGCGACCTCTATGCCCATCTTGCGAAAAGCAGGGACGCCATAAGCGTAAGCCTCGCCAAGCTGGAAAAAATGTTTGAACAGGGCAATACCGGCATGTCCAGCCTGTTTGCAGAAATAGCCAAGGGCCGCGAGGCGCTTGTGGCGCTCAATGACAGCGTGACAGCGGAACTGACCCCCCTTGGGCCGCAGATACTGAATGAAAATCGGAACGCCCAGCAGTACATGCTGATCACAAGCATTGCTGGCATCTTTTTTGGCGCAGTGCTTGCGGCAGGTATAGTTATTGGCTTTGTACGCCTGCTTACCGATCTTTCAGGCTACGCAAGCGCACTGGCGCACGGCGATTTCTCCCGCCAACTGAAAACACGCGAAAAAGGCGAAATCGGCAGAATGGTCGGAGCCATGAAGATGGTCCCCTTGGCCCTCAACAGAATTCTTGAGGAATACAAGTGGCTGGAACGTAAGGTCGAAGAAGGCTATCTGAGTTCTGAAGGCGATGCGGGCAAGTTCGAGGGTGAATTTGCGGTGCTTGTTCGTGGCACAAACAATATTCTTAATCGTTTTCACACGGTTCTGGAAAACATCCCTTCGCCCGTCATTGTGCTGAACAAGGACCTCAAGGCATCGTACATCAATAAAATCGCCCGTAAACTGGTTGGGGATAATTGGCAGGGCATGACCTGCTATGAAATGTTCCACCGTGACGATTACGGCACCGAGCGCTGCGGTCTCACCACATCCGTGAATACCAAGGCTCCGGCCAGCGGCGAAACCAAGGCCCATCCGCAGGGCCATACCATGGATGTGGCGTACACTGCCATTCCCATGCTTGACGAGCAGGGCAACATCACTTCCGTCATGCAGCTTTTGACCGACCTTACCGAAATCAAAACCCAGCAGCGGACCATGCTTGAGGTCGCCAATCATGCCTCAAACATATCCGACCGGCTTGCGGCTGCTTCTGAAGAGCTTTCAACCCAGGTGGGTGAAATCTCTCGCGGCGCCGAAATTCAGCGCACCCGTGTGGAATCCACGGCCAGCGCCATGGCGGAAATGAACTCCACCGTTCTGGAAGTTGCGCGAAACGCGGCTCAGGCCGCCGACCAGAGCCAGAACTCGCGGCACAAGGCCGAGGACGGTTCCGGCCTGGTCAACAGGGTTGTCCAGTCCATCAATGCCGTGAACAACGTGGCGCACACCCTGCAAGACAATATGAGCGAACTGGGAGGCCAGGCGGAAAATATCGGCAGCATCATGGGCGTTATTTCCGATATTGCCGATCAGACCAACCTGCTTGCCCTCAATGCGGCCATCGAGGCCGCCCGCGCTGGTGATGCGGGCAGGGGATTTGCGGTGGTTGCCGACGAGGTGCGCAAGCTGGCGGAAAAAACCATGAGCGCCACACTGGAAGTAAGCGCCGCCATCACCGCGATTCAGGCTTCGGCCCGCACCAATATCGACGAGGTGCACAGCGCCGTGCAAAGCGTGACAGAAGCAACGGGGCTGGCCAACGCTTCCGGCGCTGCCCTTGATGAAATAGTGACGCTGGCGTCGGACAACTCCACTGTGGTAAGTTCCATTGCTGCGGCGGCGGAAGAGCAAAGCGCCGCGTCAGAGGAAATCAGCCGGGCCATTGAAGAAATCAACCGCATTGTCGGCGAAACCTCCGAAGGCATCGTGCAGTCTTCCGTGGCCTTGCAGGAGCTGTCGCAAATGGCCCAGGAACTGCGAACCACCATGGAAGAACTGCGGTAACGGCTGGACGGGCAGGGCTGGTATTTTGAAATATTTTGTAGAGGAATGAATGCGTTGTGGGGGAGGGACCCTTTTGCAAAAGGGTCTCCTCCCCCTCGCCCCCACCCCCTAAAACTCTTGTTATAGGGCATAGTAAATGCTCGAAGGGTTGAGTCTGTTTGCAAAGGCACTCTGCCCCAAGATGACAGACCGGGGGCCTTGCAGCGCTAGAACGCCTGCAAGGCCCCCGGTCTGTCGTATGAGCCACTCATGGAAATTTTGTCGCCATTGAAATCGGGAATGTCAGGTGATTTTGCTTGAAAAACGCCTGTACAACACAGTGTGAAACCCCAGTCCCCCGTTTTGAAACCCCGCGTTTGCCCGAGATCTTACCAGGCGGCCTGCATGGCCTTGACCGCCATGTCCACCACGGTTTCAGGCATAATGCCCAGCGCGAGCGTTATGGCCACAAGACAGACGCCAGCAACGCGGGTTCCGGCCGTCGTCACAGGAACGTCCGCCGCATTGGCTTCGTCCTCGGCGTACACGGCGCGAACCACCTGCAGGTAATAATAGATGCCAATGGCCGTATTGATGGCCGCGATGACCACCAGCAGCACATAGCCGGACTTGTACGCGCTCGTGAGCAGCATGAACTTGCCCATAAAGCCCGCAAAAGGCGGAATGCCCGCCAGGGCGAACATGCTCACGGTCATGATGAAGGCCAGCAGGGGCGAACGGCGGGAAAGTCCGTTGAGATTCTTGACGGTCACATTGCCGCCGTTGGGAGCCACGGTGTACAGCACCAGAAAGGCCGCCAGCATCATGAAGAGATAGCCGATGCCGTAGTACAGGGCAGTGGCGAAGCCCCAGGCTTTGAGGGTGACCATGCCCAGCAGGATGTACCCCGCATGGGCTATACCCGAAAAACCGAGCATGCGTTTGACGTCTTTTTGCACAAGGGCCGTCAGGTTGCCATAAAACATCGAACACACGGAAAGCACGGTGAGCAGGGTTGGCAAGGCTATGGAATCCGGAGCCGCCAGCGCGCAGAACCGTGCCAGAACAGCCACAGCCGCCACCTTGGGCAGAGCGGAAATAAAGGCCGTGGTTTCGTTGGACGCGCCTTGGTAAACATCGGGCGTCCAGAAGTGGAAAGGAAATACCGCCAGCTTGAAGAACATGCCGCACAGCAGCATGACCAGCGCCATGACGCCCACGGGCTGGGAGGAAACCGTGTGCAGCACGGGCAGTATGCCGGACATGTAGGTGGTTCCGGTCAGGCCGAATATCCAGCTTATGCCAAACAGCATGATACCCGAACTGGCAACACCGAAGAACAGATATTTGACGGCCGCCTCCACATGCCACGTCTGCCCGTCAGTCGCGGAGCGCATGGGCACGAGAAGGTAGAGGGAGTAGGACGACAGTTCCAGCGCGATAAACAGGGTCACAAGCTCGACGCTGCTGACAAGCAGGGTCAGCCCCAGCAGTGCCGTCAGTAAAAAGAGGTAGTATTCGGCCTTTACGTCGTCATCAATGCCCTTGACCTCACCCCCGAAGAACAGCATGAGGCAAAAGCCGAGGCCCATGGCGCATTTTACCATCTGTGAAAAAAGATCCACACGGTATGCGTCGTAAAAAAGGCTGCCCTTGAGCGGCAACGTCCATATGGCGGCCAGGGTGTAGGCCAGGGCGGCGCAGAGTATTGAAACGCGCATGGCGTTTTTTCCAGCCTTGCCGATGGTCATGCAGAAAGCCGCAAGGCAGCCTGCCAGAAGGGCCAACTCAGGAAGAAAAAGGTGTATGTTCATGCGTGCGCCTTGTCTCGAAGTTTCGTGTCAGCGGGCGAAAAATTCCGCCAGAGCCTGCGTTTGGGGGGCGTGGTAGCCCGTCTGTACCAGAAGGTGGGTAAGGCTCGGGCGCATGACGCGCAGAAAAGGCTCGGGAGCCAGGCCAATCCAGAAAACAAAGACCATCAGGGGAGCCAGGGTCACGGTTTCACGCCAGCCCAGATCCCACAGCTTTGACTGGTCGGGATTGTGGGTGCCGCCCCATATGACCCTTTGCAGCATGCGCAGCATGTAGGCTGCGGCAAGCACCGCGCCGGGTATGGCGCAGGCGGCCACAATCTTGTTGTTGAAGAAGGCCCCGGCCAGAATCAGGAACTCGCCCACAAAGCTGTTGGTGCCGGGGAAGGCTAGTGACGAAAGAGAAAAAATCGTCAGATAGGTCACGTAGATGGGCATAAACCGACCAAGCCCGGCCGCCGCTGAAAGCTCGCGGCTGTGGTTGCGCTCATAGATCATGCCCACGCACAAGAACAAGGCCCCAGTGGTGATGCCGTGATTGATCATCTGCAATAACGCGCCTTCCAGCCCACGCGCGTCAAGGGCGAATATTCCCAGCGTCACAAAACCCATGTGGCCCACACTGGAATAGGCAATGAGCTTTTTCATGTCCTGCTGGGCCAGGGCGGTAAAACCGCCGTAGAGAATACCCGCGATGGAAAGCCATTGCAGGGCGGGCATCAGGCTTACCGTGGCGGTGGGCGTGATGGGCAGGCAAAAGCGCATAAAGCCGTAGGTGCCCATTTTAAGCAGGACAGAGGCCAGAATGACGGAGCCTGCCGTGGGCGCTTCCACGTGGGCTGCCGGCAGCCATGTGTGAAAGGGAAACATGGGCACCTTGATGGCAAAGGCCACAAAGAAAGCCAGAAAAATCAGCAACTGGAAGTTGGCCGCGTATTGCTGCCCCATAAGGGTGGGAATGCTGAAGGTTCCCTCGTGTATGTACAGGGCCACAATGGCCACCAGCAGAAAAACCGAACCCGCAAGGGTGTAGAGAAAGAACTTGATGGAGGCGTAGGTCTTGCGCGGCCCTCCCCATACGGCGATGAGCAGGAACATGGGGATGAGCATGGCTTCCCAGAAAATATAGAAGAGCACAAGGTCAAGGGCCATGAACACGCCCAGCATGGACGTCTCCATAATAAGCAGGCAGATCATGAACTCCTTGACCCGGCTCTGGATGTACTTCCACGATCCCAGAACGCACAGGGGCATGATGAGCGTGGTCATGAGCACCAGCAGCAGGGATATGCCGTCCACCCCAAGCGTGTAGTTGATGTTGAAAGACGCGATCCACGAATGGTGTTCGGCGAACTGGTACTGCGCCGACGCCAGGGAAAAGTCGCAAAAAAGCGGGAGCGACAGCGCGCCGTTGACCAAGGTAATCAACAAGGCCCATATTTTCGCCTGTTTTTCACTGCCAAGCAAAGGCACAATGGCGGCCCCCGCCAACGGCAGGAATATCAGCACGGAAAGAATGGGAAAACCTGAAGTGTTCATGCTCAGAAATTGCATGGCTGCCATCTCCTCTGGTGGGCTCAGGCCAAGGCCAGGAACGCGAGTGCAAAGGCCATCAGGACGGCCATATAGGTGATGCTGATCTGCAACCTGCCGCGCTGCACGAGCCGCAGTTTGCCGCCCAGCGCCCGCACGCCGCGGGCAGTGCCGTCAACCACGGTATCAATGACGTGCCAATCAAACCATGACCAGAAGCGGGCCGTCCGCATGAGCGGCACAATGCCTTCCTTGTTCCAGGCTTCGCCCACCGCCGTGTCGGCCGTTTGTACGGGCTTGCGCGCAAGCCAGTAAAAAAGCCTTCCACCCTTGCGGTAAAACCAGTCCAGATCCAGGCTGATGGTGGGTTCCGGCGAAAGCTTTTTGAGCAGCAAAAAGAAGCCCAAAGCCGTAAACAGCAGGATCTGAAGGGTTTCCGCCACATGGTAGGCAGTGTAGGGGTGGTATGTGGCCGCAGCCTGCGGGAAGGGCAGCATGTCGTAGAGATACGGGGTGTAGCAGCCCACAAAGATGCACAGGGCAGCGGCCATGAACATGGCCAGCTGCATGTTCTTGGGCGGATCGCCCGCGCGCTGCCACGTCTTTTTTGAGCAGTTGTTTTTGCCGAACCAGATAAAGTAGGGAACCTTGAGCCCGGTGTGCAGGAATGTACCAGCAGAGGCCAGCGTGAGCAGGAACGCTGCCCAGTAATTATGCACTTCGTACCCGGCGGCCACTATCATGGCCTTGCTCACAAAACCGCTGAACAGGGGGAAGGCGGAGATGGAAAGGCCGCCAATAAGGGTATAGAGGAAGGTTTTGGGCATTTTTTTGTACAGCCCGCCAAGCTCCGTGAACTTGCTGGTTCCGGTCATCTGCAGCACCGCGCCGCAACCCATGAAGAGCAATCCCTTGTAGAGAATATGGGCAAAGGCGTGGGCGCACGCGCCGTTGATGGCCAGTTGCGTGCCTATGCCCACACCGGCCACCATGTAGCCCACCTGGCTGATGATGTGGTAGGCCAGCAGCCGCCGTGCGTCGTTTTCGAGCACGGCGTAAACCACGCCGTACAGAGCCATGATGACGCCGAGCGGCACCAGAATTTCCATGCCCGCAAAGCCTCTTGCCAAGGCGTATACGGCTGTCTTGGTGGTAAAGGCGCACATGAACACCGCGCCGGCCACCGTGGCTTCGCCATAAGCGTCAGGCAGCCAGGCGTGCAGCGGCGGCACGGCCGCGTTGAGCAGGAATCCGGCCAGGATGAGCCAGGTGTAAAGCTGCGGTGAATCCACGCCAATGGGGCCGAAGGACATGTCGCCGCCTGTGGCCTTGTAGCGCAGCACAATGCCCGCCAGCAGCATGAGGCCGCCAGCCGTATGCACCAGCAGGTATCTGTAGCCCGTGGCCAGCGATTCCTTGCGGCGGCGGAACCAGACCAGAAATACCGACGAAAAGGCCATGATCTCCCAGAAAAGGAAGAGCGTCAGGTAGTCGCCGCAGAAGATGACCCCCAGTGAGCCCGCCACGTAAACCCAGGCAGCGGACTGCTCCAACGGGTTTTCCACATGCAGCCCGTAGACCGTGCCGATAATGCACATGAGCGACATGATGTAGGCAAAGACCATGCTCAGGGCGTCCACCCTGCCGAATATCATGGTGGCGTCCATAAAGCGCAGGCTTCCGAACACGCCATTGTGACCCTGCATGCTCACCACGTCCGCAAAGGCCAGCAGGGGCACCATAACCAGGAAGATCTTGCGCCACGCCTTGGGCAGACAGGGCAGAATGACGGCTCCAGCCAGCAGGATGGCCGAGGGATGAATCCAGGTATCAATCATCATAGTAGTCCTCGCGGGTCATGATGCCCAGATGGCCGAACCATTTGGAGACAATGATGATGAGCACGCAGGCCAGAAAGCCGAATCCGGCCCAGAATCCGGGTATCCGCTCCACCAGCGTGTGCGCGTCACTCTTGTCGACCAGCAGGGCGTCCCACAGCACCAGCAGTACCAGCACGGCAAGGCACGCCGTGATAGTGGCAGCGAGCCTGTCACGAAAGAAATCAATGAGTTTTACGATCATCCTGTCACCGCCTTCACAAAAACCATGATGATGTCGGGATAGATGCCTAGAATAACGGATATGGCCGCCGCGACGAGGATGGGAATAACCATGGCCATCGGAGCTTCGCGCATGCCGGTTTCAGGCTCTCCCTCCGGGCGCTTGCCGAAAAAGGCTTTGAAGGTCACGGGCGCAAAGTAGGCCACGTTGAGCAGGGTACTGGCCAGCAGCACAAGCAGAATGCCCATGGCGTGCGTGGGCATTTCCATTGCCCCGGTCAGCAGCTTCCATTTGGTCACAAAGCCCGCCACTGGCGGCGCGCCAATCATTGAAAGCGAGGCCACGCCAAACGCGGCAAAAGTGATGGGCATGGAGCGGCCAAGACCGCTCATTTCGGAAATGCACTTCTTGTGGGTGGCCACGTAAACTGCGCCAGCACAGAAGAAGAGCGTGATCTTGGCGAAGGCGTGGTTGGCCATGTGCACCACACCGCCCTGTATGCCGTCCACGGTGAGCAGGGCCACACCCAGTATGATGTAGGAAAGCTGGCTCACAGTGGAGTAGGCCAGGCGGGCCTTGAGGTTGTCCTTGCTCAGGGCAATGATTGAAGCCATCAGAATGGTAAAGGAAACAAAGTAGGCTGTGGGTATGCCCAGGTTGAGCCTGGTCATGAGGTCGGTGCCAAAGACATAGAGCATGACCCGCGTGGTGCAGAACACGCCCACCGTGACCACTGCCACGGCGTGCAGCAGGGCGGAAACCGGCGTGGGGGCCACCATTGCGCCCGGCAGCCAGTTGTGGAAGGGCATGATGCCGTTTTTGGCAAAGCCCAGCAGGCAGCAGACATAAAGAATGGTCACGAGCGTCGTGTTTATTTCAGGGGCAAGAACGCTCAAATGGCTGTTGTGGGTGAAGTCCAGCGTGCCGGTGAGCACGTAGATGAGTATCATGGCAGGAAGCACAAGACCCTTGGCCGTGGTGGTCAGGTAAACGATGTACTTGCGCCCGCCGCTGTAGCTTTCTTCATCCTGATGGTGGGCCACCAGAGGGTAGGTGCAGATGCTCACCACCTCATAGAACAGGTAGAGCGTAAAAAGGTTGTCCGCAAAGGCCACGCCCATGGCCCCAAAAAGTGTCAGGGCAAAACAGGCGTTAAAGCGCGTCTGGGCGTGTTCTTCCAGGCTGCGCATGTAGCCTGCCGAATAGAAGATGGTGATGACCCACAGGAATGAACCCACCAGGGCAAAGACCATTGAAAAGGCGTCGGCGCGAAAACTCACCGAAAGGCCGGGGAGTATGGGGAAGAGCGTCTGGTGCAGCGTAAGGCCGCGCCCCACGGGTTGCGGGGCCACATCCGGCACCATTGAAAGGATAATGCCGAACATGACCAGCGCCGCTACCAGCGACCAGGACTCACGCACGTTGGGGGACCGTCTGGAAAGCATGACCATGCAGGCCCCTATAAGGGCCGAAAGCACGGCTGCCAGCGGTTTTACGGATGCAACAATCTCCATCTGTTCCTCTCCTGTTCGTCGGAGCGCGGGATTGCGGTACGGAACCGAAAATTCCGTTCAGCCCTACCCTTTGAGTTCCTTCGGGGCGTCAGCGTCCACCGTGCGATAATTGCGGTAAACAACCATGATGATGGAAAGCGCCACCACAGCCTCTGCCGCGGCGATGGCCATGACAAAAAGGGTGGCTATCTGCCCGGTGGTCTGGTCTTGGGCCACAAACCGGCCAAAAGCCATGAAGTTTACGGAGGCCCCGCTCAGGATAAGCTCGGAGGCGATGAGCATGCCGATGAAGGTACGCCTGAAAGCCATGCCCATAAGCCCCATGCAGAACAGCACCGCGCCGATGAACAAATATGTTTCAATGTACTGGCTCAGATTGAGAATATTCACTGTCTGTCCCTCCCTTCGCGGGCCAGCACAAGAGCGCCGACCATGGCCACCAGCAGCACCACGGAAATGAGTTCAAAACTCATGGAATAGGTGGAAAGCAGGGATTGCCCGATGCGTTCAAGCGAACCGTCGGCCTGTTTCAGCGGAATGTCGCTCCAGCGGGCGGTCATGGACGTGGCCAGCAGGGTAGCCGTAAACACGCTGCCGCCCAGAGTGCCCAGGGCCAGGACCAGCGGCCCTTTTTTCACCTCTTGCGCGCGGTATGACCGCTCAGCCAGCATGATGGCGAAAACGAGGGTTACGCAGACGGCCCCGACGTAGATGAGTATCTGCATGAAAGCCAGAAAGGGGCTGGACAGGAAGTAGTAGAGGCCCGCCACACCCATGAGGCACAGGGCCAGACCCGCCACGCTGCGTATGAGCCGGCGCGTGGTCACGGCTACCGCAGCCCCGAAAAAGGTCGCCGCCACAAAGACCAGAAAGATGATCTCGGCGATGGTCTGCAACAAATCGGAAGTGGGCATCACGGGCGCTCCTTGAGTCTTTTGACAAGATCGAAGCGGTATTCGTCAGCGTCAAAGCCTGCCAGGTTGTAATCCCTCGAAAAAGTCAGGGCATCCGTGGGGCAGGATTCAACGCACAGTCCGCAAAGGCTGCACTTGGTGAAATCCAGTTGATAGGTGGTGAGCTTCTTCTGTTTGGCGCCCTCGGGTTTCTCGCCAGCAAGGGAAATGCAGCCCGAGGGGCAGGCCTTTTGGCAGGACCCGCAGACAATGCATTTGTCCGAGCCGGTTTTTTCGTCATACACAAGGTCGATGTGCCCGCGATAGCGTGGTGGAATGGGCAGCACCTCATAGGGGTACTGTTTGGTCACCACGGGCTTGAAGAAATAGCGCAGGGTGATGGACAGCCCCACTACCAGGCTCCATGCGCCGCCCAGGATGTCTTTGAAATAGGCAGTCATGATTACAGCACCTTGAGCAGCGCGCTCGTAAGAATGAGGTTTGCAAGGGCTATGGGAATAAGCACCTTCCATGAAAGGTTGAGCAGACCGTAAAATGTGGTGCGCGGAAAGGTCCAGCGTATCCAGATGACCGTGAAGATGACGGCATAAAGCTTGATGAGAAACCAGTGGACGCCGGGCCACAGACCCAGGGGGCAGCCCCAGCCGCCCAGGAAAAGAATGGTGAGAACGCTGCTGCCCACCACCATGTTGGCGTATTCACCCATAAAGAACACGCCAAATCCCATGCCGCCGTATTCGGTAAAGGCTCCGGCAATAAGCTCGCTTTCGGCTTCGGCCATGTCAAAGGGGGCGCGGTTGGTTTCTGCCAGCATACAGATAAAGAAGATGACAAAGGCCACGGGCATGAGCGGGCTGGCCGAAAGCCGCAGTATGTTCCAGTTCCAGAAGCCGCCCGCCTGGGTAATGACGATGTCGTGCAGGTTCAGGGAACCGGTCACCATTACGAGGCTCACCACCACCAGCAGCATGGGTATTTCATAGGCCACGTTTTGCGAAACCACGCGGGCGGCCGATATGATGGCGTATTTATTGCGCGAACCCCATGCGCCCAGCAGCAGCCCCAGCACGTTGATGGAGGCAAAGGAGAATATGGCCAGCAGACCCACGTTCAGGTTTCGCGCGCCCAGGTTTTCCGCATAGGGGATGGTGACAAAGCTCATGAACGCCGGGGTCATGACCAGCACCGGCCCCACAAGGTACAGCACCCGGTCGGCCCCCTGGGGGATAAACACCTGCTTGCTCATGAGCTTGAGCGCGTCGGCCAGGGGCTGAAACAGGCCGAACGGGCCAACTTCTTTGGGGCCTATACGCCGTTGTATATGCCCGGCTTCCTTGCGTTCCAGCCAGACAAGATAGGCGGCGTTAAGACCCACAAAGGCGAAAAAACCCACCAGATAGGCAATAAGGCGCAATACTTCGGGATCAGGCAGCTGCATGATGTCCTCACCTGTCGATGTCGGGAATAACCAGATCCAAACTGCCAAGCATGGCAAGGGCGTCAGGCAACAGCATGCCCCGGCTGGCCTCGCCAAAAACCAGCAGGTTGGCAAAGCAGGGGGTGCGCAGCTTGAGCCGCCAGGGGGTAGTGCTTCCATCACTCACCGCGCGCATGCCAAGAAGGCCCCGCGCCGTTTCAACAGCATGATAGTAGTCGCCCTTGGGCGGCTTGATGTTTTTGGGAACCTTGGGAGCCATGACGGGGCCGTTGGGCAGTTGGTCCAGAGCCTGCTCGATGATGCGCAGGCTCTGCTCTATCTCGTCCATGCGCACCATGTAGCGGGCCATGGAGTCCGCCTCGGTGTAGACCGGCACGTCAAAGGTAAAGCGGTCATAAACGGAATAGGGCTCATGGCGGCGCACGTCGTACTCAATGCCCGCGCCTCTGGCCACCGGCCCTGTAGCGCCGTACTTGCGGCACATCTCTGCCGGGACATAGCCTATCTCCTTCAGACGCTTCATGATAATGATGTTTTTGGTCACAAGATCATGATATTTGATGAGCCGTCTGCGCATGCGCTTGATGAAGGCGCGCGTGCCCGTGATGAATGCGTCGTCGATGTCGTTGGCGACGCCGCCGAAGCGGAAGTAGCAGTAGGTCAGGCGCGAGCCTGTGACGGATTCGAGAAGATCAAGGATGTGTTCGCGGTCGTCAAAGGCGTACAGCAGGGGCGAAAATCCCCCGAGGTCCAGCACAAAGGCTCCGAACCAGAGCAAATGGCTGGATATGCGGTTCAGCTCCGCCGTGATGACGCGGATATATTCGGCGCGTTCCGGCACCTCGATGGAGGCGGCGCGTTCCACAACACAGGCGTAGCCGTGGTTGTAGGCCAGGGCGTGCAGGTAGTCCATGCGGCCTGTATTGGGGAAAAACTGCGCCCATGTGCGGTTTTCAGCCATTTTTTCGTGCATGCGGTGGATGTAGCCCAGCACCGGCTCCGCTTCGAAAACATACTCGCCGTCCATGACCAGCTTGATGCGCAGCACGCCGTGGGTGGCAGGATGCTGCGGCCCAAGGTTCAGCACGAAATATTCGTCAATGGGGCATTGTGGCAGAACGTTCATGCGCCGTAATCCTTGAGCAGAGGGTGAAAGTCCGCATCTTCGGGCAACAGCAGGGGGACAAGGTAATTGTGCCCGGTAAAGACGATGCCGAAGAAGTCGTGGGCCTCGCGCTCGTGCCAATGGGCAATGGGATAGATGGTCTGGATTGTGGGAACCTGCGGCTGGCTGCGCGGCGTGCGGACACGCAAAACGACCCTGTGGCGTGACTCAAAATGGTTGAAGTCATACACCACTTCGATGTCGTCTTCGGGCAGGGGGGCCTTGTCCGCAGGCACCGTTTGCTCGACAGGCGGCGCGGCTGGCTGTGCGGCAGGTTGCGCGGTGGCGTCGGCAGGCGCGGCTTCCCCACCCGAAGCTTCCGCTGCTGCCGCTTCGGCCTGTTTTGCCAGCGCTTCTTCACGCTTTTTGGCCTCAGCTACTTCAGCCGCTTCGGCCGCCTTGCGCAGCGCGGCCTGCTCACCAAGCCAGTCAACGCCGGTGATGGTTTCAAGAAAATATCCGGCCGCGTCTATACTCTTGACGGCGGGCACAAGCGCTTCCGGGGGCAGGCTCACATCGAGGTCATAACCTTTGGCCGCATGTTCCGTGGTGCGCACAACGGCTCCCGGCAGGGCGGCAAGACTTGTGGCGAGGGCTTCAGGCCGCGTGTTTTGCTGGTTCATGGCTTGACCTCCGCAGCAGGGGCTGTCTCGGGGGAGGGGGCGGCGGAAGCTTCGCCGGACGGCGCGTCCGGCGTGTGCAAAGCCTGCGGCTCGCTGGATGCGGAAGCCGCCGCCCTGGCTCTGGCCGCAGCGGGGCCGGGCAGAGGGATCGGATCCACGCGGGGCCAGCGGCGTTTGCCCGTGAGCTTTTCTTCAAGCTTGAGAATGCCCTCAATGAGGGCTTCAGGGCGCGGCGGACAGCCAGGAACGAAAACATCCACGGGAAAGAGCTTGTCCACACCCTCAACAATGCCGTACTGCCCCTCGTACGCGAAAGGTCCGCCTGAAATGGCGCAGTTGCCCATGGCGATAACCCACTTGGGTTCAGGCATCTGGTCGTACAGCGTCTGTACGGCGGGAGCTATTTTTTTATTGATGGTGCCCGAAACGATCATTACGTCGCTTTGACGCGGAGACGGGCGAAAAACCTCAGCCCCAAAGCGCGCCAGGTCAAAGCGCGAAGCGCCGGTGGCCATCATTTCAATGGCACAGCAGGCCAGGCCAAAGGTCATGGGCCAGAGCGAATTGGCCCGGCACAGGTCCAGAAGCTGATCCAGCTTTGAGAACTGGACTATTGATCCGAGTACGTCTTGCGTTGCCACTGGAACACTCCCTTTTTCCATGCGTAGACAATGACCAGGGACAGAATGCCCACAAATATGAGTATCTCCACAAATGCCTGCAAATCGCCCACAGGGCCGGGGCGGTTGTATACGAGCGCCACAGGCATAAGAAAGAGAATGTCAACGGCAAAGGCCACAAACATCAGTGCATAGAGATAGTAGACAGCGCTGAATTTGATCCAGGCGTCACCAATGGGCGGCATGCCGCATTCCACCACCTGAAGTGTTTTGCCAACAGTGTTTCTGGTGGAGCGCGGCTGGAGGAAGTACACTAGAATAAAGGGGCCGACGGCAAAAGCAATGCCGCCCATGCAGAACACAATAATATAAACGAGGTCAATCAACTCTTGAGAGGTCACGTTTGACGCCTCCTGGCATAAAAAGACCAGTACATGCACCCGGACAGACGTAAATGACTTTGCCGGACAGTCCAGATTCAATCCAATGTATATTGTGCAGCAGAAGTAAAAGCTATGTCGGAATATTTTCTTTATGGCTATGCCACTGGAACTATTATGTCAATACCCTATTGAAAAAAGGATCAGCTAGATGTGCATATACTCACAACATAAGAAAAGATGTGAATTTTTTTTCTTATAAAAATTACATGTTGATATGTGTAATATGACGTAATGAAGAGATAAAAACGGCGCAGAGGCCTCCAAAAAGCCTGTCGATAAAGATTTATTTCACATTTTTTTCAATAATTCTTAGTGGATCGGTGTTGTTTTATGTAAAAAAGTCGCGAGGCCATGCGCCGCAGTTCTCCCTAGCCCTCATGGGGGCCAAGGGTGGGCGTTCGTGCGTTTGCCGTTCACTGACGCCAGATTTTCCGTCGCGCGTGGAGTGGCTTGCGCGGACCTGCGGCAGACGCATCGAAAGGAGCCGCCAGGTTTACTGGTTGCCTACGTCTGTTCTGTGTCGAACGAAAAATTTTATAACTATTTTGAAAAATTGAATAAATATTAAAAAATGAAGATATTCACAAATAGATTTGCTGTGGTTTTGCCGCCAACAGTGAAAACTGACAACCGCAATGTTTGCAGGATTATCCGCCAGGATGCGCCCTGAAAAAGTCTTCATCCGCTTTATGGAAAACACCCGAGTTCATTTTGAGCTGCGGGTAAATGAGAAAGGGGAAATAACAGATCGCCAAGATGTGGCAGGAAAGCTCTTTTTTGACTTCTGGCATGCCTCGCGCGGCATCAAGGTAGAACGAACTTTGACGGATAAACGGACCGACCTACAGGTCGTGGAAGTTTCGTGATGCCTGTCGTGAATTTGGGATAAAGCACAAGCGAACCAAGCCTTGCCGGCCCCAGGCCAATGGCAAGGCAGAACGCTTCAGTCGAACGGCATTGAATGAGTGGGCATACGCCGAAACGTATGCCCACTCATGGAAGAGAAAGGCTTATCTGCCGATGGACGCAGCGTTATACCTTTTTGCGGCCACATTCGGCCCTTGGCAGAAAACCTCCAGCTTCGAAGCCAGCACCGCTATTTATGTGCGCGGTTAGGGCAACATCCATTTAAGCGGATACGCCTGAAGCAAGGTCAGGAGGCACACGACAAGAGTCATGGCCAAAGAATGGAACACGGTGAAGCGGAAGAGGTTTCCTTCCTGACCTACCATGCCGGTTGCGGAAGTCGCCACGGCAATGGACTGGGGCGAAATCATTTTGCCAGTCACGCCGCCTGAGGAATTGGAGGCAACCGTCAAATATGGGTCAACGCCGACCTGATGGGCCGTTGTGGCCTGCAGGTTGGCAAACAGGGCGTTGGACGAGGTGTCCGAACCAGTCAGAAAAACGCCCAACCAGCCCAGGAGAGGGGCAAAGAATGGATACAGGGCGCCAGTCATGGTGAAGGCCAGACCCAGAGTTCCGCTCATGCCCGAGGCGTTCATGATTTCGGCCAGGCCCAAAATCATGGCGATGGTCGCAATAGGAAAGCGCAGTTGATAAGCGGTGCGAACAAAACACGCGATTCCCCTGCGAGCGGAATATGCTGGCATCACAAAGGCGGAGATAATGCCGGCAAGAAAGATGGCCGTGCCGCCAGAAGTGATAAAATTGAAGTTAAACGTAGCGGCATATGGCGAGGTAGCGTTGACAAGCGGGGGCATTTTTTCAATGACGCCGTTCATGCCGGGCCACGGAATGCCCAAAGCCCATTGCTCCAGAGGTTTCATTGCATCCTTGAAGGCGGGCAGCCCCCATATGGTGACGAAGGCGGCCAGAATCATGTAGGGCATCCATGCCCGTATCATTTCGCCAGGGGTATAACTGGCTTTAACCGTGCTGGTTGCGACCTCTTCATCAGGGAAATGAAAGATGCTTTTGGGCTTCCACACGCGCAACAGAAGAATAAGGGCAACAATGGTCACCATTGCCGACAGGATGTCTGGCAGGTAGGGGCCAAGGTGGTTCGAGGTCCAGAACTGTGTGCCGGCAAAGCACACGCCAGCAACTATCAGGGCGGGCAACACCTCAAGGGTGCGTTTGAAGCCGCACATGGTAATGGAAACCCAGCAGGGCACTATCACGGACAGGAAGGGCAGCTGACGGCCCACGATCTGACTGATATGGTGCACGGCCTCGCCATTGGCGTTGGGCAAACCGGAAGCGGCGCCTGCAACAAGAATAGGCACGCCGATGGCGCCAAAGGCTACAGGCGCCGTGTTTGCGATAAGGCAGATGCCCGCAGCGTATAGAGGATTAAAGCCGAGTCCCACCAGCATGGCGGCGGTGATGGCCACAGGCGTGCCGAAACCAGCGGTGCCTTCGATGAAGGAACCAAAGGCAAAGGCGATAAAAATTGCCTGCAGGCGTCGATCATCTGTCATGCTGGCCAGAGAGTTTTTAATGATCTCAAATTCGCCGGATTCCACTGTCATATTGTAAATCCATACAGCGGTGACGATAATCCAGACAATGGGAAAGAGGCCGAAGCAAGCGCCTTTGACCGTAGCGTTGATGGCCAATACAGTGGGCATGCGCCAAACAGCAATCGCCAGAATAACTGCGGCAATCGTTCCGAAAAAAGCGGCCTTGTGCCCCGCTACACGCTTTACAGCCAGCATGTAAAAAAGAATGTACAAGGGAATGCCTGCAATCAAGGCGGATAAAAGATAACCAGTAGTCCCCAGCATCTTTTCCAATGGATCGTAAGCCTGCGCCCAGATCATACAATAGACCTCAACTGTTATTTATTGATACTTTTCCTGGATTGCGCATTACACTATGTAGTGCGTGCCATGTTTTTTACTGGCAATGACGATAAGCATATTTTGTATTTCATAAATCCATCAGTAAAAATGTATCATAGCATGTCCATCATATTCTTTATGACGAACATGCTATGATACATGAATTATTGCGCCTTCATCTCAGACTGGTGTCTTACTCAGCAAGAGCGGCAGCATCATGACGCGCGTCCAGGCGCACAGTGGCCTCAGACAGTGCCAGATCGATAAAAGCCCTTGCAGCCGGGTGCGTCAGTTGTGCGTGAAAAGCTATCGCTATTTGTGATGGGGCAATGTCGTCCCTGATGGGCCGCGCCTGAACGTCCGCGAGTCCATAGCGGTCGAGGGATGCAGGCGCTATGGCCACACCTACTCCGGCAGAAACCATTGAAATGAGGGTGTACATGTCGTTTGCAAAATGCACATTGGCTGGTTCCGCCCCCGATGCTCGAAGATTTGTATTTAGAAAGTCGTGGTATCCAGGCGCGTTGTTACGCGCGTACGAGACCAGCACTTCTTTATCCAGATCGTGCAATGACACTGTCGTCTTGGAGCAAAGCTTGTGATTGGCAGGCAGAAACACATTGAACGGTTCGTTGTGAATGACAATATGCTGCAACAGACCGGAAGAAGCATATGGTGTTCGAAAAAAAGCCACATCTATTTGCTGACGTTCAAGCTGCCTTATCAGGCTGGCAGTCAGCCCATTACAAAGCTCCAACTCTACATGCGGATGACTTTCACTAAAACGATGGATCAGGTTTGGCACGATATCCACTGCAGCTGTAGATATAAAGCCTACACGCACCCTGCCAATTTCTCCCCTGGAGGCCAGCCTTGTCTGGCTCACAGTTTTTTCAAACTGCTCGCCATAGAGGGCCAGCTCCCTGTACAGGGTTTTTCCCGCAGGGGTCAGCTCCACCTTTTTATGCGAACGCTCGAACAGCAGAAATCCCAGCTCTTTTTCAAGAGAGTGTATTTGATGACTCACGGCTGGCTGGCTTAAAAAAACTTTTTTGGCGGCCTGACTGAAATTCAGCAGTTCTGCAACGGCGAGAAAACTCTGTATCTGGATAAATTCCATAAAGTCCTCCTCCACAACGGCAGCAAAGTTACATCGGGAGGTACTGGTTATTTGAAATACAAAAGCCGTTGCTGATTAATCATGTGAAATATTTTTACGCTCTTTTGCTATGGCAGAAAACAGCTGCACATACTCGAGCGTTTCGTTCTTTCGAGTCACAAGCGCAATGCCCACCCTTGGCAGTTCGGGCAATTTTTTAAACTCAATTCCTGGCAAACGGTAGCATTTTACAGAGCATGGAGCCACAGCCACCCCCAAACCAGATGAAACCAGCGAGCACAGAGTGTACATTTCTTCGACTTCTTGCTGTATATTTAATATGACGCCAGAGTTGGAAAGCATTTTTTGAATAAAATCATAATACCCTGTGGCCCGATGGCGAGCATTGAGGATAAAAGGAACCTCAGAAAGTTCAGATAAATCTATATACGATCTTGATGAGAGAGGATGCGCTTTGGGCAATAGCAGAATGAGTTGCTCAAAATACAGTGGCGTGATTTCAAAGTGATTAATATTTTTTAATGGAAGGCGCACAATGGCGATATCAATTCTTCCATCATGCAATGCTTCCAGTTGAGACTCTGTGGACATGCTTTGCAGGTTCAACTCGATGTCCGGCTTCAACTGGCGGAATTCAGAAATCAATGGTGAGAGAACACCTGCCGCCACAGCTGTTGATATGAATCCAATCCGTAAATATCCGGCCAGGCCGTGCGCGGTCGCTCGAGCTCGAGCAATGGCGCTGTCAACTATATGCAACAGATCCGCAGTTTCTTTGCGAAAAATATTTCCTGCATAGGTAAGTTCTGTTTTTTGCCTGTTTCTCACAAACAGTTGGACGCCAAGGCACTCCTCAAGAGCCTGTATCTGAGCCGTAAGTGCGGGCTGGCTCATGCCAAGCTGTTCGGCGGCACTGTGAAAATTGAGCAACTCGGACACCGCCATAAAACATTGTATTGACTTTAACTGCATATATTTTATAGCCTGAATTTACACAGTGATACAATGAGCGGAACGCCCCAGTTAACATAATTATCCTGTAAAAATATCATCCCTTGAAAGCAGTCTGACGTCATCCAGGCCTTTTCCAAGTACTGTTTTTGTTTTTTTGCAGCACTCTTTTAATGAAACGCCATATCCGCTTTTAAGCTGAATTTCTGCATCAATCCTGATCTCAAACCTGTTTTCTACAGTAAGCATCAATGCGTGCCACTCTTCCAGCAGATCGGGGCTCAAGCCCACTTCGGGTTGCAATTGCACGTCAAGATCCGACGCCTTGTGCGTGTACTTGTAGCCAGTTGCAAGCTCCAACCCTGTTGAACCCCAAACTCCAATACGTGTTCCCCGCAGTCCGCAAGTGACTACGGCCTCCAGAGCCTGAAGGGCTGGAGTCCTGGAAAAAGAAGCAGAGCCAAGGGCTTGTTGCAGAACGTCCACAGGCGTTCGCGAGCGCAGCACCGCGTCCGGCAGGACAAAGCCAGGCAGGCGCAAGCGCCCCATGGCACCCGAGGCCTCAGAGGTAAAACCCACCGCGATTTCCCCCGGGCGTGGGGCAGTATCTTCGCGTCTGACAATTCCGGGAATGGCAAGAAACCTTTTGTCTCTGGCAACGCTGTCCTTCCCCGGCTTCTGCATCTCCGGCAATAGCATTTCCAAGCAGGCATCTCGGCCATAACCTTTTGCCACCGCCTCGGTAAAAATCCGCATCCTTCCTTCAAAGTTAATATCCAACAGGGTATGGCGTTCGTATTGCTGCATATCAACTCCGGCTACGGTAATCTTACGTCGAGGCGGTGGCAACTATCTGCTCGTTCAGCTTTTTTTGACCCAAGTAGGGTCTGTCTTGCCGGCCTTCTGAAAGGCAATCTGAGCTTCCACGAGAGAATCGAACAAGCGCGTTTTTTGCGGGCCGGTAATTGTTGCCGCAGGCTTGGCATCGCGTTCTGTGAGGGCCATGTTTGTCACAAGCTGCATTTCTGTCGCCTCCGCATTGCATTTGATATGCGGATGCACTTTAACCACACGGCTTTTTATGCGAAGAATACTGCGCGCAGCTTTTTCTATTATTGTCGGGTCAGAAAACGTTGTTGCTGTTATCAGTACTTCATATTCTGGATGCGTGCGTTTTCTTCTGTACGTCAAAATTTGTCCGCTACTGTTGCACTCATGCCCACCTGCACCAATGATAAAGCTGTCTGCAAGCGGAAGACCCCCAAGTACAAGCTCTTTGTAATCATCTCCGAGGGGGGATGGCACAAGGGAGATGTCATCGCGCAACGGGCGTCCATCAAGAGCGATCCATCCGAACTCCTGGCATCCGTACAGGTCATGGATCTGCCAGCCGTATTTTTGAGCGAGAGGGATGATGTCCAGGTCCAGAGGGGTTCCTGAACAGAGGACGATGCAGTCTCGCGGCATGGCTTCGGCAAGTCCCAGATTGGCGACGTCTTCAAGCGCAACCTTCAAAAAACCGGATTCTCCAATCAAAACTTTTGGTTTGTCCCTGCACAGCGCCACTATGAGCGCATCACGGCTTGAGCGAAGCAAAAAAGACCATGTCATGCCGTATTCGTGCAGCGCTTGCGCGGAGTAAACATTTACCAGCGGCGCATAGGTAACAAGCGCGTGCGCCCCCCTGGAAATGTTGGCCATCTCCAGGGCTTTTTGCGTGGCGCGCTTTCTGTCGGGCAGCTCTTCAAACGTGACGCCCACAATGTTCTGAAAAGCCGATGAGCCGGTAGTAAACGTCAGGTATGCAAGGTTGTAGGGGCTATGTACTTCTTCAATAACGTGAGCCGCAGTGGGCCCGTTTATGCCCTTGTCAGCAAGGGTGCGGCGCGGCATGTCTGCAATTGTGGGGGCGCTGCCAAATTTTTCTACAACGGCTGCAAGATTTTCAAGTTGTTTTTGACACATGGGCACCTCCAGGCAGCATGATTGAACAGTTCACCCCATTTTCATGGGGTGAACTGCTTTTAGATAATCCCGAACGAAAGGAGTATGAAGAACGTTGGAATTGTAATTAAAGACATGCATGTGGTTACAGCTGTAACAACAGCCACATAGGAATAGTCGGCCTTGAAGGCCCGCGCCGCAATGGAGCACTGCGTCATGACAGGCATGGCCGATTCAATGATGAAAACCTTGCGCATCAGATCCGGCACTTCTATGAAGTGGCAGGTGATTACAATAATGGCCGGCGCAATGATAAAGCGCGCGGCAATCAGAATGACAACATCATATGTCAGACGGATGGAGCGCAGATTGACCAGAAATATTGATATGCCGATGAAGAGCATGGCCAGCGGCGTGGTCATGCCGCCGAAGGACGCGAAGGTAGAGCTGATGAATTTGGGAAGTTTTACGTCAGTTACAATCAGCAAAATTGCAACCATCGCACCGATAAGCGGGGGGGTCAGGATGTTTTTGACGGTCTGCATGCTGAAAATCTTGGGAGACTGCATGGGCTCATCGTTTTCACTCAGGCCCTGCGCAACCATTTTGGGACCGTCAAGGCTCATGGCATATGTGCCAATCGTCCAGAAGAGAAGCGACTGAACAAGGTAGTACATGACCGCGTAGGGCAAGGCCTTGTCGCCAAACAAGGCCACGTTTACTGGAAATCCAATAAATGCGGTGTTGGCGACAAAAAACATGCAGCGGAAGGTTCCCTGGCGGTAATCGGGAATGCGGCAAACAACGGATGTGATGATGCCCACAATAAACGTGATCAGCATCGTTAACAACGGCACAATAACAACCACGCCCAGCTGCATGAGGTCAGCCTTTGTATACGACTTCATCATGCTGACGATCATATACAGGGGGATGGTAAGGGTCATGGCCATCTTGGAAAACAATTTGGCTGACGACTGATCGAACCATTTCTTGCTGGAGAGGTAAAAGCCCACGCCAATCATCAGCATGCAGCTAAAAACCCCACTAAGCGATTGCAATATTTCCATCATGATCTCCGTAAGTCCTTTCTTTTATGCCGTACTATCGACAAAGAAATACCATGGCAGTTCGCGCAAACGCAGATTTATGTGCCGACATCACAGCAGAATAAACAGCAATAGCGTGGTATCGTGTGAGCCACCAGCCGATCACCTGTCATTTTGTCGTTTAGGCGTTTGGGCAGCCCTTGCTCGTGGTTATGGGGGGCATCACTTGCAGTGATGCCCCCCATCGTGCACGGGGCTAGACTGCAGCCCATTGCGCGGTCATCATGTCGCGCACCTTGATGGACATTTTGCGGTATTCCTTGGCGCCTTCAGTTTCCAGACGCCGGTCAAGAGTCGCGGGCGTGTTGCGCGCATCGGCAACCGCTTCAGCCAGCACATCCTTGACCTTTTTGACGGTGCTGGCATTGGGGGCGTCGGGGGTTTCCACCTGCAGCAGCTTGTACAGTCCGCCCAGCTTGTTAAACGAGCGAATGTCATACGCCATGGGCACAATCTCTTCACCGAGCTTGTCCAGTTCGGCCACGCTGCGCTTGGTGATGCGGGCTGCGGCATCCTTGTACATTGCGTGGATGAGCACTTCGGGGTCATCGAAGGCAATCATGTGGTTGGCCTGGGCACAAAGGGTCAGGAATGAACCGGACACGGCACGGCCGACAATCAGGGCAATCACAGGGTGGCCAGCCATGCGCGCTTCTGCAAAAGCGGCGATGATGGCAGCTGCGGCAATATGGATGCCCACAAGTTCTTCACGCCGACCATACGCTTGCGAAATGGAGTCAACGACCGAAATGATGGGGCGCTTCACGGCCTTGTCCGCATCCTGGGCCATGACCTGGCGCAGGGCCCTGGTGCCGTAAAATCCTTCTTCAAGGCCAACTTCCGTGTTTTTAACGCGGGGAAAACGCGCATGCGGGTCAGGGGCAAGGCCCACAAAGACAGCCTGTTCGTTGCCCAGAGGAGCTTCAGCCGCAAGCAGGGAACCGGGGCCATCGGGCAGTTTGCCGTTGCTGCCGGTCAAAGCTTCAAACCAGGCGCGTCCACGCATCGATACTTTAGCGTTGTTACCCATCACTCAATCTCCTTCCAGGTTTTGCGGATGTCTTCGGCTGTCCACTGCTTGCTGGTATCCATTGCTTCCAGCCGGCGAATGAAGAGGTCATACTGGCTGGTGCGCAGCACAGGGGGGAGCCCTTTACGGAAGACGTCCTTGACAGCATCGGTGATGGCATCAGCATCGTCTTCAACCAAAATATCAACGGCGCCGGTGGCGTAACGCTGAGCGCCACCGCACATGCCCCAGACAAAGACCTTGTCACTGGCAACAATTTCTTCCAGTCCGGCTTCCTGTTCAATAACTTCCGGGCCGTTCATGCTCAGGCGGGCCTGGCGGGTCATGATAACGTAGCTGGAAAGCCCCGCTGCCAGCGACATGCCGCCAAAGCAGCCCGTGTTGCCCGCGATCACCACAACCACCGGAGTATATTTGCGCAGTGCAACCAGTTCCGCATAAATTTCGGCAATGACAAGTTCGCCGATGTTGGCTTCTTGCAGGCGCACGCCGCCGCTCTCAAGGGAAAGAACCGCGCGGGTGGGGATGCCTTTTTCATTGTCCTTGCGGGCAAGGGCAAAGGCCATGGCCATCTTCATGCCGCATATTTCACCTATGCTGCCGCCCTGAAATTTGCCCTCCATGGCGATGACCACAGCGGGCTGGCCGTCGATTTTGCCCTTTGCGACCACGCAGCCGTCATCAGACTGCGGAACGATGCCCTGCATGGGCAACCAAACGGACTCCACGCGATCGAAGGGGCCAAGCAGTTCGTGGAACGTGCCCGGATCAAGGATCTGTTGCGCACGTTCGCGGGCTTTCAGTTCAATGTAACTGCGGCGCGATTCTTCATTGATTGCTTCGTTCATGGTCACGCTCATGATCTGCTTTCCTCCACAGTCTGCTGCAAACGCATTGCTACGGTGCCGGGCGTAGCGCCGGCATCATGAATCACTATATCGGCAGCATCAGTATAGGTGCTGAAAAACCAGTCAAGCACGGCTTTCCAGGTTTCACCAAAGCCGGTGATGCTGGTTTGAACAAATACATGGGACCGCCCGTCACTTGAGGGCTGCAGCAGTATTTCCAGGTCTCCCGAAGTTACGACGCCAAGGCACACCCTTTTGGGCACCGTGGTCGAAGCCGGGTAATCAAAACGCATTGTTTCCATAACGAACCTCTAAAGGCTAAAGGTTGAATCCTGGGACCATTGAATCCAAAAAAAGCGTTGCTGCTATCAGGTCACCACTTCCGCCAGGTGAAACGCCCAGGCTGGACAGCCTTTTGTCCAAGGCCATCAGGGCTTCATAGCCTCGTTGGGTGCCGGTGCCCCCAACGAGCAGCACTTCGCGTGCCCCCTGTTTGGTGGCGGCAAGGGCCTTTGCTCCGCCGCGGTGCAAAACGCAGGTGTCGTCAAGCTCCGCCATAATCGCCATCAGGGCATCAAGCCTTGCATGATCTTCTGCCAATCCCCGGTTGCGAGCCGCCCACAGCGCCGGCAATCCAACGCATACGACATGTGGAAAGTCAGCCTGGGCTTCACCTCGCGCGCCGCTGACGCCATAGCGCTTTACAGCCTTGCTCCCGTTCGTGTCCTGCACCGGGACATGACGGTCCGGGCATCTGGCAATGGCGCCAGCCACAGCAGCCATCTCGGCAGGATTTTTTGCCTTGCGGCAAATGGAGGCCCCCGCAACAAGCAATCCCAGGGCCCAAATGGCGCCTTTATGGGTATTGCAGCCTTCAGTGGCGGCAAACATGTCGATCTCGCCCTGACGTCCAATGGCCCCCAGCCTTTCCCTCAACAACGAATATGGTTGAGGAATCAAGGCTTCATGGGCCATCGCCCTGAAGCATGCCCGCAATGATCTTGCAGAGCGGTGCATAAGCTGGCGGGTGAGGTCCACGTGTGTTCCTGAGCCTCGCTGGTCCACCAACCCCGGCTTGGGCGTTAGATCCACCTCATTTATCAGGGCATTTACAGCCAGATCTGCCAGTACCTCTGGCGTCAGATCTTCTGGACTGCCTGACAGTTTGCGTGAATCTTTTGCAGTCAGGTCTACCGGCAAAAGCTGTTGCCTGTCCCAAAGGTGCTCTGTTCCGAGAACTGCCTCCATATCGTTACCTGCCTACCAGTTCCTGAAGCGGGCCGGGGGTTCGTAGAGACCACCAGACCACTCCACAAGATCTTTCATGTTCTTGGCCGCGAGAAGGGAACGCTTGGCCTCGGAACGGGCAATGCCGAGATCCTCGGGGTAGGCGACAACACCGCTGCGGCGCAGTTCTGCTGTTTTCTTGGGGTTGGCGCTGAGGCCAAGGTTGGTCGCACCGGCAACAGCACCGATGGCGGCCCGGCGTTCTTCAAGGGACTGGGCCTTGTACACGTAGGCAATGCCCTGTTCGGTAACGATGTGCGTCACATCTTCCGCATAGACCATGATGGGGGCGCAGGGCAGGTTGGCTTCCTTGCCCACTTCAATGGCGTCAAGGTTTTCCACAAAGGTCGGCACACCGCTGGCCTTGAACGTTTCCACCATCTGCACGCACAGTTTGTGCCCGTGAGCGGTGGAACTTGTGGTGTCCATTGTGGAGAGCCATGCGGGCGAACTGTGGCGACGCCCGCGGGCATCGCCGCCCAGGTTGGGTGCGCCGCCAAAGCCGGCGATACGGCCCTTTGTCACTGTGGACGTATTGCCTGCGGGGTCGATTTGCAGCGTGGACCCTGCAAAGAGGTCAATGGCGTAGTGACCGGCCAGCTGACAAAAAACACGGTTTGAGCGCAGGCTGCCGTCAGGCCCGGTAAAGAAGATGTCCGGGCGGGCTTTGATATACTCCTGCATGCCGTCTTCGTTGCCGAAGCTGTGCACGCTTTCGACCCATCCGCTTTCGATGGCCGGGATAAGGGTTGGCTGGGGGTTGAGCACCCAGTTGCGGCAGATCTTGCCCTTGAGCCCAAGTTTGGCAGCGTAGGTCGGCAGCAGAAGTTCAATGGACGCCGTGTTAAAGCCAACGCCATGGTTAAGCGAAATGACGTTGTGCTTTTCATAGATGCCGCGGATGGCCATCATGGCCATCAGAATCTGAAGCTCGCTGATGTCCTTGGGGTCGCGGGTCTGGATGGGCTCCATTTCAAACGGGCGGTCGGCCTGGACAATCACATCAACCCACCCGCCGGGGATGTCGATACGGGGCAGCTTGTCCATGATTTCATTGACCTGGACAATGACAATGCCGTTGCTGAAGGAGGTGGCTTCAATGATGGAAGGCGTGTCTTCAGTGTTGGCGCCGGTGTAAAGGTTGCCTTCGGCGTCGGCGGCGTCAGCGCAAACCAGGGCCACCTTGGGGATCAGATCGACAAACAGGCGGGCGGAAAGTTCAACGTAGGTGTTCATCGAACGAACCTTGATGACGCCCTTGGAAAGCAGCTCGGCAACCTTGCGGCTTTGGGGCCCGGCAAAGCTGAAGTCAAGCGTAGAGGCGATGCCGTCTTCAAAAATCGAGATATGGTCAGGGCGCTCAATCGCGTGCAAAACCATTTCCAGGCCGTGGATTTTTTTGGGATCGACCTGCGCCAGCGAGCGGGACAGAAAGTCGGCCTGTTTCTGCACACCTTCCATAATAACGGTGTCGCCGGGCTCAATCAGGGCATGAAAGGCATCAATAATCCTGTTTGTGGGAAGAAATTTCCCCTTCATCATTGAAGCGACAGAAGAAAGCTTTTTCTTCTTGTTATCCCTCTTGGTTGTCCACGAACGGATAACATGCGTCTGATCTGACGATGTAGCCATACTTTTCTCCACAATCGTTGTTTGTTGATGGAAATACACTTATATTATTAAAGTGTATTGCCAATTATACGCAAATGTAACAGTCGTACAAAACTGTGTGAAATTACTTTTTTTCGTCTATTGATAGTTTTTAATTATGGTAAAAGTTCAAAATTAAATATTACCAGTTCTTAAAGCGTGCAGGAGGTTCATAAAGACCACCTGAGATATCAACAATATCTTTCATATTCCTTGCTGCAAGCTGGGAACGCTTGGCTTCGTTGCGGTTGATGCCCAAATCTTCTGGGTAAGCGACAAGACCCTGCTGGCGGAGTTCTGCGTTTTTCTTGGGTGATGAACGCAGCCCCAGCGTGGTGGCGCCGGCTACCGCAGCGATGGCTGCGCGCCTTTCTTCAAGTGATTGCGCGAGATAGAGGTAGGCGATGCCCTGCTCGGTAACGATGTGGGTGACATCGTCACCGTAGATCATGATCGGGGTGCAGGGCAGGTTGGCATCCTTGCCAACTTCAATGGCATCCAGATTTTCCACAAAGGTTGGCACGCCGCCGGCCTTGTAGGTTTCAGCCAGTTGGACGACCAGTTTTTTGCCGTGCGCTGTGGGAGAGTCCGTGTTGATCATCGAAAGCCATGCGGGCGAACTGTGCCGACGGCCCCGCGCATCGCTTCCGAGGTTCGGCGCCCCGCCAAAACCGGTGATGCGCCCCTTGGTGACGGTGGAGGTGTTGCCAACCGCATCAATCTGCAACGTGGAACCGGCAAATAAATCCACGGCGTAATGGCCCGCGAGTTGGCAAAATTCGCGGTTTGAGCGCAAACTTCCATCAGGGCCTGTAAAAAAGATATCCGAGCGTGCCTTGATGTATTCCTGCATGCCATCTTCGTTGCCAAAGCTGTGCACGCTCTCTATCCAGCCGTGTTCAATGGCCGGAATAAGTGTTGGCTGCGGGTTAAGCGTCCAGTTGCGACAAATCTTTCCCTTGAGCCCCAGGCTTTCGCCGTACGTAGGCAGCAGCAGCTCGATGGCGGCCGTGTTGAAGCCAACGCCATGGTTAAGCGAAACAACGCCATGCCGTTCATAGATGCCGCGGATAACCATCATCCCCATAAGGATCTGCAACTCGGTTATGTCCTTGGGGTCACGAGTCTGGATGGGTTCCAGGGCGTAGGGTTTTTCTGTGCGGACTATGATGTCCACCCATCCACCGGGAATGTCTACTCTGGGCAGCTTATCAACCACTTCGTTGACCTGCGCGATGACGATGCCGTTGCCAAAGGCTGCGGCTTCCGTAATAGCAGGGGTGTCTTCGGTATTTGCGCCGGTAAACAGGTTGCCTTGGCTGTCGGCGGCATCCGCGCAAATAAATGCAACGTGGGGTATCAGATCCACAAACAGACGGCTTGAAAGTTCCACATAGGTATTCAGGGAGCGGATGGTGAGCTCTCCGCTCTTGACGAGCGACGCCACCTGCTGGCTCATGGGGCCTGCGTAGCCAAAATCGAGGGTGCTGGCGATGCCGCGCTGAAAAACTTCAACATGGTCGGGTCGGGCCACTGCGTGAATGACCATGTGAATGTCGTGCAGGACTGAAGGATCTGCACTGGCCAAAGCTTCAGACAGAAAGCTGGCCTGTTTTTGGCCGCTTTCAACAACGACGGTTTCGCCCGGTGCAACGACATGGCGAAGCAGCTCGCTAAAATTTTTTTCAAGAACAAACTTGCCGGATAAAAGGTGGGCAATGCGTGACATCTTGCCTTTTTTGGCGTCTCGCTTTGTGGACCAGCAACGCTCTGTACCGCGATATGACGAATCACTAACCATGTGTTCTGCTCCTGTTTTGGGCTGGTTACCCGATCAGTTAGGAACCAGATTTGATCGCCAGCTTGCGAAATTAATCTCAACTTGGATCTTTGATACACACATGGTGGATGAGTGAGAAATCAAATTAAACGCAGCTTGTGATAGGTTGTCGTTATACGGTGCCTGGCGGTCCATCTTGACTGGATTGATACGTTTTGCCCCAAATACTCAGGCAAAACATGTGATTGTCGAAAATACGAAAGCGTATGAGATTAAGAAGAAATGCAGGCGGCTCTAGGGGAAATGAGGAATGCCAAGAGCAATCGGCAGGCAGTGAGCATTGAGACGAACAATGAAATGTTCCATTTTTCTCAGCTGTCCGCGATCATGAAACGTGCTGGCAGGGACCCCTAGTGATAAAAAAGACATGGCCGTTGATAAGTTTTTGTTATCAACATTTGTGGTGCTGGATAAAATCAGCAAACCACCAGCATAGCGGGTGGTTTGCTCTCGCCCTCTCAGGCGTGTGATTCATATATGGTGTCTCAAAAACTGATTGGCAACGCCGCTTGAGACTGGCCATAGAGCCTTATGCCAAGCCGGAGGAAGCGTGTTGATAATAACAAAAAAGCGGGGCATATCCCCGCTTTCTTATGTATCTGTTTATGCGCAACGTGCGCGCGAACCAGTGCCAACAATCGCGCCCGCTTTGTTAACCCAGCAATCGCAAATAACTCCGCATCTGGCGTACGCCAAGGATGGGCCACTCGGTAAAGGCCAAATCTATTTCTCGCATCAAAATCTGGTTCATAGCTGGCTCGCCCTTGGCCGTGCAGTACAGGCCGGAGCGGGAAACGCCGAGCAGATCGCATTGCCGGACAACACTGAGCGTGACATGGCCGTGCTGCACCATGCTTTGCCTGCGGGAGACGCTCACCGCTTCCCCCAGGCTTTGGCTAAAAAATCGCGTTCCACGGTGAGTTGGCCGATTTTGGCGTGCAACCCACGGAGTTTTTTCCCCTTTGGCTTCTCCGGTCTTGATTTCACCGGAAAATATACCCGCGACAGAATCCTTGACCTGCTTGACCCACCGGTGAATTTGCGTCTGGTGAACGCCAAATTCCGAACTCAATTCGGCGATAGTTTTCTCACCGGAAAGGGCCAACAAGGTTACCTTGGCCCGTAAAGGCGGGGGTGTGATTTTTGCGCGCGCTCATTCGTACTCTCCTTGCGTTCAAGTGTAGTTTCCACACCTGTCCGAATTTTGGGGAGTACCTCTGTAAGTCCAATGTGGCTTTTTTGAGACATTGTTCTTGTTTTTGACAATAGACTATATATTTTTCGTCATATACTACCATTTACAGCAATGATAAAAGATGCGCCTATAGGTTACAAAACTTTAAAAAGGAACTGCTATGGAGCTTAAACATCCACTCCCAAGTGCAGCGATAGACGCTTTTCACATGATGTGGGGGAATTTCCCCGAAGGCGTTGTCCTCCTCCACAAAAGCAGGGAGGTAATCGCCCTAAACAAAGCCGCTGATAAGCTGGGAGTCCTTAAACAGGGCATAAAGTGCTCAAGTGTTGGAACTCCTGAAATGCACAAAGGTTGCCTTGCCAACAAAGCCTTGGCAGAGGAAAAGGCTACCCACGTATTTATGCCCTTGGCTGACGGCTATGCTGTAGGATTTTGGGTTCCGCTTGAAGGACACCCGGAATACTATCTCCATTTCAGCGTGGGCCAGACTATCAATTATAGAACTGGAGAGCACCGCAACCCCGCCGAACTGGCGCAACTATTCCAGAAAGTCGCAAATTGAGTCCACCAGTAGGCTCTCAATTTCACAACTTAGAGGAGTCCAGATCATGAAAGAAGCTCTGAATTTTTTGCAAGATGCCAAGGTGTTCTATCTGGCCACTTGTGAAGGCGATCAACCTCATGTCCGCCCGATCGGTTTTGTGATGGACTGCGGTGGAAAGCTCGCGTTCTGTACCAGTAATGACAAAAATATGTGCAAGCAAATGGCGAACAACCCCAAGGTGGAGATTTGCGCTGTGGATGAAAAATACAACACCCTGCGCATCTGCGGTAAGGCTGTTTTCGCCACTTCACCCGAGACCCAAAAGAAAGCCTTTGAAGTCATGCCCGATCTGGAGAAAATATATGCGGTGGGCGATGGCAGGTTTGAAATTTTCTACATTGATGAGGCGAAAGCTGTCTGCCAGAGCATAAGCGGCGAGAAGCAGGAGCTACCGCTCTAACTCACTAACGCCTGTACCAGCGTTCTTGCAACCACGGCCCGTTTCTCGCGAAACGGGCCGTTTAGATTTATGGCTTTAGCCAGTTGAGCGCGCCAGCGCGCGAAACAGAGAACCACCCGCTATGCGGGTGGGGACAAAGTGTTATACACACAAAAACACCCTTCCTGTACGATGAAGTTGTTCAAGCCCATCGTAACTTATAAAGAAGGGTGTTTTTGTTATGGGAACCAAGGCCCAAAGCTTAGCTCACACAAAATGGCTGTGCAAGTATCATATCGTGTTTACACCTACGTATCGAAGAAAAATAATATTCGCACAACTGCGCGATAGTATAAAAGAAATCATGCAGAGTCTTTGTAAGTACAAAGGGGTAGAGATTTTAGAAGGGCATTTGATGCCAGACCATATACACATGCTGGTGAGTATCCCGCCAAAGATCAGCGTATCGAGTTTTATGGGGTATTTGAAAGGCAAAAGCTCACTGATGATCTTTGATAAACACGCAAACCTTAAGTACAAGTTCGGCAACAGAAAATTTTGGGCCGAAGGATACTATGTCAGCACAGTCGGACTCAACGAGGCAACGATCAGAAAATATATCCAGCAGCAGGAGAAGCATGACATTTTGCAAGATAAGTTGAGTATGGAGTAGCCCCCATTTCGACCGGACACCCCTCTAACTAAGGAGGAGGTGCTGGAACTATGTCTGGAACTAGTGCTAAAACAAGTTCAACGGTGGAGATAGTAAACATAACGCCCCGTCGCCGTTGGTCTGTCGGCGAGAAAGTTCGCCTGATAGAGGCCAGCATGGCCCCAGGTCAGTCGGTTTCTCTGGTGGCACGAACGTATGGCGTTGCTCCCAATTTGCTTTACCGCTGGAGAAAGCAGATGAGTGAAGGCGGCAAAACAGCCATTGAAGCCAATGACGAGGTTGTCAGCGTTGCCGAAGTAAAGGCCCTGAAAAAGCGAATCCGTCAGTTGGAACGCGTCCTTGGCAACAAAACACTGGAAGTGGAAATCCTCAAAGAAGCTGTTCGCATTGGCCGCGAAAAAAAACTTATCTCGCGGCTGCCCTTGTCCGGCGTGGAGGATTTCCAGTGAAACGGGTCACAGACGCCCTGGCGGTGTCCCGATCCAACACCTATGAACGTAGCCGCAGCCCACGGCCTCGCCCGGAACGATACAGCAAAGCAGAAGACGCATTCCTTCTACCGCTGATCGTCGAACTTTTGGGCGGACGCCAGACCTACGGCTATCGGCGTATCCAGCGACTGCTTAATCGGCAACTGGTTGCCGATGGGCGCACTCCGGTCAACCATAAACGTGTGTACAGGATAATGAGGCAAAATAACCTGTTGCTGGCACGGTTTACTGGCAGCCAACCTGACAAGGCACACACGGGCAAGGTTTCCACACTACAAAGAAATCAGCGTTGGTGCTCTGACGGGTTTGAGATTGCCTGCGACAACGGTGAGCGGGTGCGCGTCATTTTTGCCCTGGATACTTGCGACCGAGAAGTTATGGCCTATGCCGCCACCACTGGCGGGTACAGTGCTGACATGGCGCAAAGCGTCATGCTGGCATGCGTTGAAAAGCGGTTTGGGGATGTCAAAACATTGCAGCCAGTTGAATGGCTCTCCGACAACGGCTCCTGCTACACGGCAAGAGAAACAGTAACGTTTGCCGCCGCCTTGGGCATCGTCAGCAAGTTTACTCCAGTTCGCAGCCCTCAAAGTAACGGTATGGCTGAAGCTCTCGTCAAAACATTCAAAAGGGATTACGTCTTCTGCAATGATCGACCGGATGCCGAAACTGTGATGGCGCTACTCCCTTGCTGGTTTGAAGACTATAATGAAAATGCCCCGCACAAGGCCCTGCGGATGCTCTCGCCTCGTGAGTTTATCCGTTCATTGCAAATCTTGGAGTGTCCGGTTTAGCAGGGGCAACTCCAGAGTACGCGCGAGTATCAAGACCCCTTCAAGGGGTAGCCAAAGCGACAATGGCACTGGGCTTGAACGCAGTGAAAGCCAGCGTCTTTAGGCGCAGCCGGCAACAGGCCCTTACAGGGCCAGAGCAAACCACCCGCTATGCGGGTGGTGCTGATGTATCTTTTTATGCGCAACGTGCGCGCGAACCAGTGCCAACAATCGCGCCCGCTTATTCTTCTCATTTCAAAGTTGATCTGCTCTAGCAGGCGTATTGGGCATGGTGCTGGGAAAAAAAGATGGGTTGCAGATAAATCTGCAACCCATCGGTATCATTGGTGGGCAGTACAGGACTTGAACCTGTGGCCCCCGCCTTGTAAGGGCGGTGCTCAACCAACTGAGCTAACTGCCCGAAATTCTCAACCAAGAAAAGCCTTATAGGCTATTTTGATGCTGTTGTCATCATCAAATCGTGCGCCACTTTTTCAAGAAAACTGGCTGCTTGTCGCGCTTTGCACAAAATGCGGCTGGCGCAGACGGCGTGCTCCTGGCCTATGGCTGGCGGCGTGTAGTGCGTGTCCTTCGAACAGAAGCGCCGGGACCCCCTGGGGTGTTCCCAGGGGGCCCGTGTGGTCATTTATGGCTTAAGCTGATTGATGTACACGGCGATGTCGTTTATCTGCTCCGCGTTCAACGTCTTCAGGTTCTGTTGCATTTTCAGCAGGGGGCCTGAGGGCGAGCTCATATTTTTGACTTTATCCATACCAGCCGTCAGGGCTTCCACAGGTTTGCCCATCATCTTGGCAGGGGTGGGGGTGTGACAGGATTCGCACAGGCTGGCGTACAGTTCCGCGCCTTTTTTCTGTGCGGCGTCCTGGGCCACAACCGTTTGCACGCCAGCCACAAGCAGGATTGCCGCCAGCATGAGAATTCCGTGTCGCAAATATCTGGTCATGGTTTTCTCCTTGTTTATATGTGTACTCGCCCAGGGTAGGCGAAACAGGGGCAGAAGCCGCCTGTGGCTCCATGCTAGCACAGAGAAAAAAGACATACAGCAGATTTATGCGGGAGCCAAAACGCCATGAGCCTACGCAAAAAAGAAAAGGCCCCGGCTTTTGCCAGGGCCTGTGATGGCTCGTGCGGAATTGTATGGTGAACGCGGCGGCTATTTGCCCATGGCGTTCATGAAATCCTTGTTGGATTTGGTGCCGCGCATCTTGTCCAGCAAGAACTCCATGCTGTCGATAGACGACATGGGAGCCAGAATCTTGCGCAAGATCCAGACGCGGTTGAGTACATCTTCGGGCAAAAGGAGGTCTTCCTTGCGTGTGCCGGTGCGGTTGATGTCGATGGCAGGGAACACGCGCTTTTCCGAAAGGTGACGGTCCAGATAAATTTCCATATTGCCGGTGCCCTTGAATTCTTCAAAGATCACTTCGTCCATGCGGGAGCCGGTGTCGATGAGGGCCGTAGCAATGATGGTCAGGCTGCCGCCTTCTTCAATATTGCGGGCCGCGCCAAAGAAACGCTTGGGGCGTTGCAGGGCGTTGGCGTCCAGACCGCCGGAAAGCACGCGGCCGGATGAAGGGGTCACGGCGTTGTACGCGCGGCCCAGGCGGGTGATGGAGTCCAGCAGAATGACCACATCCCGCTTGCGTTCCACAAGGCGCTTTGCTTTTTCAAGCACCATTTCACAGACCTGCACATGGCGCTGCGGCGGCTCGTCGAAGGTGGAGCTGATGACTTCGGCCATTTTGACCGTGCGCTCCATATCGGTAACTTCTTCGGGCCGTTCGTCAATGAGCAGCACGATAAGGTATACTTCGGGATTATTGGCGTTGATGGCGTTGGCCATCGATTGCAGCAGAATGGTCTTGCCTGTGCGCGGCGGAGCCACGATGAGGCCGCGTTGCCCGCGCCCTATGGGGGCCATGATGTCGATAACGCGGTTGGAGAGATTTTTTTCGCCATTTTCCATGACGAGCTGGTGGTCAGGATAAATGGGAGTGAGGTTGTCGAAGAGGACGAGATTCTTGGCGTGTTCCGGGGGTTCAAAACCTATCTCTGTTACCTTGAGCAAAGCGAAATACCGTTCACCCTCCTTGGGGGGGCGTATCTGCCCTGAAACGATATCGCCCTTGCGCAGGGAAAACCGGCGAATCTGCGAGGGCGACACATAAATATCGTCAGGCCCCGGCATATAGCTGCACAAGGGGGAGCGCAGAAAGCCAAATCCATCCGGCAGAATTTCCAGCACGCCGTCGCCGTAAATGGCCCCGTTCTGGGAAGCACAGGTGGAAAGCAGAGCGAAAATAAGCTCTTGTTTCCGCATGGAACTGGCATTTTCAATTTCATACTGCTCGGCCAGATCCATGAGTTCCTGCATACTGCGGGTCTTCAGATCCGTGAGACTCAAGGCGCTGTCTGTCAACAGTGTGGGAGTAGCTTTCTTTTTACGCATAACTGTCCGATCTTTTGAAGAAGACAAACCAAAACTATACAGTATCAATGAACACTGTATTGCAGATGAGCGGATGTAAGGAGACAAAATAGGTGTGCGAGATTGCGATTAGCTTATCTTTTGCATTATGGCAAGGGAAAAATGACGTTCACACCATAAAAAAATACGTCATCTGGTAGTTTGAGTCGTGCTCGGGGCTGGCAGACCTGTGCCGCACGGCACAGCGCACACTATGTATATGGAGGTTGCAAAAGATATCCGGTAGTTATTTAAAGCTGTTGCAGCTTTTGTGCTCTGCCGGGCGTAAAGGGGCAATCTCGCGTCAGCAAAAAACTATTCTTTGGCGGCTGCTTCCGGTTGCGGCGGAGGCGCGTACAGTTTGAGCAATTCGTCCCGCAGGCTGTCTTCCTCAACTTGCAGCACTTCGGCCAGTTCGCCGGTCACAAGGCCCATGGCCTGTTCCTGCAGACGGCGTTCACCGAAAGAAAGATCCTTGGTGCGGCTGATCAGCAGCAGTTCGCGCAAAACTTCTGTAACAACGGCCAGGTCGGAGCTCTTGAGCCGCTCAGAATATTCACGAAAGCGTCGGTTCCAGTTCTGTCCCGTGTGTACGATTTTGCCGGTGCTGTTGCGCAGACCTTCAAGAATGCGCCCGGCTTCTTCATGAGGGGTGAGCGTGCGCAATCCGACGTGGGCCGCATTGTTGACGGGAACCATCAGTGTGACATTATTGGCCTGAATGCGGACAATATAGAAATCGCATGCGATACCGCCAATGGTCTGGCTGTCAATGCGTTCTATCTTACCCACCCCCTGGGCCGGATATACCACAAGATCGTTCGGCGTGAACATGCTGTCACCACACGCCCCAAAGGAGCGCCACTGTACGAGACCTGGAGCGAAATTAGCTGGAAGTCACGAAATTTTTTTGAAAAATAGATGAGTGGGAAACTTACTCTTCAAACATAGTAGTCTAAATGTGTTGAAGAGTCCAGCCGAAAAAGCAAAAATGCACAGTGTCCCGAAAGGGACAAAGATGCTCTTTTTCGCGCACCTCCACATCCGTCACAGCCGATCGGGCATGTGCCATACTCTGAACCGCCCCCGGTCCATTTTTGTTCATGCCCGCCTGTTGTCTCCGGCGCAGAGCAAAATTGTCATTCGGCCCGATCAGGGGCCTGCGCGGCCTCAGGGGCGGCTTTTTTGCGTGGCTGCGCCGTTTTGCGGGCAGCGCGCAACGCTCCGTCCAGACCCTTGTCGGCAAAGGCAAACAGGGTATCCAGAGCCGCGGGCACGGCTTGCAGCATATGTTCGGCATCGTCGCCCTGCGCGCGCCCCAGCACCCAGTTGGTCACGTCACCCTTGTGCGGAGGGCGGCCAATGCCCAAACGCAGGCGGTAAAAATCCGGCGTGCCCAGAAGTTCGGTAATGGATTTCAGCCCGTTGTGCCCGGCGTTGCCCCCGCCAAGCTTGAAGCGCATCTCTCCTGCCGGGATGTCCAGTTCATCATGGGCCACCACAAGATCAGCAGGACGCAGTTTGTGCCAGGCCAGAAGGGGCTGGACGCTTTGCCCACTGAGATTCATGAAGGTTTGCGGCTTGGCGGCCAGCCAGACTCCATCCAGCTCTTTAAGGCGTATACGCCACAGTTCACAGGAGAACTTGCCGCCATTGAGCGATTCCGCAACGCCATGGCGCTGCGCAAAATCCACCAGCGCGTCAACAACGGCAAAGCCGTAATTGTGCCTGGTGCCCTCATACCGCGAGCCGGGATTGCCCAAGCCTACCAGAACGCCGTTATAGTCCATAGTGTGCGCCTCCTCGCGCCGCGCTGGCTTCCATCCGCAAGGGCAAGCCCTGTCCCGCGCAAACCGCCGCCGCAGAACGCGCGATAAACCGGCAGAGCGGGGGGTTCATGGCAGCCAGATGCCCGCCGCCGGGCAGCCAGAGAAGTTTCTTGACGGGCGCGCGCAGCATTTCAAAGGTGGCCTTGGTGTTGGCCGGTGTAAACAGGGCGTCGTTGACGGCGCTGAAAAAATAGAGCGGGCAGTGCATTTCTTCTGACACATTGGCCGAAAACAGGCTGGCCAGATAAGCCAGCGGATAGGTCAGCCGGGAACCTTTTCTGTCATAGACTATGCGCCGCGCACCGGAGGTTATACGTCGCACGGACAAATAGGCCAGCAGGGGCAGGGGAAAACGCGGAAGCCAGGCCGCAGCCGCGTTGATGTTTGCAAGAAATTCGTGCCGCCTGTTTTTCCAGCGCCTGAAGCGTGTGAGGTCCACCGCAGCATCGTTTTGCGGCAGCGTGCCTGTGATGGGGAACGCCGCCGTGAGGCCCTGCGACGCGGCCGCGTGAGCCATGGTCAAAATGCCCCCCTGGCTGTGTCCGCATACGGCGATGGCATTGAATCCTTCTTGCCGCAACCAGCGCTCCGCAGCAAGTCCGTCCCGCAACAGATCCGCAAAGGTGAATCCCGTCCAGTGGCAGTTGCGGCCATGCCCCGTGAGGTGCAGGGCGGCCACGGCAAAGCCCGCCTCGTGCAGCGCCGCAAGAAGCGGCCGGTACTGCCGGGGGGAGAGCATGGTCCCCGGATAAAACAGTATGACCCCGGCATCCCGCTTGGGCCAGAGTTCCAGGCTTGCCTTGCTGCCCAGGGAGCGCAGGGAATGGTAGGTCACGGTTGGCTGCGACATGTCCGGTACGGGGTGCGGTGAGAGGTTTTCGGGCTGGCGTTTTCAGTCACGCCAGATCCGGCGTTTATCATTCCAGAGCAATTTCACCTTGAAATTGCTCTGCTGACGCGAAGGCGGCAGCTGCCACGAAGTGGCGTGAATTCTGGCGAAAATCACGTTTTTCGCCAGAATGATGCGTTGAAACAAGGAGGCCGGTTCCGCAGGGAACCGGCCATATATAAGGCGGAATGGCCGTAACCGGGCTCGCCCGGTCATGCAGGCCGCGAACAGTCTTAGGCGTTTTCGCCTTCGGCCTCTTCGTCCTTGCTCTTGGAGATAACGCTGACCAGAGCGTAGTTCTGATCAAATATGGCCCGCACGTTTTCGGGCAGCTTGAGATCAGACACGGTGACGGTGTCATTGATGCCCATGTCGGTCACGTCAACGGTGATCTTCTGGGGCATGGTCAGCGGCTTGCTGCACAGGCGCACCATTTCGCGGTAGGTTTCAAGGCGGCCGCCAAGCTTCACGCCGCGCGAGGTACCCACGAATTCCACGGGCACGTCAACGGTGACTTCCTTGTCCAGATCGACGCCGTAGAAGTCGATGTGGGTGAAGGCGCGCTTGTAGGGGTGAAACTGCACCTGCCAGATGAGCACGGGGTGCAGGGTCTTTTTGCCGTTGTCTTCAATTTCGAGATTGAACACAGTGGTGTGGCCCATTTCACCGTAGATCTTTTCAAGGGGCAGCACGGGGGCCTGCACGGAAATGTTTTCACCGTTGGCGGTGTAGAACACGCCGGGAATCAGTTTCTCGGCACGCAGGCGACCGCTGGGGCCCTTGCCGCAACCTTCGCGCTTCTGCACGCTCAAAGTCTTTTCAATATTCATGGTCCACTCCTTGGCTTACCGCCGCCTGATACGTGCGGAAAAGTTCTTTACTGTAAACTTGCCATTCCCTTGCGGGAGTTATGCCGTGCGGTCATGCGCGAAGGCTTTGAGCCGACGGATTTTGCTAAACAAACAACACGCTGACCGACGAGCCGGTATGGATGTTGTGGATGGTTTTGCCCAAGATGGCGGCCACAGAAATGACCTTAAGCTTGGGGCAGCGTTCCAACTTGTCGCCCAGCGGGATAGTGTCGGTAACAAAGACCTGCGAAAGCGCCTCGGTGCTATTGATGCGGTCAATGGCAGGGCCGGACAGCACGGGGTGCGTGGCGCAGGCCACAATTCTTCTGGCCCCGTTTTTCAGCAGAACTTCAGCTCCGGCGCACAGGGTGCCCGCAGTGTCTATCATGTCGTCAACCATAATGGCCAAGCGGTCTTCCACGTCGCCGATGACATGCATGGCCTGGGCCTGATTGGGCTTGTCGCGTCTTTTGTCCACGATGGCCAGCGGAGCGTTGAGGCGCTTGGCATAGGCCCTGGCTCTTTCCACACCGCCGGCATCAGGTGAAACAATGACCATTTTTTCGTCGCCGAGCTTGCGCAGGGCGTCCAGCATGACGGGCACGGCAAAAAGATTGTCCACAGGGCAGTCAAAATAGCCCTGAATCTGGCCCGCGTGCAAATCTATGGTAACCACGCGTTCCGCCCCGGACACGCTGATGAAGTCGGCCACCATCTTGGCGCTTATGGGCGCGCGGGGGCTGACCTTGCGGTCCTGGCGGGCATAGCCGTAGTAGGGAATCACGGCTGTGATGCGCCCGGCGCTGGCCCTCTTGAGGGCGTCCAGCATAAGACAGAGCTGCACCAGGTTACGGTTGACGTTTGGCGGGCACGTGGGCTGCACCACAAAAACGTCGTCGCCACGGACATTGTCACCGATTTCAATACGCAACTCCCCGTCGCTGAACGTCGTAGCCAACGTCGGGGTGAGCTGACAGCCCAAATGGTCGCAGATTGCCTTGGCCAACTCCGGATTGGAAGAACCGGTGACGATCTTTAGATCGCTGAACATGAACCGCCCTGCCTTGTGCGCGTCAAAGAGCAATTTGGGTTATAAACCTTTGCCCGCCAGCCAGCGGTGCTGACAATCAGACAGCCGCCGTTGCGGCGCCGGATGCGGACAGTGGCCCGCACGGCAATGGGAGCGCCCGGATACTTTCCGGCCACGCCCGCCCGGCAATCAAAGCGCGGCCCGGCAGTATGCTGTGGCTGGGATGGAAGGGTTCGAACCTTCGAATGACGGAGCCAAAACCCGTTGCCTTACCACTTGGCTACATCCCAGTGCTGTTACAGCACATGCGCGTAGACGCGCCTGTTCTCTCCCTGAAGCGTGGCCGTGGCCGCCTGTGTTTCCACAATGGCCTCGCGCCCAAAAAGTCCCAGTATGCTGGAACCGCTGCCGCTCATTGAGGCCGCTACGGCGCCGCAGCGCAGCAGGGTGGCCTTGATGTCGGCAAGTTCGGGGTGACGTGCAAAGACAACAGTTTCGAGGTCATTGTCCAGGTCAGCATCAAACCGCCCTCGGGAGAGAAAAGTTCCATTAGCCTTGCTTTGGTCTCTTGTCAAGTTGTTTTGGCTTTCGCTGCCGCCCACGGAAGCCATATGGGCGTCGTAATCGGCAAAGGCGCGCGGCGTGCTCACGTGGATGCCGGGGCATACCAGCACGAGGCGCAGGCCGGACAGATGGGGCCGGACAGGCTCGACGATTTCGCCTATGCCGCGAACGCGACAGGGGCCTTCATGAAGAAAAAAGGGCACGTCGGCGCCCACGCTCAGCGCCACCGCCGCCAGGGCCTGCGCGTCCAGCGGCGTGGTCGTCCTGCTGTTGAGCCAGCGCAAAAGGGCTGCCGCGTCACTGCTGCCGCCGCCAAGCCCTGCCCCGGAAGGAATGCCTTTGCGCAGGCGCACTTCAAGGCCGGGCATGGGGCTGGCAACAGCCGCAGCAAAGGCCGCGTAGGCCCTTGTAAGGGTATTGTCGCTTTCGTCCAGCGTTGCGCTGGCTGGCCCCTCGCAGCGCACCACAATGCCGGGGGTTTCCGTGATACGCAGTTTCAGCTGATCGCAGGGGCGCGACAGAGGATAGAAGAGTGAATCTATCTCGTGATAGCCGTCCGGGCGCACGCCGGTGATGCGCAGCCCGAGATTCACCTTGCAGCCCGCAATGACAACACTCATGGCCTATCCTTGTTTTTCAGCCGGTCGGGCCTACAGGGTTTCAAGCGTCACGTGGTCGTTGGTGTACACGCAGATCTCGGCGGCAATGCGCATGGATTCGCGCGCTATGGTTTCAGCGTCAAGGTCGCTGTGGCGCGACAGCGCCCGTGCCGCCGCAAGAGCGTAGGGGCCGCCGCTGCCGATGGCGGCCACATTGTCGTCCGGTTCAATGACGTCGCCCGTGCCCGTAAGCACGAGTATGTGCTCGGTGTCGGCCAAAAGCAGCATGGCTTCAAGCTTGCGCAGGTATTTGTCCTTGCGCCAGTCCTTGGTCATTTCCACGGCGGCGCGCACCATATTACCGCGCACTTCCTTGAGTTTGGCCTCAAAAAGTTCAAACAGGGTAAAGGCGTCGGCCGTGGCGCCGGCGAAGCCCGCCAGAATTTTGCCGTCATGCAGGCGGCGCACTTTTTGCGCCGCGTGCTTCATGATCATGTTCTGTCCCATGGTCACCTGGCCGTCGCCAGCCAGGGCCACCAGGCCGTTTTTGCGAACGGCGAGAATAGTAGTGGCGTGCGTTTCCATCAATTTTTATCCCAGATTTCCTTGCGTTCTTTATAGACGGTTTCAAGGCGCTTGAAGGCGGTTTTGTCCGTGGTGCGGGCCGACATGCTCTTGGCCTCGTTAAAATAACGCTCGGCAAGTTTTTTGTTGTGTGAGTAGATGGCGCTGTAAGCCATGTGAATGTAGGCGTCGGGCGTATTGCCCGTCTTGCCCAGCGAACGGGCGTAGGCTTCGTGCACCTCGGCATCCTCGGGCACATAGCGCAGCACCTGTTTGTAGTAACCGACCGCTTGCGCCTGCCTGTTTGTTTCGTCCAGCATGCGGGCATAGAAAAAGGCGGCCATGTAGTCCTTGGGGTCAATGCGCATGGCCTTGGACAGCAGCCCGTCAGCCCGGCCCATGTCGCCCTTGCGGTAGTGGAAGGCTCCTGCCTCGCGCAGCACCAGCGGATCGTCCGGGGAGGCCTTGAGGGCCTGGTCAAAGGCCGTGCTGGCCTCGTTTATGCGGTTTTGCCTCGCGAGCACAATGCCCCGGCCCATGCTTGAAAGGCCGTCGCTGCCGGAAAAGCGTTGCAGGGCCGCCTGATCGTCGCCATATCTGGCCCAAAGCAGGGTCTTCACGCGGGTGAAGCGCTTGTTGTCCTGGCTGCGGTTCTGGACGGACTTGCCCATGGTCTGGATGCGGGCCTGGAGCCCGTTGATGCGGTCGCCCAGGGCGGGGTGGGTGGAGAGGTAGGTGGGCACGCTGATGCCGCTCATCCAGCTTTTCTGGCGCAGCACCTTGAAGCCCGCCACCATGCCCTCGGGCGGATAGCCAGCGGCAATGAGGTATTGCAGGCCGATTTGGTCAGCCTCATTTTCATCCAGGCGGCTGTAGTTGAGCATGGCCGATTGCCCGGCCCCCAGAGCGCCCATGGCCAGAGCCCCGCCGCCCGCGCCACCCGCAGCCACGCCCGCCACGGCCAGCAGCAGTGAGCCGAGGGTGACGAACTGGGCCTTTTGCAGGCGCGAGGCCACGTGGCGCTGGGTGACGTGGGCCAGTTCGTGGGCCAGTACGCCCGCCAGTTCCTCTTCCTTGTCCAGATTCATGATAAGCCCGGTGAATACGTATACGTACCCGCCGGGAACGGCAAAGGCGTTGAGAGAATTATGCAGTATGGTGGTGGCCTTGAAGGTGAACGGCTGGGGCGGAATGGCCTTTACCAGCCGGGCCAGCATATAGTCCACATACTGCTTGACCTCAGGGTCTTCGATGATGGGCAGATTGGAACGCACCATAACATCGAATTTTTCTCCCATCTCCTTTTCGTCTTTAATGGTAACACCGCCGAAAAAGAAGGCCTGAGCGGGCGCGGGGCATATCTGCGGCAGCAGAAAGGCCAGCAGCACGATCAGGGCCGTCCATCGGCGGGGAGCACAGTAATGCAGCATAGGTTCTCCTGAGTGCCCGCGCTGGGTCTACTCGAGATCCCAGTCCTGCCCTTCAGGGGTGTCGCGCACGCTTACGCCGAGATCGAGCAAAGCCTGGCGCAGGGCGTCGGAGGTGGCAAAATCCTTGTTGGCGCGGGCAGCCTGCCGTTCTTGCAGCAGGGCTTCCACACGGGGCATGTCAATGTTCTTGCGGCTGGCGCGTATGCCCCGCAAGGCGGTCAAAAACGCGTCGGGTTGCTGGCCAAAAAGGCCCAGTCGCGCGTTCCACTGTTCCGCACGGACCAGAAACTCCCGCAGGATGTCCCGCACGGCTTCGCTGGCGCGCATGTTCTTGTCTTCAAGCAGGCGGTTCACGATACGCACCTGGGTGAAGATGTGCCCCAGAGCCTGCGCGGTATTAAGGTCATCGTCCATGGCCTCGTCCAGCGCCTTGGGCTGCGCGGCCCATTCGTCGGCTGTCTCCTGGGGCAGGGGGATTTTTTTCCACTTTTCGCGCTGGAGGGCTTTTTCCGCTTCGCGCAGGGCGGTGTACACCCGGTGCTGGGCTTTTTCGGCCTCGTCCATGCTGTCGGCCGTGAAATCGATGGGGCTGCGGTAGTGCTTGCCCAGCAAGAAGAAGCGCAGGGTTTCCGGCAAATAGCTTTCAAGGATGTCGCGGATGGTCTTGAAGTTGCCAAGGGACTTGGACATCTTTTCCGCGTTGACCTGCACAAAGCCGTTATGCACCCAGTAGCGGGCCAGATGGCAATGGCAGACGGCCTCGGTCTGGGCGATTTCGTTTTCGTGGTGCGGGAACACGAGGTCCTGCCCGCCGCCGTGAATATCCAGGGGCAGATAGGATTCGCTCATGGCCGAGCACTCGATGTGCCAGCCGGGTCTGCCCTGGCCCCAGGGACTTTCCCACGAGGGTTCGCCGGGCTTGGCGGCCTTCCACAGGGCAAAGTCCAGCGGGTCTTCCTTTTCTTCGCCAGGAGCCACGCGCGCGCCGGAAAGCAGTTCGTCCAGGCTGCGGCCTGAGAGCTTGCCGTAAGGCGCATACGAGCGCACCCTGAAGTACACGTCGCCCGAAGGGGTGGCATAGGCCTTGCCGCCAGCGATCAGCTTTGCGCAGAGATCCTGAATTTCCTTGATATAATCCGTGGCGCGCGGCTCTACATCCGCACGCAGTACGCCCAGCCTGTCCATGTCTTCGTGAAAGGCGTCAATATAGGTCTGGGCCACTTCGCGCCAGTCGCGGTTTTCCTTGTTGGCGCGGTTGATGATCTTGTCGTCCACGTCCGTAAAATTGCGCACAAAGGTCACGTCCAGCCCCAGATGGCGCAACTGGCGCACAAGCACGTCGAACACCAGCGCCGAGCGGGCGTGCCCTATGTGGCAGTAGTCATATGCAGTGATGCCGCAGACATACATGTTCACCTTGCCGGGGTGTACCGGCACAAATGTTTCCTTCTGGCGGCCAAGGGTATTGTAGAGCTGCATGATCTTCCTTTTATGCTGGGAGGTTGAGCATATCCAGACGGCGCTGGTGGCGGCCGCCCTCAAAGGTGTTTTCCATAAAAGCGTCTACAATGGCTTTCGCCAGCTCCACGCCGGTTATGCGCGCGCCAAGGCAGAGAACATTGGCGTTATTGTGCTGGCGCGCCATGCGCGCGTGCAGTTCTGTGGTGCAGAGGGCGGCGCGGATATCGGGATGACGGTTGGCGGCAATGGAAACGCCGAGCCCCGTGCCGCAGATGAGAATGCCCGGATCGCCCGAAGCTTCCACGGCGGCGCAAAGCTTGTGCGCCAGCACGGGATAGTCGCAACTGTCGGAAGAGTCGGTGCCGTGATTGACGACAGTGAAACCCTTTTTACCCAAATGCTCGGCCAGGGTGGTTTTAAGGTCAACGCCGGTATGGTCCGAAGCAATATGGATGGACTGCATAACAACTCCTTCAAGGGTGAGGGCAGGCTGACCGGTTGCGCCGATCAGCCTGCCAGAACTTCTTAGAGCATTTTCGCATTGAGAATATTTATTCCCAATGCTTCCAAGACGCCCGCTCCGGCGTGTAACCGCGCAGATAACCTGCGCAGATAAACTGCGCTTACGCCTCTGCGGCGGGCGTCTGCTCCCGCATACGCCAGAGCAATTTCAAGGGCAGCCCTTAGGCGACGAAGAAGCCTTATTGATGGCGACAGCATCGCTAGAAAAACTGCTCTGGCATCGGGAGTGCGCATTTTTTGCAAGCTGTGGAACCTGCGGGCCTGTCCGCACTGGCTTGGCTCCGCTCGCTGCCCGGAACCCGGAAAAGCGTTCGGACGGCCGAAACCAGTGGACGCGGCACGGCCTAGCGCTGCTGGTATTTGGACAGCGGCAGCAGGGGAACGCCCTCTGGTATGGATAAGGTCATCTGCCCGTCTGTAAAGGGCGCGGCGGGCTTTTCCCTTTCCTTGACAAGCACGATGGCGCGCTTGCCGTTGCCATGCGCCAGATTCAGGCGCTGGGGCAGGGGAGAAGCCGCATCGTCAAAGGCCACTTCCATCTTCCAGCCCTTGCCGTTGTCGCTTTTTTCAGCCCAGGCCACGGGCAGGCCAGCGGCATCGAGGGTCAGCTCGCCGCCGAGTTTGCCGGACAGGGTGTACTGGGCAAGGTCGCCTGACACAAATCTGGCGGAGGCGAAATCTTTGCCGAAAACCTGACTGTAGCGGCCGTTGAGCAGATCAGCCAGATGTTCCAGATTGAAGGGCACGGGCACGCCCACCTGGAGCAGGGGTTTGGAAGCGCCCTGATAGAAATACGCCTTGTTGTCCGTGGGGCTGTAGACAAGGAAATGCTGGCCGTCTTCAAGAATTCTGGCCACGGTGGCTCCGACTCCGGCCATGACGTCCATGCGCAGCCTGCGCTGGCTGTTGCCCCAGAAAAGGGCGGTAACACGGCGGGTATCGCCCTCAGTACCAAAGCGCAGGCTCATTTGCAGGCGGTAGGGGGCCATGGCGGCGTCCTGCCCTCTTGCCGCGAATTTCTGCCAGCGTTCCGCAAGCCTGGCCTGGGCTTCAGGCGTCATTTCCAGGGAGGGCTGCTTGGCGCAGGCGGTCAGCAGCACAAGGCTGCAAAGGCAGCAAAGCGCAAGAAATTTTTTCATAACTGTGAAAGCCTCTGCCGCAATGCATCCGCATTGGCGGGTTTGAGATCCAGCGCCTTCTGATAGGCGGTGCGGGCCTCGTCTTTGAGCCCCATTTTAAGGGCTATGTCGCCATAGTGCTCCCAGATGGAAGCGTCAACATGCTCGTCGAGTTTGACGGCACGGCGTATGGCCTTGAGGGCCTCTTCATTTCTGCCCAGCTTGTAAAGGGCCCAGGCCAGGGAATCCACAATGTAGGACTGGTCGGGTGAAAGCGCGTCAGCCTTGGTGAGCAGGCTCAGGGCCTTTTCAAGATCGCGGTTTTCTTCGGCCAGCGTATAGCCCACGTAGTTGAGGGCCTGATAATTTTCCGGATGCAGGGTGATTATGTGTTCCATAACCTTGAAGGCTTCCTTCTTGTCGCCGGACTCGTCCAGCAGGGAGCCCAGAAGAAAGGCCATTTCCGCATTGTCGGGCCACTTTTTGGAGGCCTTGCGCGCCACCTCAAGGGCCTGGGGCAGCTGCTTCTGACGCGCCAGCAGGCGGATTTCCAGTTCCCAGAACTGGGGCGCGTCCTCAAACTGTTTTTGGGCCTGCCGGGTCACGGTCAGGGCTTCCTGCTCCTTGCCCGCTTCGCCAAGCAGCTGTATGCGCAGCAGCGCCGCTCTGGGCGCGGCCTTGCTGTTGGGCGGGATTTTGTCCAGCCATGAAAGGGCCATGGGCAGGTCGCGGCGCTGTTCATAGTTCAGATCAGCCAGCAAAAGGTATACGTCAACAGGGGCGTCGTCCCTGGCGGCAATCTGCTTGAGCAGCGTTTCTCCCTGAAGGTAGTGGCGCGAGTCGATGAACAGGCCCGCCACGGTAAGCTTGAAGGGTATGGTGTCCGGCCCCTGGCGCATGTACTTGAGGGCTTTTTCGGGCTGGTTCATGCGCAGCGAAAGGCCGATGAGGCGCAGCAGCACGTCCTGAGGCGAAAAATTGAGCTTGAGCAGCTTTTCGTACAGGGCGCGCGCGGGCTTGAATTCCGAGCGCTGTTCGTGGATGAAGGCCAGTTCGGCCATGGCTTCCACAAAGTCCGGCATTTCTTTGATGGCCTTCTGGAGGAAGGGTATGGCGTCAGCCTGACGGTTCATGCCGATGAGGGCGCGGGCGTGGTAGTAGTCCACCAGCGGCGTGCGCTCTTTGGCGCTCACACTGTTGAGCAGGGTTTCGGCTTCGGGATATTCCTTGCTTTTCACCAGCAGCAGGGCCAGTTCCAGGCGCGCGTCCAGAGAACCCGGATGCTTTTTCAGATAGGCCCGCATGAGTTCCACGCCGCGCTCCGGCGTGCCCTGTTCCATGAGCGCTTCGGCGTGGAGCAGGTTGAGGGACATGTCGTCGGGCGCAACGGAAAGCCCCTGCTCCAGATAGGGGATGGCCCCTTCGGACTTGCGGCTTACCAGCCAGACGCCGCCCTCAAGCCAGATGTTGGGCGGCAGTTTTGCGGCGGCCATGAGGGGCGCGGCCTGCAAAAGGGCGGCTTCGTCCTCGGCGTTGAGCGCCTGGGAATAGAGCAGAAAAGCGTAGGTACTTTTTGCTTCAGGCGAAAGACGATCCTCTGGCTGCCGCACTTCGACATTGCGCAGTGCGGTTGGGCAGGCGTCGCCCACGGCGGCGTTTTTTTCGGCGGCAGCCTTGGTGCCGGCACAGCCCCCACAGCCAAGAAGGGAAAAGGAGGTGACGGCGGCCAGAGTCAGGGCGCAAAAGAGCGCTAGGTGCTTACGTTTCATTGCGGACTGTATCCGTGATGCTTAGGATTGAATCCAGTGATCGGAGAAGTCTTCTATATCATTCTTCATGTGCTGGCCGATTTTTTCCACCAGTCGCGCCTCAAGCTGGCGCACTCTCTCTCTTGTTATATTATACCGTTCGCCTATCTCGCGCAAGGTAATCGGCTCGTCTGTCAGCAACCTGTTGTGCAGGATGTACAGTTCTTTTTCGTTGAGTTTGGGTATGATGGTTTTGAGTTTTGACCGCACGAGTCCCGCGATTTCGTCAGAGGCCAGGCTGTCTTCAATGCCGGGGCCGAGAGCGGGCAGAAAGTCCATGCGTGTGGCCCCGCCAGACTCCTCACCCACTTGTGCGTTCAGCGACATGTCGGATGAAGCCAGCCGCTGATCCATCTCGTTGATCTGGTCTTCGGTCACGCCGAGGCGCTCCGACAGCATGGCCGCGTCAGGGTCAAAACCCTGCATGATGAGCTTCTGGCGTTCGCGGTTCAGATTGTAGAACAGCTTGCGCTGCACCTGGGTGGTGCCGATTTTGACCATGCGCCAGTTGTCCATGATGAACTTGAGAATGTAGGCCTTGATCCAGAACGAGGCATAGTAGGAAAACTTGATGCCCTTGTCCGGATCAAACTTGTTGACCGCGCGCATGAGCCCCACGTTGCCTTCCTGCACAAGGTCCAGCACGTTCTGCATCCAGCGGCGCTGAAAATCCATGGCGATGCGCACCACCAGCCGCAGATGCGACGACACAAGACGAAAGGCCGCGTCCGCGTCGTTATGGTCGCGTACGCGTAAGGCCAGTTCGTGCTCTTCTTCGGGTTTGAGCATGGGAAACTTGCTCATTTCCCGCAGGTACAGGTGCAGGCTGTCGCGTGTGCCTACCGCAGGCAGACGGGTGGACGCGGGCGCAGGCACGCCGCCCTCCGGACCTTCTTCAAGGGGCAGGGCGGGCTCGTCCATGTCCACGTCCAGAGCGGTATCAAGGATATCATCCTGATCGTCGTGGGACTCAAGCTCAAGCTCGTCGTCATCGTCGTGTTCGGCGGCTGGCTCCAGTTCGTCCACATCAAGCACCAGGCCGTCATGGAGGCTTTCGTCATCAGGCGCAACGGGGGAGAGCTTTTTTTTCCTGTTGCCTTGAGGGGGAGCGGCGTCCGGGCTGGAAGCCGTTTTTTTCGAAGCCCTGGCGGAGGGCCGGGCGCTGGAACTGCCCCGGGTTGGGCCTTTGGGGGCCTTGGGTTTTTGGGGCACATCAAGAATTTCCACAACCCCAACCGGGGGCGTATTTTTTTCGCCCTTCACCGTTTTTGGGGCGGCCTTGGCCGTGTTGGAGGCTATCTTGCTATTTTTTTTCATTTTATCCATACTCAGTCATTGGCGCTCTAAAAAAGGCGCTGCAATGTCTGTATGCTATAGTTTTGGTTTGTTCTTTTCAATATTATTCAGTACTGAAAGGCCAACCATATCCCCTCTGCCGTGTGCGACCATGTTAAGAAATCTGTCCGGCACGCCGTCTCAGATCCTTCTGGATGTTGTGCGGGTTCCGGAGGGTACGGCAAGGCGCTAGCCTGTCCGGAACGGTCTGGGCCTTGGGGACGTTTTTGCAGCATACAGGCATTATGTCCGGAAAGCAAAGACGGGCTTTGCAGGCAGACGGGGGCTGACGCCCCCTCAAGTTTTTTACATATGACGGCCAAGGTGGCGGCATTCATGACATTCAGACAAGCGCTCGGCGCGAGACGTCCTCTTTTTCTGGACGGGGCCATGGGCACCATGCTCCAGGCTTCGGGCCTTCCCGCAGGTACAAGCCCCGAAGAATTCTGTATGGAAAACCCCGATATTCTGCGGGGGATCCATGCTTCCTATCTCAAGGCCGGAGTTGATATTCTGACCTCCTGCACCTTTGGCGGAAATTCTTATAAGCTTCCGAAAGAAATGGATGTTTTTGCATTCAACAAACGCATGGCCACCGTTGCGCGGGCTGCCGCCGCAGACGTTCCCCGTCCGGGGGACCGCCCCGTTTTTGTTGCGGGCAATGTGGGTCCCACCGGGCACTTCATCAAGCCCCTTGGCCCCGTGGAACCCCGTGAGCTTATTGAGGCCTTTGCCCAGCAGATCCGTGGCCTTGTGGCGGGCGGGGTGGATCTTATCTTTATTGAAACCCAGTTCGATCTGGCCGAGGCCAGGGCGGCGGTGGTGGCCGCCCGGCAGGAATGCGACCTGCCGGTCATGGTTTCAATGACGTTTGAGCAGGGCGTCAGCCTTACAGGCTCCACGCCCACCATTTTCGCCGAGACCATGCAGAACATGGGTGTGGATGTGGTGGGAACCAACTGCAGCCTCGGGCCGGAACAGATGAAACCCGTGGTGGCGGAACTTCTGGGCGTCTGCGCCTGCCCCGTCATGGCCGAACCCAATGCTGGGCTGCCTGAACTGCACGGCACGAAAACTGTATTTCCCCTGGGGCCGGAAGGCTTTGCCCAAAAAACCGCCCCCTTTGCCCACATGGGCGCACAGGTGCTCGGCGGCTGCTGCGGCACCACGCCCGACCACCTGGCGGCGCTGTCGCAGGCATTGCAGGGCCTTGGCGAAATTAGCGCGCCCAGGATCGAGCGCAGGGGCATCTGCCTCACAAGCCGCTCGCAACTGGTGCGCATCGGCACGGGGCAGCCTCTGGCCATCATTGGCGAGCGCATCAATCCCACAGGCAAAAAGCAGCTTACGCTGGAATTGCAGGAAGGCCGCTTTGACACGGCCATGCAGTTTGCCGACGCCCAGCTTGAGGCCGGGGCAACCGTTCTTGATGTCAACGTGGGCGCGCCCCTGGTGGATGAAACGACCCTGCTGCCGGAACTGGTGCAAAGGCTCGTGGGACGTCTTACCGTGCCGCTTTCTGTGGACTCGTCCAATGCGCAGGCCATAGCCAATGCCCTTCCGTACTGTCCCGGTTCCTTTCTGGTGAATTCCATCAGCGGCGAAGCCGGACGTATGGAACTGCTGGGGCCGCTGTGCCGCGACTATGGCGCGCCCTTTATCCTGCTGCCCCTTGAAGGGGCGACCCTGCCCGAAAAGGCCGCTGAGCGCATTCGCACGGTGGAAAGCCTGATCCGGCGTGCCGAACAACTGGGCATACCGCGCCGCCTTTTGATGGTGGACATTCTTGCCCTGGCGGTTTCATCCAGCCCGGATGGCGCGCGGCAGTGCCTTGAGATGACGCGCTGGTGCTCCAGCGAGGGGCTGCCCACCACCCTGGGCCTTTCCAACCTTTCTTTCGGCCTGCCCGCGCGCGACCTGCTCAATGCCACGTTTCTGGCTTACGCGGCCGGGGCCGGGCTTTCCTCCTGCATCGCCAACCCTTCGGCGCAGCGCCTGCGTGAGGCGGCTGACGCGCTCAAGGTTCTGGGTGAGCATGACCCGCACGCGGCTTCCTTTATTTCAGGATATGCCGGTTGGAAACCGGGAGAGGGCAGCGTGCTGCAACGCCAGGGCGGCGGGGGGGCGGCCAAAAGCCTGGGGGAGGCCGTACTTAACGGCGACAGGGAAAATGTGCTGCCCCTGCTTGAAGCCGAACTCAAGAGCGGTGCGGAACCGTTCACCCTTGTGCAGGAAGTGCTTATTCCGGCCATCACCGAAGTTGGGGCGCGCTATGAGAGGCGCGAGTATTTTTTGCCCCAGCTTATCCGCGCAGCGGAAACCATGCAGACGGCCTTTGCCCACCTGAAACCCCTGCTCGAAGCCGGGCGCGGGCCGGAAGAAAGGCCTGTGGTTGTCATGGCCACGGTGGAGGGCGACATTCATGATATTGGCAAAAATATTGTGTCCCTGCTGCTTGGCAACCACGGTTTTGACGTCGTTGACGCGGGCAAGGACGTGCCTGCGGAGACCATCGTTGCTTGCGCCCTGGAGCATAAAGCGAGTATTATCGGCTTGTCGGCCTTGATGACCACCACCATGGTACGTATGGAAGACACCATACAGATCGTGAAAGAAAAAGGGCTGCCGATCAAGGTTATGGTAGGAGGCGCGGCCGTCACCCAGGCTTTTGCCGATTCCATCGGAGCGGACGCATATTGCGCCGACGCGGTGGGGGCTGTGCGGGCTGCCAAAAATTTTATGTAGACTGACTTGATGCGCGGGCGTAGTCATGCCGGGCGTCCGCAGGCAGTCATGGGCGGCATGTAACTGTTGACGGAATATATGGGTCCAAAACTCATCAAGGTATCATATGAAAAAAATCATCCTTCCCCTTTTGCTTTGCCTGCTGTTGCCCTGCGCAGCTTTTGCGGCCTCGTCCGCTTCGCCTTCCTCGCCTTCCGCGTCTGTGCCTTCCCTCAATCTTGCCGGGTTGATGGATCTTCTGGCCAAGAACAAGGGCAAGGTCGTTATGCTCAACTTTTTTGCCACATGGTGCCCCCCCTGCCAGGTGGAAGTGCCCGATCTTGTGGCCGTGAACAAAAAATACGCGGACAAGGGCGTGCTCATCATCAGTCTTTCAGTGGACGAAGACTCCAAGGTCGTTGTTCCCTTCATGAAAAAAATGAATATGGATTATCCTGTATACATGGCTGGACGTGACATCACCAAGGCCTTCCAGGTCAGCAGCATCCCGCACAATGTTTTTTACGCCAAGAGCGGGCAGAGGGTCATATCTGAACCAGGCATAGCCGATACCGAGATGTTGGAAATGGTGTTCAATAAGCTGCTTGAGCAAAAATAGGAAGATACGGGAACGGTTTTCATGTTCATGATTATGGAGGGTTGCGCCGTCAGCGTTGCCCATTTTGAGGCCAGGGCGTAATGGCACTCTTACAAGGAATGGCAGAAGCGGCTTGCGGCTGCTGTTACGGCCGCGCGAAACGGCGCGGATATTTTGCACTGGAGCCGGCAAACGCCACGGCCCCTGAAAACGGGGTCGCCCGCGCGGCCCGTGCCGGAGGATCAGATGTCGAAGGGTGGGCATGAGATCAAAGTCAAAGAATTGAAAACCGTTTACAGCGCGGAGTTGATTGCCCAAAGGGTAAAAGAACTGGCAGCTGAGATTGACGCTCATTATGGCCAGGAACCCTTGGTGGCCGTATGTGTTCTCAAGGGCGGCTTTGTCTTCTTCAGCGATCTGGTACGCGCTTTGCACAATAAGAATCTGGAGCTGGATTTTGTGCGCCTGTCCAGCTACGGCAAGTCGTCGTCCTCCACCAAGCATGTCATTTTCAACAAGGATGTAGAGATTGACATTTGCGACAAGCATGTGCTGATAGTGGAAGACATAGTGGACAGCGGGTACAGCATGCGTTTTCTGCTTGGGCAGTTTGCCGCCCGCAAGGCCCGCAGCCTGCGTTTGGCTGCCCTGGTCGACAAGAATGAAAGGCGTGAAATTGACGTACACGTTGACTTTGCCGGCTTCAAGCTGACAGAAGGTTTCATTGTTGGTTATGGTCTCGATTATGCAGAACACTATCGTAATCTGCCTGGTATTTTTGAGATCATACCTGAATAAAATCCTGCTGTTATGACTGCCGGATACGGTTTTTGGGAGTAACGGCATGGAAGTAAGATGTCCCAATTGCTCAAGCCGCTTTAACCTGCCGGAGCAATTTGCCAAAGCGGGCACAAAGCTGCGCTGCACGGTTTGCAAAACTGTTTTTGCTTTTGACCCGGCGGAACAGCTTGCGACTCAGGGCCCGTTGCCGGACATGCCGGTCAAGGGGCGGGGGCGGCTTGGAAAAATCCTGGGAGCGCTGCTGCTGGTTCTGGTATGCGCTGGCGGCGGCTATGGATATTTCAAGTATTTTGCGGCCACCCCGGCGAGCCCGCCCACAGAGCAGGAATTGGCCAAAAAGGTGGAATTGCTCACCATGCGCAATGTGCGCCAGTACTATGTGGATAATGAAAAAGTCGGCAAGGTCTTTGTCATTGAAGGCAAGGTCGTTAACGAATTTCCTGATCCCAAGGAACTGGTGTCTGTTGAGGCGGCCATTTACGATAAAGATAAAAAAACGCTGGCCACCAAGAAGCAACTGGGCGGCGTGCAGCTTTCGCTTTTTCAGTTGCAGGTGTTGAGCGAAAAGGAAATGGAATCCTTCCTCAACAACAAGGTGGAGATTCTGACCAACAATACCAATGTGCCGCATGGCGGCGAGGTTCCCTTTATGGTGCTGTTTTATGCGCCGCCCGAGGGCATCGCCGAGTTTGGCGTGCGGATTGTTGACGTCAAGGATGTGCCTGCGCAGGATAAGGACGCGGCGAAAGCCCAGTAGGCGTCTGACAAACCCGGTAGCCTCAGGGCTGCGGCTGGCTTGCAGGCCGTATTCTTTTTGCGCGGCCCGGATGTAGCATCCGGGCCGCGCTTTTTTATGGCTTTAGCCTTTTTGAGCGAGCCAGCGCGCGAAACAGGGAGCTACCAGTTATGTGGGGGGATAAGGTGTTATGTGGCGGCATGCCCGCCAGCTTGCGCCACCTGGACTTTTTCCGTAGTCTTGAATCATGGCGAAACTACGTGAAATATATGTATGCTCTTCCTGCGGGGCACAGACCATGCAATGGCGGGGGCAGTGCCCCGGCTGCCATGAGTGGAATACGCTGCAGGCGTCCGTGCAGGCGCGCTCCGCTGGCAAGGCGCGCGCGTCTGTATCTGTAAGTGGCGAGACTCCTGCCGGGCGTCCCGTATCCCTGCGCGATGTGGAGGATTCCGGTTACGAACCCTACGGCAGCGGCCTGCAGGCGCTGGACAGGGTGCTGGGCAACGGGCTTGTGCCCGGAGCGGCCATTCTTGTGGGCGGCGAGCCCGGCATAGGAAAATCCACGCTTTTATTGCAGGTGGCAGGGCTTGTGGCCGCAGAGATGGCCGCCAGAGACCGTCCAGTGCTCTATGCCAGCGGCGAAGAGTCTTTGCCGCAGATCAAGGGCCGGGCGGAGCGCCTTGGCATGCTTGACGCAAATCTGCTGGCGCTCGCCACGTCCCGCGTGGAAGACGTGGTGGAGGCCGCCAACGCGCAGAATCCGGCCCTGCTTGTGGTGGACTCTGTGCAGACCCTCACCAGCCTTGAGGCCGAGGGCCTGCCGGGCAACGTCAGTCAGGTGCGGGCTGTGGCCACGTCCCTGCTGGAACTCTGCCGCCGCCTCGGTTGCACCCTCATTCTGGTGGGTCATGTGACCAAGGACGGCGTGCTCGCCGGACCGCGCCTGCTGGAGCATATGGTGGACACGGTCATTTCGCTTGAAGGCGACCGCCGTCAGATGTTCCGCCTGTTGCGCGTGTTCAAGAACCGCTTTGGCCCCAACGAGGAACTGCTGGTTTTCCGCATGGGGCAGCAGGGCATGCAGATCGTTGACGACCCCTCCACCTTCTTTCTGGGTCAGCGCGACGCCACGCTGTCCGGCACTGCCGTAGTCATGGCCGTGGATGGTCAGCGCCCGCTTGCCGTCGAGGTGCAGGCCCTTGTGTCCCGAACCTTTTTGAGCATTCCGCGCCGGGCGGCCCTCGGTTTTGACGTGGGGCGGCTGCACCTGCTGCTGGCTGTTCTGGAAAAACGTCTTAAACTCAATTTCGGGCAGGTGGATATTTACGCCAAGGTGGGCGGCGGCATGAAACTCAACGAGCCGGGGCTGGACCTTGCGCTGGTGGCGGCCGTGCTTTCGTCGTATTATGACGTGCCTCTGCCGGAAAAATGCGTGTTGTGGGGCGAGGTGGACCTCAACGGTCAGATACGGCCCGTGGCCGCGCAGGAATTGCGCCTCACCCAGGCCCGTCGGCTGGGCTTTGACCCCATTGTGCACCCTGGCGACGACAAGGGCGGCATTGCCACCATCGCGGCCCTGCAACAGCGTCTTTTTCACCGACGCCAGAGGCCGGAGGAATAGTCATGGCCCTGGAAGTGGAACGTAAATTTCTGGATGTTGATCTGGACGAGCTGCGCAACCGGCTGCGAGAGCAGGGCGCGCGCTGCCTTGGCGCGCACTTTGAGGGCAATACGGTTTTTGACACGCCGGAGGGCGATCTTTTTTCCAGCGGGCGGCTGCTGCGCCTGCGCAGCCAGGAGTGGCCCGACAAGTCCCGCTGCGTGCTGACCCTCAAGCTGCCCGCTGCGGCCCCCACCGGGGCGGAGCACTGCAAGGTGCGCGATGAGCGCGAGGTGGGGGTGGCTGATGCCGCTGCCATGCGTCGCATCCTCGAAGGCCTTGGCTACAGCCCCACAGCGAGGTATGAGAAGGTCCGCGAGCCCTGGCACCTGAACGGCGTGGAAGTGGAACTGGATATTCTGTCCTTCATGCAGGGGGCGGAACTGGAAGGCCCGGCAGAGGCCATCAATGCCGTTCAAAAAAGCCTGGGCCTTGACAAGGTGACGATCAGTACCAAGAATTATCATCAGCTGCATCAGGATTGGCTGCACCGCAACAACCTGCCCCCCAGACGATCCTTTGTGTTTGACGAAACGCAGAGGCGGGCATGGCGGCGGCAGCTGGGGCTGCCGGATGAAGACTGCCCCATTATCCCCTGAACAGCGCTGAATACTTGTGCCGTGGAGCAATTGCATGCCCGTTTCTAACGAGAACCAGAATGGCGGCGAAAGCCAGGTCATTGTGGAAAAAAAATTGAAGGAGCCCGACCGCTATCGGGTGCTCCTGCACAACGATGATTACACCAGTATGGACTTTGTGGTGGCTGTATTATGCAGCATCTTTCACAAATCCACGGAAGAGGCCACTGTCATCATGCTGCAAATACACCAGCAAGGCGTGGGACAGTGCGGTGTATACACCCATGAAGTAGCTGAGACCAAGGTGAAAAGGGTTCATCAGGCGGCCCAGGCTGCGGGATTCCCCCTCAAATGCACCATGGAAAAAATTTATTGAGATGCCTATGTTGAGCAAGAGTGTTCAAAGCGTCATTCGTGACGCCCTTATGGAAGCGCACCGGCGTCGCCACGACCTGCTGACTGTGGAGCATGTTCTTTTTGCTCTCACCAACAGCATGCGCGGGCGTATTCTGCTTGAGGGCAGCGGGGCCAGTGTGGCCGTGCTGCGCGAGCAGCTTGAAGAATTTTTTAACCGCGAAATGGAAGTCGTGCCTCTGGCTGGCAATCATGAAGTGGCCCAGACAGAAGGCGTACAGCGCGTGCTTGAACGCGCCTTGAGCCATATCCGTTCCGCCGGGCGCGACACCGTGGAACTGGGCGATCTGCTCATTTCCATCATGGATGAAGAAGAAAGCTATGCCCATTACTATCTGCGCAAGCAGGGCGTGGAGCGTCTGGATGTGTTGACCTTCGTGTCGCACGGCATGGACGAAGGCGGCGGCTCCACGGGCGCTGGCCAGGGCGGCGACGCTGACGACAAGGAAGGCAAGGCCGATCCTTTGGCCCAGTATGCCGTTGATCTTACCGCCCGCGCCCGCGAGGGCAAGATAGACCCCCTGGTGGGGCGCGTGACCGAGCTTGACCGCGCGGTGGAAGTGTTGTGCCGTCGCCGCAAAAACAATCCGCTTTTTGTGGGCGATCCCGGCGTGGGCAAGACAGCTCTGGCCGAAGGGCTGGCTTTGCGCATTGTTGAGGGCAACGTGCCGGAAATGTTCGCCAAGGCCCAGTTGTTTGCCCTGGATATGGGGCTTTTGCTGGCGGGCACCCGCTACAGGGGCGACTTTGAAAGCCGCCTCAAGGCTGTGGTGCAGCGTTTGATGGAAATTCCGGACGCCATTTTGTTTATTGACGAAATTCATACAATCGTTGGGGCGGGCTCCACATCCGGCGGCTCCATGGACGCCTCCAACCTGCTCAAGCCCATGCTGGCCAACGGCGATCTGCGCTGTATCGGCTCCACGACCTATGAAGAGTTTCGCAACCACTTTGAAAAAGACCGTGCTCTGGCCCGGCGGTTCCAGCGCATAGACCTTACGGAACCGAACATTGAGGAATGCCTCGCCATCCTTCAGGGGCTTGAAAAGCGCTATGCCGACTTCCACAAGGTCAAGTACAGCCCGACGGCCCTCAAGGCCATGGTCGATCTGACGGCCAGGCATGTGCGCGACCGCCTGCTGCCTGACAAGGCCATTGACGTGCTGGACGAATCCGGCGCAGCCGTCCACCTTGGGCGTGGCGTGCAGACCGGCGCGCGCAAGCAGCCTGCGGGCGGCAAATCCGCTGCGGGCGGCAAGACTGCGCGCCCCACTGTGGGCGTGGCCGATGTGGAGCGCATTGTGGCGCGCATGGCGGGCATTCCCGTGCGTACCGTGTCCGGCACGGAACGCAACCGTCTTGCGTCGCTTGAAACAGACCTCAAGGAACTTGTGTTTGGCCAGGATCCGGCCATCGAGCTTACGGTGCGGGCCATCCTGCGCGCCCGTGCGGGGCTTGGTCAGGAGCAGCGCCCGGCAGGGGCCTTTCTGTTCTATGGCCCCACCGGCGTGGGCAAGACAGAAGTGGCCCGCAGCCTTGCCAAGCTCATGGGCGTGGAGTTTCTGCGCTATGACATGAGCGAGTATATGGAAAAGCACTCGGTGTCGCGTCTTATCGGCGCGCCTCCGGGATATGTGGGCTTCGATCAGGGCGGCCTGCTCACCGAGGCCGTGCGTAAGGCCCCGTATTCCGTAGTGCTGCTGGACGAAGTGGAAAAGGCCCATCCCGACATCTTCAACGTGCTGCTTCAGGTGATGGACTACGCCACCCTGACCGACAATACGGGCAGGAAAACGGACTTCTCGCACGTGGTCCTGATCATGACCTCCAATGCCGGGGCCTTCGACATGTCGCGCCCGGCCATGGGGTTTGGCGGAGCGTCGCGGCAGGATGCGGCCCACAAGGGCCTCAAGGCTGTGGAAAATACCTTCAGCCCCGAATTCCGCAACAGGCTCGACGCTCTCGTGCCTTTTGGCAGCCTGACCGAGGACATGATGCTGCGCATTGTGGACAAGTTTGTCGGGGAAATCACCCACAGCCTTGAACAGCGGAACGTGCAGCTTGATCTGAGCCTGAGCGCCCGGCAATGGCTGGCTCGCAAGGGCTTTGACCCCGCCATGGGCGCAAGGCCGTTGCGGCGTCTGCTGCGTACGGAGCTGGAAGACAAGCTGGCCCACGAATTGCTGTTCGGCTCGCTCTCCAAGGGGGGCAGCGCGCGGCTTGATGTTGTGGATGACGCGCTTGTGCTCGAAGCGATGGGTGCGGCAGTAAAGACGCACGCCAGGGGGGCCACGGCCGGAAAGACGAAGAACGCCAAATCCGCCGCTGCCGACACGACTGAAAAGTCCGGCAGCGCCAAGGGCAAGGCTGGCACGTCCGGTAAATCGGACAAGTCTGGCAAGCCCGGTAAATCCGGCACGCCAGAAAAATCCGGCGGCAAGTCCCGCGCCAGGAGTAAAGCGGGCTCTTCCGCCACGGCGGAAAACCAGGGCAAAGCGGAAACCCAGGGCAGGGCTGGCGCTGCAAAAAGTGAAAAAGCAGCCAAGAAGCCGCCCAAGAGCAAGGTTTGATAACGGGGCGGCAGGCTGTGGAGACAATCTTCGCGGCGCTGGCCGCCCAGTTTCCTCCGCTTGAAGCGGCCCGTGAAGACGGTCTGCTTTGCTTCGGGGGCGACCTGCGGCCGGAGCGCTTGCTGGCGGCCTACAGCCGGGGGATTTTTCCCTGGTACGAGGCCGGGCAGCCCATCCTCTGGTGGTCGCCGAATCCGCGATGCGTGCTGCCGCTGGAGGATTTTCGCCTTCCTGCACGCAGTGCCCGCGCCTTACGGCAAAAGCCCTTTGAACTCACCCTTGACGCGGCCTTCGGCAGAGTCATACGGGCCTGCGCCCAGGCGCGTACGCCCCATGGCGGCACATGGCTCACGCCTGCGATGATTGAGGCCTATGATCGCCTGCACGCCATGGGGTTTGCCCACAGCGTGGAAGCCTGGCGTGATGGAGAACTGGCCGGTGGCCTGTACGGCGTGGGCTTTGGCAGGGTGTTTTTTGGCGAGTCCATGTTTCATGTTATTTCCGAGGCGTCGCGCGCGGCCCTGGCCGGTCTTGTGGGCCTGCTGCGCCTGCGCGGCGTGACCTTGCTGGATTGCCAACAGGAAACCCCGCACATCATGAAGATGGGCGGGGTTCTTCTGCCTCGAGAGATCTTTATGCAAAGGCTGCGGGAGGCGCTGGCGCCCCCTGCGGATGCGGAACCCGGCGTCGGACTGCCTGCGACGGATCATGTCATCTGCGGGGATACACTCCACAAGGTTCCTGATGAGCAGGTCTGGCAGCCCTGGCGTGAACGCTATGACTATTCGCTGTCCAGCGGGGCGTGGGCTTCCAGGTCGTAATACCCGTGAGCCACAAAGGGCAGGGGGTAGTCGCGCACGGCTTCAAAACGGATGAAGCCTGTGCTCTTGCCTTCGGTAATGCCCGCCAGGGGCGCTACGCCCAGGGGAACAGGCATGTCCATCGGACAGACGGTGATTTTTTCGATATGATCGGCGTAGCGCTGCTCAAGGTAGTCCGCCAGGGCGCGGCTTTCTTCGGCAGTGAAGGCTTCAAGAATGCAGCGCAGGGCGGCTTCTTCCGTAGCGCCCTGAAGCACTTCGGCCGGAATGGACGGGTCGGGGGGAGCCACCAGGCCAAGGCCGCGCAAGGCTTCCAGTTCTTCATCACTGCCATTGGGCCGAAAAACCTGCACGTCCACATGGCGACGGCCCTTGAAGGTCTTGAGCGTTGCGGCCACAATGTAAATTCTGTCCAGCGGCAGGTCGAACTGCGTGGGCACGATGATCTTTTCCATAGCACTTCCCGTGGTTAGCGTATTATTTCACACCCTCTTACCCCAAAACAGAATATGATGGAAGACAAGTCCTCAACCCCTTTCAGCCTGGAAACAGCGTATGCTCCCACAGGCGACCAGCCCACGGCCATTGACGAACTGGTGAGCAATATTCAGGCAGGGGTTCCCGCCCAGGTGCTTCTGGGCGTCACGGGCTCCGGCAAGACCTTTACCATGGCCAATGTCATTGCCCGCTGCAACCGTCCGGCCCTGGTGCTTGCGCCCAACAAGACCCTGGCCGCACAGCTGTACGGCGAATTCCGCGCGCTTTTTCCGCGCAATGCCGTGGAGTATTTTGTCAGCTATTACGACTATTACCAGCCAGAGGCCTATGTGCCCGCCTCTGACACCTATATTGAAAAAGACTCTTCCATCAACGACAACATCGACAAGCTGCGCCACGCCGCCACCCACGCCCTGCTCACGCGGCGCGACGTCATAATCGTGGCCTCAGTCTCGTGCATCTACGGCCTTGGCTCGCCGGAATACTACGCCAAGATGGTCATTCCCGTTGAGGTGGGCCAGCATTTTCCCATGGACAAACTCATCACGCGCCTTGTGGAAGTGCATTACGAGCGCAATGACTACGACTTTCACCGCGGCACGTTCCGCGTGCGCGGCGACGCCCTTGAAATCATCCCGGCCTACCATCACGAACGCGCCCTGCGGCTGGAATTTTTTGGCGACGATATCGACGCCATGCGCGAAATTGACCCGCTCACAGGCGAAGTGCTGGCGGATGTGTCCAAAACGGTGCTGTACCCGGCCAGCCACTTCGTGTCCGCGCAGGACAACCTCAAGCGCGCCGCCAGCGACATCCGCGACGAACTGGCGGAGCGGCTTATTCTGTTCAAAGAGCAGGGCAAGCTTGTGGAGGCCCAGCGCCTTGAACAGCGCACGCAGCTTGACCTTGAAATGATTGAAGAGCTTGGCTATTGCAACGGCATCGAAAACTACACCCGCCACCTGGATGGCCGCGTGGCGGGCGAACCGCCCTCATGCCTGCTCAACTACTTTCCCAAGGATTTCCTCCTTTTTGTGGACGAGTCGCACATTACGGTTCCTCAGGTGGGGGCCATGTACAAGGGCGACCGCTCGCGCAAGACCACCCTTGTGGACTACGGATTTCGCCTGCCGTCGGCCCTGGACAACAGACCTTTGCAGTTCAGCGAATTCACGGCCCTACTCAATCAGGTGGTCTATGTGTCGGCCACGCCGGGCAAGTACGAACGTGATCAGGCGCAAGGCATTGTGGCCGAGCAGATCATCAGGCCCACGGGGCTTGTGGACCCCGTGGTGGAGGTGCGTCCCACCAAGGGGCAGATGGAAAACCTGCTGGGCGAGTGCCGTGGCTGCATCAGCCGGGGCGAGAGGGTGCTTGTGACCACCCTGACCAAGCGCATGGCCGAAGACCTGACGGAATACTGTTGCAACATGGGGGTGCGCGCGCGCTATCTCCACTCCGACATCGACACCCTTGAGCGCATGCAGATTATCCGCGCGCTGCGCATGGGCGAGTTTGACGTGCTGGTGGGCATCAACCTCTTGCGCGAGGGTCTGGACATCCCCGAAGTGTCACTTGTCTGCATTCTGGACGCGGACAAGGAAGGCTTTTTGCGATCCACCGGTTCGCTTATCCAGACATTTGGCCGCGCCGCGCGTAACGCGCAGGGCCGGGTCATTCTCTACGCCGACAAGATGACGGATTCGATGAAGGCCGCCATGGACGAAACCGCGCGCCGCCGCGCCAGACAGACGGCGCATAACGAAGAACACGGCATCACGCCCACCAGCACGCGGAAAAGCCTTGAATCTCCGCTGGATAGTTTGTATGTGGAAGATGGCGCTTCACGCGGACGCGGCAAGGGCCGTGGCAAAGGCAAAGGGCAGGAGCCGGACGCCCTCCCGCTTACCGCCGAGGATACGGCACTGCTGGTGGCCAAGCTTGAAAAAGAAATGCGCCAGGCCGCCCGTGATCTCGAGTTCGAGCAGGCCGCCCAGCTGCGCGACCGCATCCGGGTGTTGCGGGCGCGCTTGATTGCTTTGCCCGATTAAGGCATATAAGAAAATACTGATTAAAGAGCCTCTTGGAAACGCGCAGTTGTTTCGTTTGGCAAGGCGCGATCTTTTTTTGAAACAGGAGTGGACTCTTCCGTCCTCGACTGTTTCAAAAAAAGTGAAGCAACGCCACCAAACGGAATAAATCAGCGTTTCCTTTGAAATGTGCTTTGTGGGGGAGGGACCCTTTTGAAAAAGGGTCTCCTCCCCCACGCCCCCACCCCCTAAAACTTTTACTGGTTTTGGTTTTTGGCGGGGGTTCCAGCATCGTATTTAGCATTTTATGGAACCGCGCGGGCGCTGACGGCGCGGACAAAAAGGCTTGCGCGCAGCGTCAGGCTTGCCAGCAGCCGCACAGGGTTTTTCATGTCGCAGCATACCAACGATCAAGGCGGACAGTCCCAGTACAGCCTCTTTTCCACCGGCCCCACAGCCGAAGAGCGCCGCCGCGTCCAATGGCTCACGGCGGAGCTTGAGCGGCACAACTATCTCTATCATACTCTGGACAAACCCGAAATCAGCGACGATCAGTTCGACGCCCTGTTCCACGAACTGCAGGCCCTGGAAGACCGCTGGCCGGAACTGCGCTCGCCCCATTCGCCCACATTGCGCGTGGGCGGCAAGCTCATCGACGGGCTTGCCAAAAAGGCGCACAGTCGCCAGATGTACGGTCTGGACAACGTGTTCTCCCTGGAGCAGTGGCAGGATTTTGCCGAGCGCATGCGCCGCGCCTGGGATGCGGATAGTAACGGCCCCTTGCCCGAAAGCTTCTGGTGCGACCCCAAGCTTGACGGGCTGGCTCTGGAAATCATCTACGTTGACGGCATCATGCAGGAGGCCCTCACCCGTGGCGACGGCGAAATAGGCGAAGTGGTCACCGAGGCCGTGCGCACCATCCGCACCGTGCCCCTGCGCCTTGCGGGGCCTGGGCCTTTTCCCTCCCGGCTGGAGGTGCGCGGCGAAGTTGTCATGTACAAAAAGGATTTTGCCGCCCTCAACGAAAAGCAGGAGGCTCTGGGGCTGAAAACCTTTGCCAACCCACGCAATGCCGCCGCCGGAACCCTGCGCCAGCTTGACATCTCCATCACCGCTTCACGGCCCCTGCGTTTTCTGGCGTACAGCCTTGGCGAGGCTCAATGGCAGCCAGCCCCGGCCTGTACGCTGCACTCTGAAGCCATGGCGCGGCTCAGGGAATACGGCTTTCTCACCCCGCCCGACGGCAAATTGTGTGAGAGCGTCCAGGCTGTGGAAGACTACGCCCAATGGGTCAGGGAACACAGGCCGCAGTTCAGGATGGAGATTGACGGCGCAGTGGCAAAGCTGGACAATCTTGAGGCCCAGCAGGCCCTTGGCTTCACGGCACGCGCGCCGCGCTTTGCCGTTGCCTTCAAGTTTCCCGCCGAGCAGGCGCAGACCCTTTTGAAGGATATTGAAATCCAGGTAGGCCGCACAGGCGTGCTGACCCCTGTGGCTGTACTGGAGCCCATAGCTGTGGGCGGCGTTATGGTCTCCCGGGCGACCCTGCACAATGAGGACGAGATACGCAGCCGCGATGTGCGTGTGGGCGATACGGTCATGGTGCGCCGCGCGGGTGACGTGATCCCCGAAGTGGTGGGGCCTGTGCTTGATAAACGTCCGCAAGACGCGAAGGAATATGTTTTTCCGCACAGTTGCCCTGCCTGCGGGCAGCCCGCCTACCGTGAGGAAGGTGAAGCCGCCTGGCGTTGCGAAAACATGGCCTGTCCCGCCATCCGGCTGCGGGCCATCAGTCATTTTGTTTCCAAAGCGGGGCTTGATATTTCCGGCGTTGGGCAAAAGTGGATAGAACAGCTGGTCAACAGTGGCCGCGTGGAGTCCCCGGCGGATCTTTTCACCCTGACGGTTGAAGAACTGCTGGGTTTTGAGCGCATGGGCGAGGTGTTGGCGCAAAAATTTGTGGGCGCCCTTGACGAGGCCAAGCATACCGCCACCTTGCCGCGCCTTATCAGCGCCCTGGGCATCCGCCATGTTGGGGAACAGACCGCCCGCACGCTGGCTGCGCATTTTCGCAGTCTGGACGAACTGGAAAAGGCCGATGCCGAAACCTTGCAGGGTCTGCCTGATGTGGGGCCGGAGGTGGCGTCCTCCATCCGCAATTTCTTTGACAGTTCCGCCAACAAGGAGCAGCTTGCCCGCTTCAAGGCCCTCGGCATGTGGCCGCAGAGCGCCCGCAGCGGAACAAATAACGGGCACGAGGCAGAGGGCGGCGCGGGCGAAGGGGGCGCGTCCGCATCCGGCCCGCTGGCTGGAAAAACCATACTTTTTACCGGGAGCCTGAGCATGCCGCGCGGTCAGGCCGAAAAGCTCGCTGAGGCTGCCGGGGCCACGCCCCTTGGCGGGGTGAGCAAAAAGCTCAACTATCTTGTGGCGGGCGAAAAAGCTGGCAGCAAGCTTGAAAAAGCGCAAACATTGGGCGTAACCGTACTCGATGAAACAGAGTTTATGGGCATGTTGCGTGAAGCTGGTGTGGTTTTTGAATAATTTGAATGCAAAGTGAGTGAAGCATGAGCACATCCATCATCGTGGTAGGGGCTAACGGACGCATGGGCAGAACCATCAGCCAACTCGTAGACGCAGAACCGGCGTTCAACCTTGCCGGTATGGTGGACAGCAAAGAGCATGTGGGAAAGCTCGCTGGATCGCCGTGCCCCGTGGGGGACAGCCTTGCGGCCGTGCTGCCTCAGGCTCCGGGGGCGGTAACCATCGACTTTACTGCGCCAGCCGTGAGCCTGCAGTCGGCGCGCACCGTGGCTGAAAGCGGCCGCGCCCTCGTTATCGGCACCACGGGCTTCACGGATGCAGAAAAGGACGAACTGCGGGAACTGGCAAAGCGCGCGCCCATTTTCTGGTCGTCCAACATGAGCATCGGCATTAACGTGCTCTACAAGATTCTGCCGGAACTGACCCGCGCCCTGGGTGATACGTACGACATCGAAATGGTGGAACTGCACCACAACCACAAAAAGGACAGCCCCAGCGGCACGGCTCTGACCCTGGGCGAATGCCTGGCCGAAGCGCGCGGCTGGAAGCTTAACGATGTGCGCTGCTCATCCCGCGACGGCATCATCGGCGAAAGGCCCAAGGCGCAGATAGGCATTCAGGCCATACGCGGCGGCGACGTGGTGGGCGTGCATACAGTGTATTTTATGGGGCCTGGCGAACGCATTGAAGTCACCCATCAGGCTCATTCGCGTGAAAACTTCGCGCAGGGCGCGCTGCGGGCCGCCGCATGGCTGGCCGGACAGAAGCCGGGAAAACTGTACGGCATGCAGGACACGTTTTAGGGAAACGCTGATTTATTCCGTTTGGCGGACTTGCTTCATTTTTTTTGAAACAGTCGGGGACGGAAGAGTCCACTCCTGCTTCAAAATAAGATCGCGCCTTGCCAAGCGTAATAACTGCGCGTTTCCAGGAGGCTCTTTAATCCGCGCTTCCTTAGAATTGATCTGATCTGTCTGGCGGCCATTGGCGGTTTTTACAATACGGTTTTGCCATAATGAAAGCCCGGCGGGGATTCCTGCCGGGCTTTTGCGTGTTGCATGCTGCTGAACTCTGGCTGTCAGCGCCTGTTCAGCATTAGAACCGAACCAAGAATAAGCACGCCGCCCACGATGATGCGCGGGCCGGGCACGTCGCCAAGTACAATCCATGCGGCCACAATGGCGTACACAGGTTCCAGGGTGATGATGAGCGCCGCCTGCCGCGCCTTGAGCACCGTGAGGCTGCCGATAAAAAGAACATAGGCCAATGCGGAACACAAAAGGCCCAGGCAGGCGATCCACAACCAGTCCAAAGCCCGTACCTCGGCAAACTGCCACCATGTGAAAGGCAAAAGAAAAACAAAAGTGACCACATTTTGCCACCATGTGGTTTGCAGACTGGGCAAATGCGCGGCAAAGCGGCGGTTGGCAATGGTCACAAGCGCGTAGGCAAGGCCGGACATCACCCCCAGCAAGAGGCCAGCCGTGCCGTCATGCGCCAGGGAAAAGGAGGGCGCTGTACACACAAGCCCCAGAGAAACAAGGGCCAGACATTGCAGTTCTCTTCTGCTCGGGCGCTCCCTGAACGCCATGGACTCAAAAAGCATGGTAAAAGCGGGAAAGCAGGCGAAGCCCAAGGTGCCCACCGCGACCCCGCCGACCTGAATGCCCATAAAAAACGTCACATAGTGGGCGGCAAGCAGCACTCCGGTTATCATGAGACCCAGCAGTTCGCCCGTATTGAGACCGTGCCAGGGTATCTGGCCTTTTTTCATGCCCAGCAGGGCAAGGGCCGCCACGGCAAAGCCAGCTCTGCCGCACACGAGCACGGATGCCGAACATTGGCACAACCTGCCAAACAAGCCCGATACGCCAAAAAGCAGCGTGGCCGCATGGGCGCGGATCAGCGCGCGGTGCACCGCGTTGCCGGGCTCTGCTGTTGGTTGTGAAACTGATGGTAGTGCCTCGGGCGTGGCAGCCTTCTGCGATGTACGCTCTTGAACGGGGGGAGGTGCCATTATTTGTCCTTGCGGATGGATGTACTCAGGTTGCCTTTACGCCAGTGCGGGCAGATGCGCAAGTTGACTGCCAGTAAAGGGAATCGCTTGCTCAGGAATACGAACCGGGGGATATTACTGAACTGCTTGAAAATATTTTTAAAAAATAAGTCTAGATTTTATCTTGAAACTTTGCTGTAACTAGTGTAGCGCAGTAGAGAAGATGGCGTAACACGATGTCCGGCAGCCTATAGCCGGGCGCACTGCAACAGCACAGCTATTTTCCCGGGGGCATCATGCCGCAGGTCGCAGCACGAATTAATGATGAACAAGAACGTTGGCTCAAAGACTATTTTCGCACAAAAAGCGCTGGAGCGGAATTTATTCTGCCCTGGGCTGTAGATACGTTTTTTCGGGCTATCACAAGCATAAAGCACATGTTCAGCGGGCCAGAACTCAAGACCATTGTTGAAGCCCACAAGGACATGAAGCTCATGCCCGATCACACGCGGCTTTCCTATCTTATGCTGCGTGTTTCTGACGCCTGCGACGTGGGCGGCGTGCATCTGCGCCATGGGGCCAGCAAGTCGAGCCTTGAGTCCAAGATAAAAAGTCTGGACGACACGCAGGCGACGGCCCTTATGGTATGGGCTTCGGCCTTCTGGGTCAGCCGCAACTGCTCGGCGGAAAATCTGGATGAGTACATTAAGGCGTATTGATCTTTTGGTGTGAAATTCGTAATTTTCAGGCCGCTTGTGCGGCCTTTTTTATTTGGATAATGCTGACCGCCGTCATGGCGACTGTAAACAGTCCTGTCTGTTTGCCGCCTGACACCTTTTGTTGGGGTACAGGCAAAAGATCATCAGTCGCCGTCGTTGAACGGGGGAAAGAAACATGCTGAAGATTCTACGTGCCAAACTGCACGGCATTCGGGTTACCCAATGCGCGCTCGACTATCACGGCTCCATTACCCTTGATCCCGAGGTGTGCAGGCTGGCGGGCATCATGCCGCTGGAATTTGTGTACATATGGAACAAGAACAGCGGGCAGCGCATATCAACCTATGTTATTTACGGCGAGGCCGGGTCGCGCTGCTGCATTCTCAACGGCGCGGCCGCCCGTACCTGCCAGATAGGGGATGAGGTCATCATCGGCGCATTCGAGTATGTGGCCGGCCCGCAGGACATCTGCCAGCGCGAACCCATTGTGCTGACCTTTGATGCCCAGAACAATATTGAAGAGCGGCTGCGCTATGTGGTTGCGCAGGATGGCGAAGACATGGCCTTCAGCATTGTGTCTGACCCCCTGTAATGGTTTACGACAATTTTATTTTGCAATGCTTTGTGGGGGAGGGACCCTTTTGTAAAAGGGTCTCCTCCCCCACGCCCCCTCCCCCTGAAACTTTTATTCTGTTGTACTGTATGACAAGAAATTTACTGATTTGAATAGGTGGAGGCAGAGACGGTTTTTTGCAGGCATCACGCCGTCTCAAGGATGTCATTCGCGCGTAAACAAAAGACCCGGCAATGCCGGGTCTTTTGTTTATGGTTGTGCAATAAGGGTTACTTCATGGCATTCAGCGCTTGCTGACATGGTTCTTGTGGCTCATGAAGTAACCAATGCCAAGAATGATGAACCATATGGGCGTGGTGAACATGGCCATGCGGGTGTCGGCCTCAAACGTCAGCAGCACGAGCACCACCGCAAAGAATATCCAGCATATCCAGCAGGAGAAGACCCCGCCGGGAAGCTTGAACTTTGAGGTTTCATGGCGTTCGGGGTGACGCTTGCGGTATACCACGTAGGAATACAGAATCATGGACCACACGAAGATGAAGCAGACTGACGAGATGGTCGTCATGACGGTAAAGGCCGCCATGATGGTGGGCATGATAATGAGCATGGACGCGCCGATCAGCAGGCAGAGGCAGGAGAACAGCAGGCCGTTGGCCGGCACCCTGCTTGAAGAGAGCCGCCCGAAGGCTTTGGGAGCGACGCCCACCAGCGAGAGGCCGTAGAGCATGCGGCTTGTGGAGTAGATGCCGCTGTTGACCGAGGACGCCGCCGATGTCAGCACCACAAAGTTGACGATGCTCGCCGCAGCCGGAATGCCCACCGCCACAAAGGTATGCACAAAGGGGCTGGTTTCGGGGTCAATGTCCGACCACGGCGTGATGCACATGATGGCCACCAGGGCGAATACGTAAAAGAACACGATACGGAAGGGGATGGTGTTGATGGCCTTGGGCAGGTTGATCTCGGGGTCTTTGGCCTCGGCAGCCGTGGTGCCGATAAGCTCAATGCCCACAAAGGCGAACATTGCTATCTGGAAGCCCGCAAAGAAGCCGAAAGCCCCCTTGGGGAACCATCCTCCATATTCCCACAGGTTGGCCACAGAAGCCGCGTGGCCCGACACCGAAAACGTAAAGCCCGTGATCACCATGGCGATTCCGGCAAGAATGATGGCTACGATGGCCACAATCTTGATGGAAGCGAACCAGAACTCCATTTCTCCGAACAGGTTCACCGAAACAAGGTTAAGAACCATGATCAGCAATACGAAGAGGATGGATGGAATCCATACGGATAGGGACGGGAACCAGAAATGGAAGTACGAGGCAATGGCGATAACGTCCGCCGTGCCAGTGACGATCCAGCAGAACCAGTACGTCCAGCCGACAAAAAATCCTGCCCAGGGGCCTACGATATCCTCCGCCATGTCGGTGAAGGATTTGTATTTAAGGTTTGAGAGAAGCAGTTCGCCCATGGCCCGCATAACGAGATACAGGAATGCCCCGATAATGGCATAGACAAAAATGATTGATGGGCCGGCAAGGTTGATGGTTTTGCCGGAGCCCATGAACAGACCTGTACCAATGGCGCCGCCGATGGCTATGAGCTGAATGTGCCTTTGACTTAGTCCACGCTTGAGAGTGTGCGATTCTTCTTGTCCCACGGGGGGGGTGGGGATATCGCTCATGATACGTCTCCCTGTTTGGGGGTTAATGCACCGATTTTGTGATATCAGGCAATGTTGCTCTACGGGCAGAAGCTTGCCGCATCAGGCAGAGGTTTCTGCATTGTCATTGCAAACATTCTCCTCCTTGTGCTTCAATATGTTGGTAAACGGCGTTGACAGTCTCCTTACGGCCAGTATTGACACAGTAAAAAACAGGCTACTGGCTGTCCTGAGGCGGAACGGCCAGAAAGTCTGTTGCGGCAGGTGAATTGCAAAAGATCTTCAACGCATGACCCACCCACACATGGGGTGGAGTGCGCACCAGAGCCATTTCACGCTGCAATGTCGGCGTTGGGGCGAAGCTGGTTCGCTTTGCGGGCATTTCGCGGTGCGTATTTTTATAAAAAAACGCGCAGAGCGGATGATCCTTTATAAGGGGCATCCGCGCCAGAAGATGGCGTCCAAGGGCACAAAGCCAATGGCTGAAGCAGGCTGGGCAAGAAGTGAGGGGGAGCCAGATTTTGTCGGTACGGCTGGCCGCCCGCAGAACCTGCGGGCGCGATCCGACTTGTGGTCAGTGATGGGTATTGTACCTTAGAGAAGCCGCGCACCAGGGCGGAGCCATCGAATAGAACAACGCCATGACAGGTCATCCCGCTCAAGAGGTTCAACTTCTGTCATTAGCGCTTGCCAACTTCAGAGTGCGTCCGACCATGATCCTTTTGCCTGAGAGTTTCGATTGCTCTTGCCCCTTCGGCGTGCTGTCAAGCAGCAAGCTCTCTCATGGTCGTCATTCGCGTTGGGCTGGATATTTGCAACACTGTTGCAAACTCTTGTGAATATAATTTCATGCTATCAAAAACATGTCAACCAGGTTTTATGATTGACGATGATTATAGCCAAGCCGTTTGGGGCAAAAGAGCGGCGCACTGCATGTAGGATGCGGAATTGCAGATATGGGGCGCAAGTTGCCTTGCGGCAAGGGCAAAATAAAAGAAAAAAAGCCGGGCAGCGTGAAATCGCCCGGCCTGACTGCGTATGACGCTATTCAGTATACAGCGTCAGGTAAAGGTCGCCTTGCCATGGCCCTACGCGTTTGCCCAGACCGCGCAGGCGAACGGGTCTGCCCACAGAAAAATCCGGCGGCAGGGTTATTTCAACGGTTTTGAGTTCAGCCTGAAGGCCCTGGCGGATCTGTAAGCGCACACGGCAGCCCGGCGCAAGGTTGCTTGCGGGCAGGGTAAGGCTTTGTTCTTCGTCAATCTGGCGGCGCAGCCAGTCCTTGACCATGCCGGTGACGCCACGGGCCATTTCAGAGGACCATGTGGCTGTGCTCCCGGCCAGATTCTCTTTATGCAGCGCGGCGTTTTTCTTTATTTTTGCCGCCTTGGGCTTTGCTCGGTTTTGCGGGGCGGATTCCGCCTCCTGCTGTTGCGGTTCTTCCTGCTGCGCCTTCTCTGCCTGCTGCTTGTTCAACTCGCTGTAAATATCTTCAAAAACGCGGCGGGCAAAAGGATCATTGAGCAGATCGCGCAGCACGTCCTGTTCGGCATAGGCCGCTCCCGCAGCGTCGGCGCGGGAACTCTCGGCCTGATCCTCGGCGGAGGTTTTATCCTCTGCGCTGTTTTGTCCGCCTTGCGCCGTGCCGGACTGGCTGGCGTTCTGCCCCTTCTCCTGGCTTCCAGCGGTTTTTGCCGTGTCCTCGCCGGAGGGCGGGGGCTGGGACGCGCTTTTGTCTTCCTGTTTTGCGTCGGCCGGGCCAGGGTCTTTAGCGCCCGCGCTTTCCTTTTTGCTTTTGCGTGCTTCCTGCCGTGCTTCTTTCCGCGTTTCTTGGCGGGCTTCGCTCTTTTTTCTCACCTCATCCTCATGGGTGAGAATGCCGGAAAGAGCGACATATGCCTCGTTAAGCAACTGAAAGTCCCGGCTGGCCTCGGCGTTTCCGGGGTTCAGGTCGGGGTGCAGTTCAAAGGCGCGCCTGCGGTAAGCCCTTTTTACTGCTGCAAGGTCGGCATTTTTCTCAAGCTTGAGAATGGCGTAGCATTCCTTGAGCGATATCTGGCGGGTGCGGCGTCGCATGACTTACTTGAGGATAAGGGCGTTGGCTTCGCAACTGCTGTCATTGGCCAGCAGGCCGTTTTGCAGCAGGTAGTCGCGTCCGGCCTGGGCAAAGTCGGCGTGCCGGGTTTCCGGACGGATGCCAGGGCAGAACTCCTTGGCCATGGAAAGGCTCGTGGAGTCTTCAATGTTGCCGCGAAAAAAAGGCCATGCACGGCATATGGCGGGTTTGCCCTCGTGTACGCCGCAGCCCTGCCCCTGTTTGAAAAAGACGCAGTAGCCGTCGGAACCGCTGCGTATCTTCAGCTTGCCCCCAACATGGTAGCAGTAACGCTCAACAACGGTTTCCGGGCTCTGGCCCATGTGGGCAGCCAGGCGCGCAAGGTCGGTTGGGCTGACCACAATGCCGCCGCGGCCTTCGCAGCAGTGGCCGCACATGTGGCAATTGAAAACCGTATCCGGTGCAACAGGCATGAGTTTATCCTTGAGTCTTGGCAGCGTTGGGCAGCAGGCGGGCGTGTTCCACCATGATGCAGGCGTCTTCAACCACGGTGATGCCTGTGGAGTTCAGCAGCGCGCGCGCTTCGGGCGACCGTATGCCCAGTTGCATCCAGAAAAGTGAAGGCCGCCAGGGCAGGGCCAGTACTTCGCGGGCGTGATCCGGGCAATACTCTGGAGCGCGAAAAAGATTGATGATGTCCACGGGGCAGGGCAGGGCCGCAAGATGGGGGTAGGCCGTGAGGCCCCATACCGTCGCGCGCACAGGGTGCACTGGGTAGACCTCGTAACCCGCGTTCATAAGGTAGCGGCCCACGCGGTCAACGGCCTGGCCGGGTTTGTCCTTGGCGCCCACTATGGCAATGCGCCGCGCCTGCTCAAGCAGCTTGCGCAATTCGGTATGATCCTGCATATGGCCCTCAAAAAAAGATGTCAGACCGCCTGTCCGTTGCAAAAGGTGGTCTGACATCCTAGACGGCTACGGAAAAATGCGCAAGCTTTCCTGATAAAAGGAATTGGCCGCTCAGAGTGCCGGTTGGACCTGTTCTTTGCCACTGTCCTTGCCTTTTGCCGACGGCCGCACCGGGCCGGAAAAAAGCGGCGTAATGGCGATGATCTTGTCTGTTTTGCCAAAAAGGTAAACAACGTCGCCAGGTTCAAACACGTCATCCGCGCCGGGGGAAGCATGGGTGATTCCTTCGCGCAAGATGGCGATGACCGTGACCGCATGGCGGCGGCGCAGTTCGCTCTGGGCGAGGCTCTGCCCGCACAGGGGCGAGGCCGCCCCAAGGCGCACGGCTTGCACGCCCATGTCCGGCAGGCGGTTTATGGTGCTGCTCAGCGAGTCTTCAGGGGAGCTCATGCGGCGGATCATGCGGTAGTTTTCCTGACGTATGCGGGCCGCAAACGTATCAATATCCTGTCGGGGAACAAGATACTGGGTGAGAACACGGGTGAAAATCTCGATGGAGGTTTCAAATTCTTCGGCAATGACCTCGTCCGCGCCCAGTTGCCGCAATGCCGCCACTTCGGTCACAAACCGCGTGCGGGCGATAATGTGCAGGTTGGGGTTGAAGCGGCGGGCCTCAATGGTGATGGCCCTCACGGCCGAAGGATCGGAAATGACGATGACAAGCACCCGAGCCCTGGTGACGCCCAGATGCTCCAGCACCACGGGCTGCGAGGCGTCGCCGTGGGCAATGGGTTCTTTGTGGCGGTACCGGCTGACGGTTTCGGGGTTCATTTCCAGAATCGTGTATTCAATGCCCGATTCCTTGGCCACGTGGGCCAGATGCTTGCCGCTGATGCCGAAGCCCACGATGATAAGGTGATCTTTCAGGTTGCTTTCGCCCTCGTCGGCATCTTGCGCCGCCTGCGTGGACGCGCCCTGCTGACCGACCAGTTTGTCGGCCAGGCGCGGGGCAATGAGCATGAGACCGGGGGTAAGCATCATGGTCAGCACGCTGACATCCAGAAAGTTCTGATAGGCTTCCATGTCAAAAAGCCCGGCGGCCAGGCCCGATGCCGCCAGAACAAAGCCAAATTCACCCACCTGAGCCAGTGAAAGAGAGGTGATGATGGCCGCGCGCAGGGGATAGCCCTGCACCAGAACGGCGGGCAGGGTGAGCAGACTTTTGACCACGATGAACAGAGCCGTGAGCCCGATAATGGAAAAGAAGTGCTGCCCGAAAAAATCCACGTTGAGCATCATGCCCACGGAGATGAAAAAAAGGCTCATGAAAACGTCGCGGTAGGGCAGAATACCCGAAATGACGCTCATGCTGTATTCGGATCGGGCCAGCAGAAGGCCAGCCATAAACGCGCCCAGCGACAGCGAAAGCCCCAGCGTGTTTGTCAGCAGGGCCATGCCGAGGCACAGACCGAGGGTGGTGAGCAGCAGGATTTCTCTGGTGCGGGTTCGCACCACCGCCTCCATGAGGCGGTCAAGGCCGAAGCGCGCGAAAAGCAGTACGCCCCCCAGCGCCAGAACCACCCACAGGGTGGAAAAAAGGGCGTCTTTCAACGAGAGGTCGAGGGTGCCGGAAAGCAGGGGCACGCACAGCAGCATGGGGGCCACCATGATGTCCTGAAAAACCAGGATGGCGAGAGACAGGCGGCCCGTGGGCGTATTGGTTGAACCGCGCTCCTGCATGATGCGCAGCACAACGGCCGAGGACGAAAGCGCGACCAGGCAGCCCATAAAGATGCCCTGCTGATAGGTATAGCCGCCAAAAAGGGCAAGACCCATGACGACCAGAACAGTAAGCCCGATTTGCAGGCTGCCGCCCAGAAAAACAGGGCGTTTCAGCCGGTTGAGGGCCTCGCCCGAAAGTTCCATGCCAATGGTGAACAGCAGCATGGCCACGCCGATTTCGGCCACATGGTCAATGGCGTCACGGTCGCTGACTATGCCAAGCAGCGAGGGGCCGCACAAAACGCCCGTAAGCAAAAAACCCACAGTGGCGGGGAGCTTGATTTTGTTGCAGGTAACGGTGACGAAGATGGAAAGCAGAAAAATGGTGACTATTTCATAAAGTAAGGGCACGTCCATGGGGCCTCCGTGGTCCAAAAATAGCATTGCACCCACTGGCGCGCAAGTCTCTTCAATGAATACAGCTAAGTAGCTTATTTTTAAAAAGGCGGAGCCTGAGAGTGATGGCGGTTTCAGATGTGGAAGGCAGAAGTTTCAGCAGGCTAAGGCCCATTATGCAGGTCTTGCCGCACCTGTCACGCGGGGGGAATCGTCGTTAAGAACAGGCTGTTGGGATGCAGCAAACGGCGATCAGAAACCGGAGCGTCCTAAGAATGCAATGCGGGAGGGCGCCCCGTGCGCGGGCTGAAGCACTATGAATTTGAGGTGGTGTGCAATAAGGAATCGGGCGCGTCCTTGAATGGAGACGCGGGGGGATGCCCATGTGCGGGCTTGAGCAGTAGAGGTTTTAGGGGGTGGGGGTGTGGGGGAGGAGACCCTTATGCAAAAGGGTCCCTCCCCCACAGAGCATTCCAACGTTAATCTGTTCTGGCTAAATTTTTACAAGATCGTATTTGCGGCTGCCGAGGCCGATTTCTTCCCCGTACTTGAGCTGCACCGGGCCAAGGGTGTAGGGCCAGCGTGCCGTGAATTTGTCCTGCTTGCCTTTTTTATCGCAGCATTCGCCGCTCAGGCTGGGGGCCTTGTTCACGAGGTCAAAGCATGCCTGATCCAGGGCGACGGGGTCGGTGGAGGCCAGTATGCCGATATTGGGCACCATGGGCATGTCGCTCCAGCCCACGCAGTCACAGTCCGGCGTGACGTTGAGGACAAAGTTGATATAGCAGACGCGCTTTTTTCTGCCCTTGACCACGCCATAGGCGTATTCGGTCAAGCGCTCCATGAAGGGTTCCATTTCCGTCTCCCAGTCAACGCTGATGGCAGCGGCGGGACAGACCGTCATGCATTCAAAGCAGCCCACGCAACGGGATATGTCCACCTTGCTTTTTTTCTTTTGTATGCTCAGGGCGTCCTGAGGACAGGCGCGCACGCATTTGCCGCAGCCGATACAGGCATCTTCGTTCACGCTCACATGGGTGGCGTGCTGTTCCCTCTTGCCGCGTACCGACGCGCCGCCCATGGCAAGATTTTTGATGGCGCCGCCGAATCCGGCCATCTGATGGCCCTTGAAATGGCTCAGCACCACCAGGGCCGGAGCCTTGTTGATTTCGGTAGCGATGTGGACTTCTTTGAAATGCTTGCAGTTGATGCGCACGGGCACGTCGTTATCGCCGAACAGCCCGTCGGCGATAACCACAGGAGCGGCTACCACGGAAGGTGCAAATCCTTGCAGATATGCGGTTTGCAGATGGTCAACCGCATTGTGCCGGCTGCCGGAATACAGTGTTGTGGTGTCTGTAAGAAAAGGCTTGCCGCCAGCGGCGGTGATTTTGTTGATAACCTGGCGCACCAGGGTGGGGTTCAGGTGCGTATCGTTGCCGTATTCGCCAAAATGCAATTTTACAGCGGTTAATTCATTTTTTTTGATGAATTTTTTGAAGTTAAGGGCATCGCACAGACGAGCCACTTTAGCGAGATTGCTTTCTTCATTGGAGCGGGATTGGCTGTCTGTATAAAAAACTTTGGCGGGCATGGGGTTCCTCCGAATAATTTGCGTTTAAAATATTTTGTCACCATCTGCCGCCACACGCAAGAGGAAGTAGTCGGCAAGATGAGCGTGGCCCTATGGGCATGCATATTGCTTGACAAGCGGCCGTCTCAAGAATAACCTTATTCAGTTTTATATCTCATTAAAACAGCACGTTAGCCAATGCCCATAAGGAGGCTCCATGGCAGTTTACGTTGTAGATCATCCTCTTGTTCGCCACAAGATTGGCATTTTGCGTATGGAATCCACCTCCACCAGCGAATTTCGCAGCGTTTCCAATGAAGTGGCGGGTCTGCTTATTTATGAAGCCACCAAGGGTTTTCGCACCGAAAAGCACACTGTGCAAGGGTGGGCCGGGCCTGTTGAAATTGAGGCCATTTCCGGCAAGAAGGTCACTGTTGTGCCCATCCTGCGCGCAGGCATCGGTCTTATGGACGGCGTGCTGGACATGATACCCGGCGCAAAGATCAGCGTTGTGGGCCTGTACCGCAATGAAGAAACTCTGCAGCCGGTGGAATACTACGTCAAGCTCGCCAGCGACATGGATCAGCGTCTTGCCATTATTCTTGACCCCATGCTGGCCACGGGCGGTTCGCTCATCGCCACCATAGAACTTTTGAAGCGCCACGGCTGCCGCAACATCTGCAGCCTCAATCTGGTCTGCGCGCCGGAAGGCATCGCCAGAGTACAGGCGGCGCATCCTGATGTGGATATATATACCGCCGCCATTGACGACCACCTCAATGAAAACGGCTATATCATCCCTGGACTCGGCGATGCCGGGGACCGTATTTTCGGCACCAAGTAGGTTCGCACCCACCCTGTAACACCATCGAGGCCGCATATGAGCTCAGCCAGCCCACGGCGGGAATATCTGCCCACCGACTATAACCTGCGCTTCAGGGACTGCCTGATTGGCGCGCAGATGCTTTTTGTGGCCTTTGGCGCATTGGTGCTGGTGCCCATTCTTACCGGCCTGGACAGCAATGTGGCCCTGTTTACCGCTGGCGTCGGCACGTTGCTGTTTCAGGTATGCACCAGGGGCAAGGTGCCCATCTTTCTTGCGTCGTCCTTTGCCTTTATTGCGCCCATCATTTACGGGGTGCAGACCTGGGGCATGGCCCAGACCCTCGGCGGCCTGGTCTTTTCGGGTTTTGTCTACTTTATCCTGAGCGGCCTCATCCGCTGGCGCGGCATTGATGTGGTGCTGCGCGTGCTGCCGCCTGTGGTTACCGGGCCTGTCATCATGGTTATCGGGCTGATTCTGGCCCCGGTAGCGGTGCACATGGCTCTCGGCAAGACCGGCGACGGCGCGGTGCAGCTTGTGCCGGAAGAAACGGCTTTGTGGGTTTCAATGACATCCTTGCTGGTCACGGTACTGGTGTCTTTGCTGGGCAAGGGCTTTTTGCGCCTTATGCCCATCTTGTGCGGCATTGCGGCCGGTTTTGCGGTTTCACTGTATCTTGGCCTCGGCGACTGGACAAAGGTGGTCGCCACCCCGTGGATGAGCCTGCCCCATTTTACCTTTCCCGAATTTGCCTGGGAACCCATCCTTTTCATCATGCCCATAACCCTGGCCCCGGCCATTGAGCATTTTGGCGACGTTGTGGCCATCAGCTCCATCACTGGCAAGGATTACCTCAAGGATCCCGGCGTACACACCACCATGTTTGGCGACGGCGTCGCCACCATGGTAGCGGGCATGGTGGGCGGACCGCCCTGCACCACCTACGCTGAAGTTATCGGCGCTGTGAGCCTGACAAGGGTGTTCAACCCCGCCGTCATGACATGGGCGGCGCTGACGGCCATTCTGCTCTCCTTTGTGTCCAAGATCGGCGCGTTTCTGTCGTCCATACCCGTACCGGTCATGGGTGGCATCATGATTCTGCTCTTCGGGGCCATCATGGTGGTGGGCCTGAACACCCTTGTGCGCGCCGGAAAAGACCTGATGGAGCCAAGAAACATGATCATCGTGGCTCTCATCATCATCTTTGGCGTTGGCGGCATGCAGTTCAGCATCGGCAGTTTCAAGCTGGGCGGCATAGGCCTTGCGGCTGTGACGGGCGTGGTGCTCAACCTCTTTTTGCCCCGCAGCCGATCCTAGAGCATTTTGCTTTTGAAACACTTCTTGTTTCAATGCATCATTCTGGCGAAAAACGTGGTTTGCGCCAGCCATCAGCAGGCTGCTCGCTCTATTAACCAATTGCTGTCTTAATCCGTAGCTTCCTTCGTCGCAACGGCTAAAGCTCGCCAGAATCCACGCCACTTCGTGGCGGCTGCCGCCTTCGCGTCAGCAGAGCAATTTCAAGCGGCAACCGTTAGGCGACGAAGAAACCTTACGGATGGCGACAGCATCGCTAGAGAAATTGCTCTAGACCAGATTACCTTTGAAATGCTTCACATTTCAAAGGTCTCATTCAGCCGTAAATGCGATTTGCGGCTGAATCCACGCCACGTTGTGGCGCGCTGCACTTTCGTGCAGCGTTAGAGCATTTATACTTTTTCAAAGTTAAAATGCTCTAGCCAGTACCGGATCGCTTACATCAGCCCGCCCGATGGCTTTTGGCCGTCAGGCGGGCTGTATCTTTTGCCGCAAGTGTGGTAGGGTGCATTACCAATAAGCCGAAAAAGGAGGATTCCTATGGCTGAGAAAAAAATGAACGACGACTACACCACCTGTCCCGCCTGCTCCGGCACGGGGAAAAATCAGGATAATACCACCTGCTTTGAGTGCAACGGAACCGGCAAACGTCAGGAAGCATGCACCGTGCCCGCCGGAGCGGAGCATGACGGCGTATGTGACTAGAGCATTTAAGGAAGCACTGACAAAAAAACCCCGGCCATGGCCGGGGTTTTTTTGTTGTGCGGTGTGGGTTCACCCTACAGGTTGCGCTCTTCCAGGCCGCCTTTTGCGGGGCCCTTTTGGGGCGGCTCGGTGACGGGCTGCAAGCCGGGCACCACGTCATGCACCTCGGTGGGCGGCACAAGCGGGTTGGACGCGGTGCGTTCAATGATCTTACTGTCGCGGATAAAGACCGTGCAGGACAGGCCAAAGCATTCATTGATGGCGGCCACGGTGCCCTTGAGTATTTCACTGCTGTTCTGCGGCGGGGGCACGAGCAGGTAGTAGGTGCGCGTCTTTCCGCCCATGCGTGGTTCCACCGTGCAGGAAACTATCCATTCATCCTGTCCGTCATTATTCCAGTCGGCAATGGCCACCATATTGACGGTAAGGGTCTGCGTGGCGTGCCTGATGCTAAAACCGTTGTCCCAGTGCTTGACGCGGCTGTCAGGAAGTATGGTTGCGGCAAAGGTGGTGCCCAGGTACACATCGTGCGCGGTCTCGCCAAACATGAACGATGGCGAAAGCCGCTGGAAAAGCACATCGCCATAGCTTTTATAGCCAGCAAACGACATGGGGGCCACATAGGAACCCTGGTCGTCAAGCAGGTTGCGAGCCTTGAGCTCCTTGGGCATGGCCCTGGCCATGCGGATAAACTGATCTTTTTCAACCACAACGACAGGGTGGGTGGAGCAGCCAAAAAGCAGACCGCCCAGACAAAGCAGAACGCAAAAACGCGCGATGGACATGATGGTGTGTTCTCCTGGCGGAGTTTTGACATTGAAGCCGGGAAATGCGGCGTTGCAGCCTTTGTATGCGTAGGCACCGTCCTTGTAAAGTGCGTTTTCCATAAACATGCTGCAAAATCTGGTACGGTATCTGCATATATTTTTCAGGGTCAAATGCCACGCTTCAAGCCAAGGAATCGTCATGTCCGAAGCCCTTTATATCGAAATGCCCGCCCGTAAAAAGGGCAGTCCCCGGCCTTTGTGGCTGCGCCTTATTCCTTTGTGGGCGCTTTTGTTGCTGCTCGCGGTCGGCGTGCTCTGGTGGCTGGCCCAAGGGCGTGTGCCCAGCGAACGGGCCATGCTGGACGCCATGGTGCATGTGATCGCCCCGGAATTTTCCGCCCCGGTGGAAGCTTTTTATGTCAAGGAGGGGGACAGGGTGCGACGCGGGCAGCCCCTGCTGCGCATGAACGCCAGGGCCTATCAGGGCAGGCTTGGCGAGGCGGGGCGGGAAGCCGCAGCCTTGCGCGGTATGGCCGGGCCGCCCACCATGGAAGAAACCGCCGCCAGACTGAAGGCCGCGCAGGATGCGGAACAGGATATGGTGCGCCGTCTTGCTCTGGCCAGAAATGAAGAAGACGCCAAGCTGCAGTTGCGTCAGGAGCGCGTGTCCACACATGTGCGGCTGCAATTGCGCCTGCGCGGCATTGACAGCCAGGGCGGTGAACGATCCGTCGGCAAAAGCAGGTATGCCGAGGCCAGTCAGGCCGAGGCGCAGGCCCGCAGGCATATGGAACAGGCCAAGGTGGAGTTTGAAGAAGCCAGCCGTATGCGCGCCGCCATGGAGCAGGAGCTTGGCCGCATCCGGCAGGAAATGCTGCGCTACAAACAGATGGCGTCACAGCAGCGGTACGCGCCCGTGCCTTCCCGTGCTCAGGCGACGCCGTCTGTGGTGGTGGACGCCAATCTGTACGCGCCCGTTGACAGCCGTGTGCTGCGGGTTTTGGGCGTTGCCGGTCAGCCGGCGCAGCGTGGCGAAGCCCTGGTTCTGCTTTTGCCCGAAGGGGCTTCGGTAACGGAAAATTACTGGGTTCAGGCCTATTTCATAGGCGAAGGAGCGGATTTCATCCAGGCCGGACAGCCCTGCCGCATTGAACTTGAAGACGGGCAGAGCCTGCGCGGCGCGGTGCTGGATGTTCTTGCGCCGCAGGCGCTCCCCACTGGTCAGCAAGGCGCGCAGGGGGTCAAGTCTGTTGATGGAGCGGCCAAGCCCGCAATGTATGTCCCGGTGCGCATCAGCGTTGACCCTGGGGCCAACCCCTTGCCCGTGCCAGGCACGTCGGCCCGCTGCGTGGTGCTGACGCGCAGTATACTGGGATTTTACGGTTTTTAGGGAAACGCACAGTTATTTGGTTTGGCGGCGTTGCTTCATTTTTTTTGAAACAGTCGAGGACGGAAGAGTCCACTCCTGTTTCAAAAAAAATTCGCGCCTTGCCAAACGAAATAACTGCGCGTTTCCAAGAAGCTCTTTACTTAGTGCTTCCTAAAGGCAGATTGTTGAAGATATGTATCTGCCTGACTAATTTCCTCCCGCGCCACGCAATACCATCGCTGGGTCGCTTATGGATGGCGGAGTGGGGGAGGCGACCCTTTTGAAAAAGGGTCGCCTCCCCCACAAAACATTTCAAGGTGAAATTGCTCCGGCTGGCGTCAGCCGGGTTATCCCTCCAACTGGGCCAGATGCTGCCGGGCAAAATCCAGACCGGGATCTAGTTCAAGCGCCGCGGTCAGATGCCGCCAGGCTTCATCATTCTTGCCCATGAATTTTTCGCACAGGCCAAGGTTTGCCAGATCCATGGCAGAGCCCTTGTCCACGCGCAGCACGGCGGCAAAAGCATCGGCAGCCATTGCGTAGTTGCCGGTCTTGAAATGGGCCACGCCCAGAAGGTTTCCGTATTCCTTCATTTCCGGGCACAGTTCCACAGCCTTGGCCAGTGCGGGGATGGCTTCGGCCCACTGGCCCTGAAGGGTGTCGGTATACCCCTGATAAAAGGCCGCCAGAGCCTTGGCGTCAGCGTCGGGCTGCAGGGGCATGGCCTCGGCGAACAGATCGCGGGCACTGGTCCAGTCCTCGGCGCGCAGGGCCAGCATTCCCCTGAAAAAAGGCAGAAAATGCGCCTTGGGATAGCATTCTTCAAGAACCTTGAGGCCGTCCAGAGCGGTGGCGGCATCGGCCTCTTCCACCAGCTTGCGGCCTACAAAAAGGCCCAGGCTCTGATTGCGGTCACGCTCCCTGAAGGCCATGCCGGGCACGATGGTATAGTGCGTGGGAATGCCAAGGCGCTGATGGGTCGTTTCCACCGCGTACATGGTCATGGGGCGCAAGCCGTCGAGAGCCGTGAGCAGTTCCTGCCGGATGTCGCTGTCTTCCACCGTGGGCAGGCTGTCCAGGCTGACGGAGGGGCCTTCGAACAGCCACGCCGCTTCTTGAAGGGTGTTGAACTTGGACAGGCCGGACGCTTCGTAGCAGGCGCTGGTGCAAAAATCTCCCGCAAGCTGGGCCACTTCGGTGACGGCGCGGATGGCCGCCTTGGCCGGAGAGGCCGCCGTGCCCGCCGTGAACACGATTTCCGAACTCTGGCCCAGTGTGGACGGATCCCAGGCAATGGCCGCCACCGTGGGCAGGGGCATGTTCAGGGAAAAGTCCTTGAGTATGATGTGCACGCCTTCTCTGGCAAAAGCTTCAAGCAGCTGGCAGAGCACGGGATCCTGGCAGGTGGCGGGATCAATGGTGGGGGTGGCGAGGCGTTCGCGGTCCACCAGGCAGCAGACGTGGCGTTCGATCAGTTCGCTGAGGCCTTGAAGCAGGGATTCCTCCGCGCTGTTGCCCGCCGAGGTGCCGTTGAATTCGCCCAGCAGCTTGAACCAGTCAAGGGGCAGCCATACCGTGCTTTCATCGGGCAGGCGCGTGGCCGGATAGAAGTTCCAACTGATAAGGTCCAGCACCCTGCGCGCTTTTGTGGCGTCCATCTCTTCGTTGACAGAGCGCAGCATTTCATCCAGAGGCAGCAGGGCTTCGCCAAAGCGGGCTTCAGCCTCGCTCCACGTGGCGCGCACCATGTACGGGCGATCCTGCCAGAAGCTGAAAAAGGCAAAGCGTTCCATCAGCTCCATAAGGGCAGATGCTTCGGCCTGCTCCGGTGAGGAACCCTTGCCCATCTGTTTGCGGGTGGGCATGACGCGCCGGGCATCCGCGCCGCACACGCTCAAAAATACGGGAATGCCCAGCCGGTTCACGTCCACCCTTGTGGTGCGGGCCAGAATGTCCAGGTCGGCCTCAGCCAGACGTTGCTTCACGCGCGCAATGGTCTGCGGCGGGCTCATGGTCTTGTCGAGGTCGCGGGTATAGCCCTTGGGGCAGGGGGCCAGATGAATGCAAGGCAGGTGGCTGTTCATGAGCGCTCCAGAATCAGGATGCTGTAAATGCGGCGTTGTTCCTCGCCGTTATCATCGTGAGTTTTGACGCCAATGCGGCCTTCGGTCACCTTGAAAGTTTTCGCGGCCAGCTTGGCGAAATGGGGTTTGGCGCGGGCCATGTCTGTGCAGAACAGGGCCTTGCCGCCTGGGGCCAGATGGCGGTCAACAAACTTTACCAGCGGTCTGTGCAGTTCTTCAAGATAAAGAATTTCCGAAGCGGCCATGATGTCAAATCCCTGGCTGAAACGCGGGTCGCGGCCAGGGGCGGTCACATCCACGCGGGCGACTTCCACGATGTCCTGAAGGTCGTTGCGCAATACGTTGGCACGGGCAAAGCGCAGGGCCTCCTCAACCACGTCGCTGAGCACGATGCGGCTGAAGCCGTAGCGGGCCGCCACAAGGCTGAGCACGCCACAGCCCGCGCCCAGTTCCAGCAGGCTTTTACCCTGCGGTTCGTATTTACGCAGCAGGCGACCCAGCACAAAGGAGCCGGGCCATACCTTGGCCCAGAGGGGCAGGTCTTTCAGCGGATCGCGGATGGCGCGTTTTTGCAGCAGCTTGTCCAGGTGAGACTGCATGTTATGGATGGACAGGATTTGCAGGGGATTTTCATCAACCTGCATGGGCTCGAAATCCACATCAAAATCGTCGCGGATCACGGCGAGAAGGTTTTCCAGTTCTTCCGTGCTTGTGGGCATGTGTTTTCCTTGGAGCAAAGTACCTTTGAGAACGTAGGTTCCCAAAATTTTTGACACGCCGCTTCGGCGCGTAACAGTGCAGATAACTAGCGGTGCTGCATCCGTGGCAAGGCTGTCCTGCCCCGGAAGACGGTTCCGTCAACGGTTCAGGCAAGCCTTGCGGGCACAGGCTCAAGCTGCGCTTGCGCCTTTACGGCGAGCGCCTGATCCCGCAGTCCCCAGAGGCGTTTCAAGGTGAAAGTGCTCTGGAAAAAGGCGGATTACAGCGGGCTTGCAATCCATTTTTTTACTCGGAATTGCCCTGCATGGCAATACGGCATGTGATTCCGCGACAGATGGTTGCGCGAGGCCAGGAATGGGGCCATGCATCGGGCCATGCATCAGGCAGGCGCGTCGCCCGGATTCCGGGCCGCACCGACAGGACGCACTCGACCGCAAAGGCAAAATCTGGCATGGTGAAAGGGATTTTCGACCTGTCACAGCAAAACAGAGATGGAGCATGAACACTATTTTTCAGCTTGAGATAATTGTGGGCGAAGATGCCTATGACCTTGCCGTGGGCCTTCTGACCCTTGAAGTGTCCTTTGGGTGGGAAGAAGAAAGCTTGCCCACGGGCGAAAGCCGCTTTCGCGTGCATTGCGAGAATGCCGACTTCATTGCGGGTTTGCGCAGCGTCATCGAAGGGCGCATTCCCGGCGCAAAATGTACTGTCCACGAGCTTGAAGCGCAGGATTGGCTGGCTGCCTGGCGGCAGTTTTTCACGCCCGTGCCCTGCGGCAGGCGCTTTGTGGTCTTGCCCCCCTGGCTGGCCGACAGTGAGGACTTTCCTGACCGCACAAAAGTGCTTATTGAACCCAAAAGCGCTTTCGGCACGGGGCATCATGCGACCACAGCCCTGTGCCTTATGGTGCTGAGCGACCTGCTCGACGCCGGGCGCGTGTCGCCGGGCGAAACTTTTCTGGACCTGGGTACAGGCTCCGGCGTGCTTGGCATTGCCTGCTGCAAAAGCGGGCTCAAGGGCGAAGGACTCGACATTGATGTCCTCGCGGTGGAAAACGCTCTGGAAAACCGCGTGCTCAATCATGTGGAAGACTTTGAAGTGCGGCAGGGCAGCATAGATGCCGTGCCGGGCAAAACCTATGATCTCGTGCTGGCCAATATTCTGGCCCGCCCGCTGATCGAGCTTGCGCCGCTGATCGTGCGCGCCTGCAAGCCCGGCGCATGCCTTATCCTTTCTGGGCTGCTGGAGATTCAGGCCGACAGCGTGGAAGAAGCCTATACGGCCCAGTGCCTGCCCAAGCCCCGCCGCGTTCTGGACGGGGAATGGTGCGCCCTGGTGTGGGAATAGCCTGTGCCGGACAGCCCTGTTATGGCCGACGCCGCTGAAAAACTGCTTCACGGCAGCGGTGGTGGCGTTTCTGCCGCAGGGCTGCTGTTGGCGGATCAGCCGCAGGTGTACTGGCTGTCTTCCGACGCTGCTTTTTTATGGGCCTGGGGCCTGATGCTGGTTTTGGGAATCAGCGTTCAGGCTCTGGGCCTGTATTTTCGGCGCAGACTTCTTATGGCGGCGGGGGCGGCGCTCGTATGCGGGGCCGCCGTTATGGACCGTGATCCCACGCTGTTTGCCGGGCAGATGCTGCTCACGCTCGGTCTGGCACTGCTGACCGCCCACAGGCAAAACTCGCAACGCCCAGGTGCGGCGCGAAAAAGGGGCAGAAGAAACGCCCGGGCATAATGCGCCGGGCCGAACCGCTCCGGGCCGAACTGCTTCGGGCATAGCGCGCCGGACCGAATTTCGCAGACCGAACTGCGCCAGGCCGTAACCCCATAAGCCAAAGAGCTGTTGCACAACTGGCTGTCAGCGCCGTTCCTTCCAGAGGGGGATGGGCGGCGGAGCAAAATTTTCAAGCGCCTTGAGATCCTTGAGGCTGCGCCCCGCCCGCGCCGGGCGGCCGTCAGGCCCCCGCGTCACTGGGCCGCAGGTTTGCGGCGTGAGTTGATCCGGTATGTCTTCCGGGGCCGGGCGCAAAAGGTCTTCGCCCCTGCTGAGGAAGGGCAGCGGGTCCACAAGCTTGCCCGAAGCGTCCCGCAGGCCGAAGTGCAGATGAGCGCCGGTTGTGCGGCCTGTGCAGCCCACCAACCCCACGGGCGTCCCCTGCGTTACCTCCTGCCCTTTGCGCACCAGCGTTTTTCCCAAATGGGCGTAACGCGCCGTCATGCCGTCATCCTGGCGGATGTCCACCACAATGCCCGACATTCCGTCATTGCCCGCGAGGATGACCGTGCCGCCGCGAAAGGCCACTACCGGCCAGTTCTGGTGGGCGCGCAGGTCGATGCCGGTGTGGTCCCGCACCACCATGCCACGGCGGCTCAGCCATGTGGGCATGCGGCGCGGGCCAAAGCCAGACGTTATCATTTCTTTGAGCGGCGGCAGTTCTTGCGGGTGCAGCGTGGGCGGCAGGGCCTCGGCGGGTGTCTCTGGCGGCGTGGCGCTGTTCGCATCAATGGCCTCGCTGTTGCCTCCCGCCTGTTGCTGAAGCGTTTTTTCGGCCCGCTCTTTGTTGGAGGCCTGTTCCTCAGTATGGCCCGGTTCGGGTCCGGGCGACGGGGCAAGGGTTTTTGCAACGGTTTCGGCTGGCGCGTCAGCTTGTTGTTCGGGCGTGGCGCGGTTGTCGGCGGCATCATTCGCTGATCCCGTCACGGGGCAGAGGATGGCGAACACGAGCAGCAGGACCGGGAGTGAAAAAGGGGTAGGCATGTTTTCGGGCTGGCGATGGACGCCTGTAAAAGCTATTTTGCGACACAATGCACTGCGGGCGGTTGCTCCCGGCGCTGTTTTCTGCTTTGCTGAAAAAGCGAAGCAGGACTTGCAGGCCATAAAGGCGGAAGCATGCCTTTTCAGGTACAGCATTCCGTCTGTATCGGCAAGCTTTTCACATCCGAGCAAGCCTGCCCAAAGGAGTTACCATGAAAAAGCGAGCCATTGCCGAGCTGGTCACGGGCCGAAAGGCCATTGACGGCGCAGGCGTACACCTTGTGCGCGTACTTGGTTCACCCACAGTACGCGATTTTGATCCTTTTCTTATGCTGGACGCCTTTGATTCTGAAAATCCTGACGATTACACCAAGGGCTTTCCCACCCATCCGCACCGGGGCATTGAAACCTTTACCTACCTTATGCGGGGCCGCATAGATCATGAAGACAGCCTCGGCAATGCCGGAAGCATTGTGGACGGCGGTTGCCAGTGGATGACGGCGGGCAGCGGCATTTTGCACCAGGAAATGCCTCAGCCCTCACGCCGCATGCTGGGCCTGCAACTCTGGATTAACCTGCCGCGCGCCCGCAAGATGGTTGATCCAGAATACAGGGACATCCGGTCTGAAATGGTTCCCAGAGTGGAAGACGGCGGGGCGTTGGTGGCGGTGGTGGCCGGAGACTATAATGGCGTTGCCGGAGCCACCAGGGGCGATTACGTTGATGTGGTCTTTCTGGACGTGACGTTGAAGCCCGGCGCGCTCTGGACCATAGCCACCAGACCGCAGGATACCGTCTTTGCCTATATGGTTGAAGGGGAGTGCGAGCTTGCCGGCGGCGGTGGCGAAATTCCCCATCGCAATGCCTGCCTGTTTACGCCGGGGGACAGCCTGAGCCTTGTGGGCGGATCTGAAGGCGCGCATTTTGTCCTGGTTTCCGGTGCGCCCCTGCATGAGCCGGTGGCCTGGGGCGGGCCCATTGTCATGAACACGGATGAAGAACTGCGACAGGCCTTCTTTGAACTGGAGGACGGCACGTTCATTCGCCACGCGCCCCGGGGAAAAGCGGGATAGAGCCATTTTACCTTGAAAAGGCCCTGGCTTCTGCCGGAGCAGGCGTTCGCCTGAGCACGTACTCGCAGTTGATTGCGCTGTCGCGGGCCGAGGCGGGCGCGCCAATACCTTCAGAATGCATATTCTTCAAGGTAATCTGCCCGTGCTCATTGATTTATGCCGGATATGACGGGAGGCCGCTCTGGGGGCTTCCCGTCATCCTCCGTTTGCCGCTATGCCAGATTTGGCGGCCTTGACAGGGCCATAGTGGAAGCATAACCAAGAATGCTGACTTGGTGAAATGGAGTAATACCATGAAAAAAAAGATATTTACGCTTTTTCGTTTCAGTGCTGCCGCCATCATGATGGCAGCCTGCTTCGCCAGTGCCGGTCTGCTCCTGCCGCAAGATGCTTCGGCTGCGGCAGGCCAAGGAAAATTGCGCATTCTTGCAACGACATACCCCGTATACCTTCTGGCGCGAAATGTGGTTCAGTCCAATCCCGGCGCGCAGGTCGATCTGCTTATCCCGGCCCAGACAGGTTGCCCGCATGACTACGCCCTGACCCCCAAGGACATGCAGAAGCTGGCCCAGGCAGATGTGCTGCTGCTCAACGGTCTCGGTCTGGACGATTTTATGCTCAAGGCCTTGCCCAATGCCAAGCCCGGCCTTGTCGTGGTGGACAGCAGCGCGGGCATCACCCCCCTGAAGGAAGACAGCGCCCACGAGGAAGGGGATGAGGACCATGACGGCCACCATCACGACCACGGCGGCGTCAACCCCCATGCCTTTGCAAGCCCCCGTCTGGCGGCCGTTATGGTGAAAAACATGGCTCAGGGCCTGGCCAAGGCCGACCCCCAGAACGCCGCGTCGTATGAATCCAACGCCAGCGCGTATGAAAAGGTTCTGCTGGGCCTGAGCGAGCGCCTTGCCATTCTGGGCGCCAAGGCCCCCAACAAAGGCATAGCGCTTATGCATGACGCTCTGGCCTATATGGCGCGTGACGGTGGCCTGGAAGTGGTTGCCGTTATTCAGGAGGACGAGGAAGCCCAGCCTTCGGCGGGACGTATTATCAAGGTGGCCAAGATACTGCGGGAACACAAGCCCGCCCTCATTGCCAGCGAACCTCAGTACTCGGACAAGGCCGTGCAAGTTCTGGCCCGCGAGGTGGGCATACCCGCGGCGCAACTGGATTCCCTGGCTTCGGGCCCGACCAGTCCTTCGCTGGACCACTATGAAAAAACCATGAATAACAACATCAACATTCTTGAGAAGTATTTTGAGCCGCGCTGACACTACCGCTCCTGCCCTTGTTTTTGACCATGTCTGCGTGTGTCGTGGCGGAAGGCTCATCCTTGAGGATGTGTGCGCCACGGTGCCCGCGGGCAGCAGCACCGTGCTTGTGGGCCCCAACGGCGCTGGCAAGACCACGCTGTTGCTCTGTCTTATTGGCGAGATGAGCTATTCGGGCCGTATTGAGGCGGCAGGCCAGTCCGGCCTGCCGCGCACGGCCTATGTGCCGCAGTATCTTCATATGGACGCCAGCCTGCCCCTGCGCGTGGGGGAATTTTTGGCGCTCAACCGCCAGCGCCGCCCCCTGTGGTTCGGCCTCAGCCATTCTGTGCGCGCAGAGGCGCGCAGGCTGTTACGTCTGGTGCAGGCCGAACAACTTGAGGACAGGCGGGTGAGCGATCTTTCTGGCGGCGAAATGCGCCGGGTGCTGCTGGCAGCGGCCCTTGGCCGCGAACCCCGGCTGCTGGTGCTCGACGAGCCTGCCGCCGGAGTCGATGTGCAAGGCGAGCGGCTGTTCTGGGAAGTGTTGAACAAAGTCCGCATGGAGCAGGGCTTTACCCAGATAATTGTCAGTCATAACCTGTCGCTGGCAGCCCACTACGCGACCCACGTCATATGCCTCAACAAAAAAGTCTGCGCCGAGGGCGCGCCCCATGAGGCCCTTAACGCGTCTATTCTCATGCAGCTTTTTGGCGTGCCCATCCATCTGTATCCTGACCAGTGCGACTCCGCTGAATCGGCCTGTCCCCAGTGCGGGGCCGTGTGCGCGCCGGAACGGCTGCTGCCTGCCTATGCCAGCATACAGCGCCGTGGCGGCGCAAAGACGACAAGGGAGGGGGCGTTGACGCAAGATAGTGGCCCGGACGGACACGCGGGCAAAGGCACGGGCGGCGGCGCAGCCTCCGGGGAGGCTGGGCATGCCTGATCTGACTTGTATCTATGATCTTTTGGGCCGCCTGCCGCTGGACTGCCTGCAAATGCGCTTCATGCAGCAGGCCATGTTAGGCCTGCTTTTGTTGGCCCCCATGGCGTCGGTGCTTGGGGTGGAGGTCATCAGCTTTCGCATGGCCTTTTTCTCCGACGCCATCGGTCATTCAGCCTTCGCCGGAGTGGCCCTTGGCCTTATTCTGGCCATAAACCCGCGTATTTCCATGCCGATTTTCGGCGTTCTGGTGGGGTTGGGCATCATGGCCGTGCGGCGGCGCAGCAATCTTTCCGGCGATACGGTCATAGGCATTGTGTTCTCTGCGGTGGTGGCCTTTGGTCTGGCCGTGGTCAGCCGTGCCCCAGGGGTGGGGCGCGACATGCAGCGCTTTTTGTACGGCGACATTCTCACCATTACGGAAGCCGAGACGGGTTTTCTGCTGCTGCTCTTTTTCGCCATGCTGCTTTTTCAGGTAGTGGGCTACAACAGACTGCTGTATATCGCCCTGAACCCCGTCATGGCCCGTGTGCACGGCGTGCGCGTTGCCCTGTGGCAGTATGTTTTTGCGGCGCTGCTGGCCCTTGTGGTCATGTTTTCCGTATGGGCGGTGGGGGTGCTGCTTGTGACGGCCCTGCTCATCGTGCCAGCGGCCACGGCCAGAAATCTGGCCTCCACGGCTGGCGGCATGTTTTGGTGGGCGCTGGTTGTGGGGCTGAGCTCGGCCTTTATCGGTCTTGTGCTTTCAGCGCAGGAATGGATGTCCACGGCCAGCGGGGCTACCGTGATTCTTGTGTCGTGCTGCTGGTTTGGCGTGAGCGCCCTGGTGGCCAGTCTGCGCGGGGGCCGGAAAAGCGCCTGAAGCGCCGCTAGAGCAGTATACGAATGAAATGAGTTAACTGCTCTGTAGGGATTGTTCTGAAAATACTTGCCACGAAGTGCCCCAGGTGCGCGCGGGCCAAGAGTGCTTACAAGAAAGCCTCCCTGTCACGACAGGGAGGCTTTCACTATGCGCTGGCAAGGAAGGGCAGTGTGCCCGCGCAGTTATGCAAGTTTTTTCACGGCGGCCAGGGCCGCGTCATAATCCGGCTCACTGGCAACTTCAGGAACAAGCTGAGTATAGGCGACCGTGCCGTCAGGGGCCACAACCACGATGGCGCGGGCCAGCAGGCGCAGCTCGTCAATAAGCAGGCCATAGTCCTTGCCGAAGCTTCTTTCTTTGTAGTCAGAGAGGGTTTCGACAGACTGAACGCCCGCAGCGCCGCACCAGCGGGCCTGGGCAAAGGGCAGGTCGCAGCTTACGGCCACGATGCGCACCTTGTCGGAAAGGGCGGCGGCTTCCTTGTTGAAGCGGCGCACTTCCATATCGCATGTAGGAGTATCAAGGGAGGGCACGCTTACCAGCACCAGCACCTTGCCCGCATAGTCCTTGAGGCTGCGGGGGCTGAGGTCGTTGGCGGCCAGGGTAAAGTCCGGGGCTTTTTGCCCGACCGCAGGCCGGTTGCCCATGAGATGGAGAGGTGTGCCCTTGAAAGTGACTGTATTCATACGGAACTCCTTGTGCCTTTGTTTATGGAGCCATTGTGCTACAAGTGCTCTGGATAGTCAATAATTGTTATCAACAAGCGCGGGCCAAGCCATGCGTTATTCAGGAGACGCCGCCCTTCAGAACTGCATCATGGCAAATCCATTGCATGCCGTCGAGGGAAGAATGGCGACATTTTTATGTCATGCGGCAGGCCCGTCACGCCAAATTTGCAGCACACCATTGCCAGATGGGTTGCAGTGCCTATATTGACAGACAGAGCAAACTTATCAGGAGCAATCGATGAGCACCTTGACCCCCCGTGAGATCGTGTCCGAGCTGAATAAATTTGTCGTGGGCCAGGAACAGGCCAAGCGCATGGTTGCCGTTGCCGTGCGTAACCGCTGGCGCAGGCAACATCTGCCGCTTGATCTGCGCGACGAGGTTTCGCCCAAGAACATTATCATGATGGGGCCGACCGGCGTGGGCAAAACCGAAATCGCGCGTCGCCTGGCCAAGCTTTCGGGCGCGCCCTTTGTCAAGGTGGAGGCCACCAAGTTCACCGAAGTAGGCTACGTGGGGCGGGATGTGGAGTCTATGGTGCGCGATCTGATGGAGATCGGCATAAACCTTGTGCGCGACGAGGAAAACTCCCGCGTGCGCAAAGCCGCCGAAGCCGCTGCGGAATCGCGCCTGATGGACCTTTTGCTGCCCAGTTCCTTCGGGTTGGAAGACCGCTCCTCCACGCGCGAAAAATTGCTGCAGCAGTTCCGCCTCGGGTTTCTGGACACACGCGAAGTTGAAATGGAAGTGACGGAGATGGGCGGCGGCGGGGTGGACATTTTTGCCATCCCCGGCATGGAGCAGATGGGGGGCCAGGTCAAGGACATGTTCAGCAAGGCCTTTCCGCCCAAGCGCAGCCGCCGCAAGATGAAGGTTCGCGACGCTTTCAACGTGCTTGTGCAGGAAGAGTCCGGCAAGCTCGTTGATCAGGACGCCCTGGTGGAGCGCGCCAAGGAAAGGGTGGAGCAGACCGGCATCATCTTTATCGACGAAATAGACAAGATCGCCAGTTCATCACAAAACCGCACCTCGGATATTTCGCGCGAAGGCGTGCAGCGTGACCTGCTGCCCATTGTGGAGGGCAGTTCCGTGAATACCAAGTACGGCATGATCCGCACGGATCATGTGCTGTTTATTGCGGCGGGCGCGTTCCACTTCAGCAAGCCATCGGATATGATCCCGGAACTGCAGGGGCGTTTTCCCTTGCGCGTGGAACTTCAGCCCCTGGGGCGCGAAGAGTTTTTCCGCATTCTTACCGAGCCGGACAATGCCCTCACCAAGCAGTATGAAGCCCTGCTGGGCACAGAGCAGATACGCTTGAGCTTTACCCAGGACGGACTGGAAGAAGTTGCCGCCTTTGCCGAGGACATCAATTCCCGCTCGGAAAATATCGGCGCGCGCCGTCTGTACACCATCATGGAAAAAATACTGTCCGACATTTCTTTTGACGCCCCGGACATGCCGGGCGCGCAAGTTGTGGTCAACAAGGCCTATGTGGCCGAGCACCTCCAGGACGTGCGCAACGATCAGGACCTGACGCAATACATCCTTTAGGGAAAAGTGAATCTTTAATGACCCTGGCGGCTGCGGGAGCGGGCGCAGGGAAGCCTGAACATTCGTAACCTGCTTCTCATTGAACGAGCCTCTTCTTTGAAAGGAGAGGCTCGTTTTTTTTGCCATCGCTTTTTTGTAACTACTCCGGCATACTAGGTAGTTGTAATTTGGGGTATTGCGGTAGTCTGCCTGGCGAGCCACCCGCCTGAAAAGAAAGGTTCCGGTTGTCCTCGCGCTGGCAGGCATGAATGGGAGGGGAGGCAGCCGCCACGCAAGCCGCTGGCAGCCATGAAAATACGGTTTTTCAGGAAGTCGCCGCGCCGTATGACGCGGACATAAAGGAAAGATGGACTTGCTTTTCCAGTAGGGATAAAATCTCGCTAATGTTGAGATGCTTAACGTTTTCCCTCTGGGGTCACATGCAGTCTGTTGTTTGTGGGTTCGCTCGTGTAATTACGACGGGCAGTACGCTTGTGTCCTGTCGTTACCGTCTGCTTGCCAGAAGCAAAAAAACAGCTCCGGTACAGTCTGCGCGTATGCAGCAGTACTGTGGCAGCGTTGTTGCGTATGTGATTTCTGACGCAAGCGCGTCGTATATGGTCGCAGCATGCGCTCGTGCGTTGCGTTGCGTCCTTGCAGGTGTTGCTATGCTGTATTGCAAATACAAAAAAAGGTTCGTGGCTTGTAACCACGAACCTTTGATTTTTCTGGTGGGCCATCAGGGACTCGAACCCCGAACCAACTGATTAAGAGTCAGCTGCTCTACCAATTGAGCTAATGACCCGCATTGCGTGAAAAGGGGTTTACGCTGATGGGTACCCACTGTCAAGCGTGTTTGAATAAAAAATTGGAAAGAAAGAGCTAACATAGTGAAAAGTAAAAATATTTTTTTAAAAAAGCTTTTTAACCCAAAAAACGTCCCCTTGCCCCTGTGGTTGATGCCCCTGTGTATGGCCTTGTCTCTTCTTGTTTTTTCAGGTCATGCCTGCGCCAACCCGCTGGGAGCTCGGCTTGAAACAGCTCTGGACGGCGATGCCGTTGTCGGCGCCCTGCGCCTCACCTTGCCCAAGGATGTGCACGCCTACGCCCATGACCCTGGCGATGCGGGACGGCCCACCACCCTGCGCTTCAGTGTCGCCGGTGGGCCGCCTCAGGCCGTGTGGTATCCGGAAGGGGCGGTGCAGCGCGACTTTTATGATCCTTCGGCCACCATTTTCGTTTATGAAGGTGAAGTGACCCTCTATGTGCTTTTGTCCCGTGAGGACCAAGGCAAGCCCTATACGGCGGACATAAGCATGCTCCTGTGTTCCACGCGCAACTGCATGCCCGTCAACCAGCAGGTGAAGGAAGTGGTGCCCCAGGCAACGCAGCCTCTTGAGGCCATGCCCTGGGCAGCCCAATGGCGCAGCCTGAAAAAACAGCCGCCCCGGTCTGTTGCGGACGACGCGACTGAGGGCGTGCAGCTTTTTGGCGGGGCTCCGGCCGTAGCTGATCCGCAAGGCTCAACGGAGGGCGATCCCGGGGCCGGCAGGTCTGCGGGTATAGCCCGCTGGCTTGATGCGTCTCAGGGAGAGACTGTGGGGGCTGGTAACGACCCGGCCGCAACGGAAGGCGGGCAGGTGCAAAAGCCCTTGCCCCCCATGGATGATTTTGTGAGTCTGGCGCCACGGTATGTAAATGAATCCATGGAGATAACCAGTCTTGGAAAGGCGCTGCTCTTTGGCATACTGGCCGGTTTGCTGCTCAATGCCATGCCCTGCGTACTGCCTGTACTGACATTCAAGGTCAGCGGCCTGCTTATGGTGGGCGGCTGCGGCAAGGAGGGCCTCAGGCATTTCAGGCGGCACAACCTCTGCTTTGCGGCAGGCGTTATGACCCTTTTCAGCGCTCTGGCCCTTGTGCTCGGCCTGGCGGACCTCATGTGGGGGCAACTGTACCAGAATCAGGCCGTGCTGCTGGTCATGCTGCTGCTCGTGTTTTTGATGGGTCTGTCCATGCTTGGAGTTTTCACCCTGCCTGTCATTGACCTCAAAACAGGGGCAAACACCAAGAATCCCTGTCTTCAGGCGTATTTTACCGGGCTTGTGTCCACGTTTCTGGCAACGCCCTGCAGCGGGCCGCTCCTGGGCGGCGTGCTTGGCTGGGCCTTCACCCAGCCCCTCATGGTGGTCATGGTCGTTTTTTGGGCCGTGGGACTCGGGATGGCCCTGCCGTATGTGCTTTTCAGCATCTGGCCTGCACTGGCGAACATCTTGCCCAAACCGGGAGCCTGGATGCACATTTTTGAGCGCGTCGTGGGCTTTTTTCTTATGGGCACGGCGCTGTACCTGCTTTCCATCTTGCCGGTGGAAAAACACATGCAGGTGTTAAGCGTACTGCTGGTTGTGGCCCTGTGCGCCTGGCTCTGGGGGCAGTACTGCGGCATATCCGCGCCGCCTTTGCGCCGCAGGGTTGTGGGGTTTGCCTGTCTGGGGCTTTTGCTGGCTTCTTTCATGTGGGTGTTGCGCCCTGTGGCCCCCCTGCCGCAATGGCGCGAATTCAACCCGCAGACCTTTGAGGCCAGCCTGGGCAAAAAACCCATGCTGCTGGAATTCACCGCCGACTGGTGCCCCAACTGCAAATTTATGGAGGCTACCGTTCTGACTGACGAGCGCCTGCGTCGCTTGCAGGCCCGTTACAATATGGAGCTTGTCCGTGTGGATCTCACCAATGCCAATGCTTACGCCGTGCGTCTGCTGGAGGCCCTTGGCAGCAAGAGCATTCCCCTCACGGCGCTGTTTCCCGCTGGCGACATGGCCACAGCCCCCCTGGTGCTGCGTGACGTCTACGGCAGTGAGAGCCTGGAGCAGTCCATGCGCGACGCGTTTGGCAGATAGCGATTTTTTCGGCAGACCTATGGTGCTTTACCAATTTGTCGATAAGCTCTATAGTAAACATCGGCAGGCCAAGGCTGATGGTGCCAGCGGCCCCCACAGGTTGAGCGGCTGGTTGCAATAAGGAGCGCACATGGATGTAAATCAGAGAAAACAGGAAGACGAACTTCTGCAACTGGTGACTTTCAGCATCGGTGAGGAGGAGTTCGGGGTTAATATTCTGAAAGTGCAGGAAATTATCCGCACTATGGAGATCACCAGGGTACCCCGCGCTCCAGAATTTGTCGAAGGCGTCATCAATTTGCGCGGAAAGGTGATTCCCATCATTGATCTGCGCCGTCGCTTCGGTCTTGCGTCAAAAACGCACGACAAGAACACGCGGATCATTGTCATCGAGATCAACAATATCATCGTAGGCTTTGTGGTTGACGCGGTTTCCGAAGTGCTGCGCATTCCCGCCAGCACGGTTGAGCCGCCGCCGCCCGTGGTGGCTGGAGTGGATTCGGACTACATCAGCGGCGTTGGCAAGCTTCAGGATCGTCTGCTCATCATGCTTGATCTGGACAAGCTGCTTTCCAACGACGATATGGAAATGCTCGGCGGCATATAGCCGCTCCGAGATAGCAAGTTTTTTTAGGGCGAGAGCTTATGGCTTTCGCCCTTTTCGCATTTGGCTTAGGGCCGGGTATTTATGCGGCGGCTGGAACGCAGGGTCAGTTCTTCCACAATGACCTTCTCATAGTCCGGCGCCAGAGAAAAATCGGCATGCAGTTCCGCACAAATCATGTTTTCGATTTGCTGAGTTTCTTCCCATATTTCAAGCAGTTCGTCGTCAGCCAGATTTTTGACGCGCTGTGCAAAGGGTTCTTCGTCAGCAAAGGGGATACAGGAAGCCATATGTTTTCTCCCGTGGGCAAAGACAAAAAGCCGATATAATGAGCCAGAGGACGTTGGCATCCCCATGGGGGGGCCTATGGATACAGTTTTTCGTCAGCGAACAGTTGCGCGGTTTTCACCAGCTTCAGCCTGGGGCGCAAGGTATCAGGCATTCCCAGAGGCTGCAATATGGCCATGACGAAAAGCAGGGGCGACAGATAACCATTACTCCAGTCAGCTACAAATGTCACGGCCTCAGGGGCATTTTCGTGCTGCTCTTGCGCAAGGGTTTCCCATTGCCGCAACATGGCCCTGATATTGGCGGTGCGGGGGCCTTTTTTGGTGTCGCGCGTGAAGTTCAGTTCGGGCAATGCAGCAAAGTCTTCAAAGCATCGGACAACCTGCCTGTTTTCTTCAGGGGTTGGCAGGGACAGGCAAAAAGCCTCGGCCACGGCCTGTTCGGTGCGGTGGCTTTTGTCCACGAACTCAACACGCACGATCTCCATGCCGAGGGGCAGAAGAGGGTTCAGGCGGTCGGCGATTTCCTGCGGCGGAAGAACCTTGTGCAGGGTCAGGGCAAACCATTCCGCCCGGCTTTCCACGCCAACCGGCAAGGCCCGGCCAAAAGACATGAGCGGCATGGGGTGAAAACCCTGAGAAAAAGCCATGGGCAGACCGGCCCGGCGCAGGGCGCGGTCAAGAACGGCTTGCAGTTCCAGCTGGCTCAGGTAGGCGCAGCCGCCAGCCTTGCTGTGCCAGATGCGATATTGCGCCGCCTTGACGGTCAGTTCTGCGGTTATTTTGGGGGGGCGGCTGGCGGGCGGGCGGCATACCAGGCGGCCTTCCTCGTCCCGGCTGGGCTGATGGGCGCGCTGGTCGCGCTGCGAAAAAATAAGCCTGTTGCGGTGCTGGTGGCTGTCCGGCAGGGGCGTGTCCTGCAGGGCGCTGGCAGGCACTGACTGTTCTTGCGCGTTGTGCGCAAGGGGGCCGCTGTCTGTGGCGGCGCCGATCTGCGCGTCCGTCGGAGCCTCGCTTGAGCTGGCTTCGCTCTGGGGGGCCGCGTCACGCAGAGACCCGTCCAGAGGGGCGACGCCGTTGGGCGAGGGCGTGTGCGGCATGCGCGACGGCCCGACCTTGGTGTCGCAGGCTCCGCACTGGCGGCAGGCCCCGTAGCGGCAGTCGTCGGTAACTTTTTCCCCAAGGGCGCGCTGCCATTCACGCAGCAAAAATTCCTCAGAAATGCCCGCCTCAAGATGTCCCCAGGGCAGGGGACTGCCCGGTTGGCGTTCACCTGTGCATTCCTGCGCGCTCAAGCCGCATTCTTCCAGCGCTTCCAGCCAGGGGTCAAGCGCAAAGTGCTCCATCCAACTGGTGAAGATGGAACCTTTGCGGTAGGCCTTTTCCACCACATCGGCCATGCGGCGGTCCGCGCGGGACAAAATGCCCTCAAGATGGCTCATGGCGGGTTCGTGCCAGCGCAGTTTAAGGAATTTCACCCCTTTGAACTGCTGTCGCACAAAATGGACCCGCCGCTGGATTTCTTCCTGGCTGATCTGCGGCACCCACTGAAAGGGCGTAAAGGGTTTGGGCACAAAGGGCGAAAGGGCCGCCGTGACTTGCAGGCGCGGGCTGCCGCGTCCGGCGGCGTCACGCACCTTGAGGCACGTTTCGGTTATGGCGGCCAGGTCTTCGTCCGTTTCGGTCGGCAGCCCGATCATGAAATAGAGCTTCACCTGACGCCAGCCGTGCTCAAGCAGCTTCTGGGCGTGCAGCAGCAGGTCTTCTTCAGTGACGCCCTTGTTGATGACGTCGCGCAGGCGCTGGCTGCCAGCCTCGGGGGCCAGGGTGCAGCCGGTACGGCGCAGATCGGCCATGCGCTCGATGATTTCGTCGTCAATGGAGCCCACCCGCAGCGACGGCAGGGAAAGGCCGATCTGTTCACGGGCGCAACGGTCCAGGGCGCTGAAGCACAGGGTCTTCAGGGCTGAAAAATCGCCTGTGCTGAGCGACAGGAAAGAAATTTCGTCAAAGCCCGTTTCGCTGAGGCAATCGTCCATCAGGGTCTGGATGGTTTCCAGCGAACGCTCGCGCACCGGGCGGTAGACCATGCCCGCGTGGCAAAAGCGGCAGCCGCGCGTACAGCCGCGCGCGATTTCCAGTGACAGCCTGTTGTGTACGGCTCCCACGGGCACCACCTGTTTGGCGGGATAGGGGGTGTTGTTGATATCCGCCACAATGCGGCGGGCTGGCCGCGTATAGTCGGGCATCAGGGGCACGGGCGGGGCGGTGGGGGCCTCAGGCCGGGCAGTGAAGAGGGAAGGCACGTATACGCCCGGAATATGCCTGGCCTCAAGCAGCAGGCGTTCACGCGTCCAGCCGGAATCCAGCGCTTTTTCAAGCAGTTCCAGAACGTCGGGCAGGCTTTCCTCGCCATCGCCCAGCACCATGACGTCAATAAAGGGCGTCAGCGGTTCCGCGCTGAGCAGCGCGCCACCGCCTGCAATGACAAGGGGGCAGGCCGTAAGGTCCTGCGGCCGGTTCGCCGTGCGCAAGGGAATGCCAGCCAGATCAAGCATGTAGAGGACGTTGGTGTAACAAAGCTCATGCGTGATGGAAAAACTCAGGCAATGGGTCTGCCCCAGTGGGGTGTCAGATTCCAGCGTGGCCAGGGGCGTATTGTGGGCGCGCAGGATATCGCCGGCTTCGCGCTCGGGAGCCATGACCCGTTCAGCCCACCAGTGGGGGCGGCTGTTGACGATATTGTACAGAATTTTTTGCCCCAGATAGGACATGCCGACGTCATAGGTGTCAGGAAAGGCCAGGGCCACACGCAGACGCACGTTCTGCGGGTCTTTTCGGCAGACGTTGTCTTCAATTCCGGCATAGCGGCTGGGTTTGGGCAAAAGCGGCAGAAGGGAACGCATGGTCTTCCTTATGGGGGGCAAAAGGCGGCGGGTGCGAAAAGGGCGGCCTTGCGCGCCGCCCTTGAAAAAAGCCAGAAAAGGAAACGGACTACTTGATCAGGCCGCTGCCGGAACCGCCGAGCGGATCGGAGCTGAACTGCATCCTGCCCAGGCCGCCAGCCACGGTGAGGTTGGTGCAGGCTTCGATGTACTTGTCCTGAAGTTCCTTGGGGGTGCTGGCGTAGCGGTAGAGGAAATTTTTTCCTTCAAGGCTGCCGCTGAACTCGGGTTCAAAGGGGTATCCGTAAGGCAACATCATCATCTGCACGCCCTGTTGCGTGGGAATGCTCTGGATGGCGGCCACATCATTGAGGCAATCTTTTTCGGCATCGTACTTGCCAATGACAAGTTCGCCCGTTACCAGCTTCATTAAACGAATATCGTAAGCCATGCTTTGCTCCTGAGTGTTGATGGTTTTAGGTAGGCACTGGAGCAGCGCATGTCAAGGCATTTTCTGTTGCCTTGGCTGCCGAAAACGCTAAAATAACGCCATGCAGAATTTTGACGTTACACCAGAAAAAACTTCGGATACGGCTTTTGAACTTGTCAAAAAACGGCTTGGGCACAGTTTTGCCCGGCGGGAACTGCTTGACCTGGCCCTGACGCACAGTTCGTGGGCCAACGAGTACTCTTGTGGTCAGGAGCACAATGAGCGGCAGGAATTTCTCGGTGACGCTGTGCTGGAACTTTGCGTCTCGTGGGAGATCTACAAGCGTTTTCCCACCGCGCGTGAAGGCGAACTCACCAAGATGCGCTCAAATCTCGTGAGCGCCGTGAGTCTTGCTGAAAGAGCGCGCGACCTTGGCCTTGATGTCCTTCTCAAGCTGGGCAGAGGAGAAGAAAATCAGGGAGGGCGCAAGCGCGACGCTGTACTCAGCGATGCTCTGGAGGCTGTATTGGCGGCTGTTTATGAAGATGGCGGCTTTGCGGCGGCCCAACAGGCCGTGGCACGTATATTCGCAGGACAGTGGCCCGACAGGGCCGGGGACGGAAAAGCCTCAAAAGACTATAAAACCCGGCTACAGGAAGCCTCGCAGCAGCGTTTTGGCCAGGCGCCACTGTACACGCGCTTGGCCAGTCATGGCCCCGAGCACTCCAAGGTTTTTGAAGTTTCTCTTCGTTTGCCTGACGGCAGTCAGTTTGTCGCAAGCGGCAGCAGCTGCAAAAAAGCTGAACAGCAAGCCGCGCGCGATGCGTTGAAAACGCTCGGACACACGGAATAAGCCCTGCGGCGGCTGTGTGGCAAAATCTCTGATTTGGTGGGAACGCCAGTTGTTTGGCCTGGTCCGGGGGCACGGCCCCCGGACCTCCCACATCTTTGGTCTTCCACAACCTAGAGCACTATGATCTAGCCGCCGATGAGCTTCATGGCCATCTGTGGCAGCGAGTTCGCCTGCGAGAGCATGGCCACCGCAGACTGGCTCAGGATCTGGTTGCGCACGAACTGCGTCATTTCGGTGGCGACGTCCACATCTGAAATGCGCGATTCGGCAGCCTGCAGGTTTTCCGCCTGAGTATTCAGGTTGGTGATGGTATTCTCCAGGCGGTTCTGCATGGCGCCAAGGTGAGCGCGGATCTTGTCCTTGGAGATAATGGCATTGGTGATGGCTTCAAGAGCCCGCTGCGCGGCCTGCTGCGTGGAGACGGTACCGCCATCGCGCAGTTTGCCGCTTCCATCAAGGGCCTGATTGCCGACGCCAAGGGCCGAGGCCGTACTGGTGCCAATCTTGATGTAGTAATAGTCTTCGGCCGAGTCGTTGCCCGTGCCAAAGTGGATCTTCATCTTGCCCGTGGCCTTCATGCCGCTGCCGTCATGCGTGTCGCTGGACAGAGAGCCGTTGAGCAGATGTATGCCGTTGAAGTCAGTGGCATTGGCGATACGGGTGATTTCCGAAGCCATGGCCTGATATTCGGATTCGATCATCAGGCGCTGGGTGGAATCGTACGTGCCCGTGGCCGCCTGTTCGGCCAGTTCCTTCATGCGGGTGAGCTTTTCGTCAATAACGCCCAGAGCGCCGTCGGCGGTCTGAATCATTGAGATGGCGTCATTGGCGTTGCGCGCGCCCTGTTGCAAAGTGGCGATGTCGGCACGCTGCAGTTCGCGAATGGCCAGTCCTGCGGCGTCGTCCGCAGCGCTGTTGACGCGCAAACCTGTTGAAAGGCGCTGTACCGACTTGCTCAACTGGGAATAGTGAGCATTCAAATTTCTGGCCGTGTTTGCGGCCATCATGTTGTGGTTAATAACCAAAGACATGGGGCACCTCCTGGTGGTTGCTAAGCTGTTGGGCATTTTGCAATCTGTGTGCCACAAAAAAATATTATTTTATATCAGTATGTTGTGTGCCTGATTTGCCCGTGGGAATTTTTTTCCGACCTGCGGTGCGAAAATTTTGACGCTCTGGAACGGAAAACATGCGTCAAATGGGCAGACTTTGACTGTTGCCATGACAGCCCTTCTTCAGCGCAGTCGCGCGACATGGCTGCGGCGGCAAGGTATCATGGTTCGGGGCGTTGCGGGCGCATGACCCGGCCGGGCGTCAGGTGCGGGCCAGTCCGGCCGTGGTGGTGCGCAGACCGGACAGCAGGAAGCCGTGTATTCAGATAACCGTGCGGCCAGATAGCGGGCGGCGGCATGGCCTTGGCGGGTTTCGCCGCGCACCGGGCGTGCGGGCGGGGGCCTGCGAAGGCCATGACCGCAACAGCCATCTCAGTCTATACTATAATAGATATGCCTATCAGAACGGAGAAAAGGGCATCTGCGTCACTGACGCTCTGGTGTAGCGCCGCCGTGGCATTATGCCATTTGCAAAGCATCCACGCGGTCAGGGGTTCAGGCTGCGTGCCTAGCGGTGGGGCTGCCTGTCCGTACCCGTCTGCTGACATCCAGTTGCTGGCGCTGTGGAGCACGGCTGAACGGGGCGCAACACGGCTTGTTCCATTTGTTCCACACGATCTCTGCCGCCAGGGGCAAGTCTCACAGGCCCGTCTGCAACTGTCGTAACTATCGTAACTGTCATAACTATCGTAACTGCGGCATGCGTAACTGCGGCATGCGTAACTGCGGCATGCGTGACTACGGCATACGAACTGCGGTATGCGTGGCTGCGATGCGTGATGATCCGGCTTGATCCAGTAGCTCTTCTACGTCTTCCCCATCCACAGCGGCAATGCACTCGAGCGAACAGGCAGCGCGCCTGGCGAACTGGCAAAGCGCCTGGGCACAGCATCGGCCGCCTGGACAACACGCCATTATCTGTGTGGTTAGCTCTGTTTTACTTGTGAAATTGTTTCTCAGGCAGCCCACCAGTCTGCCAGCACCGCAGTCATTCAGCCCGCCGTGCAGCAAGGCGCGAGCGTTTCTTCGCATACGGCGGCAACATCGCGCAATGCTTCACAATGGCAAGCCCGTCGTGAACAGTGGCGCCGTCGTTACAGGCGGCACAGTATTCACGGCGCCCACAGGAAGCGTACCCAGAGTTTGTACATAAATTGATTTTAAAACATGTAGTTAGGCTGCATGCATGCTTTTGTTTCATGTGTGCGCTGTTTGCTGGCGAAAACAACTGGCTGTAATTCTTGTACAAGAGCGATACGTGCAGACGGGCGCGTCTGTGCAGACAAATTTCGCAAGAAACGGGGAATTTCCGGGGGTACCGCTGGTTGCGTTTGCCAGGTTGCATGCAAAAAAATGAGTAGCAGGCGACTTTGCTGTTTTGTAACAGCGAAAGACAGCTTTGATCATGAACTCTCCAATAAAATAGACTCGGCAGGTATTGTTTGATGTGCTCCAATGTCCATATGTCCCTTTTTGCGCGTAAGGCGCAATTTTGCGACATTCTGTTCGGGTTTTTTTATGTCTGCAAATGGATTGGATAATTGTCGCAACTTTGGAAAATACACATTGTTGCCTGCAAAATGACAGTTGCACAAAGTCGAAACGCATGGAGATTCAGTTATAAGTACGCATTGTTAAACTTTGAACTTGTGCTTGACAATCGTGACCAGTCGGGTAACTTTACCCACGGTGTCACAGGTTTTTTTTAAGGCGACACCTTTTGGTATTGGTATTCCTCATCAGATGCTACGGCAAATTTTGCCTTTTTTGCGCGATAGTGCCAGTTGGTACAAGCTCGCGAAAGGGCATTAGGTATCGGTGGGGGAGGTGTGTCAGTGATTATTTGCATCATTCGCATGGAGGACTATGGGTATGGCATCACCAAAGGCAGCATTTAACGAAGATAAAGTAGCTCTGCTTATAGGCTGCCTCGTCTTCGTTTTAGCGCTCGGAAAAATGGTTGGCCTGGACATTATGGGCTGGGTCGTAGGCGTTGGCATGTGGGTTGACAACCCGCTTAACGCCTGGAAGGCCGCAACCTGGAAGTGGCTGCCCGGTTGGGCCTCACTGCTGGTAAGCTATGCGGTTATTACCGCTCTGATGGCTATGGGCATCAAGCTTATCAAGGGCAATGTGGCCAACTTCGTGCGTGGCTTCACCATCATTTTCTTTATCGCCATCGCTTGCTACACGCTTGGGGCCAATGCCTACATCGCGGCCAACCCCACGCAGCTCGCCAAACTGGGCATTCCCTGGGCGCTGGGCCTCAGCACTGAGGCTGGCCTTATCGTGGCTCTTGTGGTGGGTATTCTGGTGGGCAACATTACCCCCCAGTTTGCCGAGAGCCTGCGCGAAGCCTGCCGCCCCGAACTTTTCGTTAAAATCGCCATCGTCATCATGGGCGCCGAACTGGGCGTGAAAGCCGCTGATGCCGCCGGTTTTGCCGGTCACATCATTTTCCGCGGTCTTTGCGCCATTGTTGAAGCGTATCTGCTTTACTGGTGCGTTGTTTACTACGTCGCCCGCAGATACTTCAAGTTCAATAAAGAGTGGGCCGCTCCTCTTGCCTCCGGCATCTCCATCTGCGGCGTTTCCGCTGCCATCGCCACGGGCGGCGCCATCCGCGCCCGGCCTGTGGTGCCCATCATGGTTTCTTCGCTGGTCGTGGTGTTCACCTGCATTGAAATGCTCGTGCTGCCTTTCGTGGCGCAGCACTTCCTTTCCAGCGAGCCTCTGGTGGCTGGCGCCTGGATGGGCCTTGCCGTCAAGTCTGACGGCGGCGCCATCGCCAGCGGCGCCATCACCGAATCCCTCATTCTCGCCAAGATGGCCGGTCAGGGCATCAACTGGGAACCGGGCTGGATCGTGATGGTTACCACCACCGTCAAAATCTTCATTGACGTGTTCATCGGCGTGTGGGCCCTGGTGCTCGCTTACGTGTGGACCGCCAAGTTCGACAAGACGCGCGGCGAACGCACCATGACCTGGGGCGACGTTATGGACCGCTTCCCCCGCTTCGTGCTGGGGTACATCGCCACCTTCCTGATCCTGTTGCTCATGTGCCTGTCCTCGCCCGAACTGCACAAGCTCGGCAAGGGGCTGTCCGGCACCATCAACGGATTCCGCGTGCTGTTCTTCCTCATGACCTTCTTCACCATTGGTGTTGTGTCCAACTTCCGCAAACTGCGTGAAGAGGGCATCGGTCGTCTGGCTGTTGTGTATGTGGTGTGCCTGTTCGGCTTCATCATCTGGGTGGGCCTGTTCATTTCCTACGCCTTCTTCCACGGCATGACCCCGCCTGTTATCGGCGGCTAGCATATACGGAGTGAGATATGGAAAATAGCAATGAAGTAAAACTCCATGAAGAAATTGAAAAAATGGAGTATGAACCCCTGGACCCCGTGGAAATGAAGCTCATCAAGGGCGGCGTGGGTCTTGGCATCTTTCTGCTGGTGGTTCTGTTCATTATCAGCAAGTTTGTAATGACCACGCACTAGGCACGGCCATCGCGTAATACTAACACACCGGGAAGAGCCAGCTCTTCCCGGTGTTCGCGTTAATAAGGATCTGCTATGCCGCGCTATCATCTGCGCTTTATGAAGGGCCCCAACTACACGCTGAATCTCGAATATGAAGCTGTGGTAGAAGCGCCTTCCTTTGAACAGGCACTGGCCCCGCATACTGACTGGCCCATAACTGAAAGTTACGACCACGCCACGGCCACTGCCTGGAATCCTGGCACCTGCGTGTATTATCAGGAAATGTGGGAAGCTGCGCTCTTGCCGGAAAACACGCCGGAATGACGCGGCCACGCTATATTGTCAGCGCCTGCCTGGCTGGTATTGCCTGCCGGTATGATGGCCGCGCCAACACGTGTGCCGCTGTTGTGCAGCTGGTGGCGGAGGGCAGGGCGGTTGCGGCCTGTCCCGAGTGCCTTGGCGGGTTGCCGACCCCTCGCACGCCGTGCGAGATCGTGCACGGCAAGGTTTTGAGCAAGGAAGGGCATGATGTGACCCGGCTTTTTCAGCTTGGGGCGCAGGCGGCCACCGACCTTGCCATGCAAGAGGGCTGTACTGCGGCCATACTGAAAAGCCGTTCGCCTTCCTGCGGGTTTGGACAGGTGTATGACGGTACTTTCAGCAAATGTCTGTGTGCAGGGGACGGCATCTGGGCGGCGCAATTGCGTCAGGCGGGATTTGACCTGTTCAGCGAAGAGTGCTTGCCGGAAGGGCAAGGGTAGGCAACGGAATCCAGAACTTGTGCATGTGCATCAGCGTGCCAGGCTGGTGACTGCACAACGTTTTTTTTTGAATAAAAGCCCGGATCAGCGCAGTGCCGCCGGTCCGGGCTTTTTTATTACAATTGGTTTGTCGTCAGATTTTTTCAGCGCAAATGCCCTGAAGAGCCAACTCCGCTACAACTTTTTCACAAAATTCCGGCAGCTTGGCTTGAAGTTCGGCAGTGAGGTTCAAGTCCATAGTTTTGTAGTCGTAAGGCTGTATGCCGAAAACCACAGCGCTGGGCCGATGGCCTGCCAGTTCGCAGGTCACAAGGGTGTCCAGCAGGTCAGTCTGGTGCATCGAGTCCCTGAAGCTCAGACTCTGCCGCAAATTTTCGCCTTCAAGCCTGTAGATGGTGCCTGGCTCCTTGGGACCGAGCACGACATCCAGCACGACCAGAACATCGCAGTCCATGAGCTCGCTCATGAGCATGAGTCCCTGCGTGCCGCCATCCATAAGGGTCACGTTGTCAGGCCAGCGATAGTGCTCTTCAAGATATGCTGCAGCGCGTACGCCGAAGCCTTCGTCGGTCAACAGGATATTGCCTACCCCAAGGATAAGCACGTTCTGATCGCTCATGTGTCAGCTCGTTTGCTTGAAGAGAAAAAGGGCGGGGGATTTGGCCCCCGCCCTTTTGCGTCATGCGTATTGTATCTTACAAGACCTTGAATTCATTGACTTCGTTGGTTTCGCCGTCAATGACGTGCACCGAACAGGCGATGCAGGGGTCGAAGGAGTGGATGGTGCGCAGAATTTCCACAGGGCGCTTGGGGTCGGCCACAGGCGTTCCCACAAGAGCTGCTTCGGCGGCGCTGGGCACGTCCTTGTCATCCCGCGGTCCCAGGTTCCAGGTGGTGGGCACCACAAGCTGGAAGTTGTCGATCTTGCTGTCCTTGATGGTCATCCAATGCGACAGACCGCCACGGGGCGCGTCCACAAAGCCCACGCCACGACCGGAGACCGGCACGGTGTAGTTTTCAACGATCTGCTTGTCCTTGCCGATGTTGTTTTCGTACTCGTTGAGCCAGTTTTCCATCTGCTGCGCGATAACCAGGGTCTGGATGCCGCGGGCGGCGGTACGGCCAAGGGTGGAGAACAGGGCTTCGGGGCCCACGTTCAGCTTGCCGAGCACGGCGTCAATGGTGGGCTTGATGGTCTTGTGGTTGTGACCATAGGCCACGAGCATCTGGGCAAGGGGGCCGGTTTCCACGGCATGGTTGTCGTAGCGCGGGGCCTTGTTCCAGGAGTACTTGGCCTTGTCGCCCATGAAGGTGAAGTGCGGATTGGTCTCACCGTTATAGGGCTCACGGGCCTGGCCTTCGTACCAGCTGTGCTTGACCTGCTCGTTGATCTTGTTGGGATCAAAGGGCTGCACGGAACCGACCTTGCGGTCATAGATGACGCCGGGCTTGTACCAGCGGCTGTTGAGGTCGCGTTCGCCGCCGACAGCGGGGAATTCGCCGAAAGCCATGAAGTTGCTGGTGCCGCCGATGCTGGCCCAATCCTTGTAGTAGCTGGCCACAAGCAGCAGGTCGGGAATGTACACTTCTTCAATGAATGCACGGGACTTGGCGTAAATGTCGCGGAATTCCTTGATGCGTTTGGGGGTCAGGGCATCGTAGCAGGTCACGCCGCCAGCCACAGTGAACTGGGTGTGCGGGTTTTTGGCGCCGAAAACGGCCATACCCTTGGCCACTTCAACCTGCGCGCGCAGAGCTTGCAGATAGTGGGCCGTGCATACGAGGTTGGCTTCGGGGTCCATGTAATAGCCCTGATGCCCGCCAAGGAAGTAGGCGTTGGTGAAGGGGCCGAGCTGGCCGCTGTTCACGAAGGTCTTCAGTTTGGCCTGCACGGCGGCAAAGTCTTCAGCAGTGGCCTTGCGGGGCGAAATGGAAGAAGCCAGCTTGGCGGCCTTGGCCGGGTCGGCCTGAAGAGCGTTGGCTACATCCACAAAGTCCAGGGCATGCAGGTGATAGAAATGCACCAGATGGTCATGCAGGAACTGGTTGGCAAGCACGAGGTTGCGGATATAGGTGGCGTTGGCCGGAATGGGCTTGTTGATGGCGTCTTCAAGGCAGCGCGTGGAGGCCAGGGCGTGGGTGTAGGTACAGACGCCACAGGTGCGCTGGGTGAAATGCTGCGCGTCGCGCGGATCGCGTCCCTTGAGGATGGTTTCAAGACCGCGAAAAAGGGTGGCGCTGCTGCGGGCTTCCTTGATCTTGCCGCCTTCAACTTCAACTTCAATGCGCAGATGCCCTTCGATACGGGTCAACGGGTCCACAACAATGGGGCCAGTGTAGCTGCTCTGGGGCGTTTTGGTGACTTGGCTCATTTTTTATCCCCTTAGTTCTGGTAGAACGGCGTCATATCGTCCCAGAAATTGGGCTCGCTGCAACCAATGCAGGGGTGCCCCGCGCCAACAGGCCAGTTGGTCTCGTTGAAAAGAACCTTGGGACAGTTGTTGTAGGTCTGCGGGCCCTTGCAGCCCACATCGTACAGGCACCAGCCCTTGCGTGCTTCTTCCGAGTTGAAGGAAGGCGCAAATTCGCCAGCGTCAAAGTGTTTGCGGCGTTCGCAAAGGTCATGCACGGTCTGGCCGAAGAACATGACGGGACGGCCCACTTCATCAAGCTCGATCTTCTGCCCCTTCAGGAAGGCCACGAGGGCGCCAACCATGTTGATGGGGTTGGGAGGACAGCCAGGCACGTTGATGGCCTTGATGCCGATGTTGCCGTAGCAGTCGTTGACGCCCTTGGCGCCGGTGGGATTGGGCTTGGCGGCCTGGATGCCGCCGTAACAGGCACAGGTGCCCACGCTGACCACAGCCTTGGCTTTGGGCAGAATGTCCTTGCAGATGTCATACATGGTGTGGCCGGCAATGTAGCCGTACTTGCCGTCCATGCCAGTGGGAATGGCCCCTTCGACAATACAGACAAAACCTTCGGGGCTGTTGACGGCGGCATGAAGCGCTTCTTCAGCGGCTTCACCGGCGGCGGCCATAATGGTTTCGTGGTAGTCGAGAGAAATGGTGTCGAGAATGAGAGTATCAATGAAGGGTTGATAGGTGCGCAGCAGCGCTTCAGAACAGCCCGTGCATTCTGCGCCGTGCAGATAGACCACCGAGGGACGACGCCCGGTAAGGGCGGCTGCCACCTCGGAGGCGAAAGCCGGGCCCATGCCCATGGCTACGGCCACCGCTGTGCAGAATTTCATGAAATCGCGGCGGCTGATGCCCTGGCGCTCCAAACGCTCCAAACGCTCTTCTCCGCCTTCTTTGCCCAGACCCACGGCAATACGCATAATAGCCTCCTGGCAAGAGTGAATGAACAACTGCGGTGCAGTCCCCCTGCCACCGGGGCCTGCTGTGCGGCGCGAAAAAAATCACGCCGTTCCGTGTCAGGACAGCGGCGTAGCAACGTCCGGCTCAAGGCCGTGCGCCCGGCGGCGCTGTCAGTGTATAAATCAGGAATAAACTTGATGCGGGAGACCGTTGACCTTGGCATGTGCGACATTCATGCCCCTCATGTTTTCGCACGATCAACTGGCCGTCATTTGCAAAAAATTATACGCCGTAACCTGTGCGCGGTCAATAGGGTTGTGGTTTTTTGCGTGCGCATGAACCGGGCGACAGCCATGTGAAATATGGTGGGATTTTCTCCCATGCCGCAGCCTGAAAGCGCTTGCGGGCAGATGCCCTTCATTGTTGGCGCCAATAAAAATTTGACCTGCGCACAGGACGCAACAGATATCATATACAGAAGAACAGAAAATTGTTGGTTCAACAGATAAACGGCGCAGCGATCCTGCAAAAAGTGCGGTTGCCAGCAGCAAGGGCTTGCGCTATTTTTCGAAACCGTGTGGCCTCAGGCCCAGGTAAAACACCTTCTTTACCACCGCATACTTCGAGGATGGCATGAAAACGGAATCCCTTTGTCTGCACGCAGGGTATGAGCCCAAAAACGGCGAACCCCGCGTTGTACCCATAGCACAGAGCACCACATTCAGGTACGAATCCACGGCGGCCGTCGCGAGACTTTTTGATCTTGAGGACGCGGGCTTTTTCTATACCCGCCTTGGCAACCCCACCGTGGACGCGGTGGAACGCAAAATCGCGGCTCTTGAAGGCGGGGTGGGCGCGCTGTGCACGTCATCCGGCCAGGCCGCCAGCATGCTCTCCCTGCTCAACGTCGCGCAAAGCGGCGACCATGTGGTCAGCGCGTCCAGCATCTACGGGGGAACCTTCAATCTTTTTGCCGTCACGCTGAAAAAACTGGGCATCGAGGTCACCTTTGTGGACCAGAACGCCTCGGACGCGGAGCTTGAAAAGGCTTTCCGGCCCAATACCCGTGCGGTTTTTGGCGAAACACTGACCAACCCGTCCATGGACGTGCTGGACATTGAGCGCTTCGCGCGGCTGGCGCATAGCCATCGCCTGCCCCTGATCATCGACAGCACCTTTGCCACGCCCATTTTGTGCCGTCCCTTTGAGTACGGCGCGGACATTGTTGTGCATTCCACAACAAAGTATATGGATGGACATGCCCTGCAGATGGGCGGCGTTATCGTGGACAGCGGCAATTTCGACTGGACCAGCGGCAAGTTCCCCGAATTTACCGAGCCAGACCCCTCGTATCACGGGCTTGTGTATACCAAAACCTTTGGAAAAGCTGCCTATATCGTCAAGGCCCGGGTGCAGCTCATGCGCGACATGGGATGCTGCCAGAGCCCGCAGGGTGCTTTTTACATCAATCAGGGGCTTGAAACCCTGCCGCTGCGTATGGAAAGGCACTGCCGCAATGCCGAAAAGGTGGCTGTCTTTCTTCAGGAGCACGGCAAGGTGGAATCGGTCGGGTATCCGCGCCTGCCGGGCAACGCCAACAAGGCGCTGGCCGACAAGTATCTGCCCGACGGGTGCAGCGGCGTCATTTCCTTTGCGCTCAAGGGCGGGCGGGATGCTGGCGCGCGTTTTATCGACAGCCTGAAGATGATTTCTCTTGAAGTGCATGTGGCGGACATCCGTAGCTGCGTACTGCATCCGGCCAGTTCCACGCACCGCCAGCTGACCGACGAACAGTTGCGCGATGCTGGCATAGCCCCCGGCACCATCCGCCTGTCTGTGGGACTTGAGCATGTGGACGACATCCTCGCCGACCTTGCCCAGGCTCTGGAACAGGCGTAGCGCTCCAAAGCCGCAAACAGGCTTTGCCAGCAGGCATCCTTGAAGTTTGAAAGACGTCGACGTTGTTTTGGAAGCACTGATTAAAGAGCCTCCTGGAAATGTGCTGGTATTTCGTTTGGCGGCGTTGCTTCACTTTTTTTGAAACAGTCGAGGACGGAAGAGTCCACTCCCGCTTCAAAAAAAGATCGCGCCTTGCCAAACGAAATAAATCAGCGTTTCCTTTACCTGCGCTGACAGCGCCCATGCCTTCACGGCAAAAGCCTGTTCATGCAGTCGTCAGAGTCATTGCGTTTTGAAACGGCTCTTGGCGCTTGGGCAGAGTAACGCTGAAAAAGTGTAAATGCTCAACTGTGGTGTTTGCCAAAAAGTAAAGGCGGCGGAAGAAATTCCGCCGCCTTTTATGGTGATGTGGGGTCTGCGTCAGCGCCTTCTTTTGCCCGAGAAGATTTGCTGAACCTTTTGGGGGGAGGTGGGATACCGGAATCCGACCTCAATGAGCCTGCGCGCCGCGTTGTCGCGTCCCACTCTGCTGGTGCCGCCCATAACCACGGCCAGCATGCGGGTTTTCCCCCTCTGGGCCGTCACGATAAGGTTGTAGCCCGAGGCCACGGTCCATCCGGTTTTGAGCCCGTTGACCCCTGGAACCTGCCCAAGCAAAGCATTGGTATTGCGCGTCATTCTGCCTCGGTAGGTGAACAGGGGCACGTTGTGATAGCGCAGGGCCGATGGATGCGCGCGCAGATAGGCGCGCGCCATGGTGGACATGTCCCTGGCGGTGGTTTTTTGCCCGGCGGCGGGCAGACCTGTGGGATTTTTGAATGTGGTGCGCTGCATGCCGACGGCCTTGGCTTTCTCGTTCATGGCCCGGACAAACTGGCGCTCATTGCCGCCCACACGGCGGCTCACGGCCGTGGCCGCGTCATTGCCCGAAACAACGGCCATGCCGGTAAGCAGTTGCGACAGCGGCACCCGTTCGCCTGCGCGCAGATACATGGATGAACCGCCAACAGAGGCCATTTCAGGCGTAATCCTGATTTTTTCCTCAACCTTGATCTTCCCGGCCCGTATTTGATCCATGGCGAGGAACATGCTCATGACCTTGGTGAGCGACGCTGGCGGTATGGCCATGTCCGCATTTTTGGCATAGAGCACCGCGCCCGTGTCCATATTGATGAGTATGGCGGCCCGGACGGGCATGGCCGCCAGAGATCGGCAGGGCAGGGCGCAGAGCAAAATGAGGCAGACCAGAACTGCGCTGGTCATGCGTAAGAAGCTGCGTCGCTGCGTGGCGGAGCTATACCCACCGTCGTCTGTAATATGCCTGATGTCCCGGCGAAGCGTGGCGGCAATCGTGGGGATGGCGCAAGAGTCTGTTTTAAACATTATACCTGTATGCGCGGTTGGCTTCCTCCACCGCCTGCATGGCAAAAGCCAGCAACACAGGGCCGACGATAAGTCCCACTGGCCCAAAGCTGGAAAGTCCGCAGAGGATGGAGATAATCAGTACAAAAAACGGGGCCTTGATGCCCTGCCGCAAAAACAGCGGGCGCAGTACGTTGTCTACGCCAGCAACAGCCAGTAAGCCCCACAGCGCCAGGGCGATGGCGGCCATGGTCTTGCCTGTGAACCAGAGTGAAATGCAAAGGGGAACCCACACCAGCGCTGTGCCCACCATGGGGATGGGAGCCACAAGGGTGGCAAGCAATCCCCAGAACGCGGGCTGGTTGACGCCAGCCACGGCAAAGGCGACGCCGCACATAAGCCCCTGGGCAAGAGCCACCAGAACAATGCCGAGCATGATGCCGCGCAAGGCTCTGTGAATGGCGGCAATAAAGCGCCGGAGCAGGGGCTGGGAAATGTGGAATACCCTGCCGGTAATCTTGCGGATGTGGCGGGAATAGACCGTGAAGATCACAGTCAGGCTTATGAAAAGAAAGCTGGTCCAGAGCACGGTCATGGTGCCGCCCAGAAAATCCACCCCGCGCGACAGCAGTACGCTCATGGCGCTGTCAAAAAAACTGTCCAGTTTCAGGAGCAGGTCGTTGAAAATACGCTCCAGGCGGGGGTGTTCCGTCAGGCCTTGCCGCCACTCCTGTATGTAGGCCACCCATTCCAGCGGCAGCTGAAAGTTGTTGGCCTGCAGTTCACGCAGGCGCGTAAACCCGGCCGCCGCCTGGGGCGACACCAGAAGCACCAGCACGGCCACAGGCACCACAAGTGACGCCACCAGCATGCTGATATATGCGTAAAGCGGCGTGGAGTGCGAAAGGGCAAGCAGGGTGCGGCGTTTGCGGGAGTCTGGCGTGTTTCTCTCAATCTGCATGCGCCAGTACCGCGCTTTTTGGCGAAGTCTGTGGTACTGCGGCAGGGTCAGGCAGGACAGGCAGGCAGCCATGAAAATCGTGACGGGATTGTGCATCAACAACAGATAGCAGGCCAGTACAGCTAGCAGATAGAGCAAACGGGGCAGTGTCTGTGTCATGCAATAAGCCTTGAGTTGCGTGCGCCATGGCGGATATGGCCGAAAACTGGCCAAGCGGCGTAAGCCTAGCAAATAGATGTGGGGTCTGCCAAGCTTTCTGTGCTGTGAAGAGTGAGGTTTGCTGTCCTGATCTGCCGTTATGGCTCAGAGTACGGGTATGACAAGGTCGGTTGGCTCAAAGTGCGCGCGCAGTGTTTGCGCCATGATGGAGGGCGGCACCGCCGTCCGGGCAAAGGCTTCGCGCCACGCGGCGTGTACCTGCTCGCCGTCAGTGAAATCATTTATGCCGGGACAGATACACTGGCCGAGAGTGCGGATGCCCCGAGTCAGTTCTGCAGCCTCGCCGGACAATCCGCAGGCGAGGGCGCAGGCCTGGAGCATGTGGCACTGCTCCGCCAGCCCCGGCTGGTGGGCAGAATCCTTGCTCTTCAGGGCCAGCGCCAAGGTGTGTTCGGCTTCCTCAAGCAGCTGGCGCACATTATCGGCATGGTGCTGCATTGGGTTTGAGGCGCAGGTGAGCGCTCCCGCAAGATGCGCCACGGCGGCGGCGAACAGCCCTTCCGGGGGCAGGCCGTCGGCCTGGCGCAAATGGCGGCCTATGGCAAGGTGCACGCGCATGTCTGTGCGCTGCCCGCCCACGGTTTGCGCAAGACCTTCCTGCCGGTGGACGTATACGGCCATGCCTTCTGTATTGCAGGTAAAGCGAAAGCCGGCCTGACCGCACTGGAACCAGAAAAACCAGTCCTCGCAGGCGGGAAGGGGGGTGAACCGCAGGCTGGCGAACACGGCGCGCCTGCACATGAAGGTGTGAACAGGCGAAACATTGGAATGCCACAGATGCAGAGGGTATTGGCCGAGGCGCAGGGGCCAGAAGTGGCCTTCGTCCTTTCCTTCCACGTAGTTGAGGCACAGGCACACGCTGATGTCCGCATCGTGGCGGGCAAGGGCTTCGATTCCCGAATGCAGACAGCCCCGGCACAGAAGGTCGTCCGCATCAAGAAATGCAATGTAGTCGCCCGTGGCGGCATCAATGCCCGTATTGCGGGCTGCAGTCAGCCCGGCATGGTCTTGCGTGATGCAACGCGCCAGAGGAAAGCGGGAACACACAAAATCGGCAGTTCCGTCCGTGGAGCCGTCATCCACCACAATGACTTCCACCTCAAGGCTTTTTTCTCTCTGTCTTTCAAGGCTGGACAGTGCGCGAGCCACGTGGGCACGGCTGTTGTAGGCGGGGATGATCACTGAAACAAGCGGCGGCATGGTTGGGCTCCGGGCGGTGCACTGGCATAATTTGAGGGAACGCTGATTTATTACGTTTGGCGGTGTTGCTTCGCTTCTTTTGAGACAATCGAGGACAGAAGAGTCCACTCCTGCTTCAAAAAAAGTTCGCGCCTTGCCAAATGAAATACCAGCGCGTTTCCAGAAGCTCTTTAATCAGTGCTTACGTAAACAAGTAGAGCAGAGTTGCGGCACAGGGTCAAGAAGGTCGGGCCGTTGCAAAGCCTTGTCTGGCGGCATGCCGCGTTGCGCCGCACCAAGCTCTGTTATAGGGTAGCGGCATGAGTACTGTGCGTGAAAACAGGCCGTGGCTGACCATTTTGCTCCAGGTATGCCCACCGTTTTCGCCCGAGGCATGCTGCGCTGCTCTTGAGGCGGCCGGTGCTGGCGGGCAGAACCTTGTGGCGCTTTGCCACGAAAGTGAGCGCGAGTGCGCCCTGGCAGCGGGGCGCGATTTGGTGCGCCGTGGAGCCTTGCACGCCTTTCGCTGCCACAGCCCACAGGTTGGTGAACATCTGCTGGAAGAAGCCAACCGGGCCGCACAGCAGGCGCGAACCCCCTATCTTCTGATTCTTTCGTCATCTGTGGTGCTTGCACCCGACAGCCTGCCGCCATTACTGCAAAGGCTGGATGCGGAGCCCGACCTTGCAGGGGTGAATCCCCTCTTCCTCTATGACCAAAAGGCTTTCAGCTTTTCTGTCGAGTCGAACCCGATTGTGTGCGATCAGCCGGGGCAGGGGGCGTGCATAGCCCATATGGGGTGCGTGGCCGACTATTTCGGTCAGTTGCAGTATCTTTATGAAGGGCTGCCCCTGGATCATGTCCTAGCCGGAAAGCGTCGCCGTTTTCAGGTGGGACATGCGGGGGCCCTGCTGCTGCGGCGCGAAGATTTTCTGACAGCCGGTGGGTTCAATGCCGCGCTGGACAACCTTGCCCACATGGATTTGTGCCTGAAACTGGCGGCCCCTGTTCCGGATAAACCCCTGCGGGCTTTCAGCAGCGAGCCTTCGTCGCGGGCTGTTCTCAGCGATGACCTTGACGCCTGGAAGACCTGTGGACTCTGGAACAGCCTTCTTCAGCGTGAGCGCCTGAGGGATGACTTGCTGCGTCCTGACCATGCAGACATGGCGCGGGCAGACGGGCTGGAATACATCTGTTCGCGCTGGCTGTGGGGCCAGGCATGGCCGTCCGCAGAAACAACGGACGAGCCCGCGCCGGATGGGGAAGGGGGCGGTCTGGCGGTCTGGCTGCGCTGGCGGCATGACCCGCAACCCCGCACCCTGCTGCCACTGCTTCACAGTATGCCGCCACGGCAGCGCGCCCTTGCCGTGCAGCTTTGCCGCGATCTTCCCTCCAGTCTGCCTTCCACCTTGTCCTGGTATATTTTTGCGGCCGAAAAGCTGCTGGCCTGCGGCAAAAAGGACGGCCTGCCCCTGCTTGCGGCCAGAGCGGCGGAGTGGCTGGTCCATGCAGAAGAGTTCCGGATTCATGACCTGCAACCGGGGCTCAAGTCCTTACGCGATGCAGGTATGTACGACATGGGGCTGGACAATTGTCCTGCCGCTTTTGACGCCTGGATTGAGTTGGAAGAGCGGGCAGAGTTATCAGAACGGGCAGAACAAGAAAGGTCGAAAGAATCGCGCCGGGCAATGGAAAATTTTGACCGTCTGGATATGGGAGGAACCTGGCCTTGCATTGCCGTGGTGATGCCTGTTTATAATCCTCGGCCAGAACACCTGCGTGCGGCTCTGGATTCGGTACTGGCTCAGGAATACCCGCACTGGCAGCTCTGCGTGGCCGACGATGCCTCAACGGTCAATGAAATTCCTGAAATACTGCGCGAGTATGCGGCGCAGGAAGGGCGCATGCGCCTGGCCTTGCGGGAGCAGAACGGACACATCTCCAGAGCGTCCAATACGGCTCTAGAGCTGGTGGACGCCCCCTGGACGGGATTTCTGGATCATGACGATCTGCTGCCTGCGCACGCGCTGCGGGAGGTTGCGGCTCGTGTGCGGCAAAACCCTGAACTGGTGCTGATCTATTCTGATGAAGACAAGGTGGACGCCAGAGGCGTACGGCGCACGCCCATTTTCAAGGCTGATTTTGACCCCTGGCTCTGTGCCGTATGGCATTTTTCTGTGTATGCCACAGAAAAGCTGCGTCAGGTCAACGGCCTGAGAGCGGGATTTGAAGGCTCGCAGGATTTTGACCTCAGTTTGCGGGTGGCTGAAAACCTGCGGCCGGAGCGCGTGGCCCATATTCCCCAGATTCTCTATCATTGGCGCGTTCACGCCCAGAGCGCCAGTGGTTCTTTGGGGGCCAAGCCCTATGTTCTTGAGGCCACACGACGCGCTCTTGATGAAAGTGCTTGCCGAAGAGGACTGCGGGCTACGGCGGCGCCCACTGCCCGCAATAATTTTTTTGTGCTGCACCACGAAGTAGACTCCCTTTTACGGTGCAGCGTGGTGCTTCTGGCTGCGGACGCCACGCCTGTACCAGCGCCCCTGTGGGATGATCTGCTACGGTTGTCGCGCCTGGTTTGCCTGGAGGTGCTCTGTCAGCCCCTGAACACAGCGGCAGCCGATGCTTTTAAACGTTCCCCCCCGCAGTCTTGCCTGAACGCGCGTCTTTTGCCCCCTCCGGGGAGGAGTGAGGACGGGAACTGGCATGCAGCCTGCAATGCGGCCGCCAGGGCTGCTTCAGGTCAGGTGTTGTTGTTTCTTGACGCGCGTCTGTTCCCTTTGCCGGGCAGCCAGCCCGAACAGCTTGCCGTTCTGGCGCTGCTGGAAAATGTGGGCGCTGTGGGCGGAACCCTGTGGCTCGGCAACCGCCTCTGGCACACCGGGCTTATGCCGGATGTCACAGGGCTGCCTTTTGCCCTGCACCGGGGGGCCGACAAAGAACTGCTTTCGTCCATCTGCTGGGGGCAGCTTTTGCTCACACGGCGTGCGCTGGCCGCGCCGGAGCAGGCCATGGCCGTGCGCCGCGACGTTTTTCTTGAGCATGGGGGGTATGATATTGCTATGGGGCCATGGGCCGGAGCCGATCTTGGCTTGCGGCTGGCCGCAGCGGGAACGCACAGCCTGAACTGCCCGTGGGGACAATGGCATGTTCCTCTGCAGCCTGGAAAGGCCCTGGAAAATGTGGTGAGTGCGGAAGGCGTTCTGGAACGGCAACGCACTACGCCCCAGACGCGGGAGAATTTTCTCGCGCGCTGGGGCGGGATTGTACGCGGGAGCGGCCTGCGTAATGCGCTGTTGCGCGCGGCCCCCGATCAGGGCTGGGCCCTGATGCTGAAAGGAAATTTCTAGGGAAGCAAAAAGCCACCTGGAAACGCGCAGTTATTTCGCTTGGCAAGGCGCGATCTTTTTTTGAAGCAGGAGTGGACTCTTCCGTCCTCGACTGTTTCAAAAAAAGTGAAGCAACGCCGCCAAACGGAATAAATCAGCGTTTCCCTAGCTCGATGGCTATTTGAGGGCCTTGCTGCCCTTAAAGGTGATGCCCGTGATTTCATAGGTGACGCGGCCGCGCGGAATTTCCACGGAAACTTCATCGCCCACTTCCCTGCTCAGCAGGGCTTGCCCCACAGGCGAAAGAAAAGAGATGGAGCCCCTGGTGGGGTCGGCTTCGTCGGGTCCCAGAATGGTGTAGGTCTTGGTTTCGCCGTTGTCCACGTCTTCCATTTCAACGGTTGCGCCAAAAATGACCTTGTCGCCACGAAGCGTATCAAGGTCAATGACCTGGTAGAGAGCCATGCGCGATTCAATGTACTTGATGCGCGCTTCGGCCATGCCCTGGCGCTCGCGCGCGGCGTCATAGCCGGCGTTTTCGCGCAGGTCGCCTTCTTCTCTGGCTTCCTTGATGGCCTGAATAATGGCCGGGCGCTCGCTCTTCAGGCGGGCCAGTTCGTCTTCCAGAGCCTTGTAGCCTTGTACGGAAATGGGGATGCTAGTCATGTTGAACCTCACAACGCAAAAAAAGCGCCGCTGCCCAGGCAGCGGAGCATGCGTTATCCAAAAAATGTTTTTTACGAGTAAAATCTGGCTGCCCGGCAAAACCCAGCTGTGCCCGCAGGAGCGTCTAGAGCGCTTGAGCTGCCGCCCTGAGGCAAAATATCTGGCCTTGCGACAATCTCGCGGCGTGAATTTTGCCGGAAAATACACGCCGAGCAGCTATCGTATCTAGCGAAACCACTCTGGCCAAGGCGGGAGGAGAGTAAAACCCCTTACCCGGCTTCTATATTACCCTCTGCTCAGATTTCGGTCAAGCCCTGCGAAAAAATTCCAGCCCTGTAAGTAAGATAACGATGTTAATGGTATGCAGTTGACACTTGCGCGGTGCTGGCACAGCGTATATGCTTAGAAAATGTTTTCAGAACGCTCCGGCCATCAGCCGCATTTATGCAATAGCAGGTTATGAAAAAATACTTACGATATATCGGGCCGTTATTGATCTCCGCCATTTTTCTGCTGGCGGTATATCTTTTGTATCACAAGCTCAAAAGTTATAGCGTCGTCCAGATCCGTGAAAGTCTCAACCAGATATCCAGCGGCCGCATTGCCTTGTCGCTTGCGCTGATGGTGGTAAACTACATAATTCTGGTGGGATATGACTGGCTGGCCCTCAAGGCCATCCACAAAAGTCTGCCCCTGCCGCGCGTGGGCCTTGTGTCCTTTGTGGGACAGGCCGTGAGCTACAACTTTGGCGCCCTGTTGGGCGGCACCAGCGTGCGCTACCGGTTTTATTCGGCTTGGGGTTTTTCACTGTCGGATATTGTGCGCCTTGTGCTCATGCTGGCCGTGACATTCTGGGTAGGGGCGCTGGGGCTGTGCGGCGTCATCTTTATGGTCGCGCCCCCCATTATCCCTGATGAACTGCTGCTCAGGATGCCGCTGAAAGACGTGCGCATCCTGGGCGTGATTCTTTTTGCCATTGCCTGCTCCTATCTGGCCCTCTGTTTCTTCATCCGCAAGCCTGTGCATTTTTTCGGCAAGGAATTCGTCTTCCCGCCGCCGCGCATAGCCATTGCGCAGGCGCTGGTGGCCGGCGTCGATATTGTGGCCGCGGCCGCCTGCATGTACGTGCTTTTGCCCAGCGATATGGGCATAAGCTTTATAGACTTTTTGCCAAGTTATCTCATGGCTCAGGTGGCTGTGGTGCTGACGCACATTCCTGGCGGGGTGGGCGTTTTTGAGCTGGTTATCCTGCACCTTACCCACACGTCGCACGAGCAGATGGTTTTTGCCGCCGTGCTGCTGTTCCGGCTCATCTATTTCATCATTCCCCTGCTGGCAGCGGCCCTGCTGCTGGCTGTCTACGAAGTGCGCCAGCGGCGCGACATGCTGCGCAGCACGGGGCGCTGGCTTTCGCTGCTTTCGCACACCATTTCGTCCTATATGTGTTTTTCGGCAGGTGTTATTCTGCTCATATCGTCCACATTGCCCCTGGGGCGTCATGCCCTTGCCATGCTGCATATGATGGGGCCCTATCATGTGACGACCATAGGGCATTTTGTCAGTTGTCTGTCGGGCGCGGCTCTGCTGTTCGTCTCCTACGGTCTGGAGCGCAGACAGGCGCGCGCTTTTCGCATGGCAGTCGCCTTTTTGTGCCTGGGCATTGTGGGCGCGCTGCTCAACGGTTTTTCCTGGCTGACGGCGGCAATGGTGTGCGTGGTGCTGCTGGCCCTGTGCATGGCCAAGAGGCGCTTTTACAGGACGTCCTTTTTCTGGCAGGAGCCCATCCCCCTGTTCTGGCTGGGAGGCGCGTTTGCCGTACTTGTATTGGTTGGCGCTCTGGGGTGGACCTTATACCATACGGCATGGAGCCATTCCGCCAACTGGTGGGCCAATGCCGCTCCCAATGCCACGCGCAACACCTATGCCTTTATCGGCATTGCAGTGGGGCTGGCGCTTTCATGGATGTGGCGCTCGGCTTTGCGCGCCCGCGCGCGCAGGCATAAAAAAGCTTGATGAGCAGGCGTTCTGGCTAGAGCATTTTAACTTTGAAAAAGTGTAAATGCTCTAACGCTGTACGAAAGTACAGCGCGCCACAATGTGGCGTGGATTCAGCCGAAAATCGCATTTCTCGGCTGAATGAAAACTTTGAAATGTGAAACATTTCAAAGTTAATCTGCTCTAGAGTGACGCAAAAAAGGCCCGTGGCTGTCGCCACGGGCCTTTTGTTATGCGATGGGGGTCGCTGGCGCGTCATTCTTCCCTGGCGTCGCCATCAGCGCCGGAAGCTTTGACGCAGAGCAGCCTTGCCCCAGCCTGTACAAAGGGCAGGCAAAGATTTTCATCCGCGTCGGTGACAAGGGTCCAGGTCAGCGGCAGTTGCGCCCAGACCGGCTGTGAAGCGCCGCCCAGTTTGGAGGCGTCAACCAGTACGAACGTTTCCTTGGCCTGGCGCATCATGAGAAGCTTGAGCGATATTTGCTCCATCGTGGCTTCGCACAGGCCACGGTCGGCGACGAGGCCGTTGCCGCTGGTAAACGCCCTGTCGGCCGTAAGGCAGCGCAGGGCGTCTTCGGCGAAAGGCCCGTACGCGCTCATGCTGATTGGCCGGATGGAGCCGCCCAGAAAGATGGTTTTTATATTGGGCGCATCCGCAAGGATGGCGGTGAGCTTAATATTATTCGTGATGACGGTAAGCTCTTTGTCATACAGAAAACGGGCCATGGAGGTGACGGTGGAGCCGCCGTCAAGGATGATGGTTTCTCCGTCCCCGACCTGTGCCGCCGCTGCCTGGGCTATGGCCTGCTTGGCAGCACGGTGCTGCCATTCGCGCACGGGATAGTTTTCTTCCTGAATACAGGGCGCAAGCATAGCGCCGCCATAGGTGCGGGCCACGGCTTTTTCTTTGGAGAGTCTTTGCAAATCGCGCCGTACAGTGGAAAAAGAAACTCCAAATTTTTCAGCCAATAATTTTATGTCGTTGGCTCCGCTCGCGATGGCTTCGAGCATGGCCATACGCCGTTCTCTGCTGCGCCGCATGGGTATCCTTCCTGTACGTAATCAGCAAGTATATACCTTGAAGTGGGAATAAATGTAAGGCTTCTTGCTGTAAATAATATGCGCAAATTGCGCAAAAAAAATAGAAAAAAACAGAGTATCCTTGAAAAAATAAAAATTCTTGCGCATTTTGCTCAATCTGCTATGAATCCCTGAGGGTACCTGAAAACGGCGTATTTTGCGTTTTCTACATGTTCTGTCTGGTTTTCTGTGTCATTTTATTGCGCAAATCAATCATTTTTATCTTTCCCCGATATGAGGAATGCGGTTACGCAGCTGGAGGGTTCAGTCATGCAGATCAAAAAGACTATGGAACGGGTTCCTGGCGGGCTTATGGTCATTCCGCTGTTGCTTGGCGCGCTTTGCAATACCTTTTTCCCCAATACGCCAAAAATATTCGGTTCTTTCACTGGCGGTCTTTTTACAGGGGCCACAAGCATTCTGGCCGTTTACTATGTCTGCATGGGTGCGACCATCAGTTTTAAAACTACCCCTTACATCATCAAGAAGGGGGGAGTTCTCTTTATGGCCAAGGTGGGCATGGCCGCCATCATCGGCATTATCGCCGGACAGTTTCTTGGCGAGGCCCCGGTGGAAGAAGGCTTTTTTGCCGGCATTTCCACCCTGGCCATAGTGGCCGCCCTTAACGACACCAACGGCGGGCTGTATATGGCCCTCATGGGCCAATACGGCAGACCCAGGGATGTTGCCGCGTACTCCATCATGTGTCTTGAGTCCGGACCTTTTCTTACCATGGTGACGCTGGGCGTGGCCGGTCTTTCGGCCTTTCCCTGGCAAATGATGGTTGGCGCCATCTTCCCTCTGATTCTGGGCATGATTCTTGGCAATCTTGACAAGGATATGAGAGATTTTCTCAAGGCCGCTCCTGCGGTGCTCATCCCGTTTTTCGCCTTTGCGCTCGGTACCGGGCTTGATCTTTCCAAAGTCTGGAATGCGGGATTGCTTGGCGTTGGGCTTGGTTTTTGTGTCGTGATCGTCACTGGCGTGGTTCTTTTTGTCGGTGACCGCCTGACCGGAGGCACGGGTGTTGCCGGTCTGGCCGCATCCTCAACCGCTGGCAACGCCGCCGCCGTACCTATGATCATTGCCCAGGCCAATCCCGTCTATGCGCCTGCCGCGCAGCAGGCGACAGTGCTTGTGGCAGCCTGCGTGGTGGTCACGGCCATTCTCACCCCCCTTCTCACGGCATGGGGAGCCAAGACTTTTGGCGCGCCCAAGGATCTGCCGGATGAAAATGAGGCCTAGGCAGTGTCGTCACGGGCGCATTCGTCGCAGGTTTGTAACAGGGGGACGCTATGAATCCATCTTGGCTTATTGTCGCGGATGATCTTACGGGTGCGGCAGACTGCGCCATCGCCTTTGCCAAAAGCGGCATGCCCGCTTCGGTGATTTTTGAAGGCGGCGAGGCTGCGGACGTGCCCGGCGGAGTCGTGGCCGTGGATGTGGCAAGCCGGGCCCTTTCGGCCGCGCAGGCGGAAAAGGCCCATATTTGCCTGCTGGAACAGCGGTTTGCCCGGCCCATGCGGCTTTACAAAAAACTTGATTCCCTCATGCGCGGACAGCCCATGGCGGAAACCGCAGCCACCATTGAAGTGCTGCGCAAGCTCGGCGGCCCTTCTTTTTTGATTATGGCTCCCGCCTTTCCGGCCACTGGCAGAACGACGGTCAATGGCTGCGTGCTGGTCAACGGCGAACCCCTTGAAGCCACTGAGGTTTGGGCAAGGGATCACAGCTATCCCAGCGGCAATCTGGTGGAAAACCTTGGAGCGGTCGGCGTAAAAACGTACGGCATCACCCTGGATGTGGTGCGGAGCGGCGCTGACAAGGTTATGGCTCTGGTGCGCGACTGCATGGATAAAGGCTTTGACGGCGTTGTGTGTGATGCTGAAACGCCCGATGACCTTGCAATCATTGCCGAGGCTACCTATCCTTTGGCGGATGGGGTTTTCTTCGCGGGAACCGGGGGCCTCGCCGTGCCGCTGGCGCGCATGTCCGCTCCGGGTCGGGGTGGCGTGACCATTTCCGTTCCGGCAACGGATCGCGGTATCCTTATGGTGGTGGGCAGTCTGGTAAAGGTTTCGCGCCAGGCCTTGCGGTTTGTGCTGGATACGAAACCTGCGCTCCACGTGCCCTTTACGCCCGCCGAACTGACTGCCGCCAGTGACGCGGCACTGGAAGAGCGCGGGCAGGAAATCAGGGAGGCGCTGCTTGCAGGACGTGACGTTGTGGCGGAAATTGTCGAGGTTGACGATCCTGACCTCTCCAAAGGCGGCGGTCTCGCCAGCCGTCTGGCCGCAGCGCTGCATGGCGTTCTTGAGGCTTCAGGCGGCCTTGTGGCCACCGGAGGCGAAACGGCCGCCATGCTTATGGCCCGTGCCGGCATTCACGGCATACAGCTTGTGACCGAGGTTGAAAGCGGCGTGCCCGTGGGGCTGACCTTGGGCAGGCATGCCTTGCCCGTTATCACCAAGGCCGGTTCGTTCGGTTCCGAGCATACTCTGGCCAGATGCCTGGAATATATACGCGCTGCAAATTACAAAGGAGAACTGGCTTGAATCTTCCAATTGTGGCCATTACCATGGGCGACGCCTCCGGTATAGGGCCTGAAATCATAGTCAAGGCCATGACCCGGCCCGAGATGGCCGCATGGGCCAGGATACTTGTGGTTGGCGACGCGGAACGACTGCGTGAAGCTGCGGAAATCACGGGCAGCGCGGTTACTGTCAATGCGCTTGCCGACCCGGATGCCGCCCGGTATGTCGCTGGCGTCATTGATTGTATCGATGTGCCGATTATTCCCAAGGGGCATCCTTTCGGCGTGGTTTCGCCCATATCCGGCGAAGGAGCCTACCAGTTCATCAAGAAGGCGGTGGAACTTGTGCAGGCGGGCAAGGCCCAGGCCATCTGCACCGCCCCCCTGAACAAGGAAGCCCTGCACGCGGCAGGGCGCATGTTTCCCGGGCACACGGAAATGCTGGCGCATCTTACGGGCACGCCCGAAGTCTCAATGATGCTCATGACGCCCACTCTGCGGGTTGTGCATGTGACCACCCATCTGGGGCTCATTGACGCCATCAACAAGATAGAGCCCGCCCTTGTGGAGCGTACCATAGCAAGAGCGCACGATACGCTTGTGCGTGCGGGCATCGCCAATCCGCGTATCGCGGTCTGCGCCATCAATCCCCATGCCGGAGAAAACGGCCTGTTTGGCAGTGGAGAAGAAGAAACAAAGATTCTTCCCGCTGTGAAGGCCACGCAGGCCAAGGGGTGGGATGTGGAAGGCCCGCTGCCGGCGGATACGCTTTTCTTCCGTGCCGGAAGAGGCGACTTTGACGTTGTCATAGCCATGTACCACGATCAGGGCCACGGGCCCATCAAGGTGATGGGCATTGCCGATGGCGTGAACATCACCATCGGCCTTCCCGTGATCCGGACTTCTGTGGATCACGGAACAGCCTTTGACATAGCCGGAAAGGGCATAGCCAGTGAAGACAGCCTCATTGAGGCAGTGCGTCAGGCGGCCTTGCTGAGCGCCCGGTAAAAGCCGCCATCCGCCATGACGGCAGGCGAAAAAACACCCTGATTTCGGCGCTGGCCGGAATCGGGGTGTTTTTGTATGGAGGCCTATTTTGCCGCAGGCAAATCACGGGCAGACTGACGTTAACACTTTTTCAGCCCGTATGAAGTGCCTGCAAAGAGCGCTCAAGCCCGTAACGCCACGGGGGGGGACACTCTGGCGGAGTACGCTGGCGGCTAATGCTGGCTGGTGATGCTGGCGGGCTGCATCGGATTCGCATGCGCTGCCCGGTTTCCCGCACGACTGCCAGAACCGCTGAAAAAACATCCTGCAGGGCAGAAAGAAGCTGCCGTTTTGGAATGCCGTGTAAGCATTGGCATGTTTTCAGCGGAAACCGTCCTGGCTGCGCGGGCCTCAGGAGTATCCTGCATGTCCGCGCATTGGGGACGTTCCATTATTTTTGAGCAGGAAGCCAGGAGGCGACGTCAGTTACATGCAAGACGCCTACACAGGTCGGATGCCTTCATCGGCCGTAATGCCAAGCTTTTTGTTGCATGCGGGGTCAAAGACAAAATGAACGGGCTTGTCCCATGTCTGATCGCAATAGAGGTACAGCGCTTTGACGAAAAGCTTGTCGGCCCCGCAACGGGCTTCCACCCATTGCCCACACGTAAAGAGCGTTGTTTCATCAGCCGGGGGAACAAAGTCGTCCGTTGTGCCCAGAAGGTGGCTGGTGGCGTCATTGTACGGAAGAATGTTTCCCTCGGTCCAAAGCGCGCGCCTGTCCAACGTTACATGACCGTTGCGTTCGGCATGCGAATAAAATGTTGCTGTCCATGGTTCGGTCTTGGCAGGGCGTACCAGAACCTTGTTGAAAGGCTTCAGCTTCATCATACTGCCCTTTGTCAAAAGAGTGTCTGTGGGGCAATCCATTGCGTATGCAACGCAAGAGTGGACTACCGTAAGGAATGCACATGCACGACGGTTTCGACAGACCCGATTGAACGCATAACGGCGCAGTGCCTGCGCTTCGCCTTCACGGTGAATACCTTTACGAACATCTTTCACGCAGTGGCCAGAGCCGTTTTACGGTGGGGTTGCTCAGGTGCGCGAAGAATCGGCCCGTTTATGGGCAGTCCCATCAAAAACAGTAGCCAATTATGCGCAGCTTCATCAGAAGCCCTGCCCATGTTCACGCAAAAAAGCTGGTTAACAACCGCCTTCTCGCAAGGGCTTGGCTGTGGCTGCGACTGTGATGCTTTCTATCAGGCTGCAAAAAAACATACAACTGATTAGCATTATTTATAAACAATTCGCAAATATGATGCGGATCCCGTAGCTCGCAGCGTGACAATTCCCATAACGGGGGCATGTCAAAGGGCTGCACGGATGCTCGTGATCCAGTTGCAGAAGTTCAGCCGAAGTTCGTAAGTCCTTCTGTCCAGCCGCGGCGTGCTGCAATGTAAGCTGTACGGTGCGTGTATGCGGCGCCTGTTTTTGGGGGAGGCAATAACGCCGGACATTGGTGGAGATGTCCACTGAAAATCTTGATGCTGCGGCAATACCCTCAACGGCTTTTTGCGCGTCGTCAGTGGTATTGATAAGGGTGTTTGTTCTGCGCGCTCCGCCAGGAGACATCTTTTTCATCAACACTGTATTCTAGTTGTATTATACCCTCATGGCTGTTTGCGGGCCGGGCAGTGGGGTAGTCCGTCTTACGTCAGTGAAGACAATATGTAAGGACTCGGAAACAAAAAGGCCGCCCATGGCTGGGCGGCCTTTCAGAGGATTGCCAGAGGATAAGTGGTTTAGAATGTGTAGCGGATGCCAAGGCTGAATTCGTTGGCATACGGCGCCATACCGACCTTAAATTTTTGACCGTCAACAGTCTTGTCGTTTTCATGGTAGTCAAGGCCCACAAAACGATAGGCCAGATCCGCAGACAGGTTGTCGGTGATGGCGTAGGCAACGCCCGCGCCAGCATTCCAGGCGAATACGGTGTTGGTTTCATTATAGCTGTCGCTAAGGCCAGGGGCATTCACTTCGTATTTACTCTGGATGAACCCCATACCAATCCCACCACCGATATAAGGCGTGAAGGCCGTGTCGTTGTGGAAATCCCAATACGCGTTCAGGAAAAGGGTTTGCAGGTTCCATTGCCCCTTTAGTGACGCAGCGCCAGCAGGGAGGGCGCCAATTACTTTGGAGTCCCAATCGGTTTCACTGTTGGTGCGGATGGCATATTCAATTTCCGCACGAACAGGGATCTGATGCATGGGGTAGAAGTCGTAGCCGGCAAAGACGCCGCCGCCGATGGTGTTTTGGGTGTAGTTGTCTACATCAAAAAACTTGGTGCCACCGCCTTTGGAAACATCGCCAGTGCTTTGGATTGAATCGATAAATTTCAGGCCAAGATAAAAACCGTTGTCCGCTGCAAAGGCTGAGAACGAAAGTGCAAGCGTCAGCACCACCGCCAAAAATAAGCGTTTTAACATTATTGCCTCCATTTTTTTACTGATTGGAGTTGTATAAATGGTTAAAATACCCCTCCAAGACTTATAAACCATATTGATAAAAAAATTTCAACCATCATATTGCATTGCTATGTTGCAAACATCTTTATGCTTTTGCGTATATGTGAAAATGCACGTGTACGCGTTAAAATTAAAAAACCGGCAGGATGTTTGCAGCCCCATCCGGTTTTGTGGCTTCTTTTTTTTGTCCTCTGCAAAGGCTGTTGTCTGTCATTGACAATATTGCTGGTAAGTTGACTACTGCCATCGGAGACAGGCCGTGCGCCGATCGAAACACAGATATGTGCGGCATGGCTTGCCCACTGAGAATTGGGGCATCCTACTGGATGGTTGAGTCTGTGATATTGAGGGTGGGTAGTATACACGTCCGTTTTTGAGGCTATCACACAAAAAATCCCTCATAATAAAGATCAGGGCCAAAAGAAAAAGGGCTACTGTTTCCAGTAGCCCTTGAAATATGGCGGAGAGGGAGAGATTCGAACTCTCGGTACGCTATTAACGTACACACGATTTCCAATCGTGCTCCTTAGACCAGCTCGGACACCTCTCCGCATGGCTTCGTCGTGCAAAGCCGAACCTGTATATGGCATATGCACAAAGAAGGCAAGAAAAAAATGTTAAAAATTATGGGCTACTGCCGTTCAACCCTATGTCAGCCGCCTAGGTTTTGTTCTCGGGCGGCTTTTTTCCGCTTTCAGGCATTTTTTCGCTTTCAGCCGTTTTCTCATCCCTCCGCCGGAGGGGTGGCGGGCGAAAGCCCATTCAGCAGAGGCCGCCGCCAGTCTTGGTCAGCATCCAGAACAGGCCCCCCACAATGGCCACAGTAAGCAGAATTTTTATAAGCATTGCTTACTCCTGCCCCGGAGTCTTGTTCTTTTTGCGCTCTTCATCAGCCCGTTTTTTTTCAATCTTGGCCGAACGGTAGAAAACCCACAGCGCCAGGGCAGACAGCAGCGTAATGGCTAAGGCGTTGAGCGTCAGGTTGCCCATAGTCTTTGTCCTCAGGCGGTCGCGCCCACCTTGCTGAAGCCGCTGTCCACATAAATGACCTGCCCCGTAACGGCATGGGCCAGGTCTGAAGCCAGAAAAGCCGCCACACCGCCGACATCGGCAGTAGTCACATTGCGGCGCAGGGGGGAGTTGCTCTCCACCATGTTGAAAATATCCTTGAGGCTGGACACGGCCGAAGCGGCCAGCGTCTTGATGGGCCCGGCGCTGATGGCATTGACGCGCACGCCCTTGGGGCCGAGATCATAGGCCAGATAGCGCACGGATGCCTCAAGAGCGGCCTTGGCGACGCCCATGACGTTGTAGCCGGGGATGACCTGGGTGGACCCGTGGTAGGTCATGCTGAGCACAGAGGCGTTTTCGGTAAGGAGCGGTTCAAAAGCGCGGCAAAGCCCGGTAAGGGAATAGGCCGAAACTTCGAGCGCAAGCTTGAAACCGTCACGCGACGTGTCCACAAAGCGGCCGCTGAGGTCTTCCCGGTTGGCAAAAGCCACGGAATGCACCAAAATGTCCAGATCTCCCCATTTTTCTTTTACAACGGCCGCAGCTTCGTTAATCTGCGCATCGTCGCACACGTCACACTGAAAGGTAAATTCGCCGCCCAGTTCTTCACTCAGAGGTTCCACGCGCTTTTTAATGGCGTCGCCCACATAGTTGAAAGCAAGGCGCGCACCCTGGGCTTTCAGGGCGGCGGCAATGCCGTAAGCGATGCTTCTATTGTTGGCCAGTCCCATTATAAGGGCTTTTTTTCCTTGCAGCAGCATGAGTCCTCCTAAGAGAATACAGTCCGGCCATGGCCGGCAATGGTTGTTTTTCACCGCCTGTCGTCAGTGACGGCGCGGCTGTAATAAAAATCTGTCGGAAGCGCCAGCGGCGTAATTGCCCGCTGCGCCCCCTGTGGGGACGACCTTGCCAGAGTGCCCATGGCAAACCGCTACGGCGGGCCTGAAGGGCCTGATACAACACAGGCACGCCTGAAGCGTGTCTGTGCAGGATCGTGTTACGGCAAGGGCCGACGTGTACTCCCGCTCTTTGCCTGCGCTCGATGCAATATGCAGATGCGTACAGGCAAAGGCCGGATCAGCCGTTGCGCCGCAACAAGGCGGCGCGTTGGCTGAAGGAATTATTTTGTAAGAATTTCGTAAGCTTCTTTGTACTTATTGGCAGTGGCCGTAATGACTTCTTCAGGCAGCGGCGGCGGAGGAGGCTGCATGTTCCAGGGCTGCTTTTTCAGCCAGTTGCGCAGGTACTGCTTGTCAAAACTGGGTTGCCCCTGCCCGGGCTTGTACTGGTCAGCGGGCCAGAAGCGCGAAGAGTCGGGCGTGAGCACTTCATCAATAAGGTGCAGCTTGCCGTCAATCATGCCGAATTCAAATTTGGTGTCAGCCACGATGATTCCACGGCCAGCGGCATACGCGCGGCCTGCCTCATAGATGGCCAACGACGTTTCTTCAACCTTGCGGGCCAGGTCTTCACCCATAAGCTGCGCAGCCTGGGCCACGCTGATGTTTTCGTCATGCTGCCCCAGTTCCGCCTTGGTGGAAGGCGTGAATATGGCGGGCTCCAGCTTGTCGGACTCGCGCAGGTTGGCAGGCAGGGCGTATCCGCACAGAGATCCGGTGGCCTGGTAATCCTTCCAGCCGGACCCGGTGATGTAGCCCCGCACAATGCACTCCACGGGCAACGGACTGGCTTTGCGCACCAGCACCGAACGGCCTTCAAGCTCGTCTTTCCACGGGGCCAGTTCCGCCGGGAAGCGGTTGACATCGCTTTCAAGCAGGTGGTTGGGGATGATGTGCTTGAACCTGTCCATCCAGAACAGGGTGATCTGATTCAGAATCACGCCCTTGTACGGGATGGGCTCGTTCATGATCACGTCAAAGGCCGACATGCGGTCTGTGGTGACGATGAGCAGGGTTTTTTCGTCCACGTTGTAGATGTCGCGAACCTTCCCGCGAGAGAGCAGGGGATAGGCGCTGATGTCTGTCTTGACAACAACTTTCATGAGGGCTCCTGATACTTTGTCAGCCTGATTATTTTTTGGCGCGTGCTTCCACGCTGCGGGCGTGCGCTTCAAGCCCTTCCATACGGGCGAGAGCGGCTATGGCCTGCATATTTTGTTGTATAAATGTCGATGATACGGCCACGATACTGGTCTTTTTGCAGAATGTCTGCACCGAAAGGGCCGAAGAAAAGCGTGCCGTGCCCAGGGTGGGCAGTACGTGGTTGGGCCCTGCAAAGTAGTCGCCCACGGCTTCGGGGCTGTGCTGCCCCATAAAGACGGCCCCTGCATGGCGGATATGCGGCAACACGCCCCAAGGGTCGCGCGTGCATATTTCCAGATGTTCTGGAGCCACCATATTTGCCACGGCCACGGCTACGCTCAGATTGGGCGTAACCACAATGGCTCCCCACTCTTCAAGCGACCGGGCGGCGGTGGTGGCTCTGGGCAGGGCCATGCACTGCTTGTCCAGTTCCTGCCGGATGCTTTCGGCCAGACGCGGGTCGTCAGTGACGCAGATGGCGGAGGCAAGGGCGTCGTGCTCTGCCTGCGAAAGCATGTCCGCCGCCACCCACGCGGGATTGGCGGAGGAGTCAGCCAAAATGAGAACTTCGCTCGGGCCTGCGATCATGTCGATGCCGACCATGCCCTGCACAAGGCGTTTGGCTGTGGTGACAAAAATATTGCCCGGTCCGGCAATGACGTCAACAGGCGCGATGCTTTCCGTGCCGTAGGCCATGGCCGCAATGGACCACGCCCCGCCCACGCGGTAGACTTCTTCAATATCCAGCAAATGGGCGGCGGCGAGAATGTGCGGGTTGACGCTGCCGTCTTTACGCGGCGGCGTACAGATGGCAAGGCGCGGAACCCCGGCCACCTGCGCGGGGATGGCGCACATGAGCAGGCTGGAGACAAGCGGCGTATTGCCGCCCTGTCCGCCGGGCACGTAAAGCCCAGCGGCGTCCATAGGCAGAACGTGCTGCCCGAGAATGCTGCCGTCAGGCCGTGTGGTGAACCATGATTTTTCCAGTTGGGCTTCGTGAAAAGCACGGATGTGGATGGCAGCCTGACTGATGACTTCCCTGTCTTCGGCAGGAACGGCAGCGGCGGCGCGCGCTATTTCCTGCTCGCTCACTCGAAGCGGCGGCGTGAAATCCGGGCAATCAAAGTTGCGGGTATATTCCACCAGCGCTTCATCGCCTTTTGCGCGTACTGCGGCGATAATGTCGCGTACGGCGCTTTCCACCCCGTCACCGGGGTTGTGACGTCCTTGCAGCCATTGGGCGAGCTTGGGCCATTCCTGCTCGCTATGCAGTGTCAATGTCCGGCATGTCATAGTATTTTCCTCACCTCAGTTGGGAGGAATATACAGAAGGGCCGGAGGAATGTCGAGGCTCCCCTGATCCTGCGCAGCAGCGGCAGAATGGGGTCGGTGGGCGAGTGAAAACGGGACAGGGGGTAGAGCATTTTACCTTTTGCATTGCTCTTATTGCGCTCTGGCGGCTGCGTGAGCAGACGTTCGCTACTGGGGCGTAAGCGCAGTTTATTGCGCGGCTAAACGCCGTAGTGAGCGTGCTTTAACCTGCAAGAATGTATGTTCTCAAAGGTAATCTGCTCTGGAGTGCGGGCTGGGACTGTCGGTTATCTGCTTATGGCTGAACCGGGTGTGGCGAATCGAGACATGCCCGTGGTGGTGATGTGGCCGCCATAATGACTGCCGTTGCCGAGCGGGGGGTCCGGCAGGGTGGCAAGGTAGTCAAGGGCCGGAAGGCATCGCTCACGCAAGCGGGCGGTGAGCTCCCCCCTGCGAGCGCGCTCGGCGGCCATATCCGCTTCTTTCCGCTTCTGGAAGTCCCGCAGCCAGGCTACGGCGCTGATGGTGGCCTCCGCTTGACCTTGAGCATCAAGCTTGAGTAATCCTTTGGTAAATTTTGCTACCTGACTAAACTGCTTTTCTGTGTTGCTCAATGGGGAATGTGGGGGCATGAGCACGTACCGGGCATACCCAAGCACATCGTCAAGGCTTACGGGGTTGACAGTGGGCAGGGGCCTGCCGACCAGCAAAAGCCCGTTGTCCGACTCTTCAAGGGCACGGCCTATCTGTGTGTACATATAGGCGTCTTTCAGGCGGGCCTGGGCATCTTCCGAGGTGAGTATCTCATAAGCGGCGTCGCCAAAGGCACGGGCATGCCCCTGGTTCATGGCAATGACGAGGTATTTGTGCGCCAGGGCCTGGTCAGGGGAATTGGGCAGGGCATAACCGCACTTTTCTCCTCCAAAGCGGTACCAGCGTGATATCTCATGCGCGGCAGGCGCATAGCCGGCATCGGCCGCCATAAGCAGCCATTGCAGGTTTGACCCAGTGTTCCAGCGGGTTGCGTAGGCGTGCATGGATTTGGGATCGCCAAGAAAGGCTCCCTTGGTAAAGGCGCTGCGTGTATGACCGATGCCTTCGTCATACAAAGCCAGTCGCGTGTAGACCCAGCCTGGCGAAGTAATCTGGGCAGCCCAGTCAAGCCAGAAGGCCGTGGAATGCATGAAGTCGGGAATGTCGGGATACGCAAGTGACAGGGAGGACGAAGTGCACTGTATTCGTATGATGAGGTCGGCCATGGCCACAGGATTGCCCTGCAGGGCTTCCTTGAGAACGAAAGGGTACTGTGCTTCCGCCCAGCAGCCCACATAGCGGGGTTTGGGCCTGTTGCTGCCTGGCGGCGAAACATACCAGTCCGGATCTTCAAGAACGGGCGCGGTTACCTGAAGCGGATGCGTCAAGATCTGTCCGCAGCATTTGGAGTTTTTGTCCAAACAAACGAGTTCGGGGAGAAATTGAATTCCAATTCTAGGTGCGAAGGCAGGCTCTTCAGCCTGGGCGGGTAGAGCGAACAGTAGAAGACAGAAAATGCAAATGGTGCGCCATGGCATAATATTAGCCTCCAGGCCAGAAGGAAGACAGATTTTGGAGTGCGCTAACTCAGAACATGTCGGCAATGAATTTCCAATAGTAACTAATAGCATGGCATGAAGCGGCATTGCGTAACTGAGGGGTGAAGTCAATCAGCAGGCATGGTAAAGAATTGGCATGAAGGTCGGTCGCGAATTTATTGATCTTTTAAATACGATATCATCTATCTATTAACTTATATTTTAAAATGTAAAAAGGTCAAGTGCCTTTACAGCCTTGACAGCCAAGGAGGGGGAACTTAGTTACATCAGATGAACGCGCCGCTGCTGGCGGGGCGACTTTGGGAGGAATCATGCAGGGTCACAAAATGCAGAAACCGTATGGAGAGACAGCACCGACAGAAGACCAGTTTTCTGAGGACTGCCTGAACGTTAACAATCCTGGCGAACTTCAGGATCTGGATGGCGTGGTGGAGCCTGTCTCGCTGGACGATATGCCTGAAGTCCATTTTGGCCAATCAGCTGAGCCTTCCGCCGCTGAAATAGAAGCGCGTTGCAAGGCTGAGCAGGAAGAAATGCGCCTGCGCATGGCCGCTGAAATGGACAATTATCAAAAGCGCCTCAAGCGGGAACATGAAGAACAGGTGCGCTACGCCTCTGAAAGCGTTTTGAGCGATCTGCTGCCGAGCCTTGATAATCTCGATCTGGCGTTGCAGTATGGCAGCACCAATGAGGTCTGCAAGGATATGATGCAGGGTATTGCCATGACGCGCAAGCTCCTGCTTGAAGCGACAGGCAAGCATGGCCTGTGCCCCATCGGCGAAGAAGGGCAAGAGTTCAACCCTGCCCTGCACGAAGCTGTGGGATTTGACGCGCGGCCCGACCTGGCCCCCGGATCTGTCACACGAGTGTTGCAGCGTGGGTATAAATTGGGCGACCGTTTGCTGCGCCCGGCAAAGGTTATGGTTAATCCCTGACCTCACTGAACTGCGCGCGGATTTTTTCGGGTGTAATCCCCGGTTTGCGCAGATTTTTTTGCAGGGCAGGCATGCCCGTTCAGATGCGGACAAACATAAAATGTGCCCGTCGGAGAGATATCCGACGGGCACATTTTTTATAAGGAAACGCGCAGTTATTCCGTTTGGCGGCGTTGCTTCACTTTTTTTGAAACAGTCGAGGACGGAAGAGTCCACTCCTGCTTCAAAAAAAGATCGCGCCTTGCCAAACGAAATACCAGCGCGTTTCCAAGAGGTTCTTTAATCAGTGCTTCCTCAAGCCCCCACTCCAGAACGGAAAACTTTTAGAGCATTTTAACTTTGAAAAAATGTAAATGCTCTAACGCTGTGCGAAAGTACAGCGCGCCACAACGTGGCGTGGATTCAGCCGAAAATCACATTTTTCGGCTGAATGAAAACTTTGAAATGTGAAGCATTTCAAAGTTAATCTGATCTAGTATTGCACCAGATCGGGTTGCTTTTGAAATACCGCACATTTCAACGGTAACATGCTCTCAGCACAATAAAAGTTTTAGGGGGTGGGGGAGGGAGCCTTTTGTAAAAGGGTCCCTCCCCCACAGAGCAATTCAACGTGAAATTTCCCTAATCGCTGTACCGTTCGGCAATGGCCTTGAATTCATCCTGAATGGCCAGAAATGCCTCCACCACTTCAGGGTCGAACTGCGTGCCCTTGCCGTCAAGAATAATATAGGCCGAAGTTTCGTGCGGCATGGCGGGCTTGTATACCCGTTGGCTGCGCAGGGCATCATACACGTCGGCCAGGCTCATGAGCCGGGCTGACAACGGGATTTCGTCTTCCCCGAGCCCTCGGGGGTAGCCCCGCCCGTCCCACCGTTCGTGGTGGCAGTAGGCAATGTCGCTGGCGACCTTCAAAAAAGAATCTTCACCCAAAAATTTGTCCGCTGCGGCAAGAACGGCTCTACCATAGGTGGTATGCTCCTTCATTGCCTCGTATTCTTCTTCGGTAAGCGGCCCGGGTTTGTGCAAAACGGTGTCGGCTATGGCGACCTTGCCCACGTCGTGCAGCGGAGCGGAAAGGTACAGCCATGAAATGGCGTCGGCATTCAGCGTTTCGCGGTATCGGGGCAGGTTGGCCATGTGCAGGGCAAGGGCCTTGACGTAATTCTGGGTACGTTTGATGTGCGCCCCGGTTTCTGTATCGCGCCATTCCGCCAGTGTGGCCATGGCGTGAATGGTGGCTTCCTGCGTGAGGACAAGCTGGCGGGTGCGCTCGTGCACCAGATCGTTGAGGTGGTCGCGGTAGCGCTTGTACGTAAGCTGGTTTGCGACGCGGTTGCGAACCAGGGATACCCGGAAGGGTTTGACGATATAATCCTGGGCCCCGAGAGAGAGTCCGGTGGCCTCGTCTGTCTCTTCATTTTGCGCGGTGATGAACATGACGGGAATGTCGCGCGTGGACGGATCTTCCTTGAGGCGGCGGCACACTTCATAGCCATCCATGCCGGGCATGATGACATCCAGCAGGATGAGGTCAGGCTGCGGCCTGCCGGTGGCCAGACGCAGGGCGTCCGGCCCGTTTTTGGCGAACATGATGGTATAGTCCGCGCGCAGGCTTTCGCTCAGGATGCGCAGGTTCTCCGGCGCGTCGTCAACCAGCAGTATGCGGCTGCGTTGCGCTGCCGCATACGTGCTCATCGTTTCCCGCCCGTGAGGGCGGGAAGCCGCCCGGCCAGGTGTTCAGCCATTTTCTGCACCAGGCGGCTCTCTGTGGCGGTCAACACGTCATAGCTCTTGCCCGCCACAGGTTCCTGGTCAACAAAAATGCCGCGCGCCAGCACGTCATTGAATTTGTTGCGCAGGGTCCAGCGCACGTCCAGCACGGCTTTTTGGTCAAAATTGCCGTCAAGGCGCTGCACATCAAGGTACAAAACATAGTCGGCGGTGGATTCGTCGCCAGTGGGCAAAACATTGATTCCGGCTTCCAGCATGGGCCTGGTCAGCACTTCGCGTGTAACGCGGCGTATGCCGTGGCTCAGGGGTTCGCCCCAGTTGTGAAACTGAGCCACGATAAGCTGTGTTGATTCGCCCACCCGGCTCACTATGCCCTCGCGCTCCAGATACTCCGGCACGCTCACAGCGGCCACGCGCAGGCTTTTGGCGGGCAGGCTGTCAGTGGAGACGGGCGTGAGGCGACTTTCGAGCAGGTAAAAGTTGGTGGGCGTGCTGCGCGCGCAAGCGGTCAGCAAAACCGTGAGCGCCAGAAAAATAAACAGGGCTTGGCGTTGCATCAGCGTTTTCCTTGTCTGCCCATGATCAGGGCTTCAGGGTTGCGTTCAAGCATTTGCGCAACATTGCGGATGGCCCGCAAGGTTTCTATGCTGTCCTTGATCAGTCGGCGAACGTCGTTGACGGTGGGCGAATCCCGACCGAGCAGGCCCTGGGCCGAGGCCGTGACCACGCGCAACTGGTCCGCCGCAAGGCTCATGCTTTCAAGGGCGGAACGCAGCGTGGCAAGGGTAGCGGGCAGTTGACTGTCCACAGTGCCCACGGTCTTGTTAAGTTTTTTCAGGATGGTTTCGGCATTTTGGCGCAGTTCACTGTTCTTGAGAATATTGTCAAGTTCTTCAAACGACTGCGTAAAAGCTCTGAGTCCCTTTCCAAGGCTGTCGTCGGCAAGGCCCTGAACCAGATTTTGCAGTATTTTGTCGAGGGATCTGACCATGGACTCCAGCGGCAACTGCGCGAGCGTGGTCTGCAAGGTGTCAATGGGGGAAGGTATGGTGGGAATTTCCGAATCCGGCGTGCCGGAGCGGAAGACCGCCGGAGTGCCGGGGAAAAAGTCCAACTCGATGCGGTACTGCCCCGTGATAAGACTTTGCAGCTGCAGGCGGGCACGCAGGCCGCGCTGCACCATCCTGCGCACGATTTCTTCGCGCACGGATTCTGAAATGGGGGCCGAACCCCTGGCGCGCACAAAGCTTTGTTCGTCAATGCGGATGTAAACCGGGATAGTGACGTTGGAATCCCGCGTGTTGGCCACAAGGTTGATGCGCGTCACGCTGCCCATGGGAACCCCGCGAAACACTACCGGAGCGCCTGTGGAAAGACCGCTCACAGAGCCGTCGAAGTAGAGCACGTACTGCATGTCGTTGCTGAACAGACGGCCCCCGCCCAGCACGATGAATCCCAGTGCCAGAAGGGCCAGCCCCCCCAGCACAAAGGCGCCTACCGTGGTTTTGTATTTTTGAGAACTCATAGGGCCGTTCCTTTGTCCGGCTCGGAGTCGCCGGAGGTTTCCGTCTGATCGGTTTCGGCGTGACTGCGCTCACCCCTGGTCAGAAAGAGCATGGCGCTGGGCGCTGTGCCGGGGTCGTGCAGCAACTGGTGCGGATTGCCGCAGGCGCCCACCTGGCGGGTCTGGGCATCCAGAAAGATAAGATTGCTGGCAATGGCGTAAATGCTGGCCAGTTCGTGTGATACAATGACAAAGGTCGTGCCGAGGCTTGCGCGCAGCTCGAGGATGAGATCGTCCAGAAGGCGTGAACTGACGGGGTCAAGTCCGGCCGAGGGTTCGTCAAGAAAAAGAATCTTGGGATCAAGGGCCAGAGCGCGGGCCAGTCCGGCGCGTTTGCACATGCCGCCGCTGATTTCAGACGGGTAGTAGTCTTCAAAACCGGCAAGGCCGGCCAGGGCCAGCTTGAGTTTGGCCTGTTCGCGTATGGCTTCGTCGTTGAGGTCGGTATACTGTTGCAGGGGCAGGCCCACGTTCTCCGCCAGGGTCATTGAACTCCACAGCGCGCCGCTTTGAAAAAGCACGCCTGTTTCACGCACCAGCTGGTGGCGCGCATCTTCATTGCTGCCCCAGAAGTCGGTTTTGCCGTACAGCACGTTACCGGACTGCGGCGGCTTCAGGCCCATGAGCACCCGCAAAAGCGTACTTTTGCCGCATCCTGAACCGCCGGTGATAAAAAAAATGTCTCCGGCATGCACGTCAAATGTCACATCGTGCATGAGAACGTAGGAACCATACCCGACCTGCAACTGGTTTACGCTGATGCGCACCTCCTGCTGATCCGGCTGCCCAAGCTGCCTGGGCTGCCCCTGTTCCCCATCCGGGGCGGAGCGGGCTTTTTCGGAGACTCCGGCTGGCAGGGGGGATGGGGATGATGTCACGGTAGTGCTGCTGGGCATGTCAGATGTCCATCACGTTGCAGATGACGGTTATTATGGCTGTGGCCACGATAATGCCCACAATGGCCTGCACCACGGCGGTGGTGGTGGCCTGTCCCACGGCCTGGGCGCTGCGCCCGCAGCGCATGCCCTGAAAGCAGCCGGTCAAGGCGATGATAACGCCGAAAACCGTGCCATAGGTGAGGCCGATGAAGACGTGTTTGTAGGGAACCATCTGCATGGTGGCGTTGACGTATTCCATAGGATTGATCTTCAGCATGGTGATGGCCACAACATAGCCGCCTATAACGCCCATAAGGTCGGCGTACAGCGTCAGCAGCGGGATCATGGCCGTCAGCGCCACCACACGGGGCAGCACCAGAAAATCGATGGGAGAAATGCCCAAAGTGGCCAGGGCGTCAACTTCTTCATTAACCTGCATGGTGCCGATAAGGGCGGCATAGGCGGCGCCGACCCTGCCCGCCATGACCACGCCCACCATGATGGCGCCCATAACACGCAGCATGCCAATGCCCACAAGTCCCGCCACGTAGATTTGCGCGCCGAACTGCGTGAGCTGCACCGCGCCCACAAAGGCCAGAATAAGGCCGAAAAGCATACTGGTTATGGAAATGATGGGCAGAGCCTGCACGCCGCATTCCTGCATGGCTGCCAGCAGGTCTTGCGGGCGCATCTGCGAACGGCCCACTATAAGACGGCCCACTGCCAGCGTCACTTCACCCACAAAGTTTACAAAATCGGTTACGCGCGGCGGCAGGTCGATGGTGGCCTGGCCCACACGCTGCACAAAACTGAGGCTTTCTTTTTTGCGGTCAGACCCTGCCTTGGCAGGTACGGCAAAAGCCAGCTTGAGAAGACGCTCGAGACCTTCGGGCAAATGGTTCTGGATGCGCAGCTTGCGATCCTCGGCAGCCTTGGTAAGTTGCACGAGAAAGACCAGCAGGCTGCTGTCCCAGGTTTCGAGACCGTCGCTCTCCAGGCATAGTTCGTGAATGCTCTGATCGGCCAGAGAGTTGAGTGCGGCTTCGGCTTCAGGGGGCCAGGCCGTATCGATATTCCAGCCGCCCCCCACGCTCACGTGCAGGAGCGGCCCCTGAATGGAAGCTGTCACTTGCGGACTTGTTTCCATCACTATAGTATACGCATGGCTTGATTTATCTGCAAGGGCCGCGTGCGCAAAAAGCGTGCGGGCTTTTTCACCTTCAACCCACGGTCTGTCATGTCTTTAAAAAACCGCCTTGATCTTGCCGTTGACCCCGTTTTTCTGATGGATGGCTCCGCCTTTATTTACCGGGGATTTTTCGCCAACAGAAACATGCAGCGTTCTGACGGTTTTCCCACCAACGCGCTGGTGGTGGTGACCCGTGTGCTTCTGCGCATTCTGCGCGAGGAAAGGCCGCAATATTTTCTGTTCGTCAAGGACGGCAGAGGCAAGAACTTCAGGCATGACATCTACCCCCTGTACAAAGCCAACCGTGACGCCACTCCCGAAGACCTGATCCGGCAGATGGAACCCATCGAACGCATGGTCACCGCCCTTGGCATGAGCCTTGAGGTTTCCGACGGCTGCGAGGCCGACGACTGCATAGCCTCATTGGCCGCGCGCCTCTCAAAAGAGCGCCCTGTGGTCATTGTCAGCGGCGACAAGGACCTCAAGCAGTGCCTTGGCCCCAATATTTTCATGTGGGACCCCGCTTTCAAGGAAGAAAAACTGCTTACTTCCGACCAGTTTACGAAAGAAAGTGGTCTGACCCCGGCCCAATGGGCCGACGTGCAGGCCCTTGTGGGCGACACCAGTGACAACATCCCCGGCGTGCCCGGCATCGGCCCCAAAACCGCCGCCAAGATTTTTGAGATATGCCCAACTCTTGAGGATATCCGCGACCATTTCGCCCTGCTGCCCCCCAAGCTTCAGGACAAGCTGCGCGACCATCTGGACGACATGTTCACCTGGCGCAAGCTGACCACACTGTCCCTGGATGTCTGCACCGGGCTTGAACTGAACGACCTTCTGGTGCGCCCCATCGACGCGGCCCATTGCGCGGCCCTGGCCGAAGAATTTGAACTGCACGCCCTGCGCCGCGAAATGGCGTCGCTGGAGCGGATGCAGCTTTCCGGCCAGTCTGGCGCTGCCGAAGAAGGGACAAAGCCCCGCGCCCAAAACGGCGCACCGTCCGCTTCGTCCGCGTCATCCGGTTCATCTGCGTCATCGGGCGCGCCCGCCACGTTTTTGGCAGAAAAAAACAACGGAGCCGATAGCGCCGCCCGGGGGCAGGGGCCTCAGTCCCAGCCGCCCAAGGGTGTTGGCGCGCAGATGAGTCTTCTTGAAGTGGCCGAAGAAAAGACGGCCCCGCAAGTGCTTACTGTCGCTGATCTGCCAAACTGCAGTGGCCTTGACCTGTCCCTGGTATGGCCTAGAGGCGCGGGCGCTGCGCCCCATGCCGCTGTGACGGGTGGCGAGGATGTCTGCTGGATGGGCAGCGCGGACGAGCTTTGCGCCTGGGCCTCTCACGCGCGGCGCATCATCACGCCTGACCTCAAAGGCTTGTTGGCCGCTGCTCCTTGCTGGCGCGAACTCGCGCGGAAAAAATCTCCGGATTTTTTTAGGGATCTTGGCCTGGCCGCCTACCTTATAAATCCTGAAGAAAGTGATTACGGCTGGCCGCGCCTTGCCGTGCACTGGGGCGCGCCCCTGCGCGACGACGGCCCCGGCCCGGCGCTGCTGGCCCTGCGTATGGCGGCGGTGCTTGAAGCGCGCATGCAGCAGGATGATCTGCTGCGGCTCTACAATGAGCTTGAACTGCCCCTCACCCCGGTGCTGGCGGATATGGAAGGCCGGGGCATAGCCATTGACGTCGCCGCGTTCGAGGCCTTTCTTGCCGATGTGCAGGCCGAACTCGACAAACTGACGGCCGCAGTTTACGCGGCGGCGGGCAAGGAATTCAATATCCGCTCGGCGCAGCAGCTTGGCGACGTGCTTTTCAGCACGCTTGATCTTCCCTCGCCGCGCAAGACCAGGGGCGGACAGGCCTCCACCAGCCAGGAAACCCTTGAAAAACTGGCAAGCCGTCATCCTGTGGTGGAAAGTATCCTGCAATTCCGCAAGCTTGAAAAGATGCGCTCCACCTACCTTGATCCCCTGCCGCGTCTTATGGACAGCCAGGGCCGCGTCCACACGACTTTTAATCAGAAGGCCACAGCCACAGGACGCCTTTCATCCAGCAACCCGAATTTGCAGAACATCCCCGTGCGTGGCGAACTCGGCAAGCGCATGCGCTCCTGCTTCATCGCCAGGCCCGATCACTCCCTGGTGTCCGCCGACTACTCGCAGGTGGAACTGCGCGTTCTGGCCCACATGTCGCAAGACGCGGCCCTGCTTGAAGCTTTTCGAAAAGGCGAAGACATCCACGCCCGCACGGCCGCCCTGGTCTATGATCTGCCCCCTGACCAGGTGAGCCCTGACCAGCGCCGTAATGCCAAGACCATCAACTTTGGCCTCATTTACGGGATGGGCGCGCAAAAACTGGCCCAGGAACTTAAAATCACCACCAATGAGGCCAAGGAATTCATTGCCCGCTACTTCGCGCGCCTCACGGGCCTCAAGGAATTTTACGAATCAATTGAAGCTACGGCCAAACGGCAAGGCTACGTGGTCACGCTTGGCGGCCGCCGCCGCCTTCTGCCCGATATCCATTCGGCCAACGGGCAGGCCTATGCCCTGGCCAGACGCCAGGCCATCAACACGGTTATTCAGGGCTCGGCCGCCGACATCATCAAGCTGGCCATGCTGGCCGTGGCCGGGGACGCGCAACTGCGGGACTGCAAAGCCAGCCTGCTGCTTCAGGTGCACGACGAACTGCTGCTGGAAGTGCCGCAGGACGCCGCCAAGGCCGCCGGGGCACGCGTCGCCGAGCTTATGGGTGCGGTCATGCCTGGCAACGAACCCCTTTCCGTGCCGCTGGTGGTCGATTGGGGCGTGGGCAATGATTGGGGTTCCGCGCATTAATTTGGTGGGGAAGGAATGCTTTATGGGGAAGAAAATACTTTGTGGGGGAGGGACCCTCTTTAGACCAGATTAACTTTGAAATGCTTCACATTTCAAAGTTGTCATTCTGCCGAAAAATGCGATTTTCGGCAGAATCCACGCCACGTTGTGGCGCGCTGCACTCTCATGCAGCGTTAGAGCATTTAACTTTTAAAAGTTAAATGCCCTAAAAAAGGGGCTCCTCCTCCACGCCCCCACCCCCTAAAACTTTTAGGGTCATGACTAGCTGAGAGGAAAATTGCGGAGCATTTTGAGCACCAATTTGTATATGTCCTCTCGCCGATGGTTAAATCTAAACTCGCATTCTTTCAAATGAAAATAAAAAGTGTGCTGGTGCAAGCCTCTAAATCGGACGAGCCGAGTTTTTGCAAAGGCCCAAAAGCTTTCAATCCCGTTAATGTGGGAATGGTTGTTTGCAAATTCGTTATTGCCGTGCTGAACACGAAAATGCTTTTGATAGCCAAGGTCTACAAGACCATCATAGCCACGCCATCCGTCAGAGTGAATAACGCTCTCAAGTTCAACGCGACCTCTGATGATGCCCTGGAGAGTGGCTTTTGAACAGTCGGGCACAATTTCGGTGTAGACGTGCCCATTGCGTTTAAACAGGCCGAAAACGATAGTTTTGCCACGAGCACCCCGACCTCTGATACCTCTGACCCGGCGCGCTCCAAAGTAGCTTTCATCAACCTCAACCTCACCGCTGACAGGCGATTCCGCCTCACAGTACTGGGCGATTCTTTCCCGGAACGCAGCGAGATACCTATTAATGGTATTGCGGTTGAGGCTCGTGACCTCGGCAATTTGAGAGGCGTCCAAATCAACGGCAAACAGCCTTACGATTTGACGGATTTTGTCCTCGGAAATTCTCGAACGATAAGCATACTTGTTTTTTGTTGCCATACTTAGCTTTTAGCCTTTTGTTGGCCTCTCAGCTAGTCATGACCCAACTTTTATTGTGTGTGACGAGTGCAAGGAGCTTTCTGATCTGAGACGAGGTTCCAGAGAAGGCGTCTTTCAGGCATCATACCCCTCCAAAAATTATCTGCCTGAGACGCCACACAACTCGTATTGACGCAGCCTTTCCAGCTTTTCGGCTGTGGCTTCGCGCTGCGCTGTTATTTGGCGCAGCCGTTCCAGGCGTCAGCGTCAGGGCGCAAGCGTCTGTAAAGGGCGGTGGAGCCTGACAGGGCGTTTCAGCAAAAAATTGGTCAGTTTTTTTATTGCTGGTGCAATCATGGCGCATGAATCCCATCTTGCCGTACAGAAGTTTGCCGCTCCGCAAGCCTTGCCCTTTGTGGAGGTGCGGACAACCCTGGACAGCGTGCAACCCTACGCGGAACATTTTCATTCCAGTTGGTCACTCGGGGCCATTCTTGAAGGACGCACGCGGTTTCGGCTTCACGGCCAGATGCACGAAGCGCAAAAGGGTGACATTGTGCTTATCGGGCCTGGCGTCGCACACAGCTGCAACCCTGTGGACGGGCAGTCCAGAAGCTACCACATGGCGCACGTGGATTGCCGCTGGTTCGCGCAGCGCGTCTGCCCGGTTTTGGGCCTGCCGGAAAACTGTGAAGCGGTGCTTCCCCTGATTCGGGACAAAGCGCTCTATGCGGGCGCCCTTGAAGTCATACAGGCAATGCTGGCTGGTCAGGCACGCAGCGAGCAGGCGCTGCTGGATTTGCTGGTTCGATTGCAGCTTGCCTACGGCTGCTTCAGGCCTGCCGCCGAGGACTGCACCAGCATGGCGCGGTTTTTGCCAGCCGGGGAGGAGGGCAGCCTGTGCACGGAGCGTCACGCGGTGTCCCAACTGGCTGAAATGTCCGGTCTGCGTCGCGAAAGCTATTCCCGCGCTTTCAGGCGTGGTACAGGCCTGCCGCCGGCAAGCTATCTGCACTGTCTGCGCCTTGAAAAGGCCCGCCGTCTGCTGCGCCAGGGCAAAAGCATCGCGGAAGCCGCCGCTGCTGCCGGATACGCAGATCAGAGCCACCTGCACCGCATGTTCGTGAAGTTCTATTCTGTGACGCCAGGCTGCTATCGCAAAGGCGCGTCACATTCGTACAAGAAATAATCCGACAGGGGAGTAGGGTCTGTGCAGGAGGCTTCATCTCATGGCACAGATTCTTGCGGAGTTCATCGCTCCCACATTTCCCGCACTGGCGCTGGCGCACTTTATGGCTTTGCTCAGCCCTGGCCCGGATTTTTTTCTGGTGGTGGGGCACGCGGCACGGCGTGGTTTGCGCGGGGCCGTGTTCATCTGCCTTGGCATCGCGCTGGGCAATGCCCTGTATATTGCCCTGGCCGTTTCAGGCTGGTCGCTCATCCGGCAGTGGCCGTTGCTTTATCGCTGCTTGGAACTGGCTGGCGCGGGGTATCTGCTGTGGGTGGGCTGGGCGCTTGTGCGTTCAGGGCGGCAGCCGGCGAATTTTCACCTTAATGCGGCCGCGCCCCTTGCGGCGGGCAGGCAACTGCTTACAGGGCTGGCGTCGGCCCTGCTCAATCCCAAGAATGCCATTTTCTATCTTACGCTCATGACCACCATAATGGGAACAGCCGCCAGCCTGAAACAGCAGCTTTTTGCGGGCGCGTGGATGGCGGGACTCGTTTTTGCCTGGGACGCCGGGCTTGCCGCAGCCATTGGGCACCCAGTGGTGCGGGGCCTGTTGAGCAGGCGTCTGACGCTCATTGAAACTCTGGCCGGGGCCTGCCTCATGATAATGGCGGGCCTGCTTGTGGCCGTACCCTTGCTGTGAGCGACGCATGCGTGAAAGCTCTGGCAGCAGTGCCCCATCAGGCATGCGCTGCGGTAAGGATTCCACAAATCCCGCACGGCGGTAACGCCGCAGCCCGCTCCATATCAGAAAACCCTTGGTGCGTTATGTAACTACAGCAAGATTTTTAGGGGGTGAGGGCGTGGGGGGAGGAGACCCCTTTTTAGGGCATTTAAACTTTGAAAAAAGTTAAATGCCCTAACGCTGCACGAGAGTGCAGCGCGCCACAACGTGGCGTGGATTCTGCCGCAAATCGCATTTTCGGCAGAATGACGACTTTGAAATGTGAAGCATTTCAAAGTTAATCTGATCTAAAGAGGGTCTCCTCCCCCACAGAGCATTTCCTCCCCCATAAAGCGCTTCGCAGTACTATTGCCCTATTTTCGCAAAATGGTTCGCAGGGTCTCGGCCCTTGGGCCGGAAAGTCCCTTGAGTCTTTGCTGCACGCGGTCTTGGACGGCTTCGTGGCGCGGACTCATTTCGTACAGTGAGGCGGCGGCCGTCTGACTTACGGAAAAAGCCGGATCGTTCTGCCTGCCGCTGGAGTTGAGGTCGGCGTAGCGAAGGGCCGCGTCAATGATGGCGTCCAGATAGGCCACATTGCCTGAAGCTGTATATGCGGCCCAGTACATTTGCAAAACGGTTTTTTCGCTGGTGATGTCCCATTGCAGCAGGGGCGTGGGATTCTGGTGGATCTGCTGCAGGAGTATGGCGTCCTGTTTGTCCAGCAACTGGTTCATGAGGGCGGCTTCGTCCGTCAGTTGGGCCAGGTGTACGGCCCAGGCCAGGGTGCGCTTGCCGTCCCTGCTCAGTGTGGGAACCTGCGCCAGCAGGGTCTGGCGGGCTGTGGGCTCCGACTTGAGGGCCTCGGCAAGAAAGGCGGCCAGGGTGAGCTGCTTTTGCCGGTCATAGAGGACGTTTTGCGCGTCAAAGGTGCGGAGGATGCCCGGCAGTGTTTCGGGCCGTTTTTCCTTGTAATAGTACTCCATATCCCGGGCGTAAAAAGAAAGTCCCTTGGAGGCGGTGAGGGCCAGGGCCTCAGTGGGGGGCGCAAGCCATGCCGCCAGTGCGAGAAACAGGGCGAGCAGGGCTGCCCGGCCGCGCGTTGCAGCGCCGGGAAGCGGGGTGGGCAGAACGGTAGAAAGGCGGGTGATGGTGTGCATGGCGGTAATGTGCCTGGCGGCTAGTCAAAGTCTGCCAGAAGAGAGTCCAGCTTGAGGCAGGTGAGGGGGCTTTGGCGCAGCAGGGTCAGCAGGCGGACGCGGGCTTCGAGCAGGTGTGGTGATGAAACGCCGTTGCGGATGGAACTGTGGGCCTCAAGAAAGGCCGCGAGGTTGTCGCAATCCTTGATGAGGCGGCCATCCTTGGGGTCCAGCGCATCGAAGTTGCAGTCGTGCTGCAATGCGGCGAAGTCATGTATTTTTTCAATGGTGCCGTTGCGCCGTACGCATTCCTGAAATTCTGACTGTACCTCAAGTCCAAGATAATAGGATATGCGTTCCACCAGCGCGGTGAAGCCCTGCTGGCGAAGAGGGGAGAAAATGCGGCGCTCCAGCTCTTTTTCTTCATATTCTTTAATAATCTTGGGCAAGTCTGCCACGGATCTCTTGACCGGCGAGATAATGTCGCGGGTGAGCACCTCGGGCAGGTCATGAAAAAGACCGCAGAAAAAATTATTGTTGGCCCGTGCGGGGCAGGCGTTTACAGACAGGCTGAAAAAATAGGCGAAGCTGGCCACGATGAACATGTGTCCAAGAACGGAGGTGGCCGGAATGCGCGGCGCTTGCGTCCAGCGTATCTGAAAGCGCAACTGCCCGCAGAGGTTGGCCAGGCGGATAAGCGCCGTACCCTGTTGGCGCATCTGGTCAAGGCCGTTAAGGTCGCTGAAGCTGTCCAACCTGTCCACAAAGGACTGGCCGATATCGTCCATCTCTTCGTCAAAAGGGCTGTTGAGCGGCTTGATGAGGTTGAATTCCCATTGGGATGCGTAGAGGTGGGCGGCGGTGAGTATGCGGCGGGACAGGCTGCCTTCGTCGGGGCTGCGGTGCCAGCGGCACATGCGCTGCCAGAAGTCGCCAAGGGGCGACAGGGCCGGTTGCAGCCGCTCCAGCACGTGTTCGGTCAACTGGCGGTGCTGGTCGGGATTTTCTTTGATTTTATAAAAGATGGGGGGCTTGATGTCGGTGATGATGAGGCGGTAAAAATAGTCAAACAGCCCGCCTTCAATGATGTCGTTGGCAAGGCGCACCCGTTTTTCTTCAGACATGCCGAGAGAATTTTCATGCCACAGCACGCAGGCCAGCAGCATCTTGTGTGCCTGCTTGTCGATTTCAAGCAGTTCCACGGGACGGAGCTTATCGTTCCAGCGCAAAAGATATGCGCCTGAAAAAATTAGTTGAAGCAAGCTCTTGCGAATATCCGCCATACTTTCTCCGGGTACGGGTCGGAAAAACAGTTGGCAGTATAGGGGCAGATGGGGTAAAGCTCAAGGGCTTCATGTCACTGCCCCTGGGTTATGGCCTGTGGGTGGATAATGGCACGGCTGCTCTTGACAGTTTCTGGAGTTTGCCGTATTGAAGCCATCTTTACTGCGATAAATGTCGTCACCCCCGTTCGACGGCGCATCGCGCAATGAACTTTTTTGCAGCCTGAGGGCTGCTGATATTTGCAGATGTGAGGAGTCACTCCGATGAAGACGTTCAGCCCCACCCCCAAAGACATCAATCGCGAATGGTTCGTGGTTGACGCTCAGGATCAGGTGCTCGGTCGTCTGGCCAGCCAGATCGCCCACCGCCTGCGCGGCAAGCACAAGCCTGAATTCGCCCCGCATATGGATAACGGGGACTTTATCGTGGTAGTTAACTGCGAAAAGATCAAAGTTACCGGCAAAAAAATGACCGATAAAAAATATTACCGGCACTCCGGCTGGGTCGGCGGTCTCAAGACCTCCGTTCTCGGCGACGTGCTGGCCGACAAGCCCTCCCGCGTCCTGATGACTGCCGTGAAGGGCATGCTGCCCAAGAATCGCCTGGGTCGCGCCATGCTGAAGAAACTCAAGATTTACGCCGGGACCGAACATCCCCATACGGCCCAGAATCCCCAGCCGCTGACGCTGCCGCATTAAGGAGTAGAATGCCATGAGCGAGAAATTTGAATACGGCACCGGCCGTCGCAAGACCGCCACGGCGCGTACCCGCATCTATGCCGGTTCCGGCGGCATCACGGTCAACGGGCGTTCTTTCGAGGAGTATTTTCCCCGTAAGACCCTGCAGATGATCATTCGTCAGCCCCTGGTGCTCTCCAAGCTTGCCGACAAGCTTGATGTGCGCATCAACGTGGCTGGCGGCGGTGTGACCGGTCAGGCCGAAGCTGTGCGCCACGGTATTTCCCGTGCCCTGCTGATGGTTGACCCGGCCCTGCGCCCCATGCTCAAGAAAGCCGGTTTCCTCACCCGGGATGCCCGCAAGAAAGAACGTAAAAAGTACGGCCTGCGCGCTGCCCGCGCACGGTACCAGTACTCCAAGCGTTAATCGCTTTGCGAAAGCCCTGCATGTCAGGGCTTTCGTTTTTTATGGCGGGCCGCTTGCGGCCCGCTTTTTTTGTGCATCACAGCGGCGCTGCTTTTGGTCTGGCATTTTCCCAGCAAAAGTGTAGGTTGTTCTGGGCATATTCTGTCCAACCAGCCTAGAGCAAGTTCTCTTTGAAATTGCTCTGGCGGATGCGGGAGCAGACGCCCGCCGCAGAGGCGTAAGCGCAGTTTATCTGCGCTGTTAAACGCCGGAGCGGGCGTCTTGGAAGCATTTAGAATAGATATTCTCAATGCGAAAAAACTTTGAGAGAGTTGACATGATCAGGGACGATGCTCCTTCAACCGACCAGTTGCCAATACTCGACTACGCCTACACGCATGAAGAGACTCAGGCCACCACGGGATATTTTTCCTGTGTGCCGCCGTCTGATCTCGACTTTGCCGCCGCTTTGGCGCGCCTTGAAGCCGCGCCCATGGACGATTTTTTACATCAGCATCTTTTGCGTTTGCTGAGCGCTGAAAAAACCGAGGAACTGACACGTCTGGCGGCCACCTGCTACGATGCGGCCAATGACGCCTTCATACGACCGGTTCTGGCGGCCTTGCTGCTGGAATGCGGTATTTTGCTGCCCCGGCATGCGCAGGCCTGCGCCGGTTTTCCCGCTGATGCGGGCAGGCGCCTGGCTCACGCCAGTCCGGCGTTGTACCTGCGTGCAGCCAGCCAGCCCGATGCGGAAGCCAGCGCCGCCTGGAGCGAACTGTTTCGCGACAATATTTGCGAACATCATGCCTTGCCGCGCCCATCCGAGGCTGGCATCGCCCCGCTGTTCCCGAATGAAGAAATTGAAAAAACAGCCATGGCCATGGCCGCCCATGCGGGCAAGATGGCGGAACAGCATGCGCGTCTGCGCGCCGATCCCGCGCCCGCCTGGGAGCGTCCGCCAGCGCAGCAGACCTTTTTGCGCGCGCTGGATGCCCTTATGGAGTCGGGAACCATCGCCGGGGCAGAAATGCGGCACGAAGCTTCGCTTTCGCCCATAGCCCTGCTGCGTTCCTGGCTGGTGGACATCGAGGTGTGCAGCAATGCTGTGCGCCACCGGCTGCGCGGTCAGGCCACTGCCTACGGACGGGGAATGTCCCTGGCAGCGGCCAGGGCTTCCTATGCGATGGAAATTGTTGAAAGGGCCAGTGCCTATGTGAGCGTTGGCCCGGCCAGGGCTGGCGCAAAGGGCGAAGCAGGGCAGGTAGTTGGCCGCAAGCATGCCATGCCTCTCTACAAGGCCCGTTTTTCTGAATTGCAGGCGCAGGGCAGGGCGGCCCTTGATCCCAATCTTCTGCCGGTTGAAGCGCCGTATATGGATGCGCCCCTGCACTGGCTCACCGCCGTGGGGGCCGATGGCCGCCCGGTGCTTGTTCCGGCTCAGGCCGTGTTTCTGTTCTGTAATCTGGATGAACCGGCCCTGTTTCTGGCTGGCGGCTCAACGGGGCTCGCTTCGGGCAATACTCTGGATGAGGCCAGGCAGGCTGCCCTGACGGAGATTTTTGAGCGCGACGCCGAAGCCACCACGCCCTTCAGCCGTTTGCAGTGCTTCCGCCTTAAAAGCCGTGATGCCCGCATGCAGTCCCTGCTGGACGACTATGCGGCCTGCGGCATCAGCGTGCAGTTTCAGGATATCACCACCGAATTCGGCCTTCCCGTGTACCAGTGCTTTGTCATGGGACGTGACGGCGGCATCGCCCGCGCCACGGGAGCCAACCTCAATGGGCAGCGGGCGGCCCTGGCGGCGCTGACCGAAACGCCCTGGCCGTATTCGACGTCTCAAAGCACGCGGCCCCGGCCTTCCGGCCCCGGCCTTGCGGGCCTGCCTGTGCGCTTTCTTGAAGATCTGCCGGACTACAGCCTTGCATCGCCCGTTGACAACTGCCGTCTGCTTGAAGCCGTGCTGGCTGAGCATGGCAGAACTCCGCTTTACGTGGACATCAGCCGGAAGGATTTTGACCTGCCTGTGGTGCGGGCCATTGTTCCCGGTCTGGCACTTACGGGCGAGTGGGACCGTTTCTCGCGCCCCGGCAAGCGGCTTTTTGCGCGCTATGCTAGTCTTTTTACCTGATTTTTATGGGTTCATAGGATTTCTGAATTGCAGGCTGCGTCCAAATTGTTTAGTATACGGGTCTAGTGGCCCGCCCTTTGGCGTCGCCCTGCGAACACAAAAAACCTGGAGGGAAAGGATGAAACTGGGAAAACTTTTTGCAGCGCTGGCCGGGCTGGCGCTCACCCTTGGTTTTGCCGGCCAGGCGCCTGCCGCTGATGCCGCTCCTATCAAAATCGGCGTTTACCTTCCCCTGACCGGGCAGAACGCCTTTGGCGGTCAGCTTGAACTTGAAGGCGTCCGCCTGGCGCACAAAGAAATGCCTACCGTTCTCGGTCGCCCCGTGGACCTGGTTGTTGTGGACAACAAGTCCGACAAGGTTGAGGCGGCCAATGCCGTGAAGCGCCTTGTGGAACGTGACAAGGTCGTGGCCCTCATCGGCACCTATGGTTCTTCCCTTGCCATGGCTGGCGCTGAAGTCGCCGAAAAGGCCAAGGTCCCCGGCGTGGGCACCTCCTGCACCAATCCTCTCGTGACCCAGGGCAAGAAGTACTACTTCCGCGCCTGCTTCATTGACCCCTATCAGGGCGCCGCTGCGGCCACCTATGCCCGCGAGAACCTGGGCTTCAAGAAGGCCGCCGTTCTTATGGACATGACCAACGACTATGCCGTGGGCCTGTCCAGTTTCTTCTCCAAGTCCTTCAAAAAGCAGGGCGGCGATGTGGTCGCTACCCTCAAGTACAGTTCCGGCGACCAGGACTTCACTGCCCAGTTGACCGAGCTGATTTCCAAAAACCCCGACATCGTGTTCATGCCCGCCTACTTTGCTGAAGGCGCCATCATCATGAAGCAGGCCCGTGAACTGGGCGCCAAGTTCCGCCTTATGGGCGCGGACGCCATGGACAACCCCGACACGCTCAAGCTCGGCGGCAAGGCTGCCGAGGGCTTCCTGCACACCACCTTCCCTTACGACCCCGCCATGCCCAACATGAGCGAAGCCGCCAAACGCTTCACCGAAGCCTGGAAGGCCACCTATCCTAACAAAGAAACCAACGTTAACGGCGCTCTTGGCTACAACACCTACTTCCTTATCCTTGACGCCATCAAGCGTGCCAATTCCGCCGAGCCCCAGGCCATTGCCAAGGCTCTGGCCGAAACCAAGGATCTGCCCACCGCTCTTGGACTGCTTTCCATCAATGCCACCCACGACGCTGAAATGCCCGTGGGCATCATTGAATACAAAGATGGCAAGCGCGTTTACGTGGGTGAAGTAACGCCCAAGTAAGCTGGTTGTTTTTTTCGGCCCCGCGGCGCAAACGCCGCGGGGCGCTTTTCCTCTTTTTTGCTGCCGTTCGCGGAGGGGGTTTTGCGGCCTTTGATCCGCCGCTACCGTGAACGGCTGCCGAGGTGGCTACATGAGCCTTGACATGTTTTTGCAGCATTGTTTTAACGCCCTTACCCTGGGATCGCTCTACGCGTTGATAGCCATTGGCTACACCATGGTATACGGCATTTTACGACTTATTAACTTTGCCCACGGCGACATTCTGATGGTTGGCGCCTATTTTGTGTTTTTTGGCACCTTTGCCTTCGGCTGGCCCTGGGCTGTGGCTGCGGTGGTTTCCGTCGCAGGCGCGAGCCTGCTGGGTGTCATCATTGAAAGGGTGGCCTACCGGCCCCTGCGTGACGCACCACGAATTTCGGCGCTTATCAGCGCCATTGCCGTGTCCTTTTTTATCGAAAGCCTGGCTGTGGTGATTTTTACCGGCCAGCCGCGTCCCGTGCTGCAACCCGACTGGCTCGTGTCTGAATGGCAGATCGGCGGTTTGCGCATCCTGCCGCTCACCGCGTTTGTGCCCTGTATGACCATCGTGCTTGTGGGCATTCTGCTGTATGTGGTCTACCGCACCAAGCCGGGCCTGGCCATGCGCGCCATATCAAAGGACATCGAAACTACGCGCCTGCTCGGGGTCAAGGTGGACAACATCATTGCCCTGACCTTCTGCATCGGCTCGGCGCTGGCTGCTGCTTCGGGCATCATGTGGGCCTTGCGGTATCCCCAGGTGCATCCTTACATGGGCATCATGCCTGGCCTCAAAGCCTTTATCGCCGCCGTTTTCGGGGGTATCGGCTCCATCCAGGGGGCGGTTATCGGCGGTGTCGCTCTGGGTTTTGTGGAAATCATGACCGTGGCTTTCATGCCGGAGCTTTCTGGTTACCGTGACGCCTTCGCCTTTGTGCTGCTTGTGCTTGTGCTCTTCTACAAGCCCACGGGCCTGCTTGGCGATCGCACGGAGGAGAAAATCTGATGCGCCTGAACAGCAGCACGATCTTGAGCATACTGGCCATGGCCCTGGTGGGCTGCGCGGTATGGCAGGCGGAATTTTTTCTTGGCGACTACCAGATTTACATCGCCAAGCTCATTTTCATCAACGCCATCCTGGCGCTTTCGCTCAATCTCATCTATGGGTTCACAGGTCTTTTCTCCCTGGGGCATGCCGGTTTCATTGCCGTGGGGGCCTATGTTTCGGCTTTGTGCATTCTGCCGCCGGAACAGAAGGAAATGATGTGGATTCTTGAACCCATAATCTGGCCCTTCTCCGAGCTGTTCACGCCCTTTTGGGCATCGGTGCTGGCCGGCGGAGTGGTCGCCACCATATTTGCCTTTTTTATCGCCGTTCCCGTGCTGCGCCTTGGCGACGACTACCTCGGCATAGCCACGCTCGGTTTTGCCGAGATCATCCGGGTGCTCATCGTCAACGCCACCCCCATCACCAACGGCTCTCTGGGCATCAAGGGCATACCCTCGCATGCCACGCTTCTTGTGTGCTACGGATGGATGCTCCTTACGCTCATTGTGCTGGTGCGGCTTGTGTTCAGCAATTACGGCAACGTATTGCGCTGTATACGAGACAATGAAATCGCCGCCAGCGTCATGGGCATCAACGTGTTCTGGAACAAGGTGCTTTCGTTCTGCATCGGCGCGTTTTTCGCCGGAGTGGGCGGGGCGCTTCTTGGCAGCCATCTTTCCACCATTGACCCCAAGATGTTCAATTTCCTTCTGACCTTCAACGTGCTCATGTTTGTGGTCGCCGGCGGCCTTGGCTCGCTGACGGGCAGCCTCCTTGGCGCTACCATCATTACCATCCTGCTGGAATGGCTGCGCGCCATTGAAGAACCCATGGACATCTTTGGCCTGTTTGAAATACCGGGCATCCCCGGCATGCGAATGGTGGTCTTTTCGCTTGTGCTGCTGGGCATCATTCTGTTCAGGCGGGAAGGCATCATGGGCACTAGGGAATTGACCTGGAAGCGCATAGGCGCATTTTTGAGGAGGCAAAAGGCATGAGCGAATTCCATCTGCCCCGTCCCCCTCATTATGAAGGAGCGCTGCTCATCGCCAAAGGCGTTACCATGCGTTTTGGCGGCGTCACTGCGGTGAGCGAACTTTCTCTGGCCCTGCCCCATGGGGGCATTGCGGGAATCATCGGTCCCAACGGTGCGGGAAAAACCACGGCGTTCAACGTGTTGAGCGGTTTTTACACGCCTCAGGAAGGCGAGGTCATCCTTGACGGACAGAGCATCAAGGGCTTGAAGCCCTATGATATCTGTCGGCGCGGTATGGCCCGTACCTTTCAGAATATCCGTCTTTCGCAGCATATGACCGTGCTCGAAAACATCATGGTAGGCTGCCATGTGCGGCGGCATTGCCCCTGGTGGATGGCCCCCCTGGGACTGCCGTCCTTTTACCGCGAGGAAGCTGAAATCAGGGAAAAAAGCCGTCAGCTGGCCGACAGGGTCAACCTTGGCGCGCACCTTGATGACCTTGCGGGCAGTCTGCCCTACGGAGCGCAACGCCGTCTTGAAATAGCGCGGGCCCTGGCTACGGAGCCGCGCCTCTTGCTGCTGGACGAACCCGCCGCAGGCATGAACCCGCAGGAAAGCCTCGATCTCATGCACTTCATTGGTCATATTCGTGACGAATTTGGCCTGACCATTCTGCTTATCGAGCACGACATGAAGGTTGTCATGGGCGTGTGCCAGTATATCTGGGTTATGGAATACGGCGCCCTTATCGCTGAAGGCGCCCCGGAAGAAATTCGCAACAATCCGGTGGTGATTCGCGCCTATCTTGGCGAGGATATGGGCGCGGGCGGCATGTTCTGATGTGCGGCGCAAAAGTTGCCACACGGGTTGGAGATATAATGGATATGGTGCAGTATGCTTGAAATTCGTGACCTTCATGTGCGCTATGGCGGCATTCAGGCCGTGCAGGGTGTGAGCCTCAAAATTCCGCGCGGCAGTATAGTGACGCTCATCGGAGCCAACGGCGCGGGCAAGAGCAGTATTATCCGTTCCATTGCGGGGCTGAACAAAAACGTGACCGGCGAGATCCTGCTCACCAGGCACGAAGGCGAAGCCCCGGCTTCTCTTATGGGCCTCAAGCCCGAGGACATGGTACGGCGGGGCATCTCGCTCTCACCCGAAGGGCGGCGCATCCTGCCGCATTTGACGGTGGAGGAAAACCTGATGCTCGGCGCATACTCCCGCAATGACCGCAAGGAAATCGCGGACGACATCGAGTGGGTGTACACGCTCTTTCCCCGGCTTAAAGAACGCAGCTGGCAGAAGGGCGGCACCCTTTCCGGCGGCGAACAGCAGATGCTGGCAGTGGGGCGGGCGCTCATGAGCCGTCCTGATCTGCTGATGCTTGATGAACCTTCGCTTGGGCTGGCTCCTCTGCTGGTGCGCGAGATTTTTGAAATCATCAGGCGCATCAATGCCGATGGCAAAACTGTGCTTCTGGTTGAACAGAATGCCTATGCGGCACTTTCCGTAGCGCACTATGCCTACATTCTGGAAGTGGGGCGGGTGGTGCTGGAAGGACCGGGCAAGGATCTGCTGGAAAACCCCAAGGTCAAGGATGCCTACCTGGGCGGCTAGAATAACGCCACTTTGAAATGTTTTGTGGGGGGCCTCTTGCAAAAGGGCCCCCCCCAGCGCGCCCTCCAAAAAAACCTTTATGATCTTTTAGTTTAACACAAAAAGTTTCCTGATTTGACGCGGGAGTTCCTGAGACCGCGCTTCCTGACGCCGCACCATCCCAAAGTTTGTCTGCACCGGATGGGGCAGGCTACATCCCTCTAATTTAACGCAGAACCTGGGGCAGCCGTGATATACGCGCTTATTGTCTTATGCGGCGTCGCGGCCGGGACTGTGAGCGGGGTTGTGGGAACCGGGTCATCCATAATCCTGCTGCCAATACTGAGCTTGGCTTTTGGCCCCAAGGCAGCCATCCCCATTATGGCCGTTGCTTCAATTGCGGGCAATGCCTCGCGGGTGGTCGCTTGGCGTCGCCAGATAAACCTCAAGGCCTTTGTCTGCTATTCGCTGACGGCCGTGCCTGCGGCGGTGTTGGGCGTGCGAACGCTCTGGATTATGCCTGCGGATATTTCCAACCTGTGCATTGGTCTTTTCTTTTTTGTACTCATTGGTTTGCGAAGGGTCAGTCGTACGCGCGGCATGCGACTGGGGCTTGGACAAATGGCGCTGGCTGGCGGCTTTGTGGGTTATCTCACGGGAGTTGTGTATTCCACAGGTCCGCTGACCATTCCCATTTTTGCCGGTTTCGGGCTGGTGAAGGGCGCGCTGCTCGCCACTGAAGCGGCCGCCTCCATAGCCGTGTACCTTGCCAAGGCTCTGGCTTTTGGGGCTGTGGGCGGGTTGCCCCTGCCCATATTGTGCCATGGCCTTGCCGTGGGGGCGGCGCTGGCGGTGGGTACCTTTCTGGGTAAACGCTTTGTGCTCGGCCTCTCCGAAGCGACCTTTCAGCTTCTTATCGATATCATGCTGGCCTGCGCAGGCCTTGTGATGACGGGCAACGCGCTGTTTGCGCAGCACTGATGTCGCGCCTAACCGGACTTTTTGCCACTTCACAAAACCTTGCATGAGGCATAACAGTTCCTAGCGAACTGGCGCGATGGCATAATCATCCCGAATAGGCCATGCGCTGTATTTGCCTACAGCAACAAACAGGACACGACTCATGGCACAGCATTACATGAAATATGGCGACAGGGAATTTTCTGTGGAGCTTGGCAGCGGCCTTATAGCGGCTGAACTGCATTCCAATACGGTTGCGCTGCCTACAAAAAGTGCACTTGAGCATATCAACGATGCTCTGGATAACCCCATTGGCTCCCCCAGGCTTGAGGAAATGCTCAAACCCGGCCAGACCGTATGCGTTGTCGTGCCTGATTCAACGCGTCTGTGGCAGTCGCCCAACGTCTATGTTCCCGCCGTGGTGGCCCGCCTGAACAAGTGCGGCATCCGTGATGCGGACATCCGTATCCTTACGGCCACCGGCACGCACCGTCCCATGTCCCGCGAGGAACACATCGCCATTGTGTCCGAAGATATTTACAACCGTATTGGCGTTATTGACCATAAATGCCGGGAGTCGGCGGATATGGTCAAGGCTGGCGTCACCAGCCATGGCACCGAGGTGTGGTTCAATCGCCTTGCTATGGAATGCGACCATATCATTCTGACCGGCGGCGTGGTGTACCACTTTCTGGCCGGTTACGGCGGCGGCCCCAAATACCTGCTGCCCGGCATAGCCAGCTATGAGACCATCCAGAGGCACCACAATCTGGCCCTGAACAAGGGATTTGGCAGCGGCTCCAATGCCGCCGTGCGCAGCGCCAATATGGAAAACAGCAATATTTTCCACACCGATCTTGAAGAAGCCGCGCTGCTGGCCAACCCCAGTTTTTTGCTCAACGTGGTGGTGGACGACAACTATAACATCATCAAGGCCGTGGCTGGCGACATGGTGCAGGCCCACCGCGAGGCTTGCTCCCTGGTTGACGCCATCGACGGCGTCAATGTGGCCGAGCGTACGCCTCTGGTCATTGCCAGCGCGGGCGGTGCACCCAAGGACATCAATTTTTACCAGACCATCAAAACCCTGGCCAACGCCCTTGCGGTAGTAAGCGACGGCGGCACCATCATCATCCTGTCAGCCTGCACCGAAGGTTTCGGCAGCCCGGACACCGAGCGCCAGATTCGCGATTTTGACACTATGGAGGCGCGCGAAAAAGACCTTCGCGAGAATTTTTCCATCGGCAGCTATGTGGGTTTTCTGTTCGCGGAATCGGCGGAAAAGCACAATCTCATCATGGTGTGCTCCATGGCTGCGGCGGACTTTGCCAAAACAAAGATCCACACAGTCACAACCCTGGACGACGCCCTTGCCTTGGCAAAAAAACTTAACGGCGGCAAGGAGATGCGCGTGACACTGCTGCCCCACGGAGCCAATACCCTGCCCAAACTTCAGGCGGCCAATCGCTAGAGCGGTTTTACGTTGAAGCTTTGTGGGGGAGGGACATTTGCGAAGCAGAAATATTTTGTGGGGGAAGAGACCCTTTTGTAAAAGGGTCCCTCCCCCACGCCCCCACCCCCTAAAACGTTTATTATATTCTCATGTAATTCAAAGATTTTTTTGCTTGAAGAGGAGGGCTGCGCCTTCCATATGGCACGTCATGCAGGCCAATCACGAAAATGTTCCTCTGCTCGGCGCAGGTTTTTGTAAATACTCCCCTCAATAAAATGCGGTCGTCCCTGATGCGCGCAGACAGGCCCCGGCGCTTGCTTCATGGCGCGTTGAGAACTAATATAAAAAACGGGGCTATGAAGTCCCGTTTTTTTTCATCCCTGCAAGGCTGTTACTTCATGCCGTCCACACCGGACAGCATGATGCTGAAAAGCCTGACATCAACAAGCGGCTGCGGCCGCAGCGCAGGAGGTTTCATGCGGCGCTTTTTCTCATTGGTGGTTCTGGCTCTCGTGCTGGTTCTGTCATCAACGGCCCAGGCGGCCAGTGGCGAGACGGTTCGCAAAGACGACCGGATGCTCACACGTCTGCCCAACGGGCTTACAGTCTATATTGTCAAGGATGCGCGTTTCCCCCTGGTGGCCACGCGCCTTTATGTCCGTACCGGATCGGCCAATGAAAAGCCTGAGCAGGCGGGCATAAGCCATATGTTGGAGCATATGGTTTTCAAGGGAACCGAGCACAGGCCCAAAGGCCAGGTTGCCCGCGATGTTGAGGCTCTTGGCGGTTACCTCAACGCTGCGACCAGCTTTGACAAGACCTGGTATATGACCGACATGCCTGCCGCGCACTGGCGCACAGGCATGGATGTGGTCAAGGAAATGGCCTTCCAGCCTTCCCTTGATCCCAAGGAGCTGGAATCGGAAAAAGAGGTGGTTATTTCCGAACTGGAGCGCGATCAGGATTCGCCCATGAGCAGGCTGTTTGAAAGCCTGCAAACGTCGGCGCTGCAAAACACGGTTTATGGCCGCCCCATCATCGGTTTCAAGGACACCATCCGCGCCGTGACGGCGGAAGACCTGCGCGCCTATGTGCGGCACTGGTATCAGCCGCAGAACATGCTGCTCCTTGTGGCGGGCGATATTGAACCGGAAGCGGTGCTGGCCTATAGCCAGAAACTTTTTGGCGGGCTGACCAACAGCGGCGATCTCGCCGAAACGCAGCCCATAAGCCTGGCCGACGCTTCGGGCGGCCCCCGCGTGGAGGTTGTCCACGGCCCCTGGAACAAGGTGTATATGGGAATGGCCTTTCCGGCGCCCGGACTGCGCGACCTGCGGTCTGTCGATCTCGACGTGCTTTGCTATCTTTTGGGCGGCGACGGCACCTCGGAACTGTACCGCAAGTTCAAGTATGAAAAGCAGATGGTGGACAGCATCGGCATGGGCAACATGAGCCTTGCGCGGGCCGGGCTTGTGTATCTGAGCGCGCAGCTCGATGTGGAAAAGGTGGAGCCTTTCTGGCGCGAACTGACCAAGGATATGGCGGCGCTCAAGGCTGAAAGCTTCAAGCCCGAAGCCATCGCGCGCGCCAGGTTCAACCTTGAAGACAACATGGACCGCGCCGGTGAAACGCTCAACGGCCTGGCTTCGTGGCTGGGCACCGTGCAGTTTGAACTGGGCGGCGAACAGGCAGAAATGAACCAGCGTTTTGCCCAGCGCAATGTAGATACGGCCCAGTTGGCGCAAGCGCTGCAACAGTGGATCAATCCACGGCAGGCCCGTGTGCGCGTGTTGGCCCCAGAGGGCGCGAAGCTGCCTGACCTTGAGGCCATTTTACAGCAAAACTGGCCAGGATCCGATGGCGACCATGCGCAAAAGCCCCGCGCCATGAAGGCGGGCGAGCGCGAAGTGGTGCAACTGGGCGAAGGCCGCACCCTTATTCTTCTGCCCGACGCAACCGTGCCCTATGTGGCCATGGATATGATGCTGCCCGGCGGAAACGCGCTCCTCAAGCCCAACCAGCAAGGACTCGCCGGTCTCACGGCCCGCGCCCTGACAACGGGCAGCGGCAAGCTGGATGCCCAGGCCATGGAACGCTTCTTTGCTGACCGGGCGGCAGCCATCGACGCCAGCGCCGGGCTGCAAAGCTTCACCCTGTCCATCACCGGCCCGGCGCGTTTCAACGCGGACTATTTTTCCATGCTGACAGAAGTGCTGCACAGCCCGCGCTTTGAAGAAAAAGAAATTCGCCGTGAGGCCGACAGCATGAAAGCCGCCATCCGGCAACGTGCCGACAGGCCCACGTCATACCTGTTTTCACGACTCAACGGTTTTCTTTTCCCAGGGGGGCAGCCCTACGGCTATGACGGCCTCGGCAGCACGGAAATTCTGGATCGTCTGACCGGCAAGGAAGTACGCGCTTTCTGGCAGGAACAGCTGGGGCAGCCGTGGGTTCTTTCCGTTGCGGGCGATTTTGACCGCGAAGCTGTGCTGGCCTTTGCACGCTCCCTGCCCGTACCGAAAACGCATATTGCCGCGCCCGGCGCTCCCGTATGGGGACAGGACAAAAAGCTTGATCTGCATTTGCCCGGCCGCAACCAGGCCCATGTGTTGCAGACGTTCAAGGCCGTGCCGCCGACCCATGAGGACGCGCCTGCCCTCATGCTGCTCCAGTCTGTCCTTTCGGGCCAGAGCGGGCTGCTGTTCAGCCAGTTGCGTGATGTGGAGGGACTGGGCTACACGGTGACGGCGTTTTACCGCAGTATGCCTGAGGCGGGTATGATGGCTTTTTATATTGGCACCACGCCGGACAAGGTGGAGCAGGCCCAAAAAGGCTTTGCCAAGATAATTGGCGACATCAGGGAAAAACCTTTGTCTGCGGCGCTGCTGGAAGCCGGGGCCAACCGGCTGCTGGGCGCGTACTACCGTGACCGGCAGAGCCTTGGATCACGGGCGGCGGATGCTGCCAGCGACGCCTTGCTGGGGCGGCCCTATGATTTTGAGCGGCAGCTCATAGAAAAAGCCGCAAAGCTGACCCCGGCCCAGGTGCAGGCAGTGGCGAAAAAGTACCTGGACGAGGCCGATGTCTACAACCTTGTACTGTTGCCCTGACAGCAACCCGGGCAGGGTTGAGAGTACACACGAGCCCTGTGACACACACTGACAAAAAACCTCCGGCCCCAGGGCCGGAGGTTTTTGTCTGATGGCTGGGAGCAACCGTTTGAAGTTTTTTTGTGGGGGAGGGACCCTTTTGCAAAAGGGTCTCCTCCCCCACGCCCCCACCCCCTAAAACTCTTACTGTATCTGTATGTTGGTATGGTGAAAAAGGAGGCCAAGGGCCGCGTCTTTCAGTCAGAACGCCTTGCGCGCGGGGGTTCGCGGGAGGGCACGTGGGCTTGCGCAGAGGAGCATGCCTGCGTCACGGGACAGGGGGGAGTGCAGGCATCACCGATACGTGCGGCATGCCCATGTTTATACGGCCGGGACAAGATCATTTTGCCAGTTAATTACGTATATTTAACTGAATTTATTGTATATTATGAATTGTCTTCACGCTTCTTGGTAATATTTCTTAAAAAAATATGCCCCTGTAAAAATGGCAAATGGTGCGGTTTTCCAGAGGCCGCATCTGCAAAGCCGCAGTAGCCAAGGGTTTGAACAGCCTTGAAATCGTCAGGGCAGTGCGCTAGATTGTTGCTCGCACCAAGGGAGTCATCAGCCAAACATATAAAAGGCTGCGGAACTTTCAATGGCGGTTCCGGCAGTGTATTTTCGGGCAGGGTATAGCTCGCGCCCAGTACTTTTTTGCGGCCTTTTTTCAGGTTTGAATGAACGCTTTATAATAAAATTTATCAATAAAAACTGCACTGTTCCTACGTGACTAGGAAGCCTTTTTTGCTTACCCCAATTGACAGGATGCAGTTCTTTTGAGATTTTCTAGACATTGAAAGCGCCCTATGGGCTTAATAGAGAATCCCGTGAAAAACGGGAGCGGACCCGCCGCCGTAAGCCGCACAAACGCCGCCTTTCTTCATGCGCCACTGGGGCAATGCCCTGGGAAGGCCGAAAGGCGGTTGGCAAGCCGGAAGACCTGCTTTCAACAATACCCAACGGCTGTCGGGTATAATCCCTAACAGTCATACTATGGATTGTCGGCACGGGGCCTTTGCCGGCCAATCCTTTGCGGGAACGACCTGTTCCCGGCTACAGGCTTGCCCCTGGGTTTACTTTACCGCCCCATACGTTACTGGTGTCCCCTTCGTTCGTTATGCGAACGAACTTTTTTCACAGTTTTTTTCACAGTTGTTATGGGAGTCTTCCTCCATGCCCGCCAGCATCACTAAGCGCGATGGCACGGCAGTGCCTTTTGATTCTGTCAAGATTCTCAACGCCATTACCAAGGCCAATCAGGCCGTTGGCGGTGAGGATATGTCCCCTACAGACCTTTTGTTCGTAACTGAAAAAGTTTGCAAAAAGCTGGATGCCCGCAGCCTCAAGCACGTTGAAGAAATTCAGGATCTTGTTGAAGAAACGCTGATCCAGTACGACTACGCCAAGACGGCCAAGGCATACATCCTGTACCGCGCCGAGCATACGAAAATCCGTAATGCGGAATCGTATCTCATGGATATCTATAAAAAGCTTACGTATTCTCCTGCCCTTCACGAAGACATCAAGCGCGAAAACGCCAATATTGACGGCGATACCGCCATGGGCACCATGCTCAAGTACGGATCCGAGGGGTCCAAGTACTTTATCGACAACTACATTCTGCCCAAGGATGCCTCGGCCGCGCACATCAATGGCGACATCCATATTCATGACAAAGATTTCTACATGCTCACGGAAACGTGCTGCCAGATAGACCTTATCCCGCTGTTTAAAAACGGTTTTTCCACCGGGCACGGTTATCTGCGCGAACCCAACGCCATTGAAAGCTATTCGGCTCTGGCCTGCATAGCCATCCAGGCCAACCAGAATGAAATGCACGGCGGTCAGAGTGTGCCGCATTTCGACTTCGCCATGAGCGAAGGCGTCATTAAAACGTATCGCAAGGAATACGAAAGGGCCTTTAGCTCCTTTGTACGTATTGCCATGCATATGAAAGCCCAGGACTCGGCGGCTTTTACCGAAAAACTGCTGGCCAGCGTTGAACTGTGCCCGCGCCTTGGCAATATGGAAGAATTTGGCCGCAAACTTGATCAGGCCGTCGCAGCGGAACAGAAGGCCATGTTGGGTGAAGCCCATGCCTATGCCGCTGAGGAAGCCCTGAAGTATACCGAGCGGCGCACCTATCAGGCCATGGAAGCCCTTATCCACAACCTGAACACCATGAATTCGCGCGCAGGGGCCCAGGTGCCTTTCAGTTCCATCAACTATGGCACTGACACCTCCGCCGAAGGGCGCATGGTGACCAAGAACCTGCTCAAGGCCACCAAGGCGGGCCTCGGCAACGGGGAAACATCCATCTTTCCCGTGCAGATTTTCAAGGTGAAGTCCGGGGTCAATTACAACAAAGAAGATCCCAATTACGACCTTTTTCAGTTGGCCATCGAGGTTTCAGCCATGCGGCTGTTCCCGAACTTCAGTTTTCTGGATGCTCCGTTCAACCTGCAGTACTACAAGCCGGGCGACTACAACAGCGAAGTGGCCTATATGGGCTGCCGCACGCGGGTTCTCGGCAATGTCTATGACAAGGACAGGCAGGTGACCTGCGGACGCGGCAACCTGAGCTTTACCTCGGTCAATCTTCCCCGGTTGGGCCTTGAAGCCCAAGGCGACGTCAAAAAGTTCTTTGCTCTGCTGGACGACAGGATTGATTTGGTTTTTCGCCAGCTTATGCACAGGCTCAAAATTCAGAGCTCCAAAAAGGTGCGCAACTACCCCTTCCTCATGGGCGAGGGCATCTGGCTTGACTCCGATAAGCTGGGCTGGGACGACAGCATTGAAGAGGTCCTGAAGCACGGTACGCTCAGCATGGGCTTCATCGGCCTGGCTGAAGCCCTCATGTCCCTGCTTGGCAAGCACCATGGCGAAAGTGAAGAGGCACAGAAGCTCGGCCTTGAAATCATCAGCCATATGCGCAAGCGCTGCGATGACGAGTCGGAAAAGACAGGGCTGAACTTCTCGCTCATCGCGACTCCGGCGGAAAGCCTCAGTGGCCGCTTTGTCTCTCTGGACAAGGGCAAGTTCGGCAGCATTCCCGGCATTACGGACAGGGATTACTATACCAACTCCTTCCATGTGCCCGTGTACTGCCATATCAAGGCATTTAAAAAAATCGAGATTGAGGCTCCATACCATGCGCTGACCAACGCGGGCCATATCACCTATGTGGAGCTTGATGGCGATACCTGCAAAAATCCTGAAGCTTTTGAGCGCATTATCCGTTTCATGCACGACCATGGCGTGGGTTACGGCTCGGTCAACCATCCGCTTGATCGTGATCCCCTGTGCGGATATGTGGGCGTCATTAATGACTGCTGCCCACGGTGCGGCCGCAAGGAAGGCGAGGGTGTCAGTGCCGAGCTTCTTGACGAACTGCGCAAAAAGTATCCCCATATTCCCCAATGGAGCTAGGGCTGTTCGCCCTAGAACCGCTCCGCGCGGCGCGGGTGAGCGTCCGCCACTGGAATGCCAGACCGGCACGGTGGTAAAAAATTTGAGAATGCAAATTCTCAAAACGAAAAATTCATGTTGCTTGCTGTTGTGGCGGCCGCTCCGGCGGACTGCCTGAACCCCATACTTATTATTTATTACGTGCAAGGAGAAAGTCTATGTTGATGAAATCGCGTTTGTTTGACGAAGTGAAGCCCGCGCAGAAATTGGTGGGCCAGGGCATGACCTTTGAACGTACCCGCCGTATCACCGGCTATCTTGTGGGTACGCTGGATCGCTTTAACAATGCCAAACGCGCTGAAGAACATGACAGGGTCAAGCATGCCTAATGAGGCGTCTTCGCAACCCATGCGCCTGTCCGGCATTGTGGATGAATCCATAGTGGACGGGCCGGGGTTGCGATACGTTCTGTTTACTCAGGGTTGCCCGCACCGCTGTAAGGGGTGCCACAATCCGCAGACGCACAGCTTTGAGGGCGGCTTTCTCTTTACAGTGGAAGAGGCGCTCAAGCAATTTGACGAAAATCCCCTGCTTGCGGGAGTGACCCTTTCCGGAGGCGAACCGTTTGCTCAGGCGCCCCCCTTGTGCTCAGTGGCACAGGGGGTGCGCGGCAAGGGCAAGACCGTGATTACCTACACAGGGTATACTTTTGAGGATTTGTGGCGGCGCGCCCAGGATGACATCTGGACAGCACGCCTGCTGGATCTCACCGACCTTTTGATCGACGGCCCGTATATGGAAGAGTTGCGCGATCTGGAGTTGCTTTTTCGAGGGAGCTCCAATCAGCGTCTTTTGAGCAAAAAAGATCGTGAAAATATTGCGGCCGAGCTTGAAAAGCCTGATAAACCTCCCCTGTAGCATCAGAGAGTACCAGCGTTTCGGTTTCATTGTCTGACCATGAATAAAGCCCGCCATTGGCGGGCTTTATTCATGATCCGGCAGATGCGGCACTGTTCGGTCCTTGCGCTCTGCGCCGCCTGCTGCGCTGTCGTCCGTTTTCAGCGCAATGCTGTGATGCTGCGCCACATAAGGGGCAAAGGACACATCCATGCCCTGGATATGCTCAATGAGCCATGTCTTCAAAAATTCCAGCAGGGTCAGATCCACATCAGCCTTGCCTTGCAGCAGCGCTTCGCGAAAGAGCATGATTTTATTTTTAAAGGACTGATGTTCCTCAATATGCTTATGGCACAAAGGGTAGTCGGTGTAGGTAAAGAAGATTTCTTCGGTAGTAAAGTGCGTAAAGGCGTATCCGGCCAGTGCATCGAGAATTTCCAGAAGAAGGACGGAATCGCTGCCTTGCCGAAGGCCATTGTGCAACTTGTTTACGTATGAAAGCAGCAATTTGTGTTGACCGTCAATAACGGGGACCCCGGTGGAATAGCTGGGCGTCCACTGAAAGAACTCTTCCTCCCGCGCCGTTTCCGTCTGCATGGAGGAGGCTGGCGTATCGCCAAGAAAGGCGTTCATCTGGGCCAGGTAGTTTTCGCAATATTCCAGTTCTGCCGCAACCTTGTCCATCCATTGGGTGGTGAGCCCGCCAAAAAAAGCCGTTTCCGCAAGTTCCGGGCAAATACCGGCAAGCTTACGTTCCTGCTCTGCCTGATCGGCCGCCAGCAGGCGCAGTTTGCGCGCAGCCTCGTGCAGGCTGTCCTTGGTCATGACCTGACCGGACATGGCGATCGTGTATTTTTCATGGCATTCAGCGGCGTCCTGCCGCATTTTGTCCAGGTCGCGTCGGGCGGACGCGACCTCCCGGGTATGGGCTTCATCGTGTGCGGCCATAAGCTCGGCCATGTGGCACAACGCGCCGCAATCAGTGACAGGGGGAAGGTTGAGTGTGCCTGGTTTTCTGAGGCTGCTGCAAATGGTTTTAAAAGGTTTGAGCAGGTCCTGGTAGAGAAGAAAAAGCCCGCCAAAACCACAAACAAGCCCTGCCGTGCCTGCGGCATATGACAGGGGAGGGGAGAGGAGCAGTCCCAGCGCGCTGATGGCTGGCGAAACAGCTAAAAGAATAAAAAAAGCAGGCATGCTCTATCCTTGAGTCATGGCGGTTTTTGGCTGTGAAGGAATTTTAGAAGGCATTTCTGGCAATGGCTCCAAAAAAGCAGCCAGCCCCGTTGTGTAGCGGCCGGGATGCCCTGTTGTTCCAGGCTTTGGCTTTGGGGCTTCCCGCCGTGGCCAGTGAAACCTCACTGGCCACGGCGGGAGTGGAAAGAGACCTGCCGGGCGAATCCGGTTGGTACAATCTTTTACAGAATATCGATGAGGATATGAGCTCTCATCAGTTTGTCATTCTGCCCTAAGATGCGGTTTGCGGGAGAATCCATGCCACGTTGTGGCGAACCGCACTCTCGCGCCGCGTTAGAGCATTTTGCCTTTTTTCAAAAGTAACACGCTCTAGTTCTTGAAGGGCGAAATGGCTCTGAGCGTTTCAATGACCTGCGGAAAATGCTCAATCACAAAATTCACATCGTCTTCAGTGGTATAGCGCGACAGGGAGAGGCGGATTGAGCCGTGCGCGTAGTTGAAAGGAACGCCCATGGCGCGCAGCACATGTGAAGGTTCCAGACTGCCGGACGTGCAGGCCGATCCGGAACTGGCGCAAATGCCCAGCCTGTCCAGCATGAGCAGGATGGCCTCGCCCTCCACATTCTTGAAGGAAATGTTGGAGGTGTTGGGCAGGCGGTTTTCCACATCGCCATTGACCCTGCAATCGGAGATGCTCTCAAGGATGCCTGCTTCCAGCTTGTCGCGCAGCATGGCCACCTGTAGGCGTTCTTCCTGCATATGATCCAGGGCCAGTTGCGCGGCAACGCCCATGCCCACTATGTAGGGCACGTTTTCCGTGCCGGCCCGGCGTCCCCGTTCCTGATGGCCGCCGCGCAGGAAGGGGCGGAAGCGCACGCCCTTGCGGATGTACAGGACGCCAATGCCTTTGGGCGCGTGCAGCTTGTGCCCGGAAAGGGACAGCATGTCCGCAGGCAGATGGCTGAGGTCAATGGGGGTCTTGCCCACAGCCTGCACCGCGTCGGTATGAAAAAGTATGCCCTTTTCGTGGGCCATCTCGGCCATGCGCTGTATGGGGTAGATATTGCCCACCTCATTGTTGGCAAACATGATGGACACAAGCGCCGTGTCTTCAGACAGGGCCTGCGCATACTCGTCCATATCAAGCCTGCCCTTGTTGTCAACGGCAAGATAGGTGACGTGATAGCCGTGACGTTCCCAGTGCTGCATGACGTTGAGTACGGCAGGGTGTTCCACTCGGGTGGTGATGAGGTGGCGTTTTTCCGGCTGCGTCTGAACGGCCGTCCAGATGGCGGAGTTGTCGCTTTCAGAGCCGCAGGAGGTGAACAGGATTTCGTCCGCGCTGGCTCCAAGAAGGTTGGCCAGACTTTCACGGGCGGCGTCCACGGCGTCGGCTACCTGCCCACCGAAGGTGTGCATGCTGGAGGGGTTGCCATAGAGGTCGGAAAGGTAGGGCAGCATGGCGTCCAGAACTTCGGGCGCCACCGCCGTCGTGGCATTGTTGTCCAGATAGATGGTTCTCATGGCCTTACGCCTCCTCAACCACTAGGTCGGATTCCACATGTTCACGCAAAAGGCGCTGCACCAGGTCGCGGATGGTCACATCGCTGGAGCGGCATTGCGCGCAACGTCCGCGCAGCGAGACCACCACGCGCAGTCCGTCCACATCAACGAGTTCAATGTCGCCGCCGTCGGCCGCAAGGAGAGGCTTGATTTCTTCCTCAATGGTTTTGAGCACCAGTTGCATGCGCTGCACATTGGTCATCCGCTGCTTGGGCTTCAACTCCACCAGAGGCTTCTGCTTGAGTTCGGCCGCGAGAATCTCGCCGATTTCATCCAGGCATTCGCCGCACGCGCCGCCAGCCTTGGTGTAGTTTGTGACCTCTTCAACGGTCTTGAGCCCGTTTTCGCGAATGGCGCGGATGATCTGGGCATCGGTCACGCCGAAACACTTACAGACAAGCTTGCCTTCCTCATGGGCGTGCGGCACGGGGGGTTCGCCCTTCCACTGCCGGATGGCGGCCTCAAGCGCTTCCTGGCCCATGACCGAGCAGTGCATCTTTTGTTTGGGCAGCCCGCCAAGAGCATTGGCGATATCCTTATTGCTGATCTTGAGGGCGTCTTCCACAGACATGCCCTTGACCATGTCAGTCAGAACGGAACTGGAGGCAATGGCGCTGGCGCAACCAAAGGTCTCAAAGGTTGCGTCCTCGATTATGCCCTGTTCGTTGATCTTGAGATAGAGCTTAAGAGCGTCGCCGCAGGCCAGACTGCCTACTTCACCAACGGCGTTGGCCCCTTCCAGCGGGCCCACATTGTGGGGGCGCAGGAAATGGTCATGTACGGCTTCAGTGTAATTCCACATAATTACCTCCCAACGCGGAGTGTTTCTCTGTGTCTATGATTTCTTGCAGCGTTCGCTGTTGCAAAAAGCTGCGCATGTGTGCGTCCAGTTCACTCCAGAAGCCGCGTGTGGAGCAGTGCTTTTCCCGTTGGCAGGAACGGCCCTTGCTCAGGCAGCGCACTGGAGATATCTCGCCTTCAAGATGCTGAAAAACTTCTTCCATATTAATATCAGCCGGAGCTTTAGCCAAAGCGTAGCCGCCGCCGGAACCGCGTACTGCCCGCAGTACGCCCATGGGGCGTAATGCCCGGACAATCTGTTCCAGGTAGCCCGAAGAAATGTTTTCTTCGCGGGCTACCTGCCCCAACTGCAAAAGGCTGCCTTGGGGCTGGGCTGCCAGTCGCAATAGAAAACGCAGTCCGTAACGGGTTCTGGTAGAAAATCGCATAGGCTCCTCGTCTCCGGCAAGCGGTCGGTTTGGGTATTACAGGGACCGCGATTCGCGGTTCTGGGCAATGGCTGTAAGACTGAACGGAGTTTCCTGATACACGTAATAGTTGAGCCAGTTACAATAAAACAAATGCGCGTGCGCCCGCCAGTTCATGTGCGGCATGGCGGAAGCGTCGTCATTGGGGTAGTAGTGCTGCGGCACATCGGGGTTGAGGCCCCTGTCAACATCGCGGCGATACTCTGCATCAAGTGTTCCCCTATCATACTCCAGATGTCCGGTCATGAAAACTTGAGAGTGATCCGTGCGTTCCGCAAGGGTGACTCCCGCTTCATCCGACTGGGCCAAAAGGCGCAGACGCGGTTGGTCAAGGATGTTCTGCGCCCGTACTTCGGTATTGCGTGAATGCGGCGCGGTAAAAGTATCGTCAAATCCCCTGAAAAGGCGGCAGTCCGGATGCAGTATGTCATGATTGTAAATGCCCGAAAGTTTGCGCGGCAGATTGAATTTGGGGATGCCGTAAAAATGGTATAAGGCCGCCTGGGCCGCCCAGCAAATATACAGGGTCGAGTAAACGTGGCTGGAGGCATAGTTCATGATGTCAAGCAGTTCGTGCCAGTAGTCCACATCCTCAAAGGGCAGGTGTTCCACTGGCGCGCCGGTGACTATCATGCCGTCAAAGCTGCCGTGCCGTATTTCGCTGAACGTCTTGTAAAAACGTTCGAGATGCTGGGCCGGGGTGTTCTTGGATTCGTGAGCCTCTGTGCGCAACAGGGTGATATTGACCTGAAGAGGAGAGTTGCTCAAAAGCCGCAGCATCTGCGTTTCCGTGGCAATCTTGGTGGGCATCAGATTGACGATGGCTATTTCCAGCGGGCGGATGTCCTGCGCCACAGCGCGGTCTTCGGTCATGACGAAGATATTTTCGTTTTCGAGATCTGCGCAGGCGGGTAAATCCGCGGGAATCTTGATGGGCATGGCCTCTTCCTTGACCCTGAAGTTATTACAAAGGCAGTGATTATCTTGCCGGGCCGAATTTGTTCCTAACGTGGGGTCCCCGCTTTTTGCTCTTGCGGGGACCCTGCTTAAAACATAGCGATTTGATATGTTTTGTCAAGACGCTATAAAAGCTATTTGTTTGTACAGACAGTAAAAAAATCGCTGTTCATGTTACACCGCAACTATATGGCTCTCCACAGGAATATCGCTTTGCGCATCCTTCAGGGCTTGCTGCACCAGTCGCTCAAGTCCGCCACAGCACGGCACGCTCATGCGCAACACCGTGAGGCTGGCAATCTGCCCCGACGATATAATGGCCGTGAGTTTTTCCAGCAAAGCCGCGTTGTCTTCAAGCTTGGGACAGGCGATAATGGGAATGCGGCCCGCTATCCAGTCCTTGTGCAGGTTGGGCAGGGCAAAACCGGCGCAGTGGGCGGCCAGCAGCACATGCGCGCCCTTGAGAAAGGCGGCAGAGGGCGGCACAAGGCGCAATTGTATGGGCCACGAGGGCAAATCTGTGGCAAGACCGGGGTTGGCGGCCACAGTGCCGGGGCTCAAGGGTTTGAGGGCGCGTGCCATGCTTCCTGGGCATCCGCCGGGTTTATGCGGCATGCCGTGTGCAGGTCCGTGCTGGCCGTGCCCGGCAGGTTTGCCTGGCAGCCCATCGCGTTCAGCTTTGGCGGCGAGGGCTTCTTCTTCGTCAAAATCATCCGCCTCACGCTCAATAAGCTGTAAAGCGCCCTCGGGACAGTTCAGGCAGGCGCCCAGACCGTCGCAGTAAGAGTCTTTTATGAGTTTGGCCTTGCCGTCAACAATGGCCAGCGCGCCCTCGGCGCAGTCCAGTATACACTGGCCGCAGCCGGTGCACTTTTCTTCATCAATCTGAATGATAAGACGTTTCATATGCTATTTCTCGTCCGCCAGTGTCGGCAGTTGGGAAGGAGTGTCAATAATATGGTCGGCTCCGGCACTGCGCAGTTCTTCTGCGCCACGGAATCCCCAGGCCACGCCTACAGAAACCACGCCCGCATTATGTGCGGTCAGCACATCTACATCGCTGTCGCCCACATACAGAGTTTGTGGGACTGAAATATGCATTGATTCCATCATGTCCAGAAGGGCACGGGGGTGTGGCTTCAGGGGCGCGTCCTTTCGGGCGCCGCGAACCAGGGCAAAGGGAATGCCGGAAAAGTAGTGCCGGACGATTTCCAGGGTATGTTCATCGGGTTTGTTGGAAAGAACCGCCAAAGGGTGCCCAGCGGCCTGCAGGTTTTCCAGGGCTGCAATAACGCCGTCGTAGGGGCGGCTGTGCTCACACATGTGCTGCCCGTAGTAGTGGCGGGCTTCTTTCTCGATCTGCGCTATGGTCTGTTCGTCAAGTTTGACGTCTGCGGGCAGGGTACTGCGCACAAGTTTGCCGAAGCCGTTTCCCACAAACTGCTTGTAACTTGACAGTGGGTGGGCGGGGTAGCCGTATTTTTCAAGGATGGCGTTGCAGGCGCCGCCAATGTCAGCAAGAGAATTGAGCAGGGTTCCGTCAAGGTCAAAGAAAAAGGCTTTCATCAAAACTCCCGTTGGTCCTTGGTAACAGTAGAAGTCCCACAATGGCGTTGTAAAAACAGTGTAGCGGAAAAGCAGTGCAAATCACAAGTCTGCACCCGTGCAAAAAAGCATCAAGGTGAATTTTACACACAGGATTGACTGCTGGTCCCACAGTGTCGGGCTATTTTTTGTACAAGGGCTTTGCGTATGGTGTCAAATGCTTGCGCGGCGCTTCTGGACATAGGCACGGCGCCTTGTTAGAGTCTTAGCACCATGCTGAATTAACGTATGTGACCCTCGTCACGGAGGATTTATGGCACGACATATTTTAACTCTCAAGAATCTGGGCGAGAAGGCATCCTGGCTCCTGGTGCAACAGGCCATGGGCATGCCGGACGCCAAAACCCGCACCAATTTTATGAATGAACGTGTGGCGATGCTCATGTTTACCGACTATTCCCTGCCGGAACGGCTCTGTGTTTCGGCTGCGGTGCGGCAAATGGGCGGGGCTGTGGTGTATGAAGGCAACCGGAATGTCTGGCGAAGGGAACTGGCTGCCTTTCGTGAGCAGCTTATGCCGATCTTCAGTTATTATGTGGATTGTCTCTATACCTATGGCTTGCCTGTAGCCTCTTGGAATCCGGACAGGCTTGCCTTGCGCTTTCCCATCATCAACGCGGGCAGCCCCGACGCCCACCCCGCGCACGCCCTGGCTGATATCGCCAGCATGCTCCGCAATTCCAAGGATCTTCGCAATGTGACCTGCGCCTGGATCGGTTGCCACAATGGCACCCTGCATTCCCTGGTGACGGCCACGGAGTGGTTCCGCTTCAACCTGCGTATAGCCCTGCCGCCGCATGTGAACGCAACATCTCTCAAAGAAGAAGCCGCGCGGATGGGGAGCAAGATCGAATTTGTGGATACGCCTGAACAAGCTGTGCAAGGCGCGGATTACATCTCGGTCGGCTGCCGGGGCGGTCTTACCGCTGAAGAATATGATGACTGGAGCGTGAGCGAAGATCTGTTGGCCAAGGCAAAGCCGCACGCCAGGGTCATGCTTGGCGCAGCGCCAGCCGATGCCATCATGGTGAGCAGCAACATCATGCGTAATGGCAAAACGTCCATGCTGGCGCAACAGTCCGAATACCGGCTGCGCATGCACAAGCGCATGCTGCACTGGGCGTTCCTGGATAATGACGACGATGTGTAACAAATAAAAGAAGAACCGCCCGTTGATACGGGCGGTTCTTCTTTACGCAGTGAGCGTGTCAGTCCGCCAGGATTTCATATTGTTCCAGCTTGTCCCACACGGCGCTGATCAGCATGGCCATGATGGCCGCCAGGCGGGCCATGGACTGATTGTCCAGAGGCGTGGCTTCGCCACGAATCCGCGCCGTTTCCACGGCAAGGCGCTGGCAGAAAAGTTCGGGGCACTGTGACTGCTGCCCCTGGGCCAGCAGCGGCATGTATTGGGCAAAGGGGCCGTCCACAAAGGCTTCCAGCTTCGTGCCCACGTCCTCTGTGTGCTTGCCGGAGCCTTCGGGCTGGTCTGCGCCCTGGCCGTGCTGCGCAGGCTGATTTTGGTCAGCGTGCTGCAAAAGGTTGCCTGTCTGGCGCAGATAGCCCATAAGCACGCTGTTGGGGGCGTACTGCATAAGGCCCGACGTGACCACCGCATGGGTAAAGGCGCGCCATTCTGAGCAAAAGCTGATGGCGCCCGGGCCGTCAAGATAGCTGGACGGCAACTGGGCGCTGTGCGCCAGGCGCACCATGCCTTCCACATCCGTATTGATGGCAAAAAGAATGCAGGCCGCTTCAATGCCCTGTGCGGCAGTCAACTGTTTTTTGGACATGGTTTTTCACTTTCTGTCTGGCAGGCGGCCACATACTCGGCATACCCCGCTGCCCGCAAACGGCAGGCCGGGCATTGGCCGCAGCCATAGCCCCAGGGGTGGCGCTTGCCGCGCTGGCCCGCGTAGCATGTATGACTTTCCTCAACAATCAGGTCCACCAGGGCGGAGCCGCCCAGACTGCGCGCCAGGGTCCAGGCGTCTTTTTTGCTGCGCCACATGAGCGGCGTGTGCAAAACGTAGTTCGCGCCCATGCCCGTGTTCAGGGCCACCTGCATGGCCTTGATGCTGTCATCGCGGCAATCGGGGTAACCGGAATAGTCGCTCTGGCACACGCCCAGCACCATGTGGCGTATGTCCAGGCCGTAAGCCCAGGCTGCCGCGTGCAGAATAAAAATGAGGTTCCGGCCCGGCACAAAGGTGGTTGGCAGACCGTCAGGGCCGTGCTCTTCAATGGGCGCGGAGGATGTGAGGGCCGTATTGGCCAGCTGGCGAAAGAGATCAATATCCAGAAGGCAATCGGGTCCAAGGCGCTGCCCCCATTGGGGGTTCAGCGCGGCCATGCCTTGCCGCAGGTTCTGGCGGCAGGCCAATTCAACGGAATGGCGCTGCCCGTAATCAAAGCCAAGGGTGCGGACATGGCCGAAGCGCTCCAAAGCCCAGGCCAGGCAGGTGGCGGAATCCTGACCGCCGGAAAAGATGACCAGAGCCGTCTGATCCGCCAGCGGCCCGTGGGCGGCGGCATCCTGTCCAAGGCGTTCGCTCATGGCGTCACCGGCCAGAAGGGGCAAATCCGCGCAGGGGCGTAGCCCGCCATGAAGGCATCCATCAGGTTGCCGAAATAGACGCGGTTTCTTGGGCGGATTTTCTGGGCTTCGGCACAGTCTGAGGGGAAGAAACGCAGGGACTCCTTGTTGCCAAGGTAGGTGTTTTTGGCCACAGGCTGCGAAAGCAGAAAGCCCCACATGCCCCGGCGTTCGGCGATGGCCTCGTGTTGCAGGTTGCGCAGGCGTTCCTGCAACTGCGGGTTCAGGTCGCGGTGCGGATAGAAATAGGCAGCGCCATTGCGCACCATGATTTCGTTGAGGGATCTGCCGTCAGGCAGCAGAACTTCAGCCAGGATGCGGCCATACAGATCGCGATGCTTGACGCCCGCCTGAAGGAGCTTCACCTGCTGGCCCTGGGTCAGCGTGGTGAGCTGGCCCCTGGCTTCACGCGCAAAAAGCTGGCCCTTGCGGTCTCCCTTGGCCAGTTCGGGCGCGTCAATGCCCGCCAGACGCACGACGCGCCTGTCCGTGAGCTTGAGGGTGTCGCCGTCAAAACAGGTAGCCACAAGCCCAAGCGGCTGGGGCAGAGGCGGGGCCTCGGGGCCAGGACTGGCCGCCTGAGTCGTGGGAGCCGTCTGAGGCGCAGGCGCCGCATCGGCGGCGGCGGGAGCAGTGCTGTCAGGCTCTGCGGCGGCAGCCGGTTCAACGGGCGAAACTTCAACTTCAGCGGCGTTCGTGACTGCTGCTGTGGCGTCACGGGGGCCATCGGCGTTGTTCGGGATGGTGCTGGCAGCAGTGCCCGCAGTGTCCAAAGCCGCATCTGCGGGAGTGGGGGCGGCGGCCTGCTGTTGCGTCTGGGCCCAGGCACAGGCGACGGGTGAAAGGCTCAACAAGGGCAGGAGAGCCAGCAGACAAAGAAGGCCAAAAAACCTGGGCGCGCTGTACAGCCGCCCGAACCTGCGCAAAGCTGATACAATCACTATGGTATCCTGCTGCATGTGTGAAAAAGTGGCGGCGTCATGCCACCCCTTCAAAATTGTGAGTACCGTAAACCCTGCTGTTCTGCGCGGCCATGAAGCCGGGGCGGCCTGGCGCATACTGCCAGACCGCCCCGCATGAATCAATTTTCGTAGTACGAGCGCAGGGGCTGACTGCGAACCGGGTGGCGCAGTTTGCGCAGGGCCTTGGCTTCGATCTGCCGGATGCGTTCACGGGTAACGTTAAAGAGCTTGCCCACTTCTTCAAGGGTATGGTCGCTCTTTTCAGCAATGCCGAAGCGCTTGCGCAGCACTTGCTCCTCACGCGGGGTGAGGTCGGCCAATACGGCGGCCAGCTGCTCGGACAGCTTGGTGTTGATGACTTCTTCAGCCGGGGCCACAGCCTTTTTGTCTTCAATGAAGTCGCCGAGGCTCGAATCTTCTTCATCACCAATGGGCGTTTCCAGCGAAATGGGTTCCTTGGCGATCTTGAGCACCTTTTTGACCTTTTCCACCGGATATTCCATACGTTCGGCGATTTCTTCCGGGGTGGGGTCGCGGCCCAGTTCCTGCACAAGATAGCGCGACGTGCGGATGAGCTTGTTGATGGTCTCAATCATGTGCACGGGTATGCGTATGGTGCGGGCCTGGTCGGCAATGGCGCGGGTGATGGCCTGACGTATCCACCACGTGGCGTAGGTGGAGAACTTGTAGCCGCGCTGGTATTCAAACTTGTCCACAGCCTTCATGAGGCCGATGTTGCCTTCCTGGATGAGGTCAAGGAACTGAAGCCCGCGGTTGGTGTATTTTTTGGCAATGGACACCACGAGGCGCAAGTTCGAGCGGATAAGCTCCTGCTTGGCGCGCATGGCGGCGGTGTTGCCGCGCTTGATGCGCCACAGCACTTCTTCAAGGTCCGTCACGTTGTGGCAGCATTTTTCCTGAAGGCGGCTGAGAATTTCGATCTTGCCGATGATCATTTCCTTGAAGGAAAAAAGCTCGTCCACGCTGAGCTTGAGATCGCGGGCAGCGTCAACGGGATTCACCTCACGCTTTTCAAGCCCGTCGAACATGGCCTGGATTTCTGCCTGGGTGCGGCCGGTGGAAAGAATGTAGGCCGAAAGGTCGCGCTGGCAGTTGTGCATCTGGCGCACGTAGTCTTCAACCGTTTCAATGATGCGGTCGATGAGGGTTTTTTCCAGCTTGATGTCGCGCAGGCGCGTGACGATTTCTTCCTTGAAGCAGATAATTTCTTTCTGCACGGCGGTGACGCGGCGATCCATGCAGGCGCATGTATCCAGCTTTTTGTAAATCTTGCGCTTTTTCTTGAAGGTCTGCTTGATTTCGTCAAGCAGCAGAATAACGCGCGAGCGCTGGTTCATTTCGTCTTCGCTGGGGTCGTCCTCTTCAATGGTTTTGACCACATCCTTAAGTTTGATGCGGTTTTGGCGCAGGTCTTCGCCGACATTGATGAGTTCTTCAACCGCCACAGGAACTTCAACCAGGGCGTAGAGCACGTCCTGCTCGCCCATTTCGATTTTTTTGGCGATGACCACTTCGCCGTCACGGTCCAGCAGGGGAACGGCGCCCATTTCGCGCAAATACATGCGCACGGGGTCGGTGCTGCGCGACGAATAGTCGGCGGACTCTTCGTCTTCGGACAGATCCAGCGAGCTGTCGGTAATTTCTTCATCCGATTCGGTAGCGGCGGCGGAAATCTTTTTGCCGTCCTTTTCCGAATCCACAATAACGATTTCCAGCTGTTCAAAGATGCCGATAATTTCTTCAAATTGCTCGGGCGTGCTCATTTCAACGGGCAGAGCCTTGTTGACCTCTTCAAAAGTCAAAAAGCCCGCGCCCTTGCCTTTAGCAATAAGCGATTGAATCTGCTGGATATCTTTAAGATTGCTCATGCCCTTTCTCCAAGGTTTCCTTAAGTGCGCGAAGATAGTCCAAATCAGCCTCAAAGTCACCTGTGCCGGTATTGGCTCTCAAGGCTGCGGATAGAGATGATTTTTGCGCTGAGGCGTAGTAATTGTTCAGATAATGCCGCAGTGATTCCAGTTCCCTGTCGCCGTCGTCACGCGGTGCGGCCTCCGGGCCGCAACATTTGCACCAGAAATTTTTTTCTCTCTGGTCCAGTTGATGAAAAACCGCTTCCGAACCGTGCGTTTCGATCTTGTCCCACAGCTGGCGGGCCACGGGGGATTGCAGAACAAGATCAGCCCCCATTTCCTGCATGTCCGTCAGCCGGTGCGGGTAGCGCACGGCAAACATCATGACTTCACGATCGCGTATACTCTGTCGCGCGCGCCCGGCCGAAGTTCCGCCAGTTTCGGCGCGCGTTCTGTCTGACCGTGAACCGCGCGACTGGACAAGCCCTTCGCGCAGGTCGGTCTCTGACAGTTGAAGATGATTGGCCAGCCGTGAAACGTAGGGGCTGACCAGTTCGGGAATCTCCACCTGACGCAGAAAGTTTCGCGCCCATTCCACGGTTTCCCGTGGGGCAAGCGCCTTGAGCACATCGACGCAAAATCTGAGGCCGTCCGGGGCCTGGGCCTGCAGTTCCTCAAACGCTTCCGGGCCCGCGCCGCGCAGCAGGCTGTCGATGTCTTCTCCATCGGGCATCAGCACCACAGAGCAGGACAAGCCGCGCGTAAGCAGCATTTCGCACGAACGCAGGGCCGCCTTGCGCCCGGCGCGGTCGCCGTCAAAAAGCAGGGTCATCTGCGAAACAAAACCAGAAAGCCGTTTGATCTGTTCCGGCGTGAGCGCCGTGCCAAGCACCCCCACGGCATTGTCATAGCCGAACTGGTGCAGGGTCAGCACGTCCATATACCCTTCGGTCAGCAGTACCCGCCCCTTGGTGACCAGACCCTTGCGGGCCTGCGCCAGACCGTAAAGATGTTCGCCTTTTTTATAGATGGGCGTGTCGGCGCTGTTTATGTACTTTGCTTCGTCCTCATCGCCGATGATGCGGCCGCCGAAAGCTATAATCTGGTTGGACAGGCTCTTGATGGGAAAGATGAGCCGCCCCCTGAAGCGGTCATAGGCCCGCCCGTTGCCGGACTGCCCCAGCAGGCCGGATTCAACCGCCATGCGCCCATCAAAGCCCGCGCGCCGCAGCGCATCGGCCAGGGACTGCCACTCTCTCTTGGCCCAGCCAAGGCCAAAGCGCTGCACTATTTCCTGGCTCAGGCCGCGCTTGTCTATATACGCCCGGCATTCTTCGCCGTCAGGGCCGTTGAGGGTGGCGGCAAAGTGCCCGGCGGCCAGTTCATACATGCGCAGCATCTGCTGCCGCGAGGAGCGGCGTTCGCGTTCTTCGCCCTGCTGGCGGGCGCTGTTGGGGCCGCGCTCAATGGTTATGCCTGCCTCAGCGGCAAGTTGTTCAAGGGTTTCCTTAAAATCCAGACCGTTAATGCGGCTGTAAAAATCAAAGATGTCGCCCGAGGCGTGGCACCCGAAACAGTAAAACAATCCCTGGTCTTCGTTGACGGAAAAGGAAGGCTTGGTTTCCTGATGAAAGGGGCAGGGCGCCACCCAACGTGGGCCGTTGCGCCTGAGCTCCACATAGCGGCGCACGATGTCCACAATATTCATGCGCTCCTTGATGGCGCGTATGGCGTCCTTGGATTGCATTGCAGATTCTTTTCCTTGGCCAGAGAGCGGCGTGCGTGTGTTTGGACTCTGTTGCCGTCAGCGGTGACAGCCTGCTACGCAAAATCCTGTTCTCCGGCAGTAACAAAACGTGTTTCGTCAGAATGCTGCACGGCTGCTTCCAACGCAAATTTTCGCAATCCCAATAACCTGTTTTGGGCGCATCGGCTAACGCAGGGTTACAACTGTCATGCCGTCGCCCCCCTGGTCTTCTGGGGCGAGGCTGAAATTCTCCACTGCCGGAAAGGCCCGCAAAAATTCGTGAACCTGTCTGCGCAAGGCTCCCGTGCCGCGTCCATGCACAACTTCCACTTCCCTGAAGCCCGCCAGCAGCGCTTTGTCCATGAAGCGCTCCAGTTCCGCAAGCGCTACATCGGCACGAAGACCCCGCATGTCAAGACGTAGTGACGCCCCGTCGGCCGCTCCGGCAGGTCTGGCTGATCCTCCGCTTTCAGGCGCAACGGGCTGTCGCGGTGTGCTGTCCAGAATGGAAGATTTGCCCGTGGGGCTTTGGGCAGCCTGTCGCCCCGGAATGCGCAAGGCCTTCATGTCGGCCCAGAGGTTCACGCCGTTCATGTCCAGACGCACGCGTCTGCGGCGTTCGTCCACATCGGTGACAACGCCGCGTTTGTTGAAAATGGTATGCAACACGTGCTGGCCCACAACAAAATGTTCCGGGCTGGGCAATATAGATCGGCTCTGCGTGACTTCGCTTTCCGTTGCCAGCGACGCGCGCAACCGGGACATCTCTTTCAGGGCCTGCTTGTGTGTGGCGCGCCCTTCTTTCCAGGCGCGCATAAGCTCGGTGGCCTTGGCGCGCACCTCGTCATGCAGGCGCAGGCGCTCTTTTTCCATCTTTTCGCGCTCAAGCTTTGTGGCCGAGCGCGCCTTGTCCTGTTCCTGCCTGAGGACAACAAGCTCTTCTTCGCGCCGGGCGGCCAGATCGTTCAGGCGGCCAAGCAGGGTTGTGGCGTCCTGGCCGTCTTGCAGCAAATAGTGCTCGGCCCGGCGCACTATGCTCTCCGGCAGGCCGTGTTCGCGCGCCACGTCCAGAGCCTGACTGGCTCCAACCTGGTCGTAAGCCAGCTTGAACAAAGGCTTTTTACTCTGGGGATCAAAGAGCATCGAAGCCGCCCTGGCTCCTTCCCTGGTGAGGGCGTAGCTCTTGAGCGCGGGAAAATGTGTGGCCGCCAGAACAAAGGTATGTTTGTCCAGCAATTCGTCAAGTACCGCCTGCGCCAATGCCGCGCCCTGGGCCGGATCAGTCCCTGCGCCAAACTCGTCCAGCAGCACAATGCCGCTGGCGTCAAGATGCTTCCAGGCTTTGGCCAGGTGTTCTATCTGGGCCGTGAAGGTGGACACGTTGTCCGCAAGGCTCTGTTCGTCACCGATGAAAGCATCCACGCGGCTAAACCACGGCACATGCGAACCAGCCCCCACAGGCACGGGCAGCCCGCTCAGCGTCATGGCCGCGATAAGGCCGAGGGTTTTCAGGCAGACGGTCTTGCCGCCCGCGTTGCCGCCGGTAATGACCAGGGCGCGCTCGCCGGGGCGCAGGATGATGTCCAGCGGACGCACGGACGCAGCGGCCGCGCCTTTTGCGCCCTGAGCAGCGGCGCTGTTGGCCGCCTTTGCCCTGTTGAGCACGAGCAGGGGATGCCGGGCCTCAAGCAGCTGTATGCCCTCGGCCACGGGAGTGAGCGGCAGGCAGCGCCCGTCCAGCAACGCGGCCAGACGGCGTTTGGCCTGCAACAGGTCAAGCTGGGCAAGAAGCTCAAGCGCCGCCTGAGCTCCCGGCAGTTCGGCTTCCAGCAGGCCGCGCAGGTAGAGCAGCACCTTGCGCTCTTCTTCGCGCTCCTCACGCTTGAGTTCCTGAAGGCGGTTGTTGATCTCCACCAGGAACATGGGCTCGAAATAGCAGGTTTCGCCGGTTTGCGACCAGTCGTGGATGATGCCCTGCATGCGCCCCTTGAAGTTGGCCTTGAGGGGCAGCACGTAGCGGTCTGACGAAAGGGTCATGAACTCGTCCTGCAGGTAGGCCAGCATGTTGTACTGCAGGGCAAAGTCCTTGACCTTGCGCATGCAGCTCTGGTGCAGGCGGCGCAGTTCGCCGCGCAGGCGATAGAGTTCGGGCGAGCTTTCATCCCTGAGGAGGCCGTCGTCAGAAATGCAGCGCAAAAGGGCGGCTGTAAGCTGCACCGGCAGGGGAGCGCCGTCGGCCATGGCCAGAAGGTGCGGCCACTGCCGTGGCGCATCGGGCACAGCGATGGCGGCATGGGCGTCGCGCGCCAGGCGCAGCACTTCCCGCAGCGCCCAGAAAGCGTCCACGTCGGGCTGAAAGGCGTGGGCGCGCGAGGTTTGCGCCGCGTGCAGAAAGCCCGATACGTCGGGAAAGGCGTTAAGCGTAAAGACCGCGCCACCAGGGGCCGGGCGCGAGGACCAGTCCGCAGCTTCCTCATAAACGCGCGCGGCAAGGTTCACGTCCTCCGCCGAGTCCAGCGGGGTAAGGTTCAGGGCACGTTCACGTCCGACGCCTGAAATGCACAGCGAGGAAAGATGGCTGGTAATGTGATGGTATTCAAGGGCCTGGAGCGTGCGGGTGTGGATCATGCTGATGCCTCAAAAGCGCTGGTACGGCGAACCGCAGAAAAAAGGGCGCACGAAATGCCAGGCCTTGCAGCCCGGATAGTATGGAGGGCGCTTCTTCGCCAGGCGCACAGTCTTTCCATTTGCGAGGCAACTCCCGGCTGGACGGTATATCTGGCCATGGCGATTGACGCTGGAATGCTGCGGCATGCCCACCTGCGGGAATGCGGCGTAAAAATGGCGCGTGACGCTGTGCGCCGAAGGATGTCGCAAAATATCCTTCGGCCGTGCGGTATGGTCAGGACTGCAGGCGCTTCTTGACGGCCTCGGACAAAGCCTTGCCGTCCACCTGCCCCTTGTGCCCGGCCATGATGGCGGAAATAACCCGGCCCATGTCCTTGGGGGATGTTGCGCCAAGTTCAGCCACCGTGGACTCGATAAGAGCCTGCAGCTCTTCCTGGCTGAGGGCCTTGGGCAGATATTCCTTGAGAACGACCAGTTCAGCCGCTTCTTTGTCCGCCAGATCAGGGCGCTGCGCCGCAGTGTACTGTTCAATGGAATCCTGGCGCTGCTTGCCTTCCTTGACGATGACGTCAAGCATCTCTTCATCAGAAAGGCTGCCGCCAGGCCGCCGCATGTCCACCAGGCGGTTTTTGACCGCTGTTTTCAGCAGGCGCAGCACAGTGAGCCGCACGCTGTCTTTAGCTTTGTAGGCCAGGATGTAGTCTTTTTCGATCTGCTCAAAAAGCGTGGTGGTGACGGTCATAACAGTAGTGGGGGTGGAGTGTGGAGTAATGCAGAAAATGCGGGAAACCCCAAGGGGCTTCCCGCATGACTGGCCGGATGAAGGCCCCGGGCGCATAAATGCGCGGCCGGTTAAGCCATGTTCATCTTCCTGATTTTTTTCATCAGCCGCTTCCGGGCGGCGGCCTTTTTCTTTTTGCGCATAACGCTGGGCTTTTCGTAGTGCTGGCGCTTTTTCATTTCTGAAAGAACACCGGCCTTTTCTACCTGCTTCTTAAAGCGACGCAGCGCAATGTCAAAGTTATAATCGTCTTCGTTAAGAAAAACTCCGGGCAAGAAAATCACCCCCTTCGGCGGCAGGGCTGGCTCTTGACAGCCCCAAAAATAACCGTCAACGGTCTTACCCGTACACGGACAGCGACAGAGTCGCCAAATGAGTGGGTTATATAGCCCGCATGCCGTAAAAGGGCAAGTCTTTTTTCAGGGAAACGGTGTGGGCAGAAGGCGGGGGGACGTCGATGCGACGCAGAGGCCGGAGGCTGAAAACCCGAGATAACATGTATGTCTTCGGCTCCCAGTGGCTTCCAGCATACATGTTATCTGAGGTTTTTCCGAACGTGTCCAGCATCGGCCACAGCCGTGACGGGCATGTACGGTTTTGGCCGCCATGCCATGCGGCAGAGCGGCGGAAGATCAATTCAAAGAATCTTTGAGCATCTTGCCGGGGCGAAATTTGAGAATTTTGCACGCTGGAATGGTAAGCGTATCACCGGTACGGGGGTTGCGCCCCTGCCGTGCTTTACGGTGTTCGACCGCAAAGGTGCCAAAGCCAGTAAGCGTGAGTTTGGATTCCTTGACGAGAGCGTCTTCGACGGAAGCGAGAAAAGCGTTGAGGGCCCGCTCAGCAGCAGCCTTGGTCAGATTGGCCTTGGCAGCGATTTTTTCAACCAGATCAGCCTTAGTCATCAGCATGTCCTCCTGAAAAGTTCCCCGGCATTGTTTTCAAGTGCCCTTTTGCAGGGCCACTTGCTTGAAATACGCTAATGTCGCACAACGCAGCAAGATTATGGATAAACAGAAAACTTTTTACGCCATGTTGTCAAGCTGTGACGCCCAAAAAGCGGAAATACGCTGAAAATCGTGATGAGAAAGCACTTCTGGGCGCAAATTGGGTGCAATTTGGGCACTTTTGAATGCATCTTCAAGACCTGGTTGCGCCGCGCGGCGGAATATGCCGCCAAGTTGCTTGCGCCTTTGCTGAAAACAGATGCGCAACAGGCGGGACAAAAGCGCGGGGTGCGCAGGACGTTCACTGAGCGGTAAGGGGGTGAAACTCAGGACGGCTGAGTCCACCTTTGGAGGCGGGCTGAAGGCCCCCGGGCCCACCACAAACTCCATGCGCGGACGGGAATAGCTCTGCACCCAGACAGAAAGCGCCCCGTAATGCCCGGTGTCCGGCTGTGCCGCAAGGCGTTGGCCCACTTCTTTCTGTACCATAAACGCCGCCATCTGCCAGCCTTCGGACCGGGATACGATGTCCCAGATAAGCGGAGAGGCCACATTGTAGGGCAGGTTGCCTATGACCTTCCACGGTTCCTGCACGCTGATGCGCCGCCAGTCAAACCGCAGGGCGTCGGCAAGCACCGCCTGCGTGTTGACGCCACCCAGGCGTTGGCGCTCGGCGGCCCAGTGGCGGTCTTTTTCAATCAGCAGCAGTCGGGAATGCGGGGCTGCCTCAATGGCGCGGGTCAGCGCGCCGGGGCCAGGGCCAATTTCAACGATGCGATCCTGGGCGCATGGGGCGATAAGGGCCGCAATGCGGTGGCAGATATCTTCACGGCGCAGAAAATGCTGCCCAAGACTTTTTTTGGCGCGGGGGGCATGCCCCTTGCCGCTGGTTTCTGTAGTGCGGAGCGTCACGGGTTCACAGCCTCAGGGCAGGTCAAAGCGGTCAAAGGTCAATACCAGCCCGGCCCGGCCCTGTGTGGCCGAGCGAAGGGAGGTGGAAAAGCCGAACAGGCGGCGCAGCGGGGCTGTGCCGCTCAGGATTTTGCGTGCACCTTTGTCCTCAAGATTTTCAACCTTGCCGCCGCAAGTGTTGAACAGGCTGATCGAAGAGCCTAGAAAATCATCAGGAACAACGATTTCCACGCGCATGACAGGCTCCATGACGACGGGAGAAGCTGCGGCCAAAGCCTCGCGCAAGGCCTGGCCCGCCGCCATGCGGGAGCCGGGCAGGGTGGTCAGGCCTTCGCGTCGTTCTACACTGGTGAGAACCACCTCCACATCTTCCACGGGATAGCCTGTGACTTCGCCGCTCTGCATGGCATCGCGCACGCCCTCAAGGGCTGCCTCAAGATATATCTGGGGCAGCAGTTTGCGGGCCTCGGCGGGGTCCGCAGGCAGAAAATCGCCCACCGTCACGAGGTTGCCGCTGCCGCGCGGACGCGGCGACACACGAAGCGCAACCGCCCCCTGGTGGTGCTCCTTGCCCAGTTCGCGGTCAAAAACCACACTGGCGTCAGCGGACTTGCGTATGGTTTCTCGCAGGACCACCTGGGGATTTCCCGCGCGAGGGCTGATGCCGTATTCCCGCCGCATGCGTTCCAACAACACATCCAGGTGCAGTTCGCCCATGCCGGAAACCATGCGCGCGCCCGTGTCGTCATCCAGTTGCGCCCTGAGCGTCGGGTCTTCCTCAACGTAACGGGCGAGCGCCTCGTCAAGAACCTTGCCTTCATCGGCATTGCGCGGCTCAAGGGCAAGCGTGATGACCGGCGCGTTGGCCTCGATGCTTTCAAGGATCAGAGGCCGCTCGCGCGCGGTATAGGTTTCTCCCGTATGGGCAGACCGTAAGCCCACGGCGACCACTATTTCACCCGCGCCAGCCTCTTCAAGCTGCTCGCGCCTGTCGGCGTGGGGCCGGTACAGGCGGCCCAGGCGGTCGTCCTTGTGCTGCGTTGCATTGCGCAAATTGTCCCCTTCATGAATGCGCCCCGCGTACACGCGGATAAAGGAATGCTTGCGGTTTTCTTCGAGCAGGACTTTAAAAACCAGGGCAACGGCCGGGGCATCGGGATCAGGGGGAACGGTGATTTCTTTTCCCTGGGGGTCCACGCCCACAGGCGCGGGCACGTCCAGTGGCGAGGGCAGCCAGCGGCACACGGCGTCCAGCACGGGCTGCACGCCCGCGTTGCGCAGGGCTGAGCCGCAGAGCACAGGCGTGATGTGACGTGCCAGCGTAGCCCGCCGAAGGGCCGCGTGGATGTCATTGATGCCGTAAACGCCTTCAAGGTAGGGCTCAAGAAAATCCTCATCGGCTTCGGCCAGTTTTTCCAGCAGCAGCTCACGCCAGGGAGCGGCCAGCGCGGCCTGCTCCGCAGTGAAGGGGGTGCGGCCCATGGTCAGGCCCTGATCGTTTTCATCAAAAGTCAGGCATTCTTCATGAATAAGGTCAAGGACAGCGCTGAAGTCCTCACCCTGCCCGAGGGGGACTGTAACGGCCACGGCGTTGGCCTGGAGCCGCTGGCGCATGGCTTCAAGAACGGATTCAAAGTTCGCTCCCATCCTGTCCATCTTGTTGATGAAGGCGATCTTGGGCACGCCGAAGTCTTCCGATTGCCGCCACACGGTTTCAGACTGCGGCTCCACGCCGCCCACGGCGCAAAAAACGCCCACGGCTCCGTCCAGCACGCGCAGGGAACGCTCGACCTCAATGGTGAAGTCCACGTGGCCGGGAGTGTCTATGAGGTTGATGGTGTGGTCGTTCCACTGACAGGTGGTGCAGGCCGACATGATGGTAATGCCGCGTTCCTGTTCTTCGGGCATGTAGTCCATGGTGGCTGCGCCGTCGTGTACTTCGCCCATGCGGTGAATTTTGCGGCTGTAGAAAAGCATGCGCTCAGACAGCGTGGTCTTGCCGGCATCAATATGGGCAATAATGCCAATGTTGCGAATGCGGCTGATGTTGGACATGAGGGCTCCAGAACACAGGGTTATCACAGCATGCCAAAGGTCAGGCAACGCACGCGGAAAAAATCCGGCGTAAGGCCGGGGTGCAGCCAAAAGCCCTCGCAGCCCGGCGTCAGGGTCAAACCGGGGCCGCTGGCGGAAAAGGCTTTGCCATGCAGAATATCTGCCCGCTCGTGGTCGCCGGAGGCCAGATAAAGAGCGTCCGGCGGTTGCGCATCCCACGCAAGCGGCGTGGGCGTGGCGTTCGTGCCGCCAGCGGACATCCGGGCCGTGATGCTTGTGGCCGTGTCCAGAGCTTCTGCCTGGGCAAAATACAATGCCTCAAGATCAATGCGGCTGCCATTGTCCGCTGGGTTCTGGCCATTGACGGGAGTATCGGCTTCAACCAGGGCAAGCTTCGGTGAATGATACTCCTGCCAGCAGGGCAGGCCCATGCTCCGGGCCAGTTCCACGTTGGGGGCCAGCCCGCCCGTGTGCAGCAGCACCAGCCTTCCGGGGCCGGGGCGATTTTCTTCAAGCAGTTTGTGAAGTCCAGGGGCGTCCAGCACAAAAATATCTTCAACGCCGCTCAGTTCAAGGCTGACCAGGGCAGAGCGGTGGGGCTGCCCGCCCACACAGACGGCCCCTATCAGCGGGACCCCGGCCAGAATGGCCGGAATGCAGGCGGCGGCAAGCCTGGCGGCCGCCGCGTAGGCCGGGGTAAAGGCGACGATGGCCCACGGGGCGGCATGGCTTTCGTCGCGCCGCCAGAAACCCAGATGCCCGTCGCTGCGCATGTCCCACATCCGGCCGGGATCAGAACCAAAGTGCATATGGGCCAGGGCAAGCCCTGTCTTGATGGCCGCCCGCCATTGCGCGGGGGTGTCCTCATAGGCCTGGGCCGCAAGGCCGTCGTCCAGACGGGCCTCTTCAAGCCATTGGGGCCAGGAAGCGGCCTGCGGAGCTTCGGAGTTCTGATCCGTAAAAAAGGGCATGGCAGCCTGTCCCGGTCTAAATGGCCTTGCCGCCCATACCGGCAAGCCACGTCCTGAGTTGGGCCACCTGCGCGGCAATGGACTGCGGGCCAGTGCCGCCGGGAGTCTCGCGCCGACGAACGGCGGCCGCATAGTCCAGTATGGCGTACACGTCTTCCTCAATGCGTGGCTCAAGCGCCTGCATTTCAGCCAGGGTGAGGTCTTCAAGCCCCTTGCCCTGGCTTTCGGCCGCCGCCACGCATTGTCCGGTGACGTGATGGGCCTCGCGGAAGGGCAGGCCTTTGCCCACCAGATAGTCGGCCAGTTCCGTGGCGTTAAGAAAACCGGCCTTGCAGGCTTCGCGCATGCGATCCGTACGAAACCTCAGTTCTTCCATCATGCCCGCCATAAGACGCAGTGAGGCTTCAACCGTGTTGTCGGCGTCAAGAAAGCCTTCCTTGTCTTCCTGCATGTCGCGGTTATAGGCCAGGGGCAAGCCTTTCATGATGGTGAGCAGGCTCATGAGCGATCCGTAGACGCGCCCTGTCTTGCCGCGCATAAGTTCGGCCACGTCGGGGTTCTTTTTTTGCGGCATGATGGAGGAGCCGGTGGAATAGCTGTCTGGCAGACGCACAAAGCCAAAACCCGGGTTGGCCCACAGGATGATTTCTTCACACAGGCGCGAGAGGTGCATCATGATGGTGGAACCGCAAAAAAGCGCTTCCAGCACGAAATCTCTGTCGGAAACCGCGTCCATCGAATTGGTGTAGACGCTGGAAAAACCCACGTCCTCAGCCACGCTTTGCGGGTCAAGTGGGTAGGTTGTGCCCGCCAGGGCGGCCGCGCCCAGGGGGGATATGCGGACACGGTCAAGGCAGTCGGCCATGCGCATGGCGTCACGCCTGAACATCCATGCGTAGGCCAGCAAGTGGTGCGCAAGGCTCACGGGCTGCGCCGGTTGCATGTGGGTATAACCGGGCAGGATGTCGGCGGTGTGCTCCGTGGCGCGCTGCAACAGCACGGCGCACAGGCCGGCGGCGCGCTGACGCCACGTCTCAAGTCGGTCCGCCACAAAGAGGCGAAAACTTAACCCCACCTGGTCATTGCGGCTGCGGCCAGTGTGCAGTTTTTTGCCCACGTTGCCCATAATTTCCGTAAGGCGCGCCTCAATGTTCATGTGCACGTCTTCAAGTTCCGGCTTCCAGACAAAGTTGCCGGAGCGGATTTCTTCACGAACGCGGTCAAGTCCTTCAACCAGCAACTGAGCTTCACCGGGCGGGATAATGCCCTGACGGCCCAGCATGCGCGCATGGGCTTGCGAGGCGCGGATATCCTGGGCATACAGGGCCCTGTCGTAAGATTGGGAGTCCGTATACTGGGCCACGGCTTCTTTGGGACCTTCGGCAAAACGCCCGCCCCAGCTCTGGTTGGTTTTCATAGCAGTGTCCATTGCTTTTTAAAGTAATGATTCGGGGGCAGGGGCGCTTCATAAAACGCCTCTGCCCCCGAAGTTCCAGTACGCCTGAGCGGTGCAGGGTGGAGCCGTGCTCCACTGCGGGAGGCTTTGCCGGACAGGCTGGTCCGTGGACCGCCGCCTGCCCGGCGGAGGCTTTTGCTGGCCAGCCGGGCTAGAGCATTGCGCCTTTGAAAAGCCTGCATGCTCTTCTGCTGCACCCGAGTGCAGCGCGCCGCAACGTGGCGTGGATTCAGATAAAAATCACATTCTTTGGCTGAGTGACAACTTTAGAGCGTGACGTGTTTCAATGGCAAACAGGTCTAGTCCTTCAGCTTGCCTCTAACGGCCGCGTGCAGGCGCAGGCGCAGGCTGTTGAGGCGGATGAAGCCCGCTGCGTCCTTGTGGTCATAGTCGCCGCCCTCAAAGGTGGCCAGGTCTTCGGAAAAGAGCGAGTTGGGAGAAGTGCGGGCCAGGGGCCAGACGCCGCCCTTGTACAGTTTGGCGCGCACAGTGCCGGTGACGGTTTCCTGCGACTTGTCCATAAAAGCCTGCATGGCTTCGCGTTCGGGCGAGTACCAGAAGCCATTGTATACGCACTGGGCGTAGCGCACGGCCAGCATGTCGCGGATGCCGAGCAGTTCGCGGTCAAGGCAGATGCCTTCAAGGTCGCGGTGCAGTTTGTAGAGCAGGGTGCCAGCGGGATTTTCATATACGCCGCGACACTTCATGCCCACAAAGCGGTTTTCCACCATGTCATCGCGGCCAATGCCGTTGCGTCCGGCGATTTCGGCCAGAGTGCTGATGATGGTGGCGGGCGAAAGGGCCTTGCCGTTGACGGCAACGGGATTGCCGCGCTCAAAGTCCACACTGACGATTTCCGGCGTATCCGGGGCCAGTTCCACAGGCACGCAACGCTCGTGGCAGGATTCGTGCGGCTCGTTGCCGGGGTTTTCAAGTTCGCTGCCTTCAAAGCTTGTGTGCAGCATGTTGGCGTCCATGCTGTAACGCTTTGCGGCGCTGGAAATGGGAATGCCGTGCTTTTCGGCAAAAGCGGTGAGCGCTGTGCGGGACATGAGCTCCCATTCGCGCCAGGGAGCAATGACCTTGATCTCGGGGGCCAGAGCGGCGGCGGCGAGTTCAAAGCGCACCTGGTCGTTGCCCTTGCCGGTGGCGCCGTGCGAGATGGCGTCGGCGCCTTCCTTGCGGGCGATATCCACCAGAGCCTTGGCAATGAGGGGCCGGGCGATGGAAGTGCCGAGCAGGTAGCGGCCTTCGTAGATGGCCGCGCCGCGCATCATGGGAAATACGAAGTCTTTGGCCATTTCTTCGCGCAGATCAAGCACATAGGCCTTGGAAGCGCCGGTCTTGAGCGCTTTTTCTTCAACGCCCGAAAGGTCTTCAGGCTGGCCGAGGTTGGCGGTGACGGCGATGACCTCACACTTGTACGTCTCAATAAGCCATTTCAGGATGACGGATGTATCAAGCCCGCCGGAGTAGGCGAGAACAACTTTTTTAATATTTTGCATTATCAATGCCCCCTTGTGTATTCAGGACAAGAAGTATTGCGTAAATCTGGATGGTGCGCAAGGGCTTAATGGGGTGGGCCCCCCTGTTTGCCTGGTCAGAGAAAATGTTGACCTTGCCATGAAGTGCATGTATTGTTCTGCAGTTTGAGCAAACGGTGGCCTCCAGAGCCGCCCCTTTCGTACCGATCTCCAAAGCCGCAGGAATGTCCAATGCCTAAGCGTACGGATTTACACAAGATTCTTGTCATCGGCGCGGGACCCATCATCATAGGCCAGGGCTGCGAGTTTGACTACTCCGGTTCACAGGCCGTCAAAGCCCTCAAAGAAGAGGGCTATGAAGTGGTGCTGGTCAACTCCAATCCCGCTACCATCATGACCGACCCACAACTGGCGGACGCCACGTATGTGGAACCCATCGAACTCGACACCCTGACTGCCATTATTCGTAAAGAACGCCCTGATGCGCTGTTGCCGACCCTTGGCGGACAGACGGCTTTGAACGCCGCTCTTGGGCTTGCCAAGGGCGGCGTTTTGGCGGAGTACGGCGTTGAACTTATCGGCGCACGGGCCGAAGTTATCGAGAAGGCCGAAAGCCGCGAGCTTTTCCGTGAGGCCATGGAACGCATCGGGCTCAAGATGCCCGCCAGCGGCATTGCCCGCAACCTTGACGAAGTGCGCCGGCTTGGCAACGTGCTGCCTTTCCCGCTGATTGTGCGCCCGGCCTTTACCCTTGGCGGTACGGGCGGCGGCGTGGCCTATAATCTTGCCGACCTTGAAGAGGTGGCAAGCAACGGTCTGGCCGCGAGCCCCACCACCGAAGTCATGATAGAGCAGAGCGTGCTCGGCTGGAAAGAAATTGAAATGGAAGTGATGCGCGACACCAAGGATAACTGTGTCATCATCTGCTCCATTGAAAATCTTGATCCCATGGGCGTGCACACGGGCGACTCCATAACCGTGGCCCCGGTGCAGACGCTTACGGATTCCGAATACCAGCAGATCCGCGATTTCTCCATTGCCATCATGCGTGAAATCGGCGTTGAAACCGGCGGCAGTAACGTGCAGTTCGGCATCAACCCCGCCAATGGCGAAGTTGTGGTCATTGAAATGAATCCGCGCGTGTCGCGTTCTTCAGCGCTGGCCTCCAAGGCGACGGGTTTTCCCATTGCAAAGATTGCGGCCAAGCTGGCGGTCGGCTACACGCTGGACGAACTGCGCAACGATATCACGCGTGAAACTGTGGCCAGCTTTGAGCCTGCCATCGACTACTGCGTGGTGAAGATTCCGCGTTTTACCTTTGAAAAGTTCCCCGGGGCCAAGGACGAGCTGACCACCTCCATGAAGAGCGTGGGCGAGGCCATGAGCATCGGGCGTACCTTCAAGGAAGCCCTGCAAAAAGGATTGCGGTCAATGGAAATCGGGGCCACGGGCCTTGGTTTCAACTTCAACGCCGAGCTGCCCGCCCGTGAGGATATCCTTGAATCTCTGCAACGGCCCAATTCACGTCGCATTTTTACGCTGCGTCAGGCTTTGCTCGCGGGCATTACGGAAGAAGAAATCTTCGCCGTGTCCGCCATTGATCCCTGGTTTGTGCGTCAGGTGCAGGACATTGTGGAGATGGAGCAGCACATCCGCAACTTTGGCATGGCCAATGACATGACCGCCAGCAACGCCGACCTGGCGGTAATTTTGCGCGAAGCCAAGGAATACGGTTTTTCCGACAGGCAGCTTGCCGAAATGTGGAAGCGCCCCGAAGCGGACATTCGCCGTCTGCGTCAGGAAATGCACATCCTGCCCACATATTATCTTGTGGATACCTGCGCTGGCGAGTTTGAAGCCTATACCCCCTATTTTTACTCGACCTATGAAAAAGGCGAAGAGCTCAAGCTGGAAAACCGCCGCAAGGTGCTCATCCTCGGTGGAGGCCCCAACCGTATCGGCCAGGGCATCGAGTTTGACTACTGCTGCTGCCACGCCTCCTTCGCCCTGCGCGATGCCGGGGTCATGGCCATCATGGCCAACTCCAACCCCGAAACGGTTTCCACGGACTACGACACTTCGGACCGTCTCTACTTTGAACCGCTGACCTTCGAAGATGTCATGAACATTGTGGAAAAAGAAAAGCCTGAGGGCGTCATCGTGCAGTTTGGCGGGCAGACGCCGCTGAACCTGGCCGTGCCCCTCATGCGCGCCGGGGTGCCGATCCTCGGAACCAGCCCCGACGCCATTGACCGTGCCGAAGACCGTGAGCGCTTCCAGGCGCTCATCCAGAAGCTGGGCCTGCTGCAACCGCCCAACGGCACGGCCATGAGCCTTGAAGACGCTCTGGAAGTGGCCGAGCGCATCACCTATCCCGTGGTTGTGCGGCCAAGCTACGTGCTTGGCGGCCGGGCCATGGCCGTGGTGTATGACGTGGCGGAACTGACGGCGTACTTTCACGCCCAGGTGCCCGAAAAGCCGGAGCATCCCATCCTTGTGGACAAATTCCTCGAGCATGCGGTGGAAGTGGACGTGGACGCCCTGTCGGACGGCAAGGACGTGTATGTGGCAGGCATCATGGAGCATATCGAGGAAGCTGGCATCCACTCCGGCGACTCGGCCTGCGTGCTGCCCTCCTATTCACTGTCCTACGACCATGTGGCCCTTATCGCTTCCCAGGCCGAGGCGTTGGCCCGTGAGCTCAAGGTGGTGGGCCTCATGAATATCCAGTTCGCCATCAAGGGCGACGATCTTTATATTCTTGAAGTCAACCCGCGCGCCTCGCGCACCGCGCCCTTTGTGTCCAAGGCCACAGGGGTTCCCCTGCCGTACCTGGCCACCCAGGTCATGCTGGGCAAAACCCTGGACGAACTGGACCCCTGGAGCATGCGCAAGGGCGGCTTTACCTGCGTGAAGGAAGCGGTCATGCCCTTCCAGCGCTTCCCCGGAGTGGACGTGATACTCGGCCCTGAAATGCACTCCACCGGCGAAGTTATGGGCATGGGTTCCAGCTTTGGCGAGGCCTTCCTTAAAAGTCAGCTCGGCGCTGGCCAGGTGTTGCCGCAGGGGGGCAAGCTTTTTCTCTCCGTCAATGACCGCGACAAGCCCTTCCTGCCAGAAGTGGCCGAAAAGTTTGCCGATATGGGCTTTGACCTGCTGGCCACCAAGGGCACTGCGACCGTACTGCGCGACCACGGGCTCAAGGTCGAAGAAGTGCGCAAGGTCTATGAAGGACGTCCCAACATTGTGGACCTGCTCATCAATCACGAGGTGGCCCTGGTCGTGAATACAGCTTCGGGCAAGCACACGGCCAAGGATTCCAAGGCCATCCGTCATGCGGCCCTGAACTATAAGGTGCCGTATTGCACCACCATTGCCGCGGCCCGTGCCACTGCCACAGCCATAGGTTCGCGGCGGGACGAAATCCATGTGGAAAGTTTGCAGGAATACTATGCGCGGGACGCGCAGGGGTAAGCTATGAAAGCATTACTGGTGCTGGAAGATGGATTTACGCTGGAAGGCAAGTCCTTTACCGGCGAATTTGAAACCGGCGGCGAGGTTATTTTCACCACCGGCATGACCGGATATCAGGAGGTTCTTACAGATCCCTCCTATTACGGGCAGATGGTCTGCATGACCTATCCCCTCATTGGCAACTACGGCACCAACCGTGAAGATATGGAATCCGCAGGCGTGCATTGCTCGGCCCTGCTGGTCAAGGAGTGCTGCAAAAAGCCCTCCAACTGGCGCTCCATAATGTCTCTGCCTGCCTTCCTGAAGCGCTATGAAACGCCTGGCATGGAAGGGCTTGATACCCGTGCCCTGACCCTGCATTTGCGCATCAACGGGGCCATGCGCGGCATCATTTCCACCAAGGAAATGGACCCGCGCGTGCTTCAGGAACGCGCCAGGGCCCTGCCCCCCATGAAGGGGCGCAACCTTGTGCCCTTTGTGGCGGCCCAGAAGCCCTATGCCTGGTATGACAACGCTGTACAGGAGGCCCCCCTGGCCGAAGACGGCAGTTATGCCTGGCGTGGAACGGGGCTGCCCCTGCTGGTTTATGACTTCGGCATCAAGTGGAATATCTTGCGCCGTCTGTGTGAAGCGGGTTTTGAACCTCTGGTGGTGCCGCCCAGTTTCAGCGCGGCTCAGGCCAAGGCCAGCGGCGCCAAGGGGGCGTTTCTGTCCAACGGCCCCGGCGACCCGGCCACGCTGACCAACGAGATAGCCCTGGTGCGGGAGCTTATCGGCATGTTCCCGGTTACGGGCATTTGCCTTGGTCACCAGCTTATCGGACATGCGCTCGGCGGCAGCACCGACAAACTCAAGTTCGGTCACCACGGCTGCAACCACCCGGTCAAGGATCTGACCACGGGCCGTATCGAAATCTCTTCGCAAAACCACGGGTTCCACGTGGTTCTTGACGGAGTGGAGGATGTGGAGGCGACCCACATCAATCTTAACGACAATACGCTCGAGGGCTTGCGCCACAAAACGCTGCCTGTCATGAGCCTGCAGTATCACCCTGAAGCCGCCGCCGGGCCGCACGACGGCGAATACCTGTTCAACCGGTTCAGACAGGTCATCGGCGAGTCCGTCGGAGCCTGATAAGACGGAAAAGACTTGATATGAGAGTCTTCTTGTGACTAGACTGGAACTAGCACTGATAGCGATTGGCGCTTTTGGTCTGTTGGTATGAGTGCTTTTTCCGGCGGTTAATCCCGCCTGTTCTGTAACCTGCAAGGAGCTTCAAGTGAAAAAGTCAGTTTTGAGCCTTGGGCTGGTTCTGGCTCTGGTTTTGGCCTGCGCTCCCGTGCGTGCGGCCGAAACAGCCGCCAGCGCTGTGCCACATAATAATCCCGTTGAACAGCTTACAGGCGTCGTATGGCAAAAAACGACTGAAACCGATAAGGCTGCTTTTCTGCTTGGGGTGGAATCGGCCATTACCGTGGAATACTTTGTTAACGGCAAGATAATGGAAAAAGCCGCCAAAACGGGCAAAAAGCCTACCAGCACCCTGTCACCCTTTGAAAAGGGCTGGATGAAGGCATTTGACAACGTCAACCGCGCTGACATCAGCAAACTGGTGGACAGCTGGTATGCTACCAACCCTGACAAGCTTGACCGTCCGGTTATGGGTGTTATCTGGTATGAACTGATCGCCCCGCGTCTTGCCGCGAAATAGGGCCAATGCCTTTCAAGCCACGACTGGACTTTTCAGGAGAATTGCCATGAAAAAAGTTTTAATTATAGGTCTGCTGGCCGCCTTGCTTGCCAGTGGCGTTGGTTGCACCAATATGAACAAGACCCAGCAGGGTGTTGCCAGCGGCGCGGCTCTTGGCGCTCTTGGCGGTGCCGGTATTGCCGCCATTTCCGGCGGCGCGGCTGGTTGGGGAGCCCTTGCCGGCGCTGGCGTAGGCGCTCTGGCCGGCGGTATTGTGGGTCATGAGCAGAGCAAGGGTAAAAGCTGGTAACAGTAACGTCCCGAGCTTTTCGCAACACTTTAAAAGGGCCGGATACGTATATTCCGGCCCTTTTACCATGGTCAGTCCAGAGCGGACTGCCCCTGTGAACATATCTCCGCTTGCCTTTGGGAATACATATTCCAAAGGCTGAAGACGCCCGCTCCGGAGTTTACCGACGCAAAGCGCTGCGCCTGATCTTCAAGTTGGGCGCCTGCCCAGGCCGTCGCCAGAGCAATCTGAACATGAATTGCCCCATATTCGCTGTCATGCAACCCAAGAGAGGCATACATGAGCGGTATACTGCACGCTGTTTTTTTCAGTCCCACGCACGGCAGCAAAAAACTTGCTTTGGCCGTGGCATGGCCCCTGGCGCAAGCGCTTGGCAAAGAACTTTGCGAGCATGACCTGACATACCCTCCAGGGCGTGCCAAAAAATTGTGCTGTGGGCCGGACGATGTGCTGCTTCTGGCTTTTCCTGTGTACGCCGGGCGTGTGCCCCGACTGCTTGACGGCTTTCTGTCTGTACTTGATGGCAAGGGAGCGCGGGCTGCGGTTATGGCCGTTTACGGCAACCGCCACTACGACGACGCCTTGCTGGAAGCTGTGGATGCGTTGCAGAAGCGCAACTGCGACGTGGTGGCGGCTGCGGCCTTTATCGCGGAACACAGCCTGGCGTCGGCCATTGGCACGGGCAGACCCGACGACCGGGATATGGAACTCGCCGGGGAATTCGCCCGCCATACGGCCCAGGCCATACTTTCGGGCCATGCCGGGCCGGTGGCTGTTCCGGGCAACCATCCTTACAAGGAACTGCCCCCTGCGGTGGATATTCGCCCGAAAACTTCAGAGGCATGTACCCAATGCATGCTCTGCGCAAGCCAGTGCCCTGTGCAGGTCATCAGTGAGGACGATCCAGCCCTTGTGAATCAAGGCTGTATACGCTGCTGCGCCTGTGTGAAGGCATGCCCGGAGCAGGCCAAGTTTTTCGACCAGGAGCCCGTGTTGAAGATTATTGCCATGCTGGAAGAAAAATGCAGGGACAGGAAAGAACCGGAAATTTTTACGGTATAGCCCGAACCACCGAAATGCTTGGTGGGGGAGGGACCCTTTTGCAAAAGGGTCTCCTCCCCCACGCCCCCACCCCCCAAAACTCTTATTGTATTTTGCTGTAGTACAAAAGGTTTTCGGAACGAAGGAGGCCGAGTCAGCTTTTTTCAGGCATCATGCCATCACAAAGTTTATCTGTCGCAAAGTTTATTTGCTCTGAACCGGAGCATCTTTGAAATACGAAGAATTTTAAAGATGCTCCGTCAGTCAAAAATGCGATTTGCGGCTGAATCCACGGCACGTTGCAGTAGTATCAGCCTGCCTATCCGTTTTAAACGTTACAATGTTCTGGCCACTGCTGCGCGCGCAGCAGTGGCCAGAACGGTTTTGCTTGGGCATTCGGCTATTCTTTGCAGAGGCCGTAAAGCTGTTCAAGCAGCGGGTCTGGCAAAGCAACCGTTTCTTTTGCCCGCGCAACTGCCTCCAGCGACAGCCGCCTGTCGCCGGGCAGGCGCACGCCTTCCTGTTCTGTGATGACACGCAGCAGAGCGTCAATGCGGTCAGTAAAGCCGTCTCCCGCTGTGGCCACCGGGTCCATGACCAAAAAGCTTTGCCCAATGCGCGGCGAAGGCCCTTCCGGCGCAAACAGCGAGCTTGCCTCCACCGCCAGAGCCGCGCCCGGCAACACAGCAGCCATGATTTCCACCATCAGCGCCAGCGCATAGCCCTTGGGGCCGCCAAAAGGCAGCAGCGAGCCAGCAAAAGCCTTGGCCGCATCGCGTGTGGGCTTGCCCTCCGCATCAACAGCTACGCCTTCAGGGAGGAGTTCTCCCTTCTCGGCCGCCTGCAAAACCTTGCCGCGCGCCATGACACCCATGGATATATCAATGACCAGAGGCGGCGCGTTTTTTCTGGGACATCCCATGGCCATGGGATTGGTGCCAAAAACGGCTTTGCTGCCCCCATAAGGCGCGAGCGCGGCGGGGCTGTTGGCAAATGCCATGGCCAGAAGCCCCTGCTCCGCAAAGTCCGCGACAGGAAGGCCCAACACGCCTGCGTGGTGTGAATTCTTTATTGCCAGCAGGGCCACGCCGTTTTCTCTTGCCGCCTGGGCCGCCACGGGCAGGCTGTCGGCAATGGCCCGAAAGGCAAAGCCGCACTTGGCGTCCGTAAGAACTGCACCTGGTCTTGGACGCGATATCTGCGGCTTTGCAAGACCGTCTATCTTGCCCGCGGCTGCCTGGGCCGCATAATAGGGAATCCGCGAAAAGCCGTGTGAGGGAATCCCCTGCATCTCCGCACGGAGCAGGGCGTCAATGGTCACGGCAGCGTTTTCAGAACTGACCTTGTGCTTCATGAGGGCGCGCTGGCCGAGGTCGCGTGCGTCATCCAATGAAATGAAACCCATATTTCCACCTGTAACAGTTGGGTCGTTGTCGCCATACCGGGGGAAGGCATCACTGCCCCACATGCATCAGAACAAAGTACCTTTGGGAAGCTTCCCAAGGATACGGCACACCCGCGTTGCCGTTTATCTGCGCAGATATCCTGCGCTTGCGTCGTCACGGCAAACGTTTGCTCGTGGAGCCGCCAGAACAATTTCAACGGGAAATGGCTTTTACACCAGGCAGCAGATATCAGTTTATGCCACGAACGGAAAGTACGTATGTTCCGGCCCAGCGCGGCGGGCGTTTAGGAGGAGATAGACTGAAATCAGCACCACCCGCTATTGCTATGACACCCATCAGGTAGACAAAGTAAAAAAGCCCCACTAGGCTTAAACTTTGAAAACATGATGGGGGTCTTTTATGGCCGACGGTAGGAAGACTACATATTCACCTTCGTTCAAGGAAGAAGCCGTACAGCTTTTTCTTAAGGGTGGACGTAGCTATCGACAACTTTGTGATGAATTGGGAATCAAGGATAAAAAGACTCTTCGCGAATGGGTTGCCAAGATTAACTCGGGTGAATCGTTGGAAGATGGCCGCGGTAAAAGTAGCCATGCGGAGCATCGTGGACGATTAAAAACGAATTTTTCATCTGTTGAAGAAGAACTTGCTTATGTAAAAGCAGAGCGAGACTATTTAAAAAAGTTGTATCGCTCCCGATCCGGGCACGAATGGGGAGCGCACCCAAAAGAGTTTTTTCAAAATAGTCGATGCGCTGCGTGCTCATTCATCTTTGGAAACATTATTACACTTTTCTGGATTATCCAGATCCGGCTATTACAAATGGAAAATGGCAAGTTCCAAGATGAATAGTGAGGCCGACATTACAACCCATATTAAAGCTCTCCACTCCATGTGGCCATTTTATGGTTATCGCCGCATAACGGTGGCTACGCCGTGAAGGTTTTGCCGTGAACCACAAACGTGTTTATCGGCTTATGCGCAAGCTCGGCATCCAGTCTGTTATTCGTAAAAAGCGTCGTTACTTTGGTAAATCTGGCAGCACAGTGTTTCCTAATCTGCTTGGGTGTTACTTCAAAGTTTAACTCCCCAACAAGAAACTTGTGACAGATATAACCTAGTTACCCACAACTAGTGGCTTCATTTATCTGTCTGTGGTGCAAGACTTGTGTACCAACGAAATCGTCGCTCACGCCCTCTCATCCCGAAATGACCTTGCTCTTGTGCTCGACATATTCGACAAACTTCCGGCAATGCCAGGAGCGGTAGTGCATTCAGATCAAGGGTTTCAATACACTCACAAATTGTATTGTAACCAGCTTGAAAAATTACAAATTCAGGGAAGTCATCCGCGCAAAGGCAATTGCTTGGGCAATGCATGCGTTGAATCGTTCTTTTCACATTTGAAGACAGAAGTTTTTCTCAAAAATTCAGTGCAAGGCAAAGAAGAAACGAGCGCTCTGATTGAAGAGTACATACGTTTCTACAACACCGAACGATTTCAAAAAAGACTCGGCCAGCTTTCCCCGGTGGAGTACCTGGAAAAGCTGGCCGCTTAATTATCGTCCCTGGGGCCTTTTTAACTGTCTACTTGACGGGGTGCAGACCAAAAGCGGGCAGGGGTTTATTTGGAGGAAGGATTGTCTCATGCCGTTTGGACATCATGCTGTTTTTGTCTCATGGTGTCGCGGTATCTATTCGCCTTTGAGCGCATCATGCGTACGCCCCTGAGTGCGTGCAGGGGGCTGTCCTCAAGGAACAGGTGAAGTGAAAAGATCAACCGAAAAGGTTGGTCAAAAAGTTCAGCATAAGGCGAGTGCTTTCAAGCGTGTCAATGCGCATTGCAAAGGGACCCACCATGTGCACGCAAAAGTGACCCACCTCTGGGGGTTATGTGCAAGGACACAAAGTGGGGTTTTAACGAGGGGGGGAAGAGAGGCGTAGCGTAGCGGAGCCTCTCTTCCCCCCCTCGCGCGTCCACTATTCGTGCCCGGCCTTTTGTGAAAGACGGCTGTGTAAGCGGCGGCTTTCGTTTCCTGTTTCAATAATTTCACAATGATGTGTCACGCGATCCAGCAGAGCCGTGGTCATTTTAGCGTCACCAAAGACCTGCGGCCATTCCCCAAAGCTCAAGTTTGTTGTGATGATGAGCGAAACCTGTTCGTACAGTTTGGATATTGCGTGAAACAGCAGTTGTCCGCCGTTGCGTGAGAAAGGAAGATAGCCTAATTCATCCAGGATGAGGCAGTCGTGACGCAGCAGATGCCGGACGAGTCGGCCGGTCTTTCCGGATTGCTTTTCTTGCTCAAGCGCGTTGGCAAGATCCACGACATTGTAAAAACGGACTCGTTTTTCCAGACGGATCAGGGCCATGCCCAGCGAGAGCGCCAGATGCGTTTTGCCGGTTCCCGAGCCGCCCACGAGCAGGACATTGCCGTGATCCGCAAGAAAATCACCTTCATGCAGATGACGGATTTGCGCTTCGTTAAGAGGGGTATCGGCAAAGTCGAAAGAATCCAGTTCCTTGACAGAAGGAAACCGGGCCTGGCCGAGGCGGTAATTGCGGGTGCGGGTTTGGCGTTCCGTAACTTCGGCGGTAAGGAGGCGAAGCAAGGTTTTGTCCGTTGTGCAGCGGGTGCGGCGGCCTTCCTCCAGCACTTCGTCATACACGGCAAGCATCCCGGGCAGCTTAAGGTCGCGCAGATGGGAGAAGATCATTTCACGCATGGTATCCCCCCAGGAGGCGCTCATAGCCCGTGCAGTTGGCCTGTGGCGCAAGGCGCAGGCGTAAATGCTCGGGGGGCGCCATATCACGGGCAGGGATATCTTCCGTTGTCCGGCACAGGATATTCAAGACAGCGTCCTTGCTGGTCAGACCCGCTTCCAGGGCCAGTTCACAAGCCACATTGACGGCGTCCTCGCCGTATTGCGGAATCGCCGCCAGGATACCCGCAAGCTGCCTGTCGCCGCCCTTCGTCTTTTCAAGGGTGTCACGAAGCGTTTGCAGACCCGGGGCAAGGCGCCATTCACGGAAAGGCAGACCATTGCGCAGGGCTCCGGGTTTGCGTTCCAGCACAGGCAGATAATGCAGAGGATCGCAAATGGTCTTGTCCCGCCCGAAAACACGCGTATGTTCGGCAATGCAATGACTGTCCGCATAAAAACGTATATGCCCGGCATAGACGCGCAACTGCACACTCCTGTTGGCATAGGCGCATGGGGCGCTGTAGCGGTTGCGCTCATAGCTGACCAGGCATTGCGGGCTGACACGGACTTCCTGCGCCAGGCATGCATCAAAAGGAAGAGCCGTCTTCCTCAAAAATTCGCGCTCTTCTTCAAATACAGCATAAATGCTGCAATCACGCTTCTCAGGGTGCATTTTCGTTTTGGCGTACGCTATCAGACGATCATGCAGATACACATTTAATGCGGCAAAAGACTCAAAACTCAGACGTGGAAGAAAAAAACCCTTTCGTAGCGTCTGCACCTGACGCTCGACCTGGCCTTTTTCCCATCCTGCTGCCGGCGTGCAGGCTTCAACATCAAAAAGATAATGAGAGCTGCACTCCAGAAATCGCGCATTGAATTCGCGCTCTTTGCCTCTGAAGATTTTCGTCACAACCGTCTTGAGGTTGTCGTAGATGCCCCGACCACACAGACCGCCAAAAAAATCATGCGCTCGTACATGCGCATCCAGAACCATCTCCATCTTTTGCAAAGGATAGGCAACGATGAAACTCATCCGGCTGTAGCAAAGGCGAAAATGGGCGACGCCAGCACGAAGAACCACTCCATCAATCGCAACTTCTTCGCTGCTCCAGTCGAATTGAAAGGCTTCACCCTTACCAAAACTCAACGGAATATACACTGTAGACAAAGGCGCTTGATTGCCCTGCCATTTACGCGCATAGCGGCGCACCGAACTGTAGCTTCCCGCATACCCTTTGCCTTGCAACTCCTCGTACAACGAAAGAATTGTTCGCCGCTTGGATGCCGCTACAGCCGTTTCCGCTTCCAACAACGCCTCAAGCGCCTCTCGATACCCTTCAAGCGCGGGGTAATGCTCTTTCTTCCGATGGTACGAAAAACTCGTTGCTTCCGTCCGGATAATCTTGCGAATCGTTTTACGTGATTTGTTAAACTTCCTGGATGCTTCCCGAATACTCATGCCCTTGCTCAATGCCAACCGAATCTTCCTGATTGTCTCCATTCCCAACATCTCCTGGCGTCCTCCGAAGGGAACTTTTCCTCTTCGGAAAACCGTTGTCCAGGGTGGGCCACTTTTGCGTGCTCATTATGCTCGCAGGTGGGTCACTTTTGCACGCGCGCCAACAGACAGGGGAACTTAAGGTCGTTGTGTCGGATACCGGAGTTGTGAATGGTACCGGATTAAACGCATGGTTGTATGGATGAAAAGGGTTGCCAGAGACTTCTATCAGGTGGTTATCATGTACTACAGCGCGCATGCCGCAACGAGCGTTGCAGCCGAGGCAGGTTGTATGTACGACTTTATACCCTGCCTGCCCGGGGGTATATCGATCCTTGGCATTGCGTTTCACTGGACTATTTTTTTTGGCAAATGCTGTGCGTGTAACGGGTGCCAGCGTTAATCCTGCCAATATAAACGCACCCCTCTTTAAGAGGTTTCGTCTGTCAAGCTTGGTTTTTTTTTGAAAGAAAAAATTTTTCATGACGCTCTCCTGTCACAAAGAGGAACAATAACGACACGTCCTTTAGGCAGTTTTTGCTCCTGAGAACGGAGTGTCTTGATTATAGGCAAATAGTTTGCCAACTCTTGCGATGGGGATGCCGCGTCACCGAAAATCCTGGCCCCTGATGCGCAGCTTTCAACACAAGCAGGTATCCTGCCACGGGCCAAGCGTTCTGCGCACAGGTCACAACTGGCAGCCTTGTTGCCCTGTGTGGTGTCAAGGCTGCGAGCCATATACGGGCATGCATTTATGCATGCCCCATCCCCAATGCAGACATTCCAGTCGGTAAGCACAATGCCGTCTGGCTGCTTTATTATGGCGTTCGTAGGGCAGGCGGATTGGCACGCTGGGGCGTCACAGTGCATGCACATCTGTGGCAAAAATTCCAACCTCCCTGTTGGGGAGGTTTCTTCAATACGCATCTGTGAAAAAAAAGTTCCTGGCATAGGGTTTTGTTCGGCTTTACAGGCAATAGTGCATGACTGGCACCCCATGCATCGATTCAGGTCAATGACTAACGTCCATTTTTGCTGGGTTGTCTGAGCAGAGGCGCAGTCTATAGTTAAGCTACTTGCGGCAGTGGCGCAGGCAACACCTTTAAGAAATTTCCGTCGTGATTCTTTGTGCGATACTGACATAATCTCTCCGAGATTAATCCATGTGAAAGGTAGAGGAAAACGAGACAAGGCGAGCAGCAATAAAAAGGCGCAAAAAAGCCGCCTTCAGCACCTGACAGATGGGAAGGATAGGAAGTATTGTGATGAACTGTGAAAAAAAGAGGCACTGGCAAGGTCTGTCAGTGCAGGATTTTTCATTGCAATAAGCTTGAACCGCTAAGGCAGGCGGGGTGTGCAGTGAACTGTAAGTCTTCCAACCTGGAAGATGCAGGGCTTTCATGACCCTGCACCAACTCGTTGATATGCTATATCCACAACGCGAACCATTGGAAAAACTCTTTGATTAGCGGTGTCTTTTCAATAAAAGACATGTTTATAATAAGGTAATACTAAAAATTTATCACAAGCCACATAAGGTTGTCTAGGGGCAACTTTCGGACCTGGCAGAAAAGTGACAAATCGCAGCAAGAAAAAGGGCTGTCAATTTGGCAGCGTTTGCAACAAAAGTCGCTAAAAGAGTCTCGACTTGCAAGGGGGGGGCTTCTTCATTCCAGCTGTCGTAATCCGTAACTATGCCTACGACTGCATAGGGAAGGTGCTTTTCGGCAGCCAGTGCGGCTTCTGTAGCAATAGTCATATTGACCAAATCGGCTCCCCAGGACTGAAACATGCGGGATTCTGCCCGAGTGGAAAACCGTGGCCCCTCAATAGTGATAAGAGTCGCTCCGTCATGCAGGCGAATGTTTTGCTCAACCGCTGTTGCGCGAAGAATTTGTTGCAGGGTCGCATCAAAAGGGTCGGGCATGGCAGTGTGAAAAAAACGCGCATTGCTGTCTTGCTGCATTCCGTAAAAAGTGCTGATGCGGTGCCGTGTCCAGTCAATGAATTGGTTGATAAGAACAAGATCACCTGGAGCATAGGCGCGGTTAAGTGAGCCGCATGCAGCACTGGCCAGGATATGAGTGCATCCGGCTTCGTGCAAGGCGGCAATGTTGGCTCGGTAATTGACTGCACTGGGCAAAATGGAGTGGTCTTTGCCATGCCGGGAGAGAAAGACCACATTTTTTCCCTGAAGTTTTCCTCTGCGCAGGGAGCTTGAAGGCATGCCATAGGCTGTTTGTGGCTGCCATTCATGTTCTATCTGAAACAGGTCCGGGTTTTCCAGCCCAGACCCTCCTATGATACCAATGCATGTTTCATTCATATGTACATCCTGTTGCTATTGGGGTGTATGTGAAATAGAATCAGACTTATTAGATCACTTTTACTTTGAAACAACGGCAGTTGTATGGTTTCCTAAGCCTCGTTCCAAAACGGCATTATGCCATTTGATCGCCGAGGCAATTTTTTTAAAAACAATCTGAATGTTGGTTAAGGGATTGGGCCAAAAACCTGCGTTGCAGTCGGGCGAGGTGCGGTATCCCTACTCCAGCCATGTACCCAAGCATAATGGCTCTATGCAGCAAAAGTGTTCTCCAGAAGCCATATTTCTGGTATTTGCGTGTGCTTGTTACTACACATTCCCGTACTACCTCAGGCCGTATCCGTTCTGCCAATAATACATCTTCAAGAATTGGCACATTGGCAAACCCCCCAATATTTTCAAAAAGAACCCGTGGCAAGAAAAGCACCTGATCTCCGTAGGGAAGGTGCAGCAGTTTTGAGCGCCACGTTGTTATGGCGGCAAGAGCCCGGTACGCAAGTGCAGGGCTGTCAAATCGGAGTGAAAAAGCTCCGCATTGATTTTCCGCGATAACCTCTAAAGCAGAAGCCGGAAGACGCGTATCACAATGCACAAAGGCCAAAATGTCTCCTGTTGCTAGTGACGCCCCGTAGTTCATCTGCGCTGCTCTGCCACGCTCTGGGCTCGTAAGAGTGGGTAGGGGATAGATATCCCCCACGGCCCGTACAACTAAAATTTCCTGCAACAGATGCTGGGAATCCAAGGTGCGAAGATCCTCAAGGGCGGATACTATACGTTTTTGTTCCTTATAGACGGGAAGGATTACAGAAATCATGAATACTACCTCTGCCGTGATAGTCTTTGCCAAAGATCCACAGCTTGGTCGTGTCAAAACTCGTGTTGCCGCCGAGAGCACACTGGAATTTGCCATGAGCTTTTACACGGCTTGTCTCGACCATCTTTTTGACTGGCTACGGCAATCCTCTTTTCAGGTTTTACTTTTTCTCGCTCCCCCTGCTGAGGGGAGCTTTTTTACAAAATATGGAAAGCTTCCCGTGTACGTACAAGAAGGCGCCGATTTGGGACGCCGTATGCATGATGCTCTGCAGAGGGCATTTATCAACCACGACAGGGCTGTGATTATTGGGAGTGATATCCCAGGTATTACCCAGACATTACTGCAAAAGGCTTTTGAAGCTCTTGATACATCTGACGCCGTAATTGGTCCGTGTACCGATGGTGGCTACTATCTCATTGGATTTCGAAAAGAAAGTTTTATCGACTGTTTTCAGGATATCAAATGGAGCTCCGACACGGTTTTTTTTGAAACAATGCTTCGCTTGCAACACAATACTGTGGCGTTGCTACCTCGGCTAGATGATATGGACACGATGGAAGATATCCATCGTTGCGCAACACAAGGACTTTTGCCGCCTGCCTTATTAACTTTGGCGCAAGAGCTGGTTATGGAGAATTCCACTCCCAAGGGCTTCCCAGGCAACGCCGTTTAAGGGCATTGCCTCCTTATTTATCTGTGAAGGTGCCTGCGCCAAGACGTCGCTCGACCTTTTTTTTCAGCATAAAGGCTCCTACGCACAACAGCACCAGCATAGCCAGAGCGAAAAAAAATTCCCATGAAGCAGGGTGCAGGGCACTGGAGCCAATATTTGTGAAAATAATTATTCCAGGTGACATCCCGAATATAGTGGCCACAATATATTTTTTGTATGGGATACGTGAAAACCCTGCACCGTAGCTTATTACGTCAAAAGGGACCAGTGGTAACAGTCGCAAAAGTAAAATACAATAAAAATCATGGCGTGACAGTGTCTGCTGCAACGTAGACCAAGTAGAAAGGAAACGTTTTTTTTCCGCCAATCCATGTCCCAGAAAGCGCCCCAGATAATATCCTACTGTTGCACTCAAACTTGCCCCAAGCAACACAAGCAAACTGCCGTACCACAACCCAAAGGCCATGCCTCCGCCAACAGCAAGCACCCCGCTTAAAAAAGGCGCAAAAGGGGCCAGTGAAAATAATGCCAAAAAAGATAATGGAGCCCAGGGCCCTGTGGCCTGGATCATGGTTTGAATCTGTTGTGGATGAATACTGTCCCGGTGCCAAAAAGCGTACCCGGTGGCGATAAGTAAAAGAAGCAGCAGCAAGATTTTTTTCACAGTGGCTCTCGTTTGAGTCGTGCAAACAGCAAGAAATAAGCATTTCTCCCCGTATGGCAAAGAGTTTTTGTTACTTTGCGCAATTTCTCAATTTTAACAATATACGATTAATCCAGGAATTGGCGTACCATTTAAAGCGTTTCGCAGAAGGTTGCTTCTTGTTCATCCACGTTTTATTCGCCTCCTGTGTGCTCTGGCTATGATTCTGAAAGTCGTGCGGTTCAGTTATAGATTGCGGATCGAAAATGAGATCCAGGAGGTGTATCCCCTTTTTCCCCGCCAAATCGAAAGCCTCGCTACAGCTACGACAATAGGTAACAATTTTATGACAGCTGGTTTGTCCAGCCCTGTGCAGCCGTTGTTTCTGGGCAAGTTTGGGCATCGTAACCGCCAGCATGTTACCATGCCCGCAGCATTGTGTATTTTGCCTGTTGTCAGCAAATTCTTCATACGAAATATGGCATGCGGCAAGTATCTGCCGCACTGAAGAATGCACGCCCGGCTCGTTCCTTGTCTGGCAGGGGTCGTGCAACGCTAGCTTTTCGCTGTAAGAGCATACAGGCAACGGCATTGATGCGAGTATTGGATATAATGAAATAATTTCCAATTGTGGAAATTTGTTGCTCAAAAACGAAAAGCAATTGGGGCAGGCCACAATGAGTTTTTGTATCTTGCTGTTTTTCAACCCTTGTTCCAGTTTGCTCAAAAAAGTAGTCGTTGTCTTTTCGCTCAAAAGATAGGCCGATGGCCTGGCGCAGCAATCCATCACAAGGCCGATGCCGGGGAAAAATTCTGCAAGTTGCCTGTAGACTTCCTGTACAGTTTGCGGAGATCCTCCGGCCAGACTGCACCCCGGCATGAAGGCGTAATGACTGTAGGAGCCGTTGCCAGTTTTTTGTAGCCGCAACAGTGATGAAAATGACAGCCATTGATGGGTGAAAATGCGTAACTTGGCCAGTTGAGATGTGGTTTTTTTCCCGGCGTGCTGCTGGACAGCTTTTTGCAAACTTAAACCTGCCGGGCAGACAGCTTCACAATACCCGCACTCTGTGCAGGCGACCGCCGCCTGCGGATCAAGAGTGCTTTGTTCTTGCAGGAGACTGTGAGGGGAGCGCCCTTCTGCCATAAGCATTGGGCACCCCCGTTCACAGCGGTGGCAGTCCAGGCAGACTGCCTGTGGAACTTCTGGGGTGTTACTGGTCATTTTTTACTGCGATTTTGCGCTTGTAATATTGTTTTAAAGCATACGCGAGTACACTGAGAGCGAACAGGCACAAAAGACCAGTAACAACCAATTGGGCTTTTCCTGTGAGCATACTGCCAACATATGAATATATGACAGTCGCTGGAAGTTGTCCTATCCCGGTTGCTACAAGAAAAGGAACGAGCCGCATAGAGGTGAGCCCTGCGGCATAGCTGACTATGTCGAAAGAGACAAAGGGCAGGAGTCGAGCGATAAGAATGGCGTATTTGCCGTGCCTTGCAAAAAACGCATCTATTTGCTCCAGGCCCGTTCGTGACGTGAGCCGCATAACGGCATCTCTACCCAGATACTTGGCAATCCAAAAGCACAAAAGAGCTCCTGCCATTGCGCTGGACCATGAAAGAATCGCACCGAAAACCCAGCCGAATAATGCCGCATTGGCAAAGGTGATAAGGAAAGCGGGCAGTGGAGCGAGGACCGCCTGGAATAGCATAAGGAGAAAGGACACTGCAGGTGCCCAATAACCAAACGAAAGGATGTATTCTTTAACGCTTTCTACATCCATGGAAGATAGCAGCAGTGCAACGTCTTTGACTAGTCGCCATACTGGCGGCAGAGCCAGTATGCCCAGGCAGACTAGTACAACGATAAGTTTACGCATTATTTGCCTTCAATAAGGTCGTTCAGGTTCCCCGGCCAACCTTGCTGCCCATTCTCCAGAATCAGCAGGCGGGAGTTGTCGATACCCTGTTCTCTAAGATATTTTACAGAATTTTCTGCTCCACCTTTGCCTCGCGGGCACACTATGATGATTTTTTGCTCTGGTTTAATTGCTGCAAGATGCTTTTTCAAAAGAGCCTTTTCTTCGTCTGTTTTGACTGGATATGCGCATGTTGAAACAGCTGACTTGAGATGGTGTTTATCGAAATCACTCTGTACCTGTATATCGAGGAAGACGTATCCAGTGTCTCCTTTATTGATAATATCTGCTACGTTGTTTGCAGAAATATAGTTAAATTCTGGTTCCTTATCCTTGCTGCAACCAGAAAACATTACCAGGGCAATAAAAATTGTTGATAAAAAAAAGCTACGCATTTTCATACTGACTCCTTGTTTGTTGCGCTGTAGGTATGCTAGCAACGCATTGTTAATTTTGGAGAAAATTTCTATATTTGTTTGTAAATATATCTAGTGTTACGTTTATAAATGATTATTTACAATCACAGAAAAAATTACACACTGCATACTTTGTACAGAGCCCATAGTCTTCGACGTTTGAACAGAAAAAAGTAAATTTTTACTGTTTTATATTCCAAAAATATTCTCTAAAACACTTTATTGTTATTTTACGAACGCCATGCTGAATAAATTAACAGGTGAAATGATTCATTTTTTCTGCAAGGATTTTCCTATAAATCATCGACATAAAATAAAACAGACAAGTGTTGCTTGCTGTCAAGCGACTATTTCAAGCTAAATCACCAGATGCTTGTCGGCTGACAGCATAGTGGGCAAGAAACAAGAGTACATGTTAATAATAAAGCGGAAAAGCTTACGCTTTTCCGCTTTATGGAACACCAGGAATACAGTGCTATGTCTGAGGTTGTCTGCTCAATAATGCAGACGATATTTCAAACGAGTTTAGCGCATAGAGGTCTCCCTGAGTCCCAGAAAAGGCATTCAGGTAAATCCGCTATCCGTGATGGTAGTGATTTGATTGGTCTTGCTACTATCTCTATGCATTTGAGTAGAATATAAATAAGACAAGTGTTAGTCAACAAATCCCTGGTATCAATCACCCGCAGACTAATTATTAACAAAACTGCACTGTTAAAGTAGTTTTCTTCCAACCCCGGTTGATGTTGAAATAAAAACGATTGGTAAGCCACCGGCGTCAAACCGGCCTGGTTGTACTGTTCCAATAGGTTATTTGTGACCTTACCCCACTGTGTATACCATTTGTAAGTTGGCGATTCCCAATGGGTTGCAGGTTGTATTTTTTTCACGGAACTCTTCCGGCGTTAGCCAGCCCAATGCGCTGTGCGGTCCCGCTGGTTGTAATCCTTCCGCCAGGTCTCAACCGTTTTTCGGGCATCATGCAGGGACAGAAACACGTTCTGATGTAAACACTCATCCCGGAATTACCCATTAAAGCTTTCAATGTGCCCATTATCCGTGGGCTTTCCCGGACGAGTAAACACTATCTGCACACTATGCTCAAAAGCCCACGCATCCAAGGCCGTTCCGCTGAATTCTGGACCGTTATCAACCTTGATGCGCTGAGGCAATCTTCCTTGAAGGCGTAGTTTTTCAAGGACGCGCACAACTCGAAATCCAGGCAACGACATATTTACTTCGAGCGCCGGGCTTGAACGATCCCACAGATCGACAATCGTTAAGATCCGGATGCGCCGTCTCCCCATAAGGGCATCGCTCACAAAATCCATCGCCCATTGCTCATTTGGGCCAGCAGGGCCAGCCTGGACAGTATGGGTATGGCTTGGACGCTTCACGCGTTTGCGGGTACGTAATGAAAGGTTTTTTTCCTTATAAACCTTTTCTGTCCGCTTGTGGTTCTGTACCAACCCTTCACACGCAATGGTTCATGCAGACGCGGAGAACCGAAACGCCGCCGATCTTCTGCCAGTTCCAGCATCCGAGCCCGCAAAAGCAGATCTCGGTCTTCAGAAGGTGGCCGCCTGGCTGAACAGCGATTAAACTGAATCGCTTGGCAAGCCCGCCGCTCAGAGTAGCCATGCCCAATACGAATGTAATGCACGGCTTCCCTGTTGGCTGCGGGCTTCAAAAGTTTATTGAGAGCGCATCCTTCAGGACGACAACATCAAGAGCCTGCTCGCCTACGAGTCTTTTCAGCCGGGCGTTCTCATCCGCCGACTGGCGCAGCCGCTTGCATCAGAAATGTTCATCCCACCGAACTTGCTGCGCCATTTGTAAAAGGTCGCATCCGAAATGCCATGCTGGCGGCACAGATCGACAACGCGCACACCAGCCTCGGCTTGCCGCAAGATCGCAATAATTTGTTCCTCGGAGAATCGGCTACGCTTCATTCTTGTGCTCCTATGTCAGGAACACTAACTTTTCAATGGCATACTTTTAGGGGGCAGGGTCAATTTCCCTGGGCAGGTAGCATTAGGGGAAGCAATCTGCACCATAAATCGACTCGCTTGTGACCCTGTTTGTGACCCTTTGGGGGAGGGGGTGTATTCGGGGAGTCAAAAGGCCGGAAAGGCGCATTTCAAGCTATGGGAAAGCAAAAAAGGATTACAACTAGCTAGCTGTAATCCTTAATGTTTTTGTGGTGCCGAGGGCGGGACTCGAACCCGCACGAGAATTCTCACTACCCCCTCAAGATAGCGTGTCTACCAGTTCCACCACCTCGGCGCGAAGCAATGAACTATCGTATTGGCCTGCTCTTGGCAAGTGTTTTTTTAAATAAAATTCCCGGGACTTGCGCTTGCTGGGTGTTGCGGGTAACTTCTGGCACTTACTGGAGACAACCAATGGACGAATTTGTACACAAGTTTTTGAAGCGTACAGGGCCTGTCTTGTGTCTTGATATCGGCAGCGGTACGCAGGATGTCCTTTTGGCCCGTCCAGGGCTTGAATGCGAAAACTGGCCGCGTTTCGTGCTTCCCACCCCCGCCCGCATGGTGGCGCAGCGCATACGTGAACTGACGTTGCTGCGCCGCGACATCTGGCTTTATGGCGGGAATATGGGTGGTGGTTTCAGTCAGGCCATCAAGGAGCACCTGGCCGCAGGTTTTAAGGTCGGGTCAACTCCCGCCGCTTCGCGTGGAATTCACGACAGTGAAGACGTGGTGCGCGCCATGGGGGTTGAATTTTTCGCCAACTGCCCTGAAGGCAGCGTGCCCATTTTTCTTGCAGACTATGCGCCGGATTTTTGGGCTGGCCTGCTGCGTATGGCCGGTCTGCCGCAGCCCCACATGGTTCTGGCCGCAGCCCAGGATCACGGCTATCACGTGGGGGGCAACCGTCAGGCCAGAATGCGCATGTGGAGCCAGCTTTTGGCGTCTTCCGCCGATCCGGCCGAGTGGATATATTCCGTGCCGCCTCCGGCCCAGACACGCCTGGCGCAACTGCACGAAAAAACGGGCGGGCCCGTGGCTGATACAGGCACCAGCGCACTGCTAGGAGCGCTGTGCGACAGTGAGGTTATGGATCGCAGTTTCCGTGAGGGAATAACCGTGATAAACGTGGGCAACGGACACACTGTGGCGGCCCTTGTTTACAGGGGGCAGGTGCGCGGCATCTACGAACACCACACGGGCATGCGTGATCTGGAGCAGTTGTTGCACGATCTGGAACAATTCCGTAAACACTGGTTGCCTGCCGAAGAGGTACAGTCCACGGGGGGGCACGGAACCGCTTTCGGGCCTTATTGCGAAGAGGCCGGGGGTTACGAACCTACCTATATTACTGGCCCCAAACGGGCCATATTACAGGGCCACGGGCGCTTTTTGGCTCCGCATGGCGATATGATGCTGGCTGGCAGCCTGGGGCTGATCTGGGGCTGGGCACGGCTGCACACTAACTGATTCTGGTGCCTGGAGCAATTTCACTTTAAAATTGCTCTGGTGACTGCGCGAGCAGACGCCCATCGCAAAGGCGCAATCGCTATTTACTTGCGCGGTTTAGGGCCGAAGCGAGCGTATCTTAAACTTTGAGGATGTACATTCTCAACGTTAAGAAAATACTGATTAAAGAGCCTCTTGGAAACGCGCAGTTGTTTCGTTTGGGAAGGCGCGATCTTTTTTTGAAGCAGGAGTGGACTCTTCCGTCCTCGACTGTTTCAAAAAAAGTGAAGCAACGCCGCCAAACGGAATAAGTCAGTGTTTCCTTAATCTGCTTTACGGATTGATTTGGCTGGAGATCCCCCAGTGTGGCGATGTTAATGCTTGCTAAGGTGAGGAAAGGCATGGAAGTTTTTGATCCCGCAGAATTGTGGAGCCGGGAACGCATTGAGGAAACGCAGCTCGTCAGGCTGAAAAACACGGTAGGGCAGGCCCGCAAGTGCGACTTTTACCGGCAGCGGCTGGACGAAGCCGGGATCGGCCCGGACTCATTGCACAGCCTGGATGATTTGCGTCGCATTCCTTTCACCACCAAGGAAGATCTGCGCACACAGTATCCCACGGGTATGCTCTGCGTGCCCCAGGCGGAAATTGTCCGCATGCATTGTTCCAGCGGAACCACAGGTTCGCCGGTGGCCATTTGCCATACGCAGAACGACATCAACTCCTGGGCTGACCTTATGGCCCGGTGTATGCACATGGTCGGCGTGCGCCGCGAAGATGTGTTTCAGAACATGTCCGGGTACGGTCTGTTCACGGGCGGCCTTGGCATCCACTTTGGCGCGGAACGGCTGGGCTGTCTGACCATTCCCGCAGGCGCGGGCAACTCCCGCCGTCAAATCAAGCTGGCTAAAGATTTTCGCACCACGGTGGCCCACATCCTGCCATCCTACGCGCTCATTCTTGGTGAGCATCTGCGCAATATGGGTGAAGATCCGCGCGAATTTCCTCTGCGCATTGCCCTTGTGGGCGCTGAGCCGTATACCGAGGAATTCCGCCGCCGTATCGAAGCCCTTTTCGACATGAAGGCCTATAATTCCTACGGGCTGTCAGAAATGAACGGCCCCGGGGTGGCCTTTGAATGTCTTGAACAGAGTGGCATGCATCTGTGGGAGGACGCCTATATTCCCGAAATTGTCGATCCTGAAACCGGCCAGCCCATGCCTGACGGCGAAGTGGGCGAACTGGTCATGACCTGCCTTTGCCGCCAGGGCATGCCGATCCTGCGGTACCGCACCCGCGATCTCACACGCTTCATACCGGGTGAATGCGGCTGTGGCCGCAAGCACCGCCGTATGGATCGCATCCTTGGCCGTTCGGACGACATGTTTATCATCAAGGGCGTAAACATCTACCCCATGCAGGTGGAGCAGGTTATCATGACCTTCCCCGAAGTAGGGCAGAGCTACCTCATTCTGCTTGAAAATGACGGCATTGGCGATGTCATGCGCGTGCAGATTGAAGTACGTGACGAGTTCTTTGTCGAAGACATGCGCGTGCTGCAAAACCTGCAAAAAAACATTGCCCAGCGCTTGCGTGATGAAATTCTTATCACCCCCAGGGTAGAAATCGTGCAGAGCAACAGCCTGCCGCGCACCGAGGGCAAGGCTGTGCGCTTACAGGATTTGCGCTCCAAAAAATAGGTTGAGAGCTGTATGGATTTTCTGCCCTTTCCCTTGGCGAGCCTGTTGGCGGGCGCGTTTATCACACTGCTGTGCTTTGTGCTCATGCTCAACGTTTTCGGCCTGCCCGCCAACTGGGTGATGCTGGGGCTGGTGGCGCTTTGGAAGATGGCGCATCCTGCTTCGGAGTCCATGACGGCCTGGTTCTGGGTCATGATGGTGGGTCTGGCCCTTGTGGGCGAGGCGCTGGAACTGGGCATGCAGATCATCAAGGCCAAGCGCTACGGGTCAAGTTCATCGGGAACTTTCGCGGGCATGATTGGGGCCATCGCCGGAGCCATTTTGCTGGCGCCGCTTTTTTTCGGTCTGGGCGCGCTTATCGGCGCGGTGGCTGGCGCGTGGACAGGCTGTTTTGTGATGGAAATGGCCAAGGGCCGCCCACTTCGGGAATCGTTGGATGCCGCGTTTGGAGCCATGGTGGGGCGCTTTCTGGGAACGGTCTGCAAATGCGGTATTGGCGGAGCCATGCTGGCTTTGGCTGCCAGCCGCATCTGGCCTAAGCCCCCTGCGGGGGGTGGCCTGACGCCTGACGAACCGCTTCAACTGGTTATGGCTCTGTTCGGAGGATTGTGCTGACATGGCTTCTTTGCTTGATGGTCTTGATGTGGTTCTGGTCAAGACCCGTTTTCCCGAAAACATTGGTATGGCCGCAAGGGCTTGCGTGAATATGGGCTGTTCATCCCTGCGTCTGGTTGATCCTGAGCGTTGGGACAGGGAAAAAGCGCGTCCGCTGGCCACGCCCAAGGGGCAGGATTTGCTGGACGGCGTGACAGTCTGCCCCGACTTGTCGGAAGCCGTGGCGCCCACAGCTCTGGTGGTTGGCACAACCGCCCGTGTGGGCGGCTGGCGGCAGTCATTGCTTGCTCCCACGCAGGCTGCGGCAGCGGTGGCCGAGGTGCTGGCGCGGGGCGAACGGGTTGCTCTGGTTTTTGGCCCTGAAGACAGGGGGCTTAATAATGAAGAGATTACCCATTGTCATAAACTGACGACCATACCCACAGACCCGGCTGCAAGCTCGCTCAATCTGGCTCAGGCCGTTTTGCTGCTTTTGTATGAATGCGCCAATGCCGTACGTAATTGCCAAAAGAAAGAAGGCGGACGTGCTCCGGGCGAGAGTGGAGGGGGCAAACTGGTCACAGCGGCGGAACAGGAACGCCTGATGGAATCCGTGAAGGATATGCTGTTGCGACTCGACTATCTGCACGGTGATAACCCGGACTACTTTCTTATGCCCTGGCGACGCCTTTTCACCAGGGCCGGGCTGCGCAGGCATGAGTATGATGCCCTGATGGGACTTTGCAGGCAGGTTCGCCACAAATTGGGCTGAGTTACGGCAAGCGACCCGTGTAAAAAAGCCTGCGCATAGCTGCCCGCGCGAACTGCCCACCGCAAAATGGCCCGTGTACGGTCTTGCCCGGCACAACATGAAATTCCTGCAGACCTAAATCCATGCAGATCTAGACCAGATTGCCTTTGGAATGCTGCACATTCCAAAGGCGTCATCCTATCTCCTGTACGTTTTTTAAGAAACAACAGCGTGCAGCGCTAGCACATGTGAGCTTTTTCAGCGTTAACATGCTCCAGTTTGGGCGAGTTTTCGCCCAAAAGGCTGCATGGCAGCCCTGTTGCAGTATATTCCCTGCTGCTTTTCTATCCTGATCCGCAAGGCCATCCCTGAATCCAAGGTACCGGAACGGACTTTGAGATGTCCAAGGCCATCGGCCGGCGGTTTGCAGCCTGGCGAGCGATTCCCCATTTTTTATGACGAGTAAGCAAATGATTCAGAGCCTGATGTGAATGATTCGGGCCTGGACAGCTGCATGGTGTAGAGGCTCTGGCGGCTGCCTCAATAGGCGATGACCGCACAAGGGCGTAATCGTGGGTTACCCTCATAGCGCAGTGATCAAGAGGCCATTTTTGTTGATTAAGAATTTATTCACAATCAATGCTGCGCCTTGATGCGTGAGGTGAAAGTGAACTGTGCAATACACTGATATTACGTATAATATTCATTAAGGGTTTTCAGCGGCCTTACACCGGTTGCTGCGCTGCATTCCATTCTCACAACATGCCGTTTTTCCAACAATATTTAAACAGTTAGCCCGATCGGGACAAAACAGCTCTTTGTAATTGTTTGTCATTACTGATTTAACTAAGGAATTTAAAATAATATATTTCTGAAGTTGTTTTTTTATTTTAACGTTATGAAATTATTATGATAGCATGGTTTTAATGTCTCAAGTGTTTCAGAATTGTGAAAACTTGGTTTGCATTCGAGTCTATTTATTTTTAAGTTTACACCGAAGAATACTATAGAGCACAAACTTCTGTCTGCTTTGGTCGGCATCGGGTGACTGGCGACAGGGTATCGGAGACACACGAGCGATCATAGGGCGGGGACCTTTGTGCCGTTTGCCATATATCTGCGGCAGTAACCTACCTTCCGGCGTAAGATTTACTACTGGCAATATATGTTGGGACTGTAACTTTTTGTTTTAAGGAGGGAGCATGCGTATAACGCTCACACACAAATATGTGGGTTCGCTCTTTGCTGCGCTGATCACCTGCTGTGGAGTAGTGCTTTTTGTTTCCATCTACTTCATGAAGGTGCCAATTGAAGTTGAGCTGGACACGGGCATACGCCGCATGCAGAACGTCATTACGGAAGCTACCGAGATAACTCGCAGCCAGTTTATCCATAGCGCAGCCCTGATTGCCGAGGATAGCAACTTTGCCCGCGCCATTGCCGAAAAAGATCATGTTCAATCCAGAGAAATCGGGCAAAAGCTCATGAAAATGGCTGAGTCTGATTTCATGACCATTACGGACGAAACCGGCAAGGTCATCGCCCGCGGCCATTCCGACAAATACAACGACAGCGTCATCAACCAGGAAACCGTGGTGCTGGCCCTCAAGGGGCAACCCGCTGCGGCTATGGTTGAAGGCACCATAGTGCCCTTTACCATTCGGGCAAGCCAGCCCATATTGTATGAAGGCAGGCTGGTGGGTTCCGTTTCCATTGGCAAGTCCCTTGTGACGCCTGCCTACCTTGACTGGCTCAAGCAGCTGTCCGGCCTGAATGTCACCATTTTCAGGGGCGACACGCGCATAATGACCACCATTATGAACAATGGGCAGCGAGCTGTGGGTACCAAACTTCAATCTCCTGAGATCGTTGAAGCAGTGCTGAATAAAGGTGAAACACGTTTTACCCACAACAATATTTTAGGCGTGGAGTACAACTCCGCGTACTGGCCCGTCAGGGATGTGAACGACAAAATTATCGGCATGTGGTTTGTGGGTATGCCCATAAACGTGCTGCAGCAGCTCGAGCGTGAGGCTATTAACAAGGCCGTCATGGTTGGCATTGCCCTGTTGGTTGTGCAGCTTACCATGTCAGTCATTATTGGGCTTCGCGTCAGCGCGCCCGTGGGTAAAATCACCCGGTACGCCCTTGGGGTGGCTGAAGGGCAGCAGGATTTGACGCTTGATGTTTATAGCAAGGATGACATGGGGCAACTGGCCGACGCGCTGCGGCATATGGAAGAGAATTTGCGTAAGCTGGTTCAAGACGCAGGCAAGCAGGCCGAGCAGGCCCGCTTGATGGGTGAAGAGGCGCAGCGCGCAATGGAAGAGGCCAAACAGGCCCAGGCTCAGGCCGAAATCGCCAAGCGCGATGGCATGATAAGCGCCGCCGCCCAAATTGAGGGCGTGGTTGAAAAACTTAATTCCTCCATCAACGATATTGCCGAACAGGTGGACAATACCGGCGGCGCGTTGAACCACGCGGTGTCCAGACTGTCCGAAACCGCCACAGCCATGGAAGAAATGAACTCCACAGTGCTTGAGGTGGCCCGAAATGCCGGTGGAGCGGCGGACGTTTCCGCTTCTGCCAAAATGAAGGCCCAAGCTGGTTCTGAGGTCGTGTCCAAGGCTGTGGGCGGCATTCAGGAAGTGCAGCGGCAGTCGATGGCCCTCAAGGACGGCATGACGAAGCTCGATGAGCATGCAAAGGCCATCAGCCAGATCATGGGCGTCATTTCTGACATTGCTGACCAGACCAACCTCTTGGCGCTGAACGCGGCCATTGAAGCCGCCAGGGCCGGCGACGCTGGACGCGGCTTTGCAGTAGTGGCCGACGAGGTGCGCAAGCTGGCCGAAAAAACCATGACCTCCACCACTGACGTGGGCAATGCCATTAAGGCCATCCAGCAGAGCGCCTCACAGAGCATCCAGGAAGTGGATATGGCTGTGCGCAATATCGCCTCGGCGACGGATTTTTCCAACAAATCCGGTGAAGCGCTGCAGGAAATCGTGGTGATGGTGGATCAGACAGCCGATGAAGTGCGCGCCATTGCCACGGCCAGTGAGCAGCAGTCGGCCACCAGCGAAGAAATCAACAAATCCATCGCTGAAGTGAACCATATTGCCGCCACCACAGCCGAATCCATGCAGGTGGCCATGAGCGAGCTGGAAGCCCTGCGCAAGCAGGCCCATAGCCTTATTGAACTCATAGAGCACATGAAGAAAGCGTAGTTCCCATAAAGACCTGAACACGAAAAAGGCCCTCCCGGTTCAGCGGGAGGGCCTTTTGGCGTGGTGTGGATTCGATGGGAAAATACGTTTTTCCGGCAGAATGACAGTAAAATACGTTATACGTTGAACAGGAAATGCATCACATCCCCGTCCTTGACCACATATTCCTTGCCTTCCACGCGCAGCACGCCGCTGGCGCGGCAGGCCGCCTCATTGTCATGGCTCATGTAGTCATTGTAGGAAATGACCTCGGCGCGGATAAAGCCGCGCTCAAAGTCCGTGTGTATGACCCCGGCCGCCTGAGGGGCCTTCCAGCCCTTGTGTATGGTCCAGGCGCGCACTTCCTGGGGGCCTACGGTGAAGTAGCTGCACAGGCCGAGCGTTTCGTAGCCCGTGCGAATGATGCGCACGAGGCCGCTTTCATCAATGCCGTATGAAGACAGCATTTCTGCCTGTTCCGCGTCGGACAGGCCTTGCAGTTCTTCTTCCAGTTTGGCGCAAATGCAGGCAAAGCCCGATTGGCGATCAACGGCAAAAGCCTTGAGGGTTTCCACAAAGGCATTGCCCCCGGCCACTGCGGCTTCGTCCACATTGGCGCAGTAAATGACGGGTTTGGCCGTTAGCAGGCCCAGTTCGCGCCATGAAGTCATGAAGGCTTCATTGGTTTCGGGCAGGGGGAAATCGCGGGCGGACTTGCCGTCATTGAGGTGGGCCAGCAATGTCTGCATTATGTCGGCCACTGCCTTGGCGTCCTTGTTGGTTTTGGCCATCTTTTGCAGACGTTCCAGGCGCTTTTCGACGCCTTGCAGATCGGCCAGCAGCAGTTCGGTCTCAATGGTGTCCACATCGCGCAAAGGGTCTACGCCGCCGTCCACGTGCGTGATGTTTTCGTCTTCAAAACAGCGCACCACATGCACAATGGCCGCGCATTCGCGGATGTTGCCCAAAAACTGGTTGCCGAGCCCTTCACCCTTGCTGGCGCCGCGCACAAGACCGGCAATGTCGATAAAATCCACGCTGGCGTTGATGGTTTTTTGTGGCTTGGCCTTGTTTGTCAGTTCCTGCAGGCGCTTGTCAGGCACGGCAACAGTGGCCTTGTTGGGCTCAATGGTGCAGAAGGGATAGTTGGCGGCCTGGGCGTTCTGGGCCTTGGTAAGGGCGTTGAAAAGGGTAGACTTGCCCACGTTGGGCAGACCGACGATACCTATGCTGAGGGCCATGCTTTCTCCTGAATCGCGGCAAGTGCTCTTGCATTGAAAGGAATAACGAAGCCGCGCGGGTTGTTGCAGACCCGCGCAGCGAAAAGTTTTCAGGTTTGAAGGCCCGGCACATGTACTGGGCCGGGCCTGTTATAGACAGAAAGCGTGGCGGAGGCAAGAAAACTTACTGCAAGCGCGTATTCACCGTGGGCGTAACACCCCCCTTGCCTCCCGGAGAAGGATCACGCAGGAGCGGCATGAGGTCGTCGGTAATGGGCACCGTGCCCGAACCCATGGCCAGCACTTCGTTGCTGTTGGTGTGGATCAGCCGGATGTTGAAGCGCACCTGTTCCCCACTGACAACGTAGGTTCCCGCCATGATGGCCTGGCTTGTGCCAACCCTGCTGGCCAGACGCTTGACGTCGCGGGTAAGGATGAACTCGCCCTTTCTTTTGTCAAAATAGATGTCGCTCCCCTTGCGCAGTTCCTGAAAGCGGTATCCTGCGTTCATGAGCCAGCGTGTGACCTCTTCCATCATCTGGCGGGCCAACGGCGAAGCCTCATTGAGGTCATTGAGGTTGGCAGGGGTGGTGCCCATGATAATGATATGGGCGCGCGCCAGGGCCTGCTGCTCTTTTTTGCTGACCTCGGGGTCGGAGCCCGCGTAGCGCATCATCAGTTGCTCATCCAACTGGCGCGCTATGGTGGTGGCTGCGGCGGGCACATTGCCTGCGGCTGCGGCCGTGAGGGGCAGAAGCAGGGCCGCCAGCAGGAGTATAACGGCAATATAACGGCTCATGATAATCCTCAACGCATGGTGCGCAGCAAAAGTTCAATGCCGCCCAGTTCTTTTTCGATAATGGCCAGATCCTCGGCGGAACGGCAGGTGGAAAGCGCTTGCGTGTATGACTGACGGGCCAGTTCATAGCGGCCCTGGTCCCGGTACTGCCGGGCCTGCTTGAGATACTTGGCGCTGATGTTCGGCCCCTGGCCCGCTGACCCGCCAGTGCGTGCCGTTTGGGTCGGGCCCGCTTCATAGGCAGAAAGGTTCTGACCTGTTGCCTGCGGGCCGTCCGAACTTACGGTCAGAACCGGTCCCGCCGCAAAAGCGAGAAAAATGACTGTTATGATGCGTGGGATGACGCGCATGGCTGCTTCCGGCATTATTTGCCCTGTTTGATGTTAATGCTGCCGCTGGTGATGGAACTGGCCGGGGTATAGAGCGAAGGGTACAAACCGCCACGCTGGCCGGAGGATTTCGACGCTGAGGCCACACTTGAACTGCTGGTCTGCGCGGGCGCGGGTTTGACGGCAGGGGGGTCAGTTTTGCCCATGCGGGCCACAATGGGGGTGTTCACAAGCACAAGCTGCCCAGTGCGCATGACCAGGCCGTCCGTGGCGCGAACCAGACGCGCGTTGACGAAGGTGGCGTCTTTGTCCACATAATAGGTGCCCACGACCAGGGCCGCCCATTTTTGCCCGGCCGGGATGACGGCGTTTTCGATGAGAGCCAGGTCATCGCGGCCGCCCACAACGGCGATATTGCCGGTCAGGCGATATTCGCGCGCGGGAAAGCCGCGCTGGTTGAATTCGTAAAACATGGCTTCGCCCATGAGTCTGCCCAGGGGTGAACTGCGTGACGTATTGTTTTCGTCCACAAAGGATGTGGGCATGGCCACGACCCCTTGCAGGGCGTCATTGGGCATGGTGGCAAGCATCTGGTCCGTCAGTTCGCGAAATTTCAGTTTCAGTTCAACGGCATCTATGTAGCCAGGATCATTGGCAGTGGCCGGAGCTTTAGAGCAGCCCGGCATCAAGGACAGCGCAAGGGAACAAATAAGGATAAGGCGTAACAAGTTGTGCATGGCAACCTCAATAGTGTTCTGTTGTACTTATCGGCCCCTGCGCGATAAACTTCAGTGCCGGAATAAAACAGAAGTCAGGCCGAGCCTGTTTTTTTCGAAAAACATGCAAAACATGTTCCAGCGGCATAATTGGCTTCATGCTTGGCTTGCGGCCGGAAATAGCTTACAAGACGCCCTTAACAGGATGTGGCGGCGCAGCGTCGCCAGGCTTTTTATTGGAGAAAAGGCATGCGCAAAAGCACCAGGGCCATACGCCTCGGCAGCGTGACTGTGGGCGGGGGCGCGCCCGTTGTGGTTCAAAGCATGACCAACACAGACACCCGCGACCCTGCGGCCACGCTGGCGCAGATAGCCAGACTGGCGGAACGGGGCTGCGAGGTGGTGCGTCTGGCTGTGCCTGATGAAGCCGCAGTGGCGGCGCTGCCTGCCATTCGCGCGGGCACATCCCTGCCCCTCATTGCCGACATCCATTTTGATCACCGTCTTGCCATGGGCGCTTTGGAGGCGGGCTTTGAGGGCCTGCGCATCAACCCCGGCAACATAGGCCCCAAGGCCCATGTGGACAGTGTGGTTGATGCGGCCAAGGCGCACGGCGCGGTCATTCGCGTTGGCGTCAATTCCGGATCCGTGGAAAAAGACCTGCTGCGAAAATACGGCGGGCCCTGCCCGCAAGCCCTGGTGGAAAGCGCCCTTGGGCACGTGCGTTTGCTGGAGGCGCGCGGATTTTACGATACCAAGATTTCCCTCAAGTCCTCATCCGTGATGGACACCATCACGGCCTACCGCCTGCTTGCCGAGGCCTGTGATTATCCCGTCCACATCGGCATTACCGAAGCCGGGGGCCTCATGCGCGGCACGGTCAAGTCTGCCGTGGGGCTGGGCATATTGCTGCACGAAGGCATTGGCGACACGCTGCGCGTATCCCTCACGGCCGATCCCGCCGAAGAGGTCACCGTGGCCTGGGAGATTCTGCGCGCCCTTGGTCTGCGCTCGCGCGGGCCGGAAATCATTTCCTGCCCGACCTGCGGACGGACGGAAATTGACCTTTTTTCACTGGCGCGCGCCGTTGAAGAGCGGCTGGCAACCTCCACCGCCGATGTAAAGGTGGCGGTTATGGGCTGCGTGGTCAATGGCCCCGGTGAAGCCCGCGAAGCCGATCTGGGCGTGGCCGGAGGGCGTGACAAGGGCATTATTTTCCGCAAGGGCGAGATCGTTCGCTCCGTCAAGGGGCAGGAAGCCCTGCTGGCTGCGTTTATGGAAGAACTGCAATCACTGCTTAACGAAAAGGAAAACATCTAATGCGCTTCAGCTCCTGCTATATTCCCACACTCAAGGAATCCCCGGCCGATGCGGAAGTGGTCAGCCACAAGCTTCTGCTGCGGGCGGGCATGGTTCGTCGGCTTACATCGGGGCTGTATATCTACCTGCCCCTTGGCCTGCGGGTCATCGAAAAAATCGGCCGCATCGTGCGTGAAGAAATGGAAAAGGCCGATTTTCGCGAATTGCTCATGCCCATGGTGCAGCCCGCCGACCTGTGGAAAGAAACTGGCCGCTGGGAGCATTACGGCAAGGAGCTCCTGCGCTTCAAAGACCGCAATGAGCGCGAGTATTGCCTCGGCCCCACGCATGAAGAAGTCATTACTGATCTTGTGCGCGGCGAGGTGCGCTCCTACCGCCAGCTGCCTGTGCGCCTGTATCAGATACAGACCAAGTTTCGTGACGAAATCCGCCCCCGCTTCGGCCTCATGCGCGGGCGCGAATTTGTCATGAAGGATGGCTATTCCTTTGACGCCACCACCGAGGGCGCGGAAAAAAGCTACAAGGCCATGTACGACGCCTATATGCGCGTCTTCAAGCGTCTCGGCTTGCGCTTTCGTGCCGTTGAGGCCGACACCGGCTCCATCGGCGGCAATTTTTCCCATGAATTCATGGTGCTGGCCGATACCGGCGAAGACACCATCGCTTTCTGCCACGACTGCGAATACGCCGCCAACGTGGAAAGGGCGGAGGTCGTCTGGAAGGGCCAGCCTGCCACGGCTGCCTGCCCAGCCATGGAAACCGTCGCCACGCCCGGAGCCCACAGCGTGGAAGAAGTGGCTGCCATGCTTGGCGTGCCCGCGAGCAGCGTTGTCAAAACCATGCTGTTCAAGGTTGACGGCAAGACCGTGGCCGTGCTTGTGCGCGGTGACCGCGAAGTGAATGATATCAAGCTCAAGAACCTGATGAAGGCGCAGGAAGTGGAATTGGCCGACGCCGCCACAGTGCAGGCGGCAACCGGAGCGCCCGTCGGCTTTGCCGGCCCTGTGGGGCTTGGTGTGCCCATTTATGCCGATGCAGAGCTTCAGGGCGGCACGGACTATGTGGTTGGAGCCAACGCGGCCGATGCCCATATCAGGCATATGGACCTCAAGCGGGATGCCACTGTGGCCGCCTGGGGCGATTTGCGCACCATCACCCCCGAAGACCAGTGCCCGCGTTGCGGCGGTCGCATGGAGCTTACCAGGGGCATTGAGGTGGGGCACATCTTCATGTTGGGCTTGAAGTATAGTGAAGCCATGCACGCCGTGTTCCTGGATGAAAACGGCAAGGAACAGATCATGATTATGGGCTGCTACGGCATCGGCGTGTCCCGCGTGGCCGCTGCCGCCATTGAGCAGAATCATGACGAACACGGCATTGTCTTTCCCCCGCCGGTGGCTCCTTTTGAGTGCATGTTGCTCAACCTGGATCCCCGCAGTGAAGAAGTTAATGCAAAGGTTGAAGAAATATATGCCTTGTTGCAGGGCATGAGCGTGGAAGTGCTGATGGACGACCGCGAAGAGCGCCCCGGCGTCAAGTTCAAGGACGCCGACCTGCTTGGCATCCCAGCGCAGCTTGTGGTCGGCGGTAAGGGGCTTGCCCGTGGCATCGTGGAATGCAAAGACCGCCGCACGGGTGAAAAGGGCGAGCTTTCCGTTGACAACCTTGAGCAGGATTTTGCCGTCTGGATTGAAAAAGTCCGGCAGGGTTGGATCAGCCGCTAGGCATTTGCGCTTTATGTGGTTGCCAGACTCGGTTTTTCTGAAACCGTGCCGGGCAGCCACATTGCAGTGTCCGGGCGGCTCATGGCGCAGTTCGTCAGTGAGCCGCCTTCTTTTCTTCGCCGCGCAAGGGGCCACGGGGTACCATGCAGGAAACCATACTGACAGTCCGCGAGCTTACGGAGCAATTGCGCAAGAGCCTTGAGGGGCGCTTTCCCTTTGTCTGGGTGCGGGGCGAGGTGACCAATTTTTCCCGCCCCGGCTCCGGGCATGTCTATTTCAGCCTTAAAGATCAGGATGCGCAATTGCAGTGCGTCTGGTTCCGGCACATGCAGCGGCAGGCTGAACAGCCTTTTGATCCGCTTACGGGCGAGGTTTTCGACAAACCAAGGCCGTCCCCCCTTGAACTTTTGCGTAATGGCCTGGACGTGCTTTGCGCGGGGCGCATCAGCGTATACGCTCCACGCGGGCAATATCAGCTTGCCGTGGAACTGGTGCAGCCTGCGGGAGAGGGGCTGCTGGCCCTGGCATTTGAAGAAAGCAAGCGCAAGCTGGCGGCCCTGGGGTATTTCAGCAGCCAGCGCAAACGCCCGCTCCCTCGTGATCCGCAACGCATCGCGCTCATCACATCCCCCACAGGGGCGGCCATTCACGATTTTCTTGAACTGGCGCGCACGCGGGGCAGCGGTTCGCGCATCCGCCTGTTTCCGGCACTGGTGCAGGGGGCGGAGGCCGCTCCGGCCATTGTGCGGGCTCTGGCCGAGGCCAATGCCCAGGATTGGGCGCAGGCCATCGTGCTCGTGCGCGGCGGCGGCTCTTTGGAAGACCTGTGGGCCTTCAACGAAGAGTCAGTGGCACAGGCCATATTTGCGTCCCGCCTGCCCGTGCTGGCTGGCATAGGGCATGAGGTGGACGTTACCCTGGCGGACATGACCGCCGACATGCGTGCGGCAACGCCAAGCCACGCCGCCCAGTTGCTCTGGCCTTTGCGGATGGAACTGCACCAGCGTGTGGATGAAACCTGGGCAGCCCTGCGCCGCGCCATGGAGCGGCGACTCGAAGGAGCCGGACAGGCCCTGCGCGAATGCGAAAAAGCCTTGTCCTGGTTTTCGCCGCAACGTCACCACGAACGCCTTTATGAACGTCTTGCCAGCCTGGAGGCGGGCTTGGTGCGCTCCGGCCGGTACTGGCTGGATGACAAGGCGCGGAAAGCCGATTTTCTGGAGCGTGCCCTGCGCAACGCCCTTGGCACAGAAAAACTGGATACCCTTGATGCGCGACTGGAACAGCTTGCCGCCCGGCTGCATGCGGCTTTGCCGCGACTTGTGGCCGACAAGGAACGTGCCTTGCAGCACGGCGTCCAGCATTGGCAAAGCACGGCACGGGGCTACGTCACAGAGCAGTTGCGACGTCTTGAAACCCTGACCATGGCCCTTGAAGCGCGCGACCCTCTCATGCCGCTTACACGCGGCTATGCCCTGGTCAGCACGTCTGAGGGCCTTGTGCGCTCGGTTGACCAGGTTCCTTCCGGAACCAGCATAGAAGTGCGTCTGTCCGACGGCAGTCTGTCTGCTGTGGTAAACGGTGTGCGACGCCGCCAAAGTCGCAAGGTGGAGGAATCATGATACAACGGTTATGTACCATACTACGGCGTCATGATAGACGTGCGGCAGAATCCGTGCAGAGGTCAACCTTCATGTGGCCGTTGATTCTGGCGTTTTTTTCATTGCTGTTCTTGTCTCCCTTTGGGAACATTTCTGCTTTTGCCACCCCTCAGGTAAAGCTTGAAGCGCCCGCCACAGTGGCCAGGGGTGACGCTTTTGTGGCTCTGGCTGTCAGTGATGAACCCGTAACCGCCTTCAACTTTAAGTGGATGGGCAAGAGTTACGCCGCCACGGCCGTCGCCGTTGCGCAGGCTCCGGACGGAACGCAAAAATGGCAGGCCGTCATGCTGCTGCCAGTGCCCCTTGATGCCAAGGAAAATGATTTCACACTCTCAGTGACCCCCATGGCAGGCCATGTGGGCGGCAAAAAGCCTGCCGCTGTCCAGCAGGCGGCTACACTGGGCATTGGCGTGTACGATAAAGACCGTCCGGTTCAGAAGCTCACTGTGGACAAAAAGTTTGTGGATCCGCCAGCGGCGCAAATGGAGCGCATCAAGGCCGACAGGGAGCTGGTGCGCAAAACCCTGGCTGCATACACGCCAGAACGTCTCTGGACGCTGCCTTTTGAGCGGCCCGTTCCCGGTGACGTATCAAGTCTTTTTGGGCTCAAGCGGGTATTCAACGGGCAGCCGCGCGGTTTGCACCGTGGTCTGGACCTGCGCGGCACAGAGGGAACCCCCATTGTGGCCTGCGCCGATGGGCGGGTGGCCCTGACGGGTGATTTGTACTTCTCGGGCAATGTGGTGTACATCAATCACGGCGAAGGGGTCTTTACGGCATACCTGCATATGTCCAAAATTCTGGTCGCAAAGGACCAGGCCGTGCGCAAGGGCGAGGTCATAGGTCTTGTGGGGGCCACGGGCCGCGTCACAGGGCCGCATTTGCACCTCTCGCTCCTGGTGCAGGGTGTGTCGGTGGATCCGCAGCCGCTTCTTCAGGCCCCTCGTGCCGATGGCGGGGCCGCCCCTAGAGCAGAGTAACTTTGAGAATACACATTCTCAAAGTTTAAGGCGCGCTCACTTCGGCGTTTACCCGCGCAGCCAAGCTGCGCTTACGCCTCTGTAGCGAACGTCTGCTTACGCAGCCGTCAGAGCCATTTGAAAGGTATTTTGCCCCAATGCAGTGAGCCAGCCCTCACAAGCCCCTCAAAAGGGAAAGTAGACTGTATGAGCGCCAAGACCGAAAATCTTTTTGAAAAAAAACTGGCCCGTCTCCAGGAAATTGTTGCCGCGCTGGAATCCGGAGACTTGCCTCTGGAAAAAGGCATGGCCCTGTATAAAGAAGGCGCCGGATGCGCGCGGTATTGCCGGCAGCAGCTCGACAAGGCGCGACACGAACTGGAAGTCTGGCAGGACGGCCAGGCCCGGCCCATGACAGGTCAGGGCGTCCAGGGAGGGGAAGGGCCCGGTTCGTACTCTGACGATGAAGCTGAAGAAGCCGAAGAAGCGTAGGAGGCTTGACAGGTGATGATGCCAGTATCCCGGATGAAGGAGCTTTTGCGCGAACGTGGGCACATGGTGGAGGCCTGCCTTGCGGTCGCTTTTGATGGTCGGCCCATACCGCAACGCCTCAAGGATTCGATGCAGTACAGCCTTCAGGCCGGGGGCAAACGCCTGCGTCCCGTACTTTGTCTGAGCGCTGCGGCCCTGTGCGGGCTGCCCATTCAGGATGCTCTGCCTTTTGCTTCGGCCATTGAGATGGTGCACACCTATTCTCTCGTGCATGACGACCTTCCAGCCATGGACAATGATGACTTACGGCGCGGCAAGCCCTCAAACCACAAGGCTTTTGACGAACCCACCGCCATTCTTGCCGGTGACGGCCTGCTTACTGATGCCTTTTTGCTGATGTGCCGCAGCCCCGTGGCTCCTCCCCGAGTTTTGCGCGCCGTGGGTGAACTGGCCCTGGCCGCTGGCTCGTCCGGCATGGTGGGCGGGCAGGAATGGGACATGATATTTACCGGCAAGGCGGAGATCTCGCTTGATGAGTTGCGCGGCATACACGCTATGAAGACGGGAGCGCTGCTTCGGGCTTCCTGTGTGTGCGGGGCCATGCTGGCCGGGGCTTCTGACGGGGATCTTGCGGCCATTGGCACCTATGGCGCGTCTCTGGGTGTTGCCTTTCAGATAGCCGATGATATTCTTGATGTGGTGGCGGACACGGCCACGCTGGGCAAGCCCGCTGGCAGTGATGTGGCCCAGGGCAAAAAAACCTATCCCGCCTTGCTGGGACTCGATACAAGCCGGGCGCTTGCGCAGGAGCAAGCCGAGACCGCCAAGGCCGCCCTGGCGGCCTTCAGCGGGCAGGAAGCGGAATTTTTACGTGCTTTGGCCGAATACACGGTCAACAGGGCGGCCTGATATGCTTGATGCGCAAAAAACAGCAATGCCGATCGACCTCTCTGGGAATACGCAGGGGGTAAATGTGGCTGAAGCAGGTCATGCCGGGCGGGATTTTTCTCTTAAATCGCCGCAGGCAGAACCGCACGGTTCGCTTTTGGACAGTATTGAGCGCCCTTCGCAGTTGGGGGGCATGAGCGAAGCCCAACTGCAGCAGTTGGCCGGAGAAGTGCGGCAGCGCATTATTGAAGTGGTTTCGCGCAACGGCGGTCACCTCGCCCCTTCGCTGGGGGTTGTGGAACTGACGCTTGCGCTCCTTTCCACGTTTAATATTGAAAAAGACAAGCTCGTGTGGGATGTGGGCCATCAGGCTTATGCGCACAAACTGCTCACGGGGCGGGCGCATCAGTTTGACACCCTGCGCACCTTTGGCGGCATTTCGGGCTTTCCGCGCATGGCCGAAAGCCCCTATGACCATTTTGGCGTCGGGCATTCCTCAACATCCGTTTCCGCCGCCCTTGGCATGGCTTTGGCCCGCGACCTTTCGGGCCTCAAGCACCACGTGCTGGCCGTTATCGGCGACGGTTCCCTGACTGCGGGCGAAGCTTTTGAAGGGCTTAATCTGGCCGGGCATATGGGGCGGCGGCTCATTGTGGTGCTCAATGACAATGAAATGTCCATTTCACCCAATGTCGGCGCGCTTTCACTGTTTTTAAGCCGTACCATGTCCCGGCGCTGGGTGCGGCAGGCCCGTAAGGAAGTGCTCAACTTCCTGCGCTCCATCCCGCGCATTGGTCAGAAATTGGCCTTGTATGCCCTTCGGGGCGAGGGGAGTTTCAAGTCTTTTTTTACGCCCGGCATGCTGTTTGAGGCTTTTCGTTTCAACTACATAGGCCCGGTTGACGGCCATGACCTCACAAGCCTGCGCCGCCATCTGCAAATGGCGGCCGCTGTGGAGGACGGCCCCGTACTGCTGCATGTGCGCACACAAAAGGGCAAGGGCTATGCCCCTGCGGAAAAAAATCCGACTCTCTATCATGGCGTCGGGCTGTTTACGCCTGAAACAGGCCAGCCCATACCCTCAACGGCCAAGGTGCCGTCTTTTACCGGAATCTTCAGCAAGACGCTGGTGGAGCTGGCTGAAAAGGATAAAAGAATCATCGCCATTACGGCTGCCATGCCGGAAGGAACCGGCACGGACAGTTTCAGGGAGCGATTCCCCGATCGCTTTGTGGATGTGGGCATCTGTGAGCAGCATGCTGTAACCTTTGCCGCTGGTCTTGCCAGCCAGGGGTACCGTCCGGCGCTGGCCATTTATTCCACCTTTCTTCAGCGCTCTTATGATCAGGTGGTGCACGACGTCTGTATTCAGAACCTGCCCGTTACCTTGTGCGTGGATCGTGCCGGTCTTGTGGGCGAAGACGGAGCCACACACCACGGAGCCTTTGACATCGCCTATTTGCGGCATATTCCTCAAATAAGCCTGCTGGCGCCCCGTGATGAAGATATGCTGCGCCACTGTCTTTTCACATCGCTCAACCACGACGGCCCCTGTGCCTTGCGGTATCCCAGAGGCGCGGGCTTTGGCGTTCCCCTGGACGGGCTGCCACGTCTGCTGCCCCCCGGCAGGGGAGAGGTGCTGCAGGACGGCGAAGGCATCGCCATCGTTGCAGCGGGCAGCCGCGCCCATCCCGCCCTTGAGGCTGCGGCGCAGGTTGAAGAGGTTCTTGGCTTTCGGCCTCTGGTTTTTGACCCCATATGGCTCAAACCCTTGCCGCAGGAACAGCTTGCCACCATTGCGGGCCGCTTTGACCGTATTCTTTTTGTGGAGGAGGGCGTGCTGGCCGGTGGGTTTGCATCGGCTGTGCTGGAGTTTTATGTGGACAACGGGCTCATGCGTGGCCAGCGGATCAAGCGGCTGGGGCTGCCCGACAGTTTTGTCGAGCATGGCAGTCAGTTGCGCCTGCGTGAGCTTGTGGGGCTGCGCACCAAGAATATTGCTCAGGCCATTATTGATCTGTCAAAGCAGAAATAGGGCAATTTCGACCTACCATTACTCTGGCTGAAAATTCCGGAGCATGCACAGGATTACAGGGAAAAGAAGTCTGGCTTCTTTTCCCTTTTTTACGCGCACGGCACTTGTGGTAAAGGTTTTAGGGGGTGGGGGCGTGGGGGAAGGACCCTTTTGCAGAAGGGTCCATCCCCCACAAAGCGGTTACAGCGCACGAATGAAGCTAACGCTGCCGCCTTTGAGGTGCGCCTCTATGCCGCCGGGCAGCTGGAAGCGTGTGTTGCCGCGCCCTTGCGTGAGGGCTTCGTCCAGAGCCAGCAGGGTGCTTGACCTGGCCTGGGCGGACGTTGATTGCGGCGGCGCGGGCGCGTCTGTGGTGCTTATTGCCTTGCTGCCGGAGCGCAAGTGTTGCAGCGCCCGCATATACAACCGCAGGCGGGCTGCCGGGTGCAGAGGGCGTAACAGAGCGCGGGGCAACGTCAACGTGGCGAGGGATGGGAGGCCGTCTTGCCGCTCTGTGGTCGTTTCCTGCCAGGGATGGGCGGCCAGGGCGTCGCCCAGAGTCTTTTCCCAGTACTCCCTGTCCAAGTTGGCCAGTTGCCACATGTGGCCGAGGGTGCGATCCAGGGCGGGGTTTTCCGCCCGCAACAGGGGCAGGACCTGAAGGCGCAGCCTGTTGCGCCGGTAGTCCATGCTTTGGTTGCTGGCGTCTTCACACCAACCAAGGCCGCAGTGCCGCAAAAGTTGCCTGAGGTCATCAGGGTCGCAGGTCAGCAGCGGCCGCAGCAGACAGCGCGCGTCATCTCTGGCGGGCATGCCGCCCAGCGAGGGCCAGCCCGCGCCACGGACAAGCCGCAGGAATATGTCTTCACTGAGATCCTGGCGGTGATGCCCCAGGGCGATAAAATGCGCGTTGCGGCTTTTGCGCTCTTCTTCCAGCAGCGCGTAGCGCAGGGCGCGCCCCGCTTCTTCCTCGCCCATATGGCGGCTGGCGGCAAAGCCCTTCACATCCACCGTGCGCAGGGTGCAGTGCATGCCAAGGGCCTGGCAGACCGCGTGCGCATGGGCAGCATCCGCATGGGCTTCAGGGCGCAGGCCGTGGTTGACGCTCAGTGCTGAAAGACGCAGGTCCAGGCGCGGAGCCAAAAGGGAGAGCACAAGAGCCAGCGCTGTGGAGTCAGCCCCGCCTGAAACGGCCAGTACAAGGCTTGCCCCCTTTTGCAGGGCTAACTGGCGCAGGCAGAAGCGCTCGACTTCAAGGCAAAGGAGCGCAGAGGCACGGGGGAGGGTTTGCAAACTGGGTATCTGGTTCATGCTGTGCCCCGGTTGCGGGCTGCAACGGTCTGAGCGGGTGCGCGGCGTGCTGCGGCTGGCTCATTGCCCTGTCAGCACGAGCGGCGCGGGGCTGCTCACAAGAAGGGTGCGGCGCGACGGTGCCGTAGCCCACGGCGCGCAAGCCACGGGGAGGATTCACAGGCCCCCGGTACGGCGTGGGCGGTTTGGAACGACGCGCAAGCCGTTATTAGGGAAGCACTGACTAAAGAGCCTCTTGGAAACGCGCTGGTGTTTCGTTTGACAAGGCGCGAACTTTTTTTAAGGCAGGAGTGGACTCTTCCGTCCCCGACTGTTTCAAAAAAAGTGAAGCAAGGCCGCCAAACGGAATAAATCAGCGTTTCCTCAGGTGGTGATGCCAAGGTCGGTCAGCATCTGTTCCAACCAGGCGATCATGCTGGCGCGCAGTTCGGGGCCGGCATAATGCACGCAATCGCACCGCATGCGGTTCTTGGCTCTTACGAGCAGTTCCATACGCAGGGAGTCTTCTTCAACTTCAAGGCCAAAAACGTGCGGGCCGCAGCTTTTGACATGTTCTTTCTGAACAGGGGAAAGCATTTCCACAGGAGCTGGCAGCCAATAGAGGCCGTCCATACCGGATTCAAGCTCCATATCCTTGAGCGTGGCGGTTATCTTGGCAATTTCTTCGGGCGTGAGGTCATCAATGCCATACCAGCGCATCAGTTTTCCTCCGAATAAATACAGCCTGTTTTGTCAAGGTTGAAGATGCGTCGCATAACGCTGATGCGCGGGCCGTTGCCTTCCTGCGACATGCCGCCGTGTTTCAGAAACATGATGGGGTCGTGATTAAGCTTGCGCACCAGGGATCTGGCCATGGCCTCCAGCGCGTCGCGGGTGTTGTCGTCCACCGGGCCAAGACGCTTGAGGGTCTTGGCCAGCTCATCTTCGGCAATGGCCTGGCTTTTTTTGATAAGGTCAACAATGGTGGGCTGCATGTCCAGGCTGGCGAGCCATTTTGAAAAATACGCCACTTCCTCATTGACGATTTCCGCAGCCTTGGCCGCTTCATCGCGGCGGGTGGCCAGGTTTTCTTCCACCACTTCCCTGAGATCGTCGATGTCGTAAAGATAAACGTTGTCCAGGCCGTTGACGTCAGGGTCGATGTCGCGGGGGACAGCGATGTCGATGAAGAACATGGGCCTGTTTTTACGGGCTTTGAGCGCGACGCGGATGTCGCGCGCGCGGATGATGGGCTCCTGCGAGCCCGTCGAGGTGATGATGATGTCCACATCAAGCAGGTAGTGGGGCATCTGCTCAAAGGGGATGGCGCGGCCATTGAATTGCTTGGCCAGTTCCTGCCCGCGGGCATGGGTGCGGTTGGCCACAAGGATATCGTTGATGCCTGCCTGAAGCAGATGCATGGCCGCCAGCTCCGCCATTTCGCCCGCACCCACCAGCATGGCCTTGTGTTCCCGCATGTCGCCAAAGATGCGTTTGGCAAGCTCCACGGCGGCGTAGCTGATGGAAACCGCACTGGAAGCCACCGCTGTTTCTGTGCGTACCCTCTTGGCCACAGAAAAGGCCTTGTGCAGCAGCCTGTTGAGTATGACCCCGGTGGCGCGGCTTTTGACGGCCTTGCGGTAGGCGGTTTTCAACTGGCCGAGAATCTGCGGCTCGCCCAGCACCATCGAATCCAGACTCGACGCCACTGAAAACAGATGCCGGACGGCTTCAAGGTTTTTATGAACATAGACGTAGGGCCTGAGGTCCTCAACGTCAGTTCCCCTTGCCCTGGCCCAGCTGCACAGTATCTGCTCGGCCATGTCGCCTGTGCCAGCGGCCAGGATTTCCACGCGGTTACAGGTAGAAAGTATGACGCTTTCGCTCACCGCGCCGATACATGGCAATGCCCAGTGTTCCTCATCGCAATGATTGGCCAGGGCGAAGCGTTCGCGCACGTCCACTCCGGCGGTGCGGTGATTCAGGCCCACAAGAAAGATATCACAGTCCATAATTATGCCCGAGTCAGCGCCGGATGAATGCGTGGTGCGTTTCCATAAAGGTATTCACCACAATGATTGAAAAAAGACACAGTATAAATATAAAAACAGCCAGCCGCGCGGGTTTTCGGCCGCGCCAGCCCTTGGTGAGTCTGTTGTTGAACAGCACGGAAAACAGCAGCCAGATGACAATGCTGATGACTTCTTTGGGATCGCCCGTCACCGTGGCTCCAAAAACGGGCTTGGCCCATATGAGGCCGGAAACGATGCCGAGCGTATACAGGGGATAGGCCACAAGGGTGGCAAAGGCGTTGATTTTATCAAGCATGGCAAGGGCGGGCATATCCTGCCAGAAGCCCTTCATGTACTGCTTGCTTTTGATGCGGCCCTCAAGAAAAAGAAAAAGGGATCCGGCCGCAAAAGCCAGGGCCATGAGGGCGAGACTGAGAAAAAGCGTGGCTATATGCAGGGCGTAGAAGGGCGCTTTGAGGTAGGGCGGCACCTGTACCACAGCCTGAAGATAGGGCGCGGACATGGCAAAGAGCATGAGCCCCAGCGGCGAGGCAAAAATAAGCGAGGCCTCCTGCTTGAACTTGCCCCAGGAGGCAAGGCCGCACAAGACCACAAACCAGGCCATGAGCTGCAGATAGGCTCCAAGACTCAGTCCGTCAGGCAAGGCTTTGTGAAAGCCCATGGCCAGGCCGATAGTCTGAAAAATAAAGCCCGCAGCGGCAAAATAGCAGCAGGCACGCCGCCAGAAAGGGCTGCGCGCCATCATTCCCGCAATGCCGGACACACTTGCCAGCCCGTAGAGCAGCAGGGTGACGCCGGTGGAAAACTCAGGGGAGATCATAAAGTAACTCCGCTATATGAACGTGCAATTCCGCCGGCAGTTCGGCCAGCAGGCACTGTCGGCAGCTCTCAATATCGCCGGCTTCAAGCCACTGCTGAAGCGGGGAGACTGCCAAACTTCGAAACAACTGTGTATTCTGCCCTGTCTCGACGCCCAAGGCAAGAACCAGAGGACGCAACCTGCCCATGAGGGTCGCCATGCGGGCACGCGGGGCCAGCCATTGGGCCAGTTCGTCTTTCCAGCGCCTGGCCAGGGCGGGGCTTGCGCCGCCTGTGGACAGGGCCGCAGCAAGGGGAGCGCGCCGGGCCACAGCCGGAACCTGAAAATTTCCTTCTTCCGGTGTGCTGGCGCAATTGCACAGTACGCCCAGGCTGCGGCACAATGCTGCAATGCGACGGTTTTCATCCACATCGCCCGTAGCGGCAAACACCAGGGTTTTACCGCGTATGTCGTCCGTCGTGCAGGTTCGGCGCTCAAAGCGTACGCGGTTATCCCGCAACATATCTTGCAGGGAAGCGTCCTGGGCTGGCGGATCGTTGCGCTCCAGCACCAGAACCGATGCCGGATCGCAGGCCAGAAGGCCAGCCAGTTTCCGCTGCCCGACCTGTCCCAACCCGACCAGCAGGCAATCCAGCCCGCTGAGGCTAAGAAAGAGCGGATACATGGGAGTTTTGGGCGCGAAAGTTTCCATATGGGATCCGGTGTGCGTCATGCTGCAAATATACGGAATACCGTATTGTACAGAAGCTGGCGGTTTTTGCAAAGTCCCCCGCGCTTGCTTCCGTTCGTCTATTGCCGTACCTTCCCCATATTGATTGATTTTGGCTGCGGGCGCGGCAATGCCGCTGTTCAGTGCAGGGGCAGCCCGGCGACAAATCGGGCGACAAATCGCAAAATCAGGAAGGGGCATGGCGACATTTTTGGTCATTCAGGCAGCACGCTTTGGCGATGTGGTGCAAACCGGGCGTTTGCTGCGCACTCTTGAGCGGCGTGGCCAGGTGCATCTGGCTGTTGATGCTGGCCTGTCTGCCCTTGCGCGCCTGATCTACCCGTTTGCCACAGTACACGGTCTTGCTTTGCACGGCTGCCAGGAGCAGGAAGTTCTGGAAAAAAATATCCGGGTTCTGTCAGGCTGGCGCAGCACGGAATTCACCACCGTATATAACTGCAATTTTTCCGGTCTGACGGCGGCCCTGTGCCGTATGTTCGCCCCAGAAACTGTTGTGGGCTACAGACCTGCTGCCGACGGCATATGGCGCTCCCCGTGGGCCAGAATGGCCTTTCAGCTGAGCGGCCAGCGCGTGCTTTCATCGCTGAATCTTGTGGATTTTTGGGGCCATTTCACCAATGATCCTCTTCCGCCAGCCGAAGTTAATCCCGTGGCCGCCCCTGGCGGGCAGGGGATAGGCGTGGTGCTGGCGGGACGTGAATCCCGCCGTTCGCTGCCCGTGCCACTGCTGGCTGAAGTGGTGCGTACGGCTTTTTCCGCCATGGGCGGCCCCAGGGTGCGCCTGCTCGGCTCCAGTGCGGAAAAAAACGTGGCGCGCAAACTGCAGAAGCTGTTGCCGCCCAAGATGCTGGACAGGGTGGAAGACCTCAGCGGCAAAACCGACTGGCCGGGCCTTGTTGACGCGGTCAGCGGGCTGGACGCCCTGATAACGCCGGATACGGGCAGCATGCACCTGGCCGCGCACCTTGGCGTGCCTGTTCTGGCCTTTTTTCTGTCTTCAGCCTTCGCGCATGAAACAGGGCCGTACGGACAGGGGCATCTTGTCTGGCAGGCCGAGCGGCATTGCGTCCCGTGCCTGGAGTCGGCCCCATGCCCCTACGACACGGCCTGTCTTGAGCCTTTTTGCAGTCAGGCCCTGCTGCGCTCATTGACGCTGGCCCTGACAGAAGGAACGGAACGGGCGGCTTTACCCGAAGGTTTGCAGCTATGGCGCAGTTGCGTGGATTCTCTTGGCGCCGTGCTGCATCTCGTGGCCGGGGCCGACAGGCATGCGGCCAGACGTGCGCAGGTGCGGGAATTTTTGGCCTCATACCTGGATGTGCCCTTTGTGCCGTCGGCGGACGAGGCTGAGAGCATCACTATTTCTGGGGAGGCCAATTCTGGCCTTGCCTGGCTGTTTGACGAATGGTTGTGCCGCGATACGGATTGGATGCTGCCGCCCGGCAGATACTGCTGATGTGGAGAATATGCCCATGCCTCCTGCCTCTCTGAGAATTCTTGTGATTTTGCCGATGTATGGCGGTTCCTTGCCCGTAGGAAGGTACTGCGCGCGCGCCTTGGAAGAGATGGGGCACAGCGTGCGGACTTTCGAAGCCCCGCTCATGTATCCGGCCTTTACGGGATTGCAGGGGCTTGGGTTGCCTCCGGCCCAGACCACGCAACTGGAAAATTCCTTTCTTCAGGTTGTGGCCCAGGCCGTGTGGGCGCAGGTGCAGGCGCAGGAGCCGCATCTGGTTCTGGCCATGGCCCAGGCTCCCATGGGGCGCAGCCTCCTTCAGCGACTGCGGCGCGCCGGCGTGCGCACGGCCATGTGGTTTGTTGAAGACCATGCTATTTTTCAATACTGGCGCGCCTACGCCCCCTTGTACGATGTTTTTGCCGTTATCCAGAAGCAGCCTTTTCTGGATATGCTGGCTGAGGCAGGTCAGGCCAACGCGCTCTATCTGCCCATGGCCGCACAGCCCGATTTTCATAAGCCAGTGGCCCTCAGCCCTGAAGAACAACGGGAGTATGGCGCGGATATCGGATTTTTGGGTGCAGGCTATCCCAATCGCCGGTTGGCCTTCAGGCCCTTGCTGGGCCGCAATTTCAAAATCTGGGGTTCTGACTGGGAAGGCGAAAACCTGCTGGCCTCTCATGTGCAGCGTGGCGGCGCGCGCATTGGGGAAGAGGAAAGCGTAAAGATCTATAATGCCACCAAGGTGAATCTCAATCTGCATTCCAGCCTGCAGACGACAGAACTTGTAAGTCAGGGCGATTTTGTCAATCCGCGTACCTTCGAACTGGCAGCCATGAACGCTTTTCAGCTTGTGGACCACCGCAGTTTGCTGGCTGACCTTTTTGCCCCCGATGAACTGGCGACATTTTCCACCATTGAAGAGTTTTATGCCAAGCTTGACTATTTTCTCGCGCATCCCGAAGCGCGGAGCGCATATGCCGCAAAGGCGCGGCAACGGGTGTTGCGTGAGCATACCTATCAGCAGCGCATGCAGCGCCTGCTGGACTTCATGGCCGATCGCCTTGGACCCTGGGCCGATGGGGGGAACGGAGCGCAAACGCGCGAAAACGCGGCCGGACAAAATGCCACGTCCGGCTCCCCGGAGCGGCCTTTGCCTAAGGGATTGACGCCGGAACTGTCGGCAGAACTGAGCGCTGCCATGGCCTATACCGTGGAGCGTCTGGGCCTTGGCCCCCATGCGGATTTTGACCATGTTGCCGCAGCGCTGAGGGCCCGCTCCGGCGTGCTTGATGAAATGGAAACCTGCCTGCTGTTCTTGGACGAATGGCGCAAGCAGTACGCAAAATAAGTAATTATGGTTTGAAATGTTTTGTGGGGAAGGATGCTTTGTTGGGGAGAAATGCTCTGTGGGGGAGGGACCCTTTTGCAAAAGGGTCTCCTCCCCCACGCCCCCACCCCCTAAAACTCTTGGTATGAGGTATCTGACTCAAAAGTTGCTGCTCTGGCCTTCAAACAAAAACCCCGCGATATGCGGGGTTTTTGTTTGAAAAAGCAGAAAAGACTGTTTGGTGTCACGACGTGCTGCAATAAACGTCCCGGGATTATCGGCCGGAATCGGTCAGAGCCGTCCGAAACTGGAGAGAATTGCGCGCAGGCGTGGCAACAGGCGTCAGCTACTCGGGGCTTTTTTGCGGAGCGGTTTGGGGTTTTGCCTGTTGGTCCGCTTCGGGCGCAGTTTGTGGTGCTATTTGCGGCGAAGGCGGCAATTCTCTTTCCTCCAGGGGGGCGATGATCATTTCCTGGATCGTTCCGGACGCCGGGAGTGACAGGCTGGTCGCCTGGGAATAATAGGGCAGCATGAAGGCCACGGCCATGATCAGGGCCACCAGCAGGGTGAACTTGTGGCGCATGGGCGCTGCGCTGCGGGCAACAACCGTCCACAGGATCAGGGGAACAAGCCACACCAGCACCTTGGCGCTTTCCCGCAGGGCATTTTCAGTGGTGAAAACGCCGCCCTGCCATGCCTGCTGTATTTCAGCCACTGTCGAAGCGAGAAAGATCAGCCAGAAGACGGCCCAGGCATTGCGGGCCCATACGGCGCACCAGGGCACCATGGTATTGTAATGGTCGCGCCCGAAATCGTCGCGCTGGCGGCGCAGGGTCAGCCACAGGGCGCCGCTGGCAGCCGCCATGGCCAGAATCAGGGGCAGGGTCCAGTATAAGGAGCGCCAGAAAGGCGAAAACCAGCCGGGAAAGAAAATGTCGCCCAAGGTAATGGCGGTGGCATCGGGGCTGGTATAGGCATTTATCATGCGGGCGGAACTCAGGGCGACAACCACGGCGATGCAGCCTTGCACGCTGCTGATCATGCCCATGACCACATGCAGAATGGGAACCTTCACAAGAAACTTCCACAAGGCGAAGTACAGGCTGCTGACCAGTACGGCGATCCCCAGCATAATCCAGCTCAGTTCCACCATAAAGTCGGGCAGGGAGTCGGGCGTGTAGGAACCCTGCGCGAAAAACAGCCATACGCGCCCTGCCACCAGCAGAATCCAGCCCAGAACCATTGCCAGATGGGCCAGTTGGCGCGCGCATTTGTCATAAGAGGAGCGCTTGCGGGTTATGAACAATATCCGTGCCGTGGCCGATATGAAGCCAAGCCCCGCAAAGGCCAGCAAGGCGGCCAGAGCCAGGGTTACGCACAGGGAATCAATGCCTGTCTGCAAAAAGGGGCAGGTCTGCATCCATTGACGCGGCAGCTCCATCCATGCGGATAGCTGAACCAGGACATCCTGAAGAAAGTTCATCGGGCGCCGCCTGTGGCTGGGCGTGGCTTCAGAACAGAAACACTCATGGTTGCTCCTTATAATCTTGCACTGGCTTGGGAAAGTACGCTATGGTCGATAAAATGTGTTCAAGCCTGTATTTGCCTTAAAAATGCCAGGGCCGCAAGGGTTCTTGATATATGCCCGGGCTTGGGGCAAAATTATCGCGGGAGACATTATGAAGAAATTTTTTGCTGTACCTCTGGCTTGCGTGCTTTTGTCCACGGGTTGCGCTTCAACAACGCAACTGCGCCATGTGGAAGGTAAAGAAGCGGCCAACCAGAAGACCCTGCGCGAAACCGATCAGCGTTTGAATGCTCTGGAGCAGAGCGTGGCCACTCTGGACAGCCAGGTGGCCCAACTCAAAAACAGAACATTTGAAGTGCGCACCCGTGGCGGCCAGAAGACCAGCATGACTGTCGTTCCCATCTTGCCGCCTGCCCCGGCGAAGCCCGTGCCGCTGGCGGCAGCGGGCGCGTCGCCGGAGTCCCCAGGCGCGGCCCCGGCCTCTGTTCCGGCTGGCCAACGCCCGCCTGATGTGGCGCTGGGACACAACGGGCCTTCGGCAGTGACCGCCCCGCCAGTAACTGCGCAGCCAGTCGCAGCCCAAACGGCTTCGCCAGCCGCAGTCCTGCCTGCCGCAGCTTCGGCGGGATCTTCTGCCGCAGCCCCCCAGGCGGCAGAACCAACGTCTTCTTCCGCAAAGACGAGTGAAAAAACGCTCGCCGCCAAGGGCAAGGAAACACCGCCCGCCGCCGTTGCGCCTGAAACTGCCGGTGCCCCCAAGGGGCGGGTTATCGATCCTGCGGCTCCGCCACGTTCTTTTCCCCAGGACTCCCCCTCTGCTTCGGTAACCGCACCTGGAACCGTCGCCGCAACGCCTGCCGCCGCCAGTCCTGCCGCTGCCAGTCCTGCCGCTGCCAACCCTTCTCAGGGTAAGGCCGCCACGGCTGGTCCCCATGGGCAGGTCGGCACATCAAACAAAACTTCTCAGCCTGCCAACGGGGCGGGAACGCCCAGTGTGGGCCTGCCGCCTGTGGCAGCCCCGGAACCCGTGGTGCCGCCTGCTGTCAGTCCGACAAATTTTGCAAGTCAAGGTGCGAATCAGCCCACTGTCCCCGCCAGCCCCGCCAGCTCTGGTAAGGGCGCTCCGGCGGACGGCAATGCGGCTGTGCCCGTGCCCTCCTTGCCGCCTTCCGATCTGGCTTTGCCGCCGGAATATCCCGGCCTGCCCCCTGTGGAAGCACCAGGTGCTGCCACGCCAACGCCCGCACCTGCTCCCACAGCACGGGCGACTGCTCCGACGGCCTCCACAGCCCCGACGGTCCCGGCAAAACCTTCGCCTTCTGCCGCTGCCGCGCCGCAAGCCGCCAAACCTGCGAAAAATGAAAAAGCCGCCTATGACGCGGCCCTTAAATTCATGACGTCCGGGCGCTCTGCCGAGGGCATAACCCGGTTCGAAGGTTTCCTTCAGGAATACCCGCAGGGCGTGTATGCGGCCAATGCCGAATACTGGATTGGCGAGGGCTTGTATGCGCAGGGCAAATATCAGGAAGCACTGAACCAGTTCCGCAAGGTTGACGCGTCCTATCCGCAGCACCACAAGAATGCCGATGCCCTGCTCAAAACCGGCATGTGCCTGAGCCGTCTTGGCGACAAGGCTGCGGCCGCCGAGGCGTACAAACAGTTGCTGGCGCGCTTCCCCAATTCCGAGGCCGCCCGGACCGCCCGGTCACGCGGACTGGCCCGCTAGCCATGTCCCGAGGGCTATCCTGGGCCGAGATGGGTGAAGAGGCCCGTACCGAATACTGGGCCAGCCTGGCTCTGCGGCACTGCACAGGGCTTGGGGCCCGCTCATGCGCGCGGCTTTTGCGTACGTTCGGTTCAGCCTACGCTGCGGTGCAGTCCCGACAGCGCTGGCGCGAGGCAGGGCTTACCCAGAAACAGGCGGCCGAAATGGCCACCGGCTCATGGCGCGTCACGGCCCGGCAGGAGTGGGACAGCGTGCGCGGCATTGACGCCGCTATCCTGTTATGGACAGACCCCCAATACCCGGCCCCGTTGCGGCAACTGCCGGACGCCCCCGTATTGCTGTACTGCCAGGGAGACATATCGCTCTTGCAGGCTCCGGCCTTTGCCATCGTGGGCTCGCGTCGATCCACGGAACACGGCAGAACGGTGGCGGCCCATATGGCCCGGTGTCTGTCGTCCTGCGGGGTGACCATTGTATCGGGTATGGCATTGGGCATTGACCGGGTGGCCCATGAGGCAGCCCTGGCCCGCATCGGACGCAGCATAGGCGTGCTCGGCACAGGCATCGACGTCATATACCCAAGGGGAAACAGGGGCGTTTTTGACGCCATGCGGGAGCATGGCCTGCTGATCTCGGAATTTATGCCAGGGGCGCTGCCCCTGCCCGAACATTTCCCTGTGCGCAACCGGATTATCAGCGGCCTTGCCCTTGGCGTTCTGGTGGTGGAAGCCGCCAGCCGTTCTGGCAGCCTCATTACAGCCCGTCTGGCCCTGGAGCAAAACCGTGAGGTTTACGCCGTGCCCGGCCCGGCACTGGATTCACACTGTCTGGGGTGTCAGGATCTGGTGCGGCAGGGCGCGCGCCCTGTGTTCAGCGCCGAGGATGTGTTGCGCGATCTGGCGGACCAGTTGCGGCCGTATGGCATCAGTCAGGCAAGCCTGAGTGAAGAGGAAAAATCCGTGCAGGATCAGGATGATGGCGCTGACCAAGCCGTGATCAAGGGAGAGGCCGCCACGGACAGCAGACGCGTGCGCGCCGACGCATGTACACAAAAGGACGAAGCCGTAAAGGCTGACGACCAGTCTTCGCAGCGGGAAATGCCGTCACTGGACGCCGCCGAACAGCTTGCGCCCTCAGAGCGCAGGGCGCTTCTGTTGGACTGCCTGCGCCAGAAAGGCCCCATGCAGGCCGACGATTTGGCCTGCACCCTTGCCATGCCAGTGTCCGAGATGAATGCCATGCTTGTGGGGCTTGAGATGCTCGGGCAGGTGCGCAGACTGCCGGGGGCCCGGTATGAGGCCGGAGTATGACGGTAAAGAACGCAAAAAACACCACGGGCGCGCGCCGCGCCAGCTCTGTGCCCGGTCAGGGGCAAATGGCGCTCCCTGTTGAAGACGGAGCCACAGGACAGCCCGAGGGCACTTTGGCGGCAGGGCAGGGCAGGCCCGCCGGGAGAACTGCGCGTAACGCGGCAGCTACAGTGAAAAAAGCAGAATCGTCAGGCGGGGCTGTTTCAGGCAACTCTGTGTCTGGCAAGGAGATGCCAGGTGTGGATGCGGTTGGCAAGGATGTGTCTGGCGTGGATGCAGGTGGGGCAAACGCCGCTGCGGTTGACCGCAGCCCACTTTTTATCCAGGCATTTCTGACCTGGATGGCTGTGCAAAAAGGGGCCTCCGAGGCGACGCAAAAAGCCTACGCGGTTGACCTTGGACAACTGGCGGAGTTTTTGCGCAGCCAGGGGGTGAGCCTCGGGCAGCCACAAACCGTGACGCGCCGCCATATCCAGTCTTTTCTGGCCTGGCTGTTTCGTAAAGGGGACGCCAAAAGTTCCATGGCGCGCAAACTGGCGGCAGCGCGATCTTTCTTTCGGTTTCAGCAACGGGGTGGTAGAGTCACGGAAAACGTGGCCGCCCTGGTGCGTAATCCTCGCCAGGAAAAACGTCACCCACGCACGCTCAATGTGGATGAAACCTTTGCCCTGCTGGACAGCACCAAGGGACCGGCTGGCGGCAGCGGGCCTGTTTCCGGAAGTGCGGAGGAAGAGCGGATTCTTTGCCGCGATCTGGCTCTGGCTGAACTGCTGTACGGCTCAGGGTTGCGCATATCCGAAGCTCTGGGGCTGGATGTGGACGACGTGCAGCTCACTTCGCGCGTGTTGCGTGTTATGGGCAAGGGCTCAAAGGAAAGGCTTTCGCCTCTTTCGGACACGTCACACGAAAGTCTGAAGCGCTGGCTTGAAGAGCGCCCACTGCTGGCGCTGCCCGAAGAACCGGCATTGTTTGTGGGCACACGGGGGGCCCGTCTCAACAGGAGGGAGGCCGCGCGCATTGTGGAACGTCTGTGCCAGCGTGCGGGACTGACGTTTACCGTGTCGCCGCACAGTTTGCGTCACTCCTTTGCCACCCATCTGCTGGAAGCTGGGGCAGACATGCGCAGTGTTCAGGAATTGCTTGGGCATCAGCGCCTTACGACAACGCAGCGTTATACGCAGGTGAGTCTGGAAAGCTTGATGCAGACCTATGACCATGCGCACCCAAGGGCCTTAAAAAAATAAAAAAATCACGAGCATATTTTTTAACTGTAAATTAAGTATATTATAAAAAAGTTTTTGCACCTCATGGCGCGCCGTAGTCAGGAAAATTTCCATGAGGCGCTTGGCATGGGCAGTACTTTGTGCTAAAGAGTACAAATCGGTCAAATTGAACCGCATACCTGAACCATACCGGAAGGAGAGACAGTCATGTCTGCATTAGTTCTTGGTCACATGAATCCTGATACCGATAGCATTGTTTCCGCCATTGTCGCCGCTGACCTGTACAGCAAGCGCGGTATGGACGTCACCCCGGTTGCCCAGGGCGCGCCCACTCCCGAAACCGAATTTGTTCTGAAGAAGTTCGGCATTGCTGCTCCTCAGGTTGTCGCCGACGTGGCTGGCAAGGATGTCTATCTGGTTGACTACTCCGATCTGGCCCAGGCCCCCAAGGGCATGGATTCCGCCACTGTGCTCGGCATAGTCGACCACCACAAGCTTGGTGACGTGACCACTTCTTCGCCGCTGGAAGCCTGGATCTGGCCCGTGGGCTGCACCAACACTGTTCTCAAGAACATGTATGACTTCTACGGCATCGCGATTCCCAAGAACCTTGCTGGCGCGATGCTGTGCGCCATCCTGTCCGACACGGTTATCTTCAAGTCCCCCACCTGTACCCCTGCTGATAAAAAGGCCGTTGAAGAACTGGCCAAGATCGCGGGCGTGAGCGATGTGGTGGCTCTGGGCATGGAAATGTTCAAGGTCAAGAGCGCCGTTGACGGTACCCCCATGAAAGACCTTGTCTTCCGTGACTACAAAGATTTCGACATGAACGGCAACAAGGTTGGCATTGGCCAGCTTGAAGTGGTTGACCTCTCCATCCTCGAGCCTGTGAAGGCTGGTCTGCAGGCCGAAATTGAAAAGGTCAAGGCTGAAGGCCGCCACAGCGTCTTCCTGCTGCTGACCGACATCATGAAAGAAGGCTCGGAAATGCTCATCGTTTCCGATGATCCCTCAGTGGTGGAAAAAGCTTTCGGCGTCAAGGCCGAAGGTTCCACCGTGTGGCTGCCCGGCGTCATGAGCCGCAAAAAGCAGGTTGTGCCCAACTTTGAAAAGGCTTTCAAGTAAGCACTGACTCTCTGTAGCAAATAAAAACCCCGGTGCCCGCGCGCCGGGGTTTTTGCTTTAGGAGTTTTAGGGGGTGGGGGAGGGACCCTTTTGCAAAAGGGTCCCTCCCCCACAAGGCATTTCAAAGTTGCAGTGCGTTAGCTGTCGATCCAGAGAAGCATGGCCAACACGCCCAAGCTGCCCGTAAGAACCGCATAGGCCTGGCGTGTGCGCAGGGAAAGCACCGCTCCCATAAGGGCGGCCACGTAAAGGGCTGACCACGTCACCGCGCGCAGGGCGGGCAGGGCTTGCCTGTTGTGCAGGGTGTCAACGAGACTGAAGATCAGGATGAAGCAGAGGCAGTAAAGGACTATCTGCCACAGGCCCCTGTACAGTGAAGACAGCAGTAGTGCCGTGCCGGGGGCGACCCCCTTGGGCTTGCCCGCGCACCAGGCTTCCACCCTGTCAACCATGGGATTTTGGCTGATGCGTTGGCGATGCTCGCCATAGGCCGCCGCGTAAGCAGCCAGCATGCAAAGAATGAGGGGGATGAGCAGGCGGCCCGGTTCCACAAGGTCAAAGTGCCTGCAGATGGGAAAAAGCAGTAAAAAGCTCAGGCTGCCGTAGGGTGGCACGACACTGCCCAGTTCAAGGGCATCCAGCCACAGAAGTTCAAAAATAATGCCCAGGGGCAGGGCCAGGCTCCAGTCGGAAGTGACGGCTCCGGCTATGAGCGCAAGGCAGATGGGCCGGTCAACAATGCCGATAATGCAGGATGAGCGGGCCGCGCCAGCCAGGGCAAAAAAAAAGCGTAAGGCGCCCCGGTTGCCATCATCTCATATAAGCTGCTCATGGGGACCCCTTACGGTTTCTGTGGGGACGCTGCGAAAATCAAGAAGCACCAGATGCTGCTGGATGGAACGCAGGTCTTCCCTGTCTTCGGCGGATAGCGCCACATGAGGAAGGATTTGCATTTTTTCAGGGCCGTAATGCAGGTTGCCGATATTGAGAGTTTCCATAATGATGCCCGCATTGCTCGCGCGACGCGCGTCCTGGCAATTGCCAAAGAGCACAAAACAGTCTTCGCCACACGCGTCCAGCGTTATGGCCAGGTCGTGTACAGGGATGAAGTGCGTGAGGATGCGCTGTGGCACGGCGAGCTCGATTATCTGCTGACGCAATGAGTCTGCCGCCAGTTCATCATTGGCGACAATCAGATGCTTGGCGCCCGTATAGGGCAACCACGCTTCAATGACTTGGCCATGCACCAGGCGATTATCCACACGAAACCACATATGTTAGCCGTCGTTTTTGGCCCGTGCTTTATTGCGCAGCATATTTCCTGCGACAACGATGCCTTTGGAGCCAGCCTCACCGGCAAGCTGGGCCAGCTCTTCCAGGCTTTTTTCACGCGAGGAAAAAACCTTGAGCAGCATGGGCAGATTTGCGCCCGTCACCACTTCCACCTTGTGGGTGGCCAGCAGCGCGAGGGCGAGGTTTGTGGGCGTGCCGCCAAACATATCGGTAAGAATAATGACCCCCGCGCCCTTGTCCAGCCGTTGCGCGGCATCGGTAAGGCGGCGTACCGTTTCAGAAACTTCATGGGCAACGTCCACACTGATGGAGCTACAGTCGCTTTGCGGGCCAAGGATGAATTCGGCCGTGCGCAGCATGGCCGAACCATAGTCGGCATGCGAGACAATAATAATCCCTACCTGTGTCTTCTTGCTTTCTTCCGTCATGGCATTCCTCTCGGCTCAGAGCCTGCCAGCTTTTCTAGCCAAGTTCAAGATGTCGGTGTTCCAGGGTCGTGGGGTAGTCTGCCTGCTTCAGGGCCTGCGTGATTTCTTCGGCCATGGCCACGGAGCGGTGGCGGCCGCCGGTGCAGCCAACGGCAATGGTGACGCGGTAGCGGCCTTCAGCTTCCATAAGCGGCAGCATGAACAGCAGCAGGTCCATAAGTTTTGCCCGAAATTCGCGTGCATTGGGCTTGTCAAAAACATATTGCGCCACGGCCTTGTCTTTGCCGCTCAGAGGGCGCAGTTCTTCAACAAAGTATGGATTGCTGAGAAAGCGCAGGTCAAACACGAAGTCGGCCTCACGCGGGACGCCATATTTGAAGCCAAAGGAGATGATGTTGACCTTGATGGCCCGCAGCTTGCTTTTGCTGTCGCTCCAGCGCTTTTGAATGGCCCGGCGCAGATCATGAATGGAGAAGCGGGAAGTGTCTACAACAAGGTCAGCCATTTCCCGTAAAGGGCGCAGGCTGTTGCGCTCGGAAAGCAGCGCTGTTTCAAGCCCCATGCCCTCGCGTTCAAGAGGGTGGGGGCGGCGCGTGGTGGCATAGCGCCGCAGCAGTTCCTGCACGTTGCATTCCAGAAACAGGAGCATGGGGCGAATGTTCTGGGCGGTGAGATCTGACAGCGCTTCATTGATCTCATCCAGAAAGTTGCTCTGGCGCAGGTCCATGCCAAGGGCTATTCCCTTGAAATGGCTCATGGAAGGGCGAGACATCATGCTTACCATTTCGGGGGCCAGGCTTGCCGGCAACCCGTCCACCACAAAGTGCCCCATATCCTCAAATACTTTCAGGGCCGTACTTTTGCCCGCGCCGGAAAGGCCGGTGACAATGCACACGGCCACCGGCAGTTCGGCTGCGGGGTGCGCAGCCGGTGTTTTTTGTGGCTGCTTTGTGGTGGCAGTCATGATTCCCCCTGCTATATTTCCGGCCGCCTGATAGCAGACGGCCGGAAACAGGCGTAATTATAAGACGGGGTCAATCAGCGCGTAGCTGCTCGTGCGGGTGCGGTACACCACGTTGATGCGGCCGTTTTCGGCGTTGAAAAACACCAGAAACTCACTGCCAATGGAGTCAAGCTGCATAAGCGCCTCGTCAAGGTGCAGCGGCTTGGTGGCGAGGCGGTCAGTGCCTTCAACCGGTTGCGCCACTTCAGCGTCTGCGTCGAGGTTATAGGTAAAGACGTCAACATCGTCGGAGCGTGCCTTGCGGCGCTGCGTCTTGACCCGTGAAACCTGGCGCTTGATCTGCGCCTCGACCTTGTCTGTCACAAGGTCGATGGCGGCGTACATATCTGAAGTCTGTTCCGTTGCGTTTATATGCAATCCTTCGCCGACAACTGTCACTTCGCAGCGGTGGCGAAATTTGTCAACGGTAAGCACAACGCTTACCTCAAGACCGGAAGACTTGCCAAAAAAACGCCCCAGCTTTTCCATGCGGCGTCGGGCATACTTTTTAAGATGGTCGGAGGCTTCAAAGTTTTTGAAGGCAAAAGAGATGTTCATATAATCCTCCTTATGATGTCAGTTCCCGGCATGGAGAACTGTGGAACCCGCCTTTTGAGCGACGGTGGAAATTTGATGAACCATCTTTTTTATATGTATCGCCTCACGCGAAGCGCAGCGTCTGCCGCGCCGGGGGCAGGATTAGAAATGTTCCTTGCGTCTTGAAGATGACGGAATATCAAGAGCGGTGCGGTATTTGGCCACAGTGCGCCGTGCAATGTTGACCTTGAGGTGCTCTTTCAGCATCTCGCCGATGCGCTCATCGCTCAGGGGAGACCTGGCATCTTCGTCAGAAATGAATTTCTTGATGAGAGCCTTGACGCTCTCGGAGCCGACCTGGCTGCCGTCATCAAGCTCCAGGCCGCTGTTGAAGAAAAATTTCAGTTCAAAAATTCCGTGCGGCGTCGCCACATACTTGTTTGTCGTGATGCGGCTTACCGTGGATTCATGCATACTGATGTCGTCAGCAATGTCCTTGAGAATAAGCGGAGCCAGGCGCGTCACGCCATCCTCGAAAAAAGGCTGCTGGTGACGAACAATGCTCTCCATCACCTTGTACAGGGTGCGCTGGCGCTGATAGAGGCTCTTGATGAGCCAGCTGGCCGAACGCATTTTTTCTGTACAGTATTCCTTTTCCTTATCCGAGGATCCCTTCAAGTCCATCTGGCTCATGTTGGAAAGCTGCAACTGCGGCAAGCCGTCCTCATTGAGCAGAATGACGAACTCATCACCCATTTTGTACACAAAAACATCAGGGCTCACATAGGTCGGCTCGCCACCGCCAAAACTGGCCCCAGGCAGGGGATCAAGGCTCTGGATGATGTCCAGATATTCTTTCAGTTCCTCCATATCCAGCTTGAATTTGCGCAGCAGGGGCTTGTAGCGCTTGGCCTCAAGGTCCTCCAGGTGCGAGCGCACCAGTTCAAGCAATATGGGGTCGCGGTCATACTTCAGGCTTTTTATCTGTACGATCAGGCATTCACGGGCATCGCGGGCGGCTACGCCAACGGGATCAAACAGTTGTATCTTTTCAAGCACTGTCTGAACGTCTGCCGGTTCCGATTCCGTCATCTGCGCGATTTCTTCCAGGCTGGCATGCAGATAGCCCGCTGAAGAAAGGTTGCCGATGATGACTTCGCCTATGTCTTTTTGCGCTTCGGTGAGTGAGGAAAGACGCAATTGCCACATCAGGTGCCCTTCAAGGGTGGGCTTGGCCGAATAGCGCGCTTCGAGGGGAGAAATATCTTCGGCAACCTCGTACTCACGTGGCTGTACAAGGCGGGGAGTGCTGGCGAACTCTCCCAGATAATCCTCCCAGTCGGCATCCTTGGCCAGGTCTTGGTCGTACACCTCTTCGGCGGCTTTTTCCCGCCTGTCTTCCCCAGGATCTGTCGAAATGTCATCGCCCTGGGATTCTTCAAGAAAAGGATTGTCCAGCATTTCCTGCTGCACAGTCTCAAGAAGCTCCATGCGTGAGAGCTGGAGCAGCTTGATGGCCTGCTGCAATTGCGGGGTCATCACGAGCTGCTGAGTCAGTTTTAGTTGCTGTCGAAGTTCCAGTGCCATGAGCCTGTTCCGTCTTGAAAGGTCAGCAGAAAATATCTTATTTACAAGTAGTGTGCCATAGTGGCAAAAATTATGCAATAGCCAGAGGTTGCGCGACCAAAAACAACGGGACCCGTGTACTGACGCGAGCTTTGCACCATTATTTTCAAGGTGTTGGCTTCAGGAACGGCTTCTGGCCCTGAAACGGAAGAAGGGAGGTCGCCCTCCCTTCTTCCTGTCATCAAAAGATGATGTGATCGTGCAAGCCTTACACCTTGGCGTGCTTTTTGGCTGCCGTGATAAATTCACGGAAAAGCGGATGCGCGTCCATGGGCCTGGATTTGAATTCGGGGTGGAACTGGCAGCCCAAAAACCAGGGGTGGTCGGGCAGTTCCACGATCTCCACAAGGTTTCCGTCAGGCGAGGTGCCGCTGAAAACCATGCCCTTTTCCGCCAGAGCTTCCTTGAATTCATTATTGAATTCATAGCGGTGGCGGTGGCGTTCTTCAACCAGTTCTTTCTTGTACGCCTCAAACGCGCGGGAGTTGGGCAGAACCTTGCACGGGTATGCTCCAAGGCGCATGGTGCCGCCCTTGTCGCTGCCCGCATCGCGTTTTTCAACATTCTTGGTACGGAAGTCGTACCATTCGGTCATGAGGTAGATGACCTTGTGCTTGGAGCGGTGATCGAATTCTTCGGAGTTTGCGTCAGCCATTTCCGCCACATGGCGGGCAAATTCGATGACGGCGCACTGCATGCCAAGGCAGATGCCAAAGAAGGGCACCTTTTTTTCACGTGCGTACCGGATGGCCACAATCTTGCCTTCGACGCCACGGTAGCCAAAACCGCCGGGAACCAGAATGCCGTTGCAGCCTTTCAGATGTTCCGCCACATTGCTGGCGTCGATGTTTTCGGAATTCACGTAGCGCAGGTTCACCTGAACACGGTTGGCCACGCCGCCGTGGATCAGGGCTTCATGCAGGCTTTTGTACGCTTCTTTCAGGTCCACGTACTTGCCCACAATGGCGATGGTAACCGTGCCCTTGGGGTCGGCGCAGTCGCTGACGAGCTTTTTCCAGGCTTCAAGATGGGCGTTGCGCGCTGGTAGGCGCAGCATGATTGCCACTTTCTGGTCAAAGCCTTCCTCATAAAACTTCAGGGGCACTTCGTAAATATTGTTCACATCCACCGAGGAGAACACGGCGTCCTGATCGACGTTACAGAAGAGGGCGATCTTGCGGCGCAGTTCTTCGGAGATGCTCTGCTCACAGCGGCAAAGGATGATATCGGGTTGAATGCCGATAGAAAGAAGCTCTTTTACGCTGTGTTGGGTAGGCTTGGTCTTGTGCTCGCCAGCGGAGCGCAGATAGGGCACAAGGGTAAGATGGATGTTGAGGCAGTTGTCACGGCCAAGATCGGAACGCAGCTGACGTATGGCCTCAAGGAAGGGCAGTCCTTCAATGTCGCCGACGGTGCCGCCGATTTCAATGATGGCCACATCCGGGGCATCCTCCCCTTCAGCCAGGGACAGAACCACGTTTTTGATCTCGTCGGTAATGTGGGGAATAACCTGTACCGTGGCGCCCAGATAGTCGCCGCGACGTTCCTTGGCGATGACCTGATTGTAGATGGCCCCTGAGGTGGTATTGTTTTTCCGCGACATGGGCACGTTGAGGTAGCGTTCGTAATGCCCCAGATCCAGGTCGGTTTCAGCGCCGTCGTCAGTGACGAAAACCTCGCCGTGCTGGAAGGGGTTCATGGTGCCGGGGTCAACGTTAATATAGGGATCAAGCTTCTGTATGGTTACCGTAAGGCCACGGGTTTTCAGCAGCGCGCCCAGTGAGGAGGCCGCAAGCCCCTTGCCCAGAGATGACAGAACTCCGCCCGTCACAAAGATAAATTTCGTTTTCATGCCTTCCACCTTGATATCGTGATCGCTTTTCCGCACAACCCTGTATCCTTAGCCTAAAATGAATTTTTTGGCTAGCATTGACTATCGAAAACAAGGTACGTAGTGTGTTATTCCCTCTTCAGCCCGCATCGGTAAGCCTGGCTTTGCCTGCGGCTCGTGGAGTGCGGGCTGTTTTCGGCCCACAGGCCGCGCATTATGCGTCTGGTCAGCACAGGCGCTGCGCATGAAGATCTGCTAGCAAGCCAAGGAGGCTTTACCCGCATGGGCATGGTCAATACACTGGTCATCACCGGCTACGGAACAAATTCTCATCTTGAAACGGCCCATGCAGCCCGCCTGGCCGGTGCAGACAGAGCCGATGTGGTTCACTTTTCAGACATTGTGGCAGCCAAGGTTCGTCTGGCTGATTATCACTTGCTGGTTTTTCCCGGTGGATTCCTCGATGGCGATGACCTGGGCGCAGCCCAGGCCGCTGTAATGCGCTGGCGTTACCTCAAGGACGCGCAAGGCGTTCCACTGCTGCAAAGCTTGCGCGACTTTCTGGAGCAGGGCAAGCTCATTTTGGGCATTTGCAATGGTTTTCAGTTGCTGGTCAAGCTTGGCGTTCTGCCGGCCCTTGGGGGCATGCGCTTTGAACGCCAGGTTTCGCTTGGGCACAATGATTCGGCCCGCTATGAAGACCGCTGGGTACATTTGTTGCCCAATGCGAAAAGCCCCTGTGTCTTCACCAAGGATATGCCCATGCTGTGCATGCCTGTGCGCCACGGCGAAGGCAAACTTGTGCCGCGCGATGCGGAGTGCCTGCGCCGCCTTGAATCGGAAAATCTTATTGCGCTGCAGTATGCCGATCCCGAAACAAAGCAGCCAACGCAGGAATATCCTCTCAATCCCAACGGCGCGGCCCTGGCCATCGCCGGGCTTACCGACCCCACTGGCAGGGTGCTCGGGCTTATGCCGCACCCCGAAGCCTTCCATCACGTGACCAATCATCCCGCCTGGACGCGCGGCGAGCTGGACCCTCCGGGAACGCTGCTCTTCGTCAATGCCGTGCGCTATCTGCGCGGCCAATAAATTTCGACAACTGAAAATTTCGGCAACCGAAGATTTCGGCAACTGAAATTGCAGCAATGGATAACAAAAAAGCCGGGCATGTGCCCGGCTTTTTTCGTATCACGCGTCCATGGCAAATCAGTTTTTGCCGTTGAACATATTTTGTACGCTCTTGCTCAATGAGGCCATGGCATCATCGAATTCGTGCTGTAGGCTGTCCATAAGTTCCCGGACAGAGATAATCTTGTTTACCCGCGACACGTTGGCGCCGCAGAAGGCGAAACCGCGTTCAAGATTGCCCTTCATGGCGTTGATGAGCGCCTGGGCGATGCAATACGGCGTCTTTTCCTGTTCACACGTGTGCACACAGTGGAAGACGCATTTGAAAGGCTTTTTGTTGCCTTCGCGCGAGGCCCGGATGAAGCTGTTGATCAGGGCGCGCCCGGGCATGCCCACGGGGCTTTTGATAATGGTGACGTCTTCATCCGTGGCGGCAAGGTACGACAGCTTGAAGCGCTCATCGGCGTCGCACTCGTGGGTGGCCACAAAACGGGTGCCCATCTGCACGCCGGAAGCGCCAAGATCGAGGAATTTTTTGATGTCTTCGCCGGAGTATACGCCACCGGCGGCAATGATGGGTACAGCCTTGCCGTACTTGTCTTCCAGGGGCTTCACGGTTTCAACAACCTGAGGCACAAGCACTTCCAGCGCGTGCGCGGGATCCTGCAGTTCTTCGGGCTTGAAGCCGAGGTGGCCGCCAGCCTTGGGGCCTTCGACCACAAAGGCGTCAGGCACGTAGTTGAAGCGGGAAATCCATTTTTTGGCAATGACGGAAGCCGCGCGCGCCGAGGAGACGATGGGCACCAGCTTGGTTTTGAATTCTTCTTTTTTTTCTTCGCACGCCTGGAGGAGATGCTTGGGCATGTCCAGCGGCAGGCCCGCGCCGGAAAAGATGATATCGGCCTTGCTTTCTATGGTGGTGCGCACCATCTGACTGAACGTGGTCAGCGCAACCATGAGGTTGACGCCCACAATGCCGTTGGTCATCTGGCGGGCTTTTTCAATTTCAGTGCGTAGGGCGCGCAGGTTGGCAGTAAGAGGGTCCTTGGCTACGTCAGGCTCCTTCATGCCGATCATGGCTCCGGCGATAACGCCGATGCCGCCCTGATTGGCCACAGCAGAAGCCAAACCGGAAAGCGATATGCCAACACCCATGCCGCCCTGTACCACAGGAATTTTGGCGGTGAGATGTCCTATTTTCAATGCTGGAAAAGACATTGCAAGACCTCCGTCCTGACTTGTATGGAACTTGTCCAACACCATTTCGGGCGCTAGTCAAGATATCCCCCATATATAAATTAGGGCGACAATAGCTGCAATTTTCACAAGATGCAATAACCCTGTGAACACTTTTATACGCAGCGCCAACAGCCCGGTATCTATATGGAACAAAGGCCAGAATACGGGCACCACTGGCAATGCTTGTCAGGTCGGGCCGAAAAACTGGAGGCGTGTTCCATATGCATCAGGGTCAGGGTCAGGGCGGAACGGCAGAATCCCAGGGCCGCGTTCAGGTCATCGTCCACAAGACCGCCGAACAGGGGGTGCTCCTTGCCCGAGTCACGCAGTTCAACCAGGGCAGCGTCGCCCAATTGGGCCATGCCGCAGGCTCCCGCCATGGACAGATAGCACGGTAGCTGCAGGCTGGGCAGACGGGTGCGCAGTTCGTCAAAAAGCTCTTCAAGCTGTTCCAGCCGGGCGGGATCTACTGTGGCGTCCGCTATCAGCGAATCGCAAAGGCTTTCGGCACGGGCAAAGTAGGAAAGGTCAGTCCACAGGCTGCCGTCATGCTTTTTGATGGCGCCGGTTTTATAATCAAGGATGTACAGCAGGCCGTCCCGGCGATCGACGCGGTCCACGGTGCCGACAAAGTCGTAGTCGCGCCCGGCAAGGTGCAGACTTGCTTTAAGTTCCTTTTCCAGAGCCATGATAAGCACGTTGTCCGGCTGGCCTGCCAGAAAACGCATGAGCCGCATGGGGGCCGCTTCTTCAAGCATCAGGCAACTGTCGGCTGGCAGCAGACGGCGCAGATCCGCGGCTTCCAGCTGCTCGAAAAAACGGGCGCGCACTGTTTGCGCAGAGATGTCGCCAGAGCGGACAAGCCTGTGAAGATAGGGTTCGTAAAGGGCCTTGAGCGTATTGTGAATGCAGGTGCCCACTGCAGCCGGGTCATCACCTTCATTAATTTCCTGCGGCGGGTGCAGTCCGCACAGATACTGCCAGGCAAAGCGCAGGGGGCACTGAAGGTAGACGTCCAGCCGGGTGGCGGAGAGCGGTTTGCGGAGCAGACGCTCCAGGGCGGCGTTGAGTTCAGCCCCGCGCGTGAGAATTTTTGTTTCAGTGGCGGCGGCCTGTACCGCGCAGCTTGCGGTTTCAAGAGGCGCTTCGCCGGGGGCGAGCAATGCGCCGCGCCTTTGTTCTTCCTGCCAGAGCAGTTGCTCCACAAAACGGCTGCGGTTTTTTTTGCCGTCAAAAAGCGCCGAACGGCTGATGCCCTCCTGCCAGAAAAAGGCCACCTCATGTGCTCCGGCGCAAAGCCGGTACAAGGTGTGCGCAGCGGCTCGTTCACGACGACGTGAGTCCGGCAGCCCGAGGGTTTGCCGCAAAGAGTCGGGCAGGAGCGGGTCCTGGGCGGGATTGCCGGGCAGTTTGTCGTCGGTGGCGTCCATAATGAACACCCGGTCGAAATGCAGCAGGCGTGTTTCAAGCATGCCAAGCACCTGCAAGCCCGTGAGGGGCTCTGCCTCAAAGGGAATACGCTCCTGCCCGAGGGCTTCCCGCACCATGCCCTGAAGCGTGATGAGCGGAAAGTCTGTTTGCGACAGAAGGTTTTCACGCAGAACGGGCACGGCCTGCCGCGTAAGGCGGTACATGGCTTCCGCGTCCAGGGGAAAGTGCTTCCACATCTCGCCGCCGCGACTGCGTAAAAAGGCGCACAGGTTCTGAAGAACGTCGGCCATGTGCTTTGTGGTGCTGGCTGCGGATGGCGCATGCAGCAGAACGTCCAGCGCTTCCTCCAGCAGCAGGGCCAGAGCTTCCGGAAGCTGTGACCGGCAGGAACGCATGGCCTCGTCCATATCCACGAACCGCGCACCCTCGCGAATGTGCGTTTCAAGCAAGCGCAGCGCGTCGCGCAGGAGCAGGGGATTGCCGTCCTTATCCTGGGTGCGCAGCATGTTCACATAGGGATGTCGCAGGCATTGCAGCACCTGCCGCCAATAATAGCGCCCGTCGTCGCTTCTGGTCGCCTGAAGCCGCAACATGCCGTCCAGCAGGCGGTTCAACGGTGAACGATCCAGGGGATAGCCCATGGAAATGTTGACGTCCTTGTCCGGCAAATGGTGCAGCACCGGCATGAGCAGCGAACTGTCCGTGAGCACCACGGCGGTGGAGGCGGCCTCTGCGGGGTCAACGCCGGGCTGGCGGGTGTCGGCTGCAGGCCCCAGGTCGCGGCGCAAGGCGGCAAGCTGGGAATGGCAGTCATAGCCGGCAAAAAAACGGTAGCGAGGCTGGTGGGTTTTTTCCTGCTCGGTAAGGGCCATGGCCGCCATTGCCCGCGCGTTCCAGCGGCGCAGCCATGCCGCCTGCTCCTCGCAGGCCCAATGGACGTTCCCCGTGTTTGCAGCAAGGGCCGGATCGCCGTGCAGGCAGATTTCGGCTCCATCCTGCCAAAGCCGCTTCAAAAGTTGGTCTTCTCCGCCTGTGAGCAGCGAAAAACCCGCTATGAGCACGGGACGATCCGGGCGAGGAGCAAACAGGGGCGGAACTGGCGGGTTGCTGCGGGCCAGAGTGAAGATGTCCAGCCCCGGCGTTGTCCAGCTGTTGCTCAGCAGGGCAGCCTCATAGGCCTTGCTGATACGGCCCAGCGCGCCCAGCAGGGCCGCCGCCGGAGCGGCCACTTCATTTTCCAGATGACTGATGTCCGTTATTTCCACCAGTTGCCCGTACATTTCCTCCAGCAAGGCCGCCAGGCGCAGCCCCCAGGGCAGAAAGAGCGCCATGTCCATACGGGCAAAGCGGGCCGCCAGGCTGCTGTCTTCACGGGCGAGGGCGTTGATGCATTGGTGCAGCAATGCCACACGATCCAGCGTGTTGGCCGTATGCAGCGGTGCGGAACTGTCAAAGGCGCGCCATGAGGCCACGGCATCGGACAGGGTCATGACCTTGGGCAAAAGCCCGGAGTACCCGTCGGCCGCGTAGAGCTGCACAAGATAGCGCCAGGGGCGGTTGTGCGGAACCAGCAGCAGGGCCGATCCGGGGCGGCCATGGGTGATCTCGTTCAAGTGATCCTTGAGGGCAGGCAAAAAGGGCCGCTGCCAGGGAAAAATCAAAAAAGGAGAGGCGCTCATGGCTGACCTTCTTGCGTGGGCAATACTTCCTGGCAGTCTGAAACCAGTTCCGAAGCGGTGTCCAGCGTCACAAGGCGAAAACGCTGCTGATCAAGGTACACCAGAAGCCCCCTGGCAGACGTTTGTTCCTTTTCAGCATCCCGGTTCAGGCTGGCGAGATATTTGCGCACCTGCTCCACATGCTCGGCGTCGGGCTGCCCGCTTTTGTAGTCTAGAACGAGTGTTCCCCAGTGTTCGCGCACCAGCAGATCCACGCGCAAAAGGCGCCCGTCGTCGGTCATGATGGAGTGTTCCGGCCAGCCGTTTGCCAGCCAGCGGGCGGACTGCGGCTGACTGGCAAACCAGCGCAACGCTTCGGTCACGCCCTGATGGATGTCCGCCTCATCCGGCACGGTCAGGGGATAGTGGCGCAGGCCGAAGTGCAGGGCGGCCTGCGCGTCCTTTTGTGGATTGTCGGTGATGCGCAGGTGTTCCAGACAAAAATGCAGCAAGTTGCCCCTGTCCTTGGGCCTGAAGGTAAAGGCCTCCAGCGGATTGCGGAAAATTTTCAGACGCGGCAGCCATTGCATGGGCCGCCAGTCTTCAGGAACGGACGGAGCCGGAGCAGGGGCAAGCGCAGCAATGGCCTGTTCATTCGACGCTGCCTGCACGGCATATGCGTTCTCATTGGCGTGCGCGCAAAGGGAGTCTTCAATTATGGGAGCGCCGGACGGCTGTTCCGCGCTGCTGACAGCGCCAGCTTCCGGGGCAGGGGGCAGGCTGCCCAGCGTATAGGGTGGCTGCCAGCCCGCGCGATCCCACAGAATGTCCAGCCCCGCCAGAACAGGCGATTGCTGTTTTGCCGCTGTGCGAAAGACATACAGGGCGTCTCTGGCCCGGGTAAAGGCCACGTAGAGCAGATTGAGACTTTCCCGCGCCTGGCGGGCCAGTTCTTCGTAATACGGGCGGCCAAGGGCTTTCTGGTTACGCACCATCATGCTCAGGCCCTGGCGCTCTTCGCGCATGGGCTTGTCGGAAACAGAGATGTTCAGGCCGGTAAAGGGAACGAAAACCACGGGAGCTTCCAGCCCCTTGGATTTATGCACCGTCATGATGCGCACGGCGTTCATATTTTCCGGCATGGGAACTTTTTCTTCGTGATTTTTGGCGTTCCAGTGTTCAAGAAAGGTGGACAATGTGGCAAGCCCTTTTTCTTCGGCGCTGTGCAATACTTCCATAAAGCGGCGCAAAAAGGTGGCTGATTCGGGAAAGCGCTGCTCCACCTGAAGCCGCGCATACCATTCAAGCACCGTGTCATAGGGCGTCATCAGGCCGGACTGGCTGAAGAACGGAGCCAGCAGGGCCTGCCAGATGCGGGGCCAGCGCTGACGAAAGTTCTGGTACAGAAGGCCTTTTTTCTGTTGGGCGCACCAGCCGTCCAGATTGGCGTTGGCAAGCTCGGCGGCCTCCGCATGGTCATGGAACATATTGCCCGTTACCAGCGTCAAAAACGCGATATTGTCGTCAGGGCTGTCAAGAAAGGCAAGCAGGGCCACAGTCTGTATGATCAGGGGATGGGCGGCAAGGAGGAGGCTGTTTTCAGTAATGACGGGAATGCCCTGACGCACCAGATGGTCGGCCAGGCGCGCGGCCCCATCGTTGCTGCGCACCAGAACCAGCACGTCAGACCAGGGGCGCTGCGGGGCTATGTCTTCGTGCAGTATCGTGCTCAGCCGTGCGAAGACCGCGCCGCGCAGAAGATCGGCGGAGTCGGCCGCCACATCCTCCACCTGCACAAGGCCGCCTTGAGGCGCATGTTCCGGGCACTGCTGGGTGGTGCCCTCAAAGGCGCTGACCAGCGCCGCCACAGAAGAATTCATGATTTCTTCGCGCAGGTCTGGCGGCATATCGCCCGGCAAAAGAGCGCTCATGACCGCCCGTGCCGTCTCCGGCTGTTCCAGCGGAGAGAAGAGGGCGTTGTTGTGTTCCACCACCTGTCGGCTGCTGCGCCAGTTGAAAGGCAGACTGTCGCGGCAGGTAGTCGCGGCAATGGCGGTGAGGCCCCTGTCGGCAAGGATTCCGTCAAAAAGTTCCGGGTCGCCGTCACGCCAGCCGTAGATGGACTGCTTCACATCTCCCACCCAGGTCAGTGAGCCGCCGTGTGCAAGGGCTTCTTCCACCAAAGGGCGAAGAGCGCGCCATTGCTCCTGACTGGTGTCCTGAAATTCGTCCACAAGAAAATGACTGAGGCGGGTGCCCAGGCGGCAGAGCGTGTCCGGCACGCCGTAATCGCTTTCAAGCACCTGCCGCGCCAGATGGGGAATAAGCAGGCCGGGAAGCGCGCCTTCCTGCTCCTGATTGTGCGCAAAGGCCGATGTCAGGATGCGGGCCATGCGGATGGAAGGCTCAAGGCGCAGGGCCTGACGCAGGATCTGCCCGTCCGCGAGGCATGCCCCGGCTGCCCGGGAAAAGACCACATAGGCCCGCTCCACCTCGGCATCGATGTTCGCGCCCTTTTTAAAAACCTGGGCAGCTTCGTCCTTGGTCAGATAGGCGGAGGGCTTATAATCGCCATTGGCCCATGCTTGAATGGCCTTCAGCGCGTTTGCCAGCCAGGGCAGGTTCTGCCGTTGGGCCTCTTCCAGCAAACGTGCGGCGGCCATTTTTGCGGTTTCGTTGAGAAAGGCAAGCCGCGCATCAAGCTCGTCATACGATGAAAGTTCGCCAAAATCGCCCAAAAGGGCGCTGTCCAGCAGGGGGCGCAACTGGTGCAGCAGCTTTTCGCCAGCTAGAAAGCCCTTGCTCTGCCCGTGCCAGACCATGGCCCGGCAGACTTGGCGCAAGAGCTCGCGCATGCCTTCGTCACCCTGCCAGGCTTTTTCCAGCAAAAGGTCGAGGTAGGGCGTCAGCGCCTCTTCAGTGGCAAAAACAGGCTGAAAGTCCGGGTGCAGCTTGAGTTCCAGGGAGGCGGCGCGCACGATGAGGTGCAGCAGACTGTCAATGGTGCGGATGTTCAGCGCGCTCATGTCGCGCATAATGGCGTCAACCCAGCGTCTGGCCGTGGCCGGGTCAAGGTCGAGCCCCTGCATGGGGTAGCCCAGCGCCGCGCTTTTCAACTGTCTGATCACGCGCTCGCGCATCTCGGTGGCAGCGGCATTGGTAAAGGTGACAGCCAGAATGTCGCCCCAGCCGCAGGGGCCGCCATACACAAGGGCGCAGGCAGGAGAGGCCGCTCTGCCCGGAGCGCCGCTGCTGATGAGGCGTTGCAGAAAGCAGCGCGTCAGTTCATAGGTTTTTCCCGATCCGGCGGATGCTTTGACTTGTCGTAAATGCTGCATGGAAGCTATATGGGCGGCAGCATGCCCTTGAGCATGCCCTGACCCGTTGATTCAAGCACAGCCCGCCACAGATCAGAATAGATGTTCAGCTTGCGCCGTTTGCGCGTGACCAGTTCCAGGGGAAGATGCACGTAGCGGTCCTGAATCTTTCCCACCACCATATCCGTACGGCCAGCCATGGCCGCGTGTACGGCGTATTGGCCCAAAAAGCCGCAATACACCTTGTCATTGGCGTTGGCAGGGATGGAGCGAATGATATAGCTTGGGTCAATGTATTTAATGGAATGGGCCATGTTGCGGGCGTCAAGGTAGGTATTGATGGACATGCGCAGCAATTCGGAAATGTCGCCAAGCACGGGGTTGCCCGAAGCGTCCGTGCCGCTCTGTTCTGCCAGCAGGTGCTGGCCCGCGCCCTCGGCAGCGACAATGACGGCATGGCCGCGCGATTTCAGGCGTTCTTCAAGTGCGGGCAGCAGGCCGCCCTCACCCTCAAGGGAGAACGGCGCTTCAGGGATGAGCACAAAGTTCACTTCCTTCAGGGCCAGCGCGGCCCTGGCGGCGATGAATCCCGATTCCCGGCCCATAAGCTTTACAAGGCCAATGCCGTTGGGCACGCCACAGGCTTCCGTATGAGCGCACTCGATGGCTTCTGTGGCCTTGAAGACAGCCGTTTCAAACCCGAAGGACTGCGGAATGAAATTGATGTCATTATCAATGGTTTTGGGGATGCCAATGACGGAAATCTTCAGGCTGCGGGCATGCACCTCATTGCTGATGGCCCGCGCGGCCTTCATCGTGCCGTCGCCGCCGATGACAAAGAGGGCATTGACGTTGCTGCGTTCCAGCGTATCCACAATCTCCTCGGCGGACTGCGGCCCGCGCGAAGAGCCGAGCATGGTGCCGCCGAAGCGGTGAATGTCCGCCACGCTCTTGGGAGTCAGTTCCTGGAGGGTATGCCCGTATTTGGGGATAAAGCCCTCCAGGCCGTAGGGAATGCCCAGAATTGAAGGCACGTTGTACGCATGAAATGCCTCCATAACAATGGCGCGTATGACGTCATTGATACCTGGGCACAGCCCGCCGCAGGTGACTATGGCGCACTTGGCCCGCGTGGTGTCAAAATAGAGCTTGCGGCGCGGCCCGGCGGCCTCGAGGCAAACACTGAAAGGCTCGCCCGCATCTTCGGTCAGTTCTTCATCCACGAATATCTGTATGGATTTGTCATCGGCCCAGGTGCGGTAGGGCAGGTGAGAATCCAGCTTGCAGGGGCCGAGGGTGTGGATGCCTGTATGCAGGGTGCATTCTTTGTTCATGTGGGCCTCGCGGTAAGTTATTTGCTCAGTCCAAGCTCATCGGCGTGGGCGCGCATGGCTTCAATGGCCAAAGCCAGAAAGGCGTCCAGTTCAAGCCCGGCTTCGGCACACTGGCGTATATTCTCGCGGCTGACGCTGGCAGCAAAGGCCTTGTCTTTCATCTTTTTTTTGACGCTTTTTACTTCCATGCCTTCAATGCCCGTGGGGCGCATGAGGGCTGCGGCACTGATAAGGCCGGTAACGCTTTCGCCGCAGCGCAGCGCATAGTCGAAACGGCTCTCGGCTCTGCCCCCGTTCATCTCGGCAGCGTGGGCGCGTATGGCGGCAAGGGCTGGTTCGGGCAACTTGTCTGCCAGCAGGTCGGCGCTGTCCAGACCGTGACGCTGCGGGTTCTCCGCCGTGGTCGGGTAGTCCAGATCGTGCAGCAGGCCAGTAATGGCCCAGACATCTTCATCTTCGTTCAGATGGCGCGCCAGTGCCCGCATGATGGCCTCCGTGGCCAGGGCATGCTGCATGAGGGACGGAGGTGTGGCATGGGCAGCGAGAAGCTGCAAAGCTTCATTTCTTTGTATCATCATGATAGCTCCTGTATTCTCCGTAATGTAAAGCAGGGCAGGGGTGAAGGCAAGTCGGGCCAGCGTGTTGCCCCCTTTCGTCGTGCAATGGTAACATATCCGCGACCATTCCCCATAAGTGCGTCCGCTTTGCCGATGCGCTTGCACAAGTAGGCATTGCAGGGCTAAACTCCGCCAAGCCCTGTTTGGCGATCCGCCGCCAGCCTGTCTCCGAAGCGCGGTAGTTCTGCCCGTAATGGCTTGTCATATGCCCTGTTCGGGGGGGGGTACGGTTGACAGCGGGCTTTTTATGACCGAAAAGAATTTTTTTGGAAATCGTTTCACAAGGTTTTGCACCGTGACCTCAATGCCCATATATGGCCTGCGTTTTCGAGCGCTTGGCCAGACAAGCTATTACAGTGGTCCTGCCGGTCTCAATCCGGGGGAACATGTGCTTATTGAAGCCGAACAGGGGCATGCGCTGGCTGTCATTGTCTCTGGCCCGGCTCATCCGCTGTCCAATCAGGAAGAACCGCTGCCGCAGATTTTACGGCTGGCCAGTCCCGAAGACGTGCGGCGCGGTGAGGCCAACGAGCAATTGAGCAGGGAGGCGCAAGCCTTTTGCCGTCAGTGCATCCGCCAGCGCGATCTGGATATGAAGCTTGTGGATGTGGAAGTTTTTTTTGACCGCAGCAAACTCATTTTTTACTTCACAGCGCCTTCGCGCATTGATTTTCGCGACCTTGTGAAGGACCTTGTGCGCGAGTACCGCGCCCGCATTGAGCTGCGGCAGATCGGCGTTCGCCACGAAACCCAGATGGTCGGCGCTGTGGGCAACTGCGGAATGGTCTGCTGCTGCCGCCGTTACCTGCGAAAATTTGCGCCCGTGACCATCCGCATGGCCAAGGAGCAAAACCTTTTTCTCAATCCAGCCAAGATATCCGGTATTTGCGGCCGTTTGCTCTGCTGTCTTTCGTATGAGCAGGAAAATTACGATCACTTCCACAAGAACTGCCCCCGGCTCGGCAAGAAATACCAGACAGACAAAGGCGCCATGAAGGTGCTGCGGGCCAATATGTTCCGCAACTCGCTGGCCGTGCTTACCGAGGCCAATGAAGAGCTTGAGCTCACGCTTGAGGAGTGGCAGGCCCTTTCGCCGCACAGGCCCGAATCCGTGCAAAATCCGCAAAATCAGCCACGTCAGACCCCCAAGCCTCAGGTTGGTGACGGCCTGCTGGTAGTTTCCGCCGCGCCGGACAATCTTGATCAGCTTGATATGATGGATGAGCTTTTCCCGCATGAAGAGCCTGATTCGCCGCGCGGTCAGGAAAATGGCAATCCTGATGATGCGGGACTCGCCCACAGCCATGACGCTGCCAATGGTGATGCTGGCGGCGGGCAGGGTGACCCTGGCAAGCCGCGCCGCAAGCGGCGTCGCAAGCCGCACAGCAGGGCAGAGTAATTCAGGGCAGAGTAATTTTAGAGCGCGTTCATAAGGTCTGCGATCTCGCTCGTTGCGGCGCCTGACCACGCCATTGACGTGGCCACGCGGTTGCATTGAGTTCGCGCCTTCACGCCAGCGCCAGCCATGCGGTCGCCCGAACGGTTCAGCGAGAATGCTCTGATATAGAGAACAAAATAGCCAAGCAAGCCTACGGAGCCTTGAGTGAACACCTTTTTTATCACGACGCCCATTTACTATGTCAATGCCAAGCCCCACCTGGGACATGCCTATACCACTGTCGTAGCTGATGCCATGGCCCGGTTTCACAGGCTGCTTGGGCAGGACACGCTCTTTCTTACGGGCACGGACGAACACGGCGACAAGATCGTGCAGGCTGCTGAAAAAGTAGGTAAATCGCCCAAGGAATTTGTGGACGGCATCAGCGCCCTTTTTCAGTCTCTCTGGCCCAAGCTGGATGTTGCCAATGACCGTTTTGTGCGCACCACCGATGAGGCGCACAAGGCCTCGGTGCAGGCGTTTATGCAGAAAGTTTACGATGCAGGGGACATTTATTTCGGCGAGTTCGGCGGCTACTATTGCTATGGCTGTGAACGCTTCTATACCGAAAAGGAACTGGAAAACGGCCTTTGCCCGCAGCACCTGGTCAAGCCGGAATTCATCAGCGAAAAGAACTATTTTTTCCGCATGTCCAAATATTTGCCCTGGCTCAAGGAGCACATTGAACAGAATCCGTCCTTTATCCGGCCTGAGCGCTACCGCTCGGAAGTTCTGGCCATGCTGGAATCCGGCGCTTTGGAAGACCTGTGCATATCCCGGCCCAAATCGCGGCTGACCTGGGGTATAGAGCTGCCCTTTGACAAGGATTATGTGTGCTATGTCTGGTTTGACGCCCTTATCAACTATATAAGCGCGCTGAACTGGCCTGACGGTAAGGACTTTGAGCGTTTCTGGCCGGGCGAGCACCTTGTTGCCAAGGATATCCTCAAACCCCATGCCGTGTTCTGGCCCACCATGCTCAAGGCGGCTGGTCTGCCCCAGTACAAGCATCTTGATGTGCATGGCTACTGGCTTGTGCGTGACACCAAGATGTCAAAATCACTTGGCAATGTGGTTGAGCCCGAAGCCATGAGCCAGCGCTTTGGCGCGGACGCCTTCCGCTATTTTCTGCTGCGTGAAATGCACTTCGGGTCGGACGCCAGCTTCAGCGATGAGGCCCTGACCAGCCGCATCAACGCTGACCTTGCCAATGATTTGGGCAATCTTTTCAGCCGGGTGCTCTCAATGACCGCCAAGTATTTCGGCAGCCGGGTTCCCGCCCCCAAGGGTTTTGACGAGTCGGACGAAGCCATTATTGAACTGACCGCCACGGCCATGCGCAACTTCAGTCAGCTTTTCGACAACGTGCAGTTTTCCCAAGGGCTTGAGTCTTTGTGGGAACTGGTGCGCGCCCTGAACAAGTATGTGGACAGTCAGGCGCCCTGGGCCTTGCACAAGCAGGGCAATATGGAGCGCCTCGCCACTGTCATGTATGTGCTTTTGGCGGCCATGCGCAAAACGGCAGTGTGTCTGTGGCCCGTTATGCCGGTGGCTTGTGGAAAGATGCTGGAACAGCTCGGCCAGCCTGTGGAGCCCGGTATGCCTCCCGTGCATGCTCTGGAAGCCGAGATGGACAATTTTGACGGGCTGGCGCCAGGCACTGTGGTGGCCGAGACCTCAAATCTTTTCCCGCGCATCGAGGTGAAAAAGGACTCCGGCGAGGCCGAAAAAGCCAAGGCCGCCAAGGCGGAAAAGAAAGCCGCCAAGCAGCTGAACGCGGCCAACAGCCAGCCGCAGGCCGTGAACATCGGCGCGGATCAGGCTGTGGCGGATCAGGCTGGCGCGGCAGCCGGCAAGCCGAACATAGATTTTGACCATTTCAAGGCTTTGGACATGCGTATAGGAACGGTGCTGGTAGCTGAAAAGCATCCCAATGCCGACCGCATCCTCCGTCTTGAAATTGACTTTGGTGAAGGGCAGCCCCGCCAGATCCTGTCCGGCCTGGCCGAGCACTATTCACCTGAGGCAATGGTGGGAAAACGTGTTTGCGCCGTGCTTAACCTTGAGCCGCGCAAGATTCGCGGTCTCATGTCGCATGGCATGGTGCTTACGGCTGGCAATGATTCGGCCCTGACCCTGCTGGGGCTGGATTCCGACGTTCCCAACGGCAGTGAAATAGCGTAGTGCCCGGCTTGGAGCATGTTACCTTTGAAAAGGGCATGCTCTGACGCTGCGCGAGGGTGCTGCGCGCACAACGTGGAGTGGATTCTGCCGAAAAACGTATTTTGAGGCAGAATGACCAATTGAAATGCGGAACATTTCAAAGTAGCTCTGATCGCGTGGTTGACGCGGTTCCCGGTAGGCCGGGCGGATCAGTCCGCCTTGCTGCAGGGCTTTTGTTGAAACAGACGCTCCAGGGCCATGGCATCCAGCGGCGTAAGGTTGAAGCGCATGCCTGTTTCATCCAGCAGTGTGGTCAGGCTTTTATGAGGATGGCGCGCGCGTTCTTCCGACAGGTAAGCGGCGGCTTTACGTACCAGCTCGCCCTGCGGCATAATGGTATTCATGGCATACGTCCTTTTTTTCACCAATAACCGTTTGACCGTTTTTTGGCAATAACGGAACATCAATACGCGAGTATGCGGTGCCCGCCACGCGCCTACACGCCCAAGCCAGCGATTCGCCGCACGGCGCGCAATACAGAGGCCAGCTATGGACAACTTGCTCACTGCCTTTATTCTGAGCATTGTTGAGGGACTGACAGAATTTTTGCCGGTATCTTCCTCCGGCCATCTCATTCTTGTTGGCGATTTGCTCGGTTTTGCCGGTGAAAAGGCGGCCACCTTTGACGTTGTTATTCAGCTAGGGGCCATTCTTGCGGTTGTGGTGCTTTACTGGAAGCGGTTTTGGGGCCTGGTTCGCCCTCAGCCCTATGTCCGCTTTGCGGGCATGCGCGGCATTACGCTGCTTATTATTACATCGTTGCCTGCCTGCGTTCTTGGCCTTCTGCTGCATTCCTACATCAAGGAATACCTGTTCCGTCCGGCCACCGTGCTTTTTGCTCTGGTTGTGGGCGCTCTGTGCATGATTTTTGTTGAAAAGCGCAAGTTCAAGACAACCTGCATCACCCTTGACGATATGACGCCAAAATTGGCTCTGGGCATAGGCTGCTTTCAGTGCCTTGCCCTCTGGCCCGGTTTTTCGCGCTCAGCGGCAACCATAATGGGCGGCATGCTTTTGGGGGCCAAAAGGCCTTTGGCGGCGGAGTATTCCTTTATTGCCGCTGTGCCCATTATGGTGGCGGCCACTGGCTACGATTTGTTGAAAAACCTGAGCATGTTCACTTCTGCCGACATCCCCTTCTTTCTTGTGGGAATGATCGGATCCTTTGTGTCGGCCTTAATGGCGGTGAAGGTTTTTGTTGCTCTGGTGGGGCGCATGACCCTGGTGCCCTTTGCCGTTTACCGGCTGCTCATCGCGCCTTTTGTGTATTATTTTATGGTGAACTGAGCCACACGTCACCTCATCTGCCCAATGCCTCAGGATGAAAATTGATAGGGGGCAGGGTGTTGGAAAAATTTTGCTTGCCAAGGCAGGGCAAATCTTATATTTAAATCGTCGCGCTGCCTGAGGGCGGCACACGGCAAGGTAGCTCAGTTGGTTAGAGCATGCGGTTCATACCCGCAGTGTCGGGGGTTCAAATCCCTCCCTTGCTACCAGGATAGTATGGGCGCTTCAAACTAAGTGCCAAAAATAAAAGGCGCTTATGCTTCGATGGGTACGTTAACTGTACACAGAAGCATAAGCGCCTCGTTTTTTATCCAGGTTGGGGCCGTCGCGCGTCAGCACAATGGCCCCATGGCCATTTTGGGGCTGGATGCGCCCTTGGCGCGGGCTACCGTTAAAAGCAGGCATTCACAGGTTACGGCTTATCCCGCCATGGAGCAGCCGCGCGCAGACGTCCTGCCACTTCTTCACGGTGAGCGCCTGTGTATCCGGTTGCAGGGCAGTTTCAGCGTAAAATGGCCTTTGGCCAAAGCTGAAGACTCGAAGCCTTGCCCTGCGGGCAACCGGTCTGATTTTACAGGGCGAGGAAAATACAATGGATAGCTCAAGTTCCAGGCGCGCCCTCACTGAAAAGGACGCGGCAATGTTGCGGGCAGTGGCCATGACAGGCAAAGGTTTTTTGACCAACGCGGCGGAAGGCGCAACAGTATATTTTACCAGAGACATCAGCTCCAGCGGGCTGACAAAAATCTATGGCCATTTGATGCAGGGCCGTTCGTTGCCGGGCAGGGTGGCGGTGAAGCTGCATTCTGGAGAACCGGGTGGCCAGAACTATCCCGCGCCAGCGTTGATCAAAGATCTTGTGCAGTCTGTGGGCGGAACCATTGTTGAGTGCAATACCGCCTATGCAGGAAAGCGCTTTACCACGGCAGACCATATGGTCGCGCTCAAGGAACACGGTTTTACGGATATTGCTCCGGTTGATATTTTGGACGAAGACGGCTCCATCAGTCTGCCTTTTGCGCGGGGCAAACACATCAATGAAAATTTCGTTGGCGCGCACTTTGCCAGGTACGATTCCTTTTTGATTTTATCCCATTTTAAGGGACACTCCATGGCCGGTTTTGGAGGGGCTATCAAGAATGTGGCCATCGGCATTGCTTCCGCTGAAGGAAAAATGTGGATTCATACCGGCGGAGAAACGCGGGCCCTTGGCAAATTCATCCGATGTTACAAGGTAAAAAAAGAACTGTTTCTGGAATCAATGGCAGAAGCGGCAGGTTCAGTAGTTGAAACACTGGGTACGGACAGAATCGTTTATGTCAGTCTGATGAACAATCTGTCCATTGACTGTGACTGCGACAAGAACCCTGCACCTCCAGAACTGGACGACATTGGCGTTCTGGCGTCCTTTGACCCTGTGGCCCTGGATCGGGCCTGCGTTGACCTTATTTACGCCGCTGACAGCGAAAAAAGCGTTTCATTGCGCGAGCGTATTGAATCCCGCAATGGGGTACACTTGCTGGATTACGCCGAATCACTCGAGATTGGCCGTCAGCAGTATACACTTGTGGGCGTTGACGCATGACAGGCGCGGATTCGATCTTGGCAGGGAACAGCGCAAATCCATAATCAGCTTATTTAATTCGTAAAATTCTGGGTAGCAAGAAAGAGATTCAGACAAGTTCTTTTTTTGACGGCTTTTTACGCGTGCTCAAAACTGTTCAAACTGGCATTACGTATGTATCCAGCTACCGCAAAGGAGAGCGACATTGCCGGTGAAGACTCAGGCGCCGTTTGTTGGTCTGTTAAGCGCTGATGCTGAGGCGGCAACAACGCAAAAAAAGTGCATTCTGAAGGTTGATTTCCTCTAAAGGGAAGGGGTAGTGAGCTGCATTGAGCACGCTTGGCCACAAGATTCCCATATTTTTTTTAGACGAGACACCACGGCATCGGAAAACATGCTGTAATTTTGACCTGTATTGCGCAGTCCATCCAATAATTTTTTGCTACGCTGCAATGCTGTTTGCACATGTGCATATTCCGGATTCTCTTCCAACACGACATTATATCCATTCATGTCTTTTATGCGGTAGCGCAAAGGCACATTCCAGTTTCGTATGCACATGTTATAGAGATAATTGTTCAAAACAAATAAGCCAGCGCCACCAGCCTCATCCCTAAACAGGTTCCTATGCTCTTTTGACTTGTCCAGCCCTGTTCCTTCGTACTCCGTGTTTCCATAGGAACCGTGGTGTATGAAAAAATCTCGGTCATCATAATAATACTGAAAAAAACCAGCGCAGTTCATACGCGCCCCGTAGTCCCCATCTTCTGCCCCGTAAAGGCCGTAGTCTTCGCTCCAGTAGCCCAGAACATCTGAGACCGTTTTGGGTATTATAATGGCGCCCCCTGGCAAGTTTTCAGTGCAAATACCCAAAATACCATCCGGGCTTTCAATGGTCCCTGGATTCTGCCTAAGTCGTGCAGGGGTTAATGCGGGGCCAAGGGTAGACAATGGATGCCCGTGTGACCAGAGTTGAAAGAGTTTGTCCAGCCAGTTGGGATCAATAAATTCAATGTCGTTATCAATTTTCATGTAGAATGGGCTATCAACAGATTTCCACCCAATGTTGCAAGCGCAAGAAATACCCATGTTGCAGGGGAGCAAAAAAAGATTGTCAATCAAGCCGTGATTGCGCAATTCTACCAGCCGTTCTCGTAAAGCAGGTTCGCTTCCATTATCAACAACGGTCACGGTAAAAGGAATGCTTGTGGCCGTTTTTCGCAAGGCTAGAATTGTTTTTTGCGTAAAATGAAACCGATTAAAGACAGGTATGGTGATATTAAGAACGGGCGGATTCATATACGTAATCCTGCTCAGTTGAATTTTATCGGTTTGTCCAAAAAAAGCTTCCAAGAAAAGAAAAATAGAGATTTAATTGCATTGAGTATTGCATCGTGATTGTTTTGATCTAAATATTCAGTTATTTTATTGTATGTTTTTATGTAGACGTGCTCTGATGCAACATGTTCGGAATACAAGTTCAAAAAATACATAAATCTATTTATAATTTTTTTGTCATGTTTATGCAAAATTAAATCATATAGTGTTTTGAAATGATAGAAAAATAAATCTTTATTTGCAAAATATTCACTGCTTATGGAGCAGGCGTGAACACGATGATAATAGAGTCTTTCTTCAGTAAAAGCAATTTTTTGGGCAGCATGTATTGCGCAAAAATGAAACAATACGTCATCAAATTTATTATCCAAAGAAAATTTGAGACTATTTTTTTTAATAAAGTCTAAGGGCATGAGTTTCAGCCATGGTGCAATAAATATACAACTTATTTGTTTGCGAATTGTATCATTAAGAGTATAAACAGAATTTGTAATTATTGGCAGTTTTAAAGGGGAAACAGTCTCACCCGAAAAATCAAATCCTGAACAAAAAGTAATCTCATTTTCTTCTTTTTGGGAGATGGCATACAGCTTGCTTAACCAGGTTTCAGCAGCTATGTCATCATGATCCATAAAAGTTACATACTTTCCTGTCGCCTTGTCTATTCCAAAGTTTCGTGCAAAGCCGGGGCCTAAGTTTTGTATCTTATAGGTTTTGAACCTATGATCAGAATGGACAAAATCTGCAATCAGGTTTGATGTGTCGTCAGTTGAGCCGTCAATAATCAGAGCCTCAAAATTTGCATGTGACTGCATTTCAAGGCTGGTTAAAGCAAATTTTATATATTTGCCAGAATTATACGCCGGAATAATTACAGTGATCAGATCCTGGGCGCATCCCATATAAGTGCTCTTTTTTGCGGTTATCTTAAAATGGCGCCTGGAGTAGCGCTCAAGGGCAGCGCAGGTTGTGCCGTCAGTTTCCTTTTGTATTTTGTGATATTCACGAAAGCTATTTTTTATGGCATATTAAATAAAAAATCAAACCGCTGTCACTTCTAAGCATAAGTGCTTGCCAGGAGGCTTGTGATTTTTTATTGCTTATATTGTGAAATTGTTTTATTTTTTTCTTGTCGGGATGTAGCGCAGTCTGGGAGCGCACTTGAATGGGGTTCAAGGGGTCGAAGGTTCAAATCCTTTCATCCCGACCAGAAAGTTCAGGGGCTTACGAAGAAATTCGTAAGCCCCTTTTCTGTTGCCCTGTAGCTTTGTGCCATTGACCTTCCCCCCTAAAAGTATGCCATTGAAACGTTAGTGTTCCTGACATAGGAGCGCAAGAATGAAACGTAGCAGATTCACCGAAGAACAAATTGTTGCGATTTGCGGCAAGGCGAGGCTGGAGTGCGCGTTGTCGATCTGTGCCGTCAGAATGGCATTTCGGATGCGACCTTTTACAAATGACGCAGCAAGTCCGGTGAGATGGACATTTTTGATGCAAAGCGGTTGCGCCAGTTGGAGGATGAGAATGCCCGACTGAAAAGATTCGTAGGCGAACAGGCTCTTGATATTGTCGTCCTGAAGGATGTGCTCTCAAAAAACTTTTGAAGCCCGCTGGTATACGCAGTGGGGTAAGGTCGCGTGTCCCAACCGTCTGGCGCACTTTTGGCAATGGCCGCCAACAGGTCGGCAATGCCGGCGCCGGTTTTTGCGCTGCACGCCAAGGGAGTCTTTCCGAGCTTTTCTCGTATCCGTTTTTTGCCGCTGGTAACGTTGCAAAAGAATAGGCGTCCGCCTTGCCGATAACCACGACCAGCGGCATCCCCCCAATGACCGCGCAAAGTCCGCGTCTTTTTCGGGGAGCTCCACATCAGTAACCAGAACGGCGAGGTCCGTGTGGTCCACAGTGTAGGCAGTCTTGTCGACGCGCAGCGTGCCGAGGACCGAGGGATCGTCATAGCCGGCCGTATCTGTCAACAGGCAGGGGCCAAGCCCCGGCAACTCCATCGGCTTACTTACAGGATCCGTGGTAGTGCCCGGCATGGCTGAAACAATGGCGACATATTGATCTGTTATGGCGTTCAGCAAAGAGGATTTGCCGATATTGCGCCGGCCGAAGATGCCGATGTGCAGCCGTGTGGAGCGCGGCGTTTCCAAGAGGGCGGTATCAGGATTCATTCTCCGTCCTCAAAGTGCAGAGGTAAGATCAGCTTTTCTTGTATGGCGTAGAATACCAGCTCAGGCAGATTTTTGGTGCCGAGTTTTTGCATAAGGCTGGCGCGATGTTTTTCCACTGTGCGCGGGCTTAGAAAAAGCTCTAGGGCTATCTGTTTGGTCGTATGCCCGGCCACTACTCCTTTCAGTACATGGCGCTCCCTTTCGGAAAGTGTAGTAGCATTTTTAGTGGAATGGCGGCGGCCCAGGTAGCCGTTGATTACGTTGGCCTGTATTTGCGAACTCAGGAAAAAACGGCCCCGGTTGACGGTGCGGATGGCGGCCAATAAGTCGCTTGGCGGCGATGCTTTGAGTACAAAGCCCAACGCGCCCTGATCCAAAGCCTGCTGCACCAGAACATCCTTTTTGTGCATGGACAAAACAATAATATGCACATCTTGCACCTCACGCCGCAAAATAGGCAGGAGCTCTATCCCGGAAATGTCGGGCATGGAGATATCCAGCACCAGTACATCTGGTCTAAGCGTGCGTACCGCATCAAGCACATGGCTGCCGTCCTCGACGCCACCCACTACCTCCATATCTTCTTCGCTATTGACAATACGTTGTACACCCTCGCGAACAATAGAATGATCGTCAGCGATAAGAACGCGAATTTTGTCACCCATGACGCTCTCCTTGTATTCTTTTTTCTGTAACAAAAAGAAGAGGAAGAAAAACATCAACAGTACAACCTTGATTCGGGGCTGAGGTTACTTCCAGGTAACCTTCCACAGAACTGGCGCGTTCTGCCATGCCGAGAAGACCGATGCCGGTAACGTCACCACGAGGGAGGTCGTATTCCGTCTGTTGTCTAAAGCCTTTGCCGTTGTCTTTGATGCACAAAAAAATCCATTCGTGCATTACGGCAAGGGTGACAGAGACTTCTGTAGCTTCAGAATGGCGAATGATATTACTCATGGCTTCCTGCAGAATGCGAAATGCCGTCAGTTCAATATATGGTGCAAGTCTTTTTTCCAGGGTGGTTATTTTTGAGGTAAAGGTGAGGTTGGCGTGCTGCTGACCATGTTCCTGCAAGAAGGCCTTGATCATGAGCGGCAGCCCCAGGTGTTCCAGCGCCACAGGGTACTGGTGCGCCGCCACGCGTCGGATATCTTCTCCCAGCCGCTCCGCGCATTCCGCCAATTTGGCGCACAGTTCCGAAGCGCCATCACGGTCCTTAACGATAAGATCTTTCATAGTGTGCAGCCCGAAGACAAAGCCCGCAACGCTTTGGCCAAACTCGTCGTGCAGGTCGTGACCTATGCGACGACGTTCTTCCTCGTTGCCCATCATGATATTTCTGGTCAGATGGTGGATGCGTTCCTCTGCCTTCAAATGTTCTCTGATTTCGCGTTGCAGTTCATTACGGCTGCTTTGCAGCGAGTCCATAGCTCCATTCAGGGCTGAAGCAATATGGCCGATTTCGTCGTTGGCGATAATTGGTATGTGACTGGTCAACTGGTTTGACCGCAACCTGGCCACGCCCTCCATAATGCGGTGTATCTGCCGGAATATGGAGGATGCCAGCAGCCATGCCGCCAACCCGCCTATGATCATGGCAAGCACGGTGTACGCGATACCTTGGTTGCGCAGAGTCTGCAATTGGGTCGAGACTCTGTTCATATCCGTGCCCAACAGCACCCACCCTAAGTGCCGATTTTCTATAATCACCGGGGCCGCGGCGTGGATGGACGTGGGATCTTTTCGCCAGATGTGCGCTTGTTTTTTGCCGCGCAGCAGGACTAAGGCATCGGGGCCGGTAATGTAACGCCCTTGCTGCGAAGGGTTGGAATGGACCAGCACCCGACCGTCAGTCTCGACCACGGCGGCATAGGTGGCTGTGAAGTCTTTGACGCTTGCCCGCAGTACTTCATCCATTCCCATAATATCTTCAGAAAGCAGCCATGAGGACATGTTCTCGGCAATAAGACGTGAAAAATTTACGGTTGAGGATTCCGCCTCTGTAGACAGGAATACCTTTTGGCGCTGATATACATCCACTATAAAAATTGACATCAGGACAAAATGAACAAGGGTTACATTTACTACAAGTTTTGTTCTGACACTTAATGTGTTATTTTTATTCATGGCTGAAGCACGCTAAGCTCTTTGGGAAAAGTGGATATGTAGTCTTTAAGAAAAGTGACCACGGGTTGATATGCGGAAACAGTACATCGCTCAAAACGCGAAAGAGTGAGCTCATGAAGAATTTCTCTTCCGTCCGGAGAATTTACTAAATCCACAAGAGCGTCCATGATAATGCGCGCATCTTTTTCCGGCATATCGTCACGCACCAAAATAGCATTGTTTACCAACGGTGGAGTTTCCCAGAGTATTTTCAGTATATTGCTGAATTCCGGGCGCTCCCGCATAAGCATCTGCCATGGCATGGGCCATGTGGCGCCTACATCGGCATTGCCCAACACAACATTCATGATGACAGACTCCTGTGAACCCACAAAATGCATATCCGTATCTTTAATATCAAGTCCCCGGTTGTGCAGGTAATATAAAGGCATCATGGTGGCGGCCAGGGCCGTGGGCGAAGGGAAAGCCAGTACCTTCCCCTTGAGGTCCGTGATGTCTGTGATGCCAGAGTCCCTTCTCGCAAAAATAATGCCGCAAAACTGCGAATCATCCCCCATCTTTCCAATGATACGGTATCCGTGTTTCACGGCTTGCAGCGCCTGTGAAGGATTAGAGAGCGTTATTTCAAAGTCGTTTTTCCGGGTCCGGGCCTCGAAGCTTTGGTAATTGCGCGAAGCCACCAGCCGGACTTTGAAGCCGCATGCCTGGCTGTTAATTTTGTCCATCATGCGGATGAAGACGCTGAACAATCGGCGGGGGTTGTAGAGAGGATGAACGGCAAACCGATAGACTACGCCCTCCTGAGCGCAGACGGAATGATTGCCATACTCCGGGTAATTGGCCTTGTCGTTATCCGGTGTAGTCATCATTGAGAAAAGGAATCCCCCGAGCATCAAAACCGCGTACAACGGCAGAAGCCAGGACCGATAGCTGGGGAATTCGTCTTCCGTGGGTTCCACAGCGGTCGTCAACATGTAATGCCCCCCATGGATCAAGCAGCCTTTAAGGGAGTATCCTTCCGGTTTTTACGAGCCTGCTGATGCACGCATTGCGGGGTCTTCCAGCCAAGCGCCGAGTGCAGGTACGTGGTGTTAAAAAGTTCTATCCAGTCAGAAAGCTCGTCGGCCAGGTGCTCAAGGCTGCGCCATTCGCGCAACCAAAAGAGTTCTTCCTTAATTGTGCGCATTGTCCGTTCAGTATCCGCGTTTCCTTTGGGATTGTTGTAGCTGGTGAATGCCTGTGTGATGCCTAATGTCGCGCATTCACGCACAAAAGCCTTTCCTGTCGGTTGGCAGCCGTTATCACTCATCAGGCTCAAGCCCTGTTCTCGGACGCCTTCGGGAAAGTGCGCTTGAATGCCCATCTCCAGGGCTTGCAGCCACTCATGACTTCGGCTTTGGTAGCCAGCATGATGGCCGACGATCTTTTTGGAAAACCAGTCCACTACCAGAACAACATACACCCAGCCACCTTCCGTCATGACCTTGGTCATATCGATGCCCCACCACTGGCAGGGCCGAACAGGACGCGGCTTGCTTCCGCCGGGGGTTCGCTTTGCTCGCAAGGTTGCTCTCCTAACGCCCAGGCCATGCAGACGCATCAAGCGTTCCACACGTTTGGCGTTGACGTTCATGCCGTTTTTATGCCGGAGAGTAGCCCACACGCGGCGGTAGCCCCAAAAAGGATGCTCCATTTTAAGGGCTTCGATCAGCGGCAAGAGCTCGGCATCGCGCTGAAGCTGAGTCTGGCCGGTTCGCCGCCTGTCGCTTACCAGTCGTTTTTTTTTAATTCCAGCGTCAACTCGCCAACGGCCTGCTTAAGTTTTTGGTTCTCTGCCGTGAGGCGCTCTTCCCGGCGGTTTGTCGTGCCGGTTTCGAAGGCTTGGGCGGCATTGGCCAAAAACGTATCTCGCCAGCGGTAGTACATGCTCTGAGTGATTTGATACTCACTGCAAAGGCTTGCCACAGAACGCCCCTGCAATCCTTCAAGCACGATGCGAGCTTTGCTTTTACTGTCCCAGATACGGCGTTTCATGTTTCCTCCAGGGCTGGAAGAAAACTACCTTAACAGGACGGCCTTGTTAATGGGGGGCAGTATAAACACCCCATTCTTCTCCTTTCATTTATCTTGCCCCAAAAAAGTACTTACTGCACTAGGCAAGAGTACCCAGAATTAGTTCGGGATGTACCCAGAAGCTTTTAGGGTAACTTCATTATTTTTGCGGGATATTCCGACTAGTTGCAGGCATTGGGGCGCGATAATCAACAAGGTGTCCGTATAAAGTCGGATTGCAGTCGCATGGTGCGGCTTGTTCGACGGCGGCTACCTTAAGGAGAAGTAACCATGCTCAACCCTGTACAGCACGCCGACTGGGAAATCGCCCAGGATGCCGAAACCCGTATGAAAAGCATTTATGATTTGGGCCGGGAGATCGGGCTCGAAGAAAGGGAGCTTCTGCCATACGGGCACAGCATGGGCAAAATTGACGCCAGTGCAGTCCTGACACGCCTGAGCGGCCAGCCCAACGGCAAATATGTGGACGTTACGGCCATTACGCCCACTCCCCTGGGCGAGGGCAAGTCCACCACCACTATAGGCTTGGTGCAGGGTCTGGGTAAGCTGGGAAAAAAGTCCTCCGCAGCTATCCGCCAGCCATCGGGCGGCCCGACCATGGGGGTCAAAGGGTCCGCCGCCGGGGGCGGCCTTTCCCAGTGCATTCCTCTGACCAAGTATTCTCTGGGTTTCACCGGCGACATCAACGCCGTGATGAACGCACACAACTTAGCCATGGTGGCGCTGACCTCGCGGATGCAGCACGAGCGCAATTATACCGACGACAAGCTGGAAAGCCTGTCGCACATGCGCCGCTTCAACATTGACCCCACCAATGTGCCTATGGGTTGGGTCATCGATTTCTGCTGCCAGGAACTGCGCAACATCATCACCGGCATTCCCGGCAACAATGGCAAGGCGGACGGTTTCATGATGCAGTCCCGCTTCGATATAGCCGTTGCCTCCGAAGTCATGGCCATTTTGGCCGTTGCCACGGATCTTGAAGATCTGCGGAAACGCATGGGCAAGATCATCGTGGCCTATGACCGCCTGGGCAATCCGGTGACGACCGACGACCTGGAAGTGGCCGGCGCCATGACCGCCTGGATGGTTGACGCCGTCAATCCCAACCTGATCCAGACCATAGAAGGGCAACCCGTGCTGGTGCACGCCGGCCCGTTTGCCAATATCGCCATCGGGCAAAGTTCCATAATTGCGGACCGGGTGGCCCTGAAGCTTTCCGATATCCATGTGACGGAATCCGGCTTCGGCGCAGACATCGGCTATGAAAAGTTCTGGAATCTTAAATGCCACTACAGTGGCTTGACCCCCGACGCTAGTGTCATTGTGGCCACGGTGCGCGCTCTCAAAAGCCACGGCGGCGCGCCTGTGCCCGTGCCGGGCCGGCCTTTGCCCGAAGAATATAGGTCGGAAAATGTGGAATTTGTGGAAAAAGGCTGCTGCAACCTGCTGCACCACATCCGCACCGTCAAAAGCTCCGGCGTGTCACCTGTGGTTTGCATCAACGCCTTTGTCAGCGATAGCGACGCTGAGATCAAAAAAATCCGCGAGCTATGCGAGGCTGAAGGCGCGCGCGTGGCCCTTTCCCGTCATTGGGAAAAGGGCGGCGAGGGGGCTGTTGAGCTGGCTGAGGCCGTGCTCGACGCCTGCGAGGAAAAGACGGTATTTAAGCCACTGTATTCCTGGGACATGCCCTTTAAGGACCGAATCGAGCTTGTGGCCAAAACTGTGTATGGCGCGGACGGTGTAGAGTACTTGGGGGACGCATTGGACAAGCTTGAAAAAATGCAGCAGCGCCCCGACGCCGCAGAACTTGGCCTGTGCATGGTAAAGACGCAGTACTCTCTTTCCGACAACCCGGACTTCAAAGGGGTTCCGCGTGGCTGGAATTTGCGCATCCGTGACGTACTGCTGTACGGCGGCGCCGGCTATGTGGTCCCAGTGGCCGGGAAAATCTCTCTCATGCCGGGAACCGGATCCAATCCCTCCTTCAGGCGCGTAGACGTGGATACAGCCACGGGCCGCGTGCACGGCATCTTTTAACTCCTTGCAATGTTAAAAGTGCAACCCCCAACATTATTATGATGTTCACCTTGGCGCTCGCGCAGCCAGGCTGCGTTTGCGCCTTTGTGACGGGCGCGGCGCAAATGCCCCCCAGCATTTCATCGGTGAAATGCTGGGGCGACCACGGGGCATGGCGCAGGGGCAAGCTTCCCGCGCAAGGGGGCAAACGGCTGCTCTTGCCCAAAGTAAAACAAAAGCCTGCAAGAGGCACCTGGCCGGCGTATTTTTAAGGTTGCAATGGTCTGCAGAACCACGCGCCATGCAAGGACAAGGACGTTAATATCACAGTAAACTTTACATTTTGGGGGGATGCGTATGACAGCTGAAATAATCAGCGGCACTGCACTGCGCGCTACAATGCTGGCTGAACTACATGATGAAGTCACTACCATACGCAGCAGACATGGCTGCGTACCCGGCCTTGTAACCATTCTTGTTGGCAGTAACCCGGCTTCTGTCAGCTATGTATCGCTGAAGATAAAGACGGCAAACAGCTTGGGTTTCCATGAAATACAGGACAACCAGCCCGAAGACATCACCGAAGCGGAACTGTTGGCCCTTATTGACAGGTATAACAACGACCCGTCCATTCACGGCATTTTAGTGCAGCTTCCTCTACCGCGGCATATTGACGCGACAAAGGTGCTTTACGCCATCAGCCCGGAGAAAGATGTGGACGGATTTCACCCTGTGAATCTTGGCCGTCTGCTTATCGGCGGCAAAGCAGTCAATTTTCTGCCGTGCACTCCCGCTGGCATTCAGGAACTGATCGTGCGGTCCGGGACGGAAACCAGCGGCGCCGAAGTCGTAGTGGTGGGCAGGTCCAACATCGTGGGCAAGCCCATTGCCGTCATGATGGGGCAGAAAGGCAAGGGGGGCAACGCCACAGTGACCCTGGTGCACACGGGTTCTCGAGAGCTTGGCGCCCATTGCCGGAGGGCGGACATCCTGATTGTGGCCGCCGGAGTGCCCGGCCTCGTCAAACCGGATTGGATAAAGCCTGGGGCCACGGTCATTGATGTGGGCGTTAACCGCGTAGGGTTCAATGAAGAAACAAGTAAACCCATTCTTTCTGGTGATGTGGATTTTGAAGCAGCCAGACAGGTGGCGGGCAAAATCACCCCCGTACCCGGCGGCGTTGGGCCCATGACCATTACCATGCTTATGAAAAACACCATCAGATCCGCATGGCTGCATCTGCGGCCATAGGGTGTCCTGCGAGGTTGAGACGCTTTGGCGGCTGCGCAAACAACTTCATCATGGGGCCGAATCGTCGCCTTGCGGGTAAAGCCAGGAGCGAGTCGTACAGGGTTCGGTTGGCTTTATGAATGCATTTTCGCCGCACTGCACGGCTTCACGGAAACAAGGGGCCGGTCCCGCTCGTCGGCGTGCCGCCCCCATACGGTATTTCTACCCATGGCAGCGTCAGATTTTACCTAGTGAAGTTGGGGATCGCCGGGGCGTGATTAGGGAGTATTCCGGCTAGGTTTAACAGGCTTTTTGGCGCAACTATTTCATTATGAATATATTGGTTGAGAACGTTGTGTGGATCAGGACCTTTTTATTCCCAAGGAGCGTTCATTATGCGTAAACTTCTCGTGTGGGTTTTTGCCGTTGTCCTTTGCTTCGGCATGGTGACGCCGTCCTTTGCCGAAAAAATTGTGGTCGGCTACCAGCCGTACGACACCATTTCTTATTCGGCCATAGTGATTCGCGCCAAGGAAATTTGGAAAAAATACATGCCTCAGGGAACCGAGGTGGAGTTTGAAGGGGCTCTGCAAGGTTCCGTCATCGTGAATGCGATGCTCGCGGACAAACAGAGCATCGGTTATCTGGGCGACATGCCCGCCGTAGTCTGCACGACCAAAACCAATATCGCACCCATCAAGCTGGTGGCGTCCCTGGGGTTTTCCGCCGGGCAGCGCTGCAATGTGATCATGGTGCGCGCGGACGCCCCCCAATTCGCTTCGCCTGAAGACGCCGTCAAATGGCTGGACGACAAAACGATCGCGACGCCGAAAGGCAGCTGTGCCGAGCGTTTTCTGCGCACCGTCATGGAGCACAGCAACATTAAGCCCAAGACCATCCTTAACGAATCTTTGGAAGTTATCGCCACCAACTTCCGCGTAAAAAAGATTGACGCCGCCGTGTTGTGGGAACCCACGGTGAGCCGCATCAGCGATCTCGCCGGTGAGGGCGTTGCTCGTGTTGTCGCCACCGGCAATACGTTTGGTACCCCTGATGCCGGATTCGTCGCCATGCGTGCAGACTTTCTCCAGAAGCACCCCGACTTGGCTCTGGCCTGGTTGAAGGCCGAGTTGGAAGCGCAGCAATACATTCTTGATCCCAAAAACTGGAACGAGGTAGCCCAGCTTGTTTCAGCGCAGGCTACCGGCATCACGCCGCTTATGGCCTGGTTTTCCATCTACGGGCAGATCCCGGCACAATGTGGCGGCGCACCCGAGCGCGACACCAAGCCTTACATTTTCACGCCTGCCGTACACAATCTGCTGGAAGGCACATATACCTTCCTTTTCAAAAACAAGATCATCGACGTCGATCATGCGCCCGCCGGCGCCATTGACGACTCACTGGCCGTCAAGGCCGCAAAGGAACTGAATGTCCATGTGCCCTTGGGCGTCATTGTGCCCAAGGATATCTCCACGGCCAATCTGCCCAAATAGCGGGCACAATATTGCGAGAGGGGCGGCAACGCCCCCTCGCCCCTGTTCATGTTTGAACACACCCTGAGGAGGATGGTTCATGCTTGAAGTCGCCGCGTCTGCGGGCGAAGTCCCCGTGGAGAAAAAGAACAGTATTGCCGTTCGGATCCTGCATAGCCTGACAAACAAAGATTCGAGAAGAGGTCTGCTGCTGGGGCTTATCGGCACTGTAGGGTTCCTGTTTTTCTGGTGGCTGGCCACGGAAAAGCTCAAATTGCCCCGATTTGAAAAATTGCCTGGGCCCGTGTTGTGTTGGAACGAATTTATATCACGTGATCCAGTCTTTGGCACGTCCATTTTCACGCCGCAATACTACATGCATATCATGTGGAGTTGCCTGCGCATTCTTGCCGGCTTCACTATTGCCACTTGTCTCGGCGTCCCTTTGGGCCTGTTTATGGGCTGGAAGAAAAAAGTGCGCGATTATGCCTTCCCCGTACTGGAACTGTTGCGCCCTATTCCCACAATGGCGTGGGTTCCGCTGGCTATCCTGATGTTTTCAGGGCGCGAGGCTCCCATCATATTCCTGGCTTGTTTGGCCTCTTTCTTCGCCACAGTACTGAACACTCTGCTGGGCGTCGATTCCATCGACGAGGTTTATTTTCGCGCCGCCATGTGCTTGGGCGCCTCCGAGCGGAATGTGTTCACACGCGTGGTTATCCCTGGTGCTTTGCCTTTCATCTTCACGGGGTTGCAGATCAGTATGGGCGTGGCTTGGTTTTCGCTGGTGGCGGCCGAGATGCTCTCTGGGGAATACGGCCTTGGCTACCTGATCTGGGATTCCTATGTCCTGAGCCAGTATCCCGTCATTGTTATCGGCATGGCCACGCTTGGGCTCATTGGCTATTTCTGCAGCGCGATTATCCGCATGGTCGGCAATCAGCTCATGCGTTGGACGGTGAGGTAAGTCATGTCCAGTGAAGGCAAAATCAGTATCCGTAATGTGACCAAAATTTATGACCCCGATGGTCTCAATGTCTGCGCAATAGACAATTGTTCCCTGGAGCTGGACGCGGGTGAGTTCTGCATGGTCGTCGGCCCTTCGGGCTGTGGCAAGACCACGCTTCTCAATGCCATTGCCGGGTTTCACGACATTTCTTCGGGCGAGATATATCTGGACGGCCAGCTTCTCTGCTCTGCCAACAAACAAACGCCCCCCGTCAAGGAACGCATTGTGGTTTTTCAGAACGGGGCTCTGTTCCCCTGGTACACCGTGCTTGAAAATACCACGTTCGGCCCTGTGGTGCAGGGAGAGGACGAATCTTCGGCACGCAGGAGGGCCATGGACCTTTTGGGGGAGTTGGGCTTGCAGGCCACGGCCAACAGTTATCCCGGGGAGCTTTCGTCAGGCATGAAGCGCCGTGTGGAAATCGCCCGCGCGCTCATGAACGACCCCAAGGTTCTGCTGCTCGACGAGCCTTTTCGTGCCATGGACGCCGTGACCAAGGGCGTTATGCACGAGTTCCTGCTGCGGGTTTATGACCGGGTGCGCAAAACCATTTTTTTTATCACGCATGATTTGGAAGAGGCGATCCTGCTCGGCAGCAAAGTAGTTGTGATGACCACCAGACCTTGCCGTGTAAAGCAGATGATCAACGTAGATATCCCTCGCCCCCGCGACATCAAGGTGCAGACATCCGAACGGTATTGCGAGCTCAAAAGCCTCATCGTCAATGCCGTGCATGAAGAAGCATACAAGGCTTTTGAAGCCGGTGAGCGCGAGCTCGCTTAAAAGGAGCAGCCATGAGCAAGAAAAAAATTCCCTTGCTGGCCAGGCTGGAAACCATCGAATTCCAGCGCGGCGTCATTTCCATCACCACGCTCATCGTCATTTGGGAAGTAGGACGCTCCTTAAAGTTCCCCATGCTGGAATCTATGCCGGCCCCGCATGAGGTTCTAGGGGTGCTCGGCGGGCTTCTGGCCGATCCATCGTACTGGCAAAACTGGATGGCAAGTATCTATCGCGTGTTTAAAGGTTTTTTGTTTGCACAAATCGTCGGCATTCCCTTGGGTCTGACCATGGCGGCGAGCCGTACCTTTTTCGGCATTGTCTTTCCTTCTTTTGAAATATTGCGGCCCATTCCGCCTTTGGCGTGGGTGCCCATCTCCATCATCTTTTGGCCGACAACGGAAATGTCCATTACCTTTGTAATCTTTTTGGGCGCATTCTACACCGTGGTGCTCAATGTGGTCGGCGGCGCCAAGAATATTGATGCCCGTCTTACCCGCGCGGCCATTTCGTTGGGGGCGCGTCGCTGGGACATCTTTTGCAAAGTTGTGCTGCCCGCGACCCTGCCCAGCATTTTCACCGGCATGGCGGTCGGCATGGGCATCACCTGGGAAGTGGTGGTCGCCGCAGAGATGATAGCCGGCAAATCCGGCCTGGGCTATCTCACATGGTCGTCCTATGTCGGCGGGAACTACCCGCAGATCGTCATCGGCATGATGAGCATTGGCGTGGTGGGCTATCTGTCCAGTTCCGCCATCCGCAAGCTCGGCCATTATTGTATGCCCTGGACAAGAACATTCTAAACCTGTCTGTCATGGAAAATCCGGGACGTTGCGCGTGTCGTGCGGCAACGGCTAATTTTCCGCGCGGATTCCCCCAGGCTTTGCCAGAGCCGCGTAAACACCAAGGAGCGAATATGGCCTCCTCTGAAATGGTCGTCAGCGACCTCCGTAAGACATACGGATATGGGCAGAAGGAAAAGATTATTCTGGAAGACTGCTCGTTCACCCTGCGGGATGGAGAAATTACGGTTCTCATCGGTCCGTCCGGAAGTGGTAAAAGCACCCTAGTCAATCTGCTTGCCGGTTATGAAATGCCGGATTCCGGAAACATAACGCTGGACGGCGTGAAAGTGAAAGGACCCGGCGGAGATCGCCTGGTCGTTTTTCAGGAAACGGCGCTTTTCCCGTGGATGAGCACCTATTCCAACGTGGCCTTTGGTCCCCTTGCACAGCGGAAAATAGCTGCAGCGCAGGTAGAGGCACGGGTTTCAGCCTTGCTTGAAAAAGTGGGGCTTCAAGACTTTCGCAACAAGTATCCCTCGCATCTTTCGGGGGGCATGCAGCGGCGGTGTGAGCTGGCGCGCATGTTGGCCAACATGCCAAAGGTCATGATGCTGGACGAACCTTTTCGTGGCCTAGACGCCATGACAAGGGAAATCATGCAGGAATATTTTGTTCGTCTGCTTGAAGAACAGAAAGGTACTGTCCTTTTTATTACTTCAGAAATTGATGAGGCCATTTTTATGGCCGACAGATTGCTCATCATGAGCAATGCCCCTGGCAGGATTATCAAGGAGATAAAAATAGATTTACCGCGTCCTAGGGAAAAGGAAATCCTGCTTTCTTCCAAGGTGCAGCGCTACAAAAGGGACGCGCTGGAGCTGCTCCATGCAGAGGCGCTTAAAGCTTTTTCATCCGGCAGCAGAGCTGTTCAAGACTTTCTTGAAGGCTATGAGCGTCAACAGGAACTGGTGTGAATCTGCCCGTATCCGTCACCGTTATCGCCATATCAGGCGAAAAAACAAAGGAGATTACCCATGGCTGAAACACAGGCCCCCACTCCCCAAAAGCGTAAGCACGTCACCATTCCCATGTTGATGAAGAAAAAACAGGCCGGAGAAAAAATTACCCAGCTCGCCGTATACGATTTCGCCAACGCCCGTGTGGCGGACCGTCTCGGCGCGGACATCCTGTGCGTTTCTGATACGGGCGGCATGGTGCTGTTCGGGCACCCCAACACCACGTCTGTTACCTTTGAAGAAGTCATGCTGATGGCGCAGGCCGTGGACCGCGGTTCGCAGTACGGCCTGCGCATGGTTGATATGCCCTATATGAGCTTTCATCTTTCTCCCCAGCAGGCCGTGGACAACGCCGCCCAGTTTGTGCATCGCGCTAACGCCGAAGTGATGAAGTGTGAAGGTAACCAGTATCATTGCAAAAATATTGAAGCCATTGTCCGGGCGGGCATCCCCGTTCAGGGGCATATAGGCATTACCCCTATGCGTATGCCGCAGCTTGGCGGGTTTTCCGCTCAAGGGAAAACCTCTGATCGCGCCAAAGAGCTTATTGACGACGCTCTGGCCATGGTTGACGCCGGTTGTTTCTCTATCATGTGCGAAGTGTGCACCTCCGAGCTGTGTCAGTACTTGGCCGAAACCCTGCCTGTGCCGGTCATTTCACTGGGTGCCGGAAACAAAGCTGATGGCGTGCATATCATCGGGTCCGACCTGTTCCACCTGTATGAACCCCATGTGCCCCGGCATTCAAAAATATATGAAGACCTCATCCCCATCATGGAGCGTGTGTACACACAGTACTTTGATGAGGTGCGGGATGAGACTTACCCCGGCCCGGAACATACGGTCTTCATGAAGCCGGATGAACTCGCTAAGTTCAAAGAAATGCTGCACTGGGCTCCTAAGCGTTAATCCTTTCCCTCCTCCTGCGTCACGCGAAGGCCCCCGTCTGCCAATGGGGGCCTTTGCCAAGAGGTTTCCATGGAAGATGTTCAAATCGGCCCCGCAGCCATTCCTCTGCACATAAACCGGGTGGGCGTGCGGGGCATATCCATGCCCATGCTGGTGCGTCGTCGTGGTTCTGATATGCCGCAACATACGGTGGCCGATGTGGAACTGGGCGTGGATCTTCCCCCCACATTCAAAGGCACGCATATGAGTCGGTTTGTGGAAACTATCCAGAGACATGCCGGCCTGGGCTTGGATTACAATGTAATCAGTAAAATACTTGAAGAGATGCGTGACCACTTGCGAGCGGAACGATCTTTCGCGTCTTTCGGCTTTAAATATTTTTTGGACCGTAAGGCCCCGGCCAGCGGCATTGTTTCTACCATGCACTATGCCTGTCGTCTGGCCGGAGAAGCCGTGCCGGCTTCCAACCGGACTCCACCCTGGCATGTGCGGCACTCTATGGAAGTCGTTGTCCCGGTCATGACCGTCTGCCCGTGCTCCAAAGCCATCAGCGATGTCGGAGCCCACACCCAGCGTACGGAAGTGCGCATGACAGTGCAGATGTCCGGATGGGTGTGGATTGAAGAGTTGATTGATATAGCCGAATCCTCCGGCTCATCGCCAGTATATACGCTGCTTAAACGTGAGGATGAGAAGTTTGTTACTGAACATGCTTTTGCGCGGCCCGTCTTTGTAGAGGATGTCGTGCGTAATGTGGCTGCGGCTTTGTCTGAAAATCTAAATATATCCCATTTCAGGGTTGAGGTGGAAAGCGCTGAATCCATACATGCGCACAATGCGTTTGCTACCATTGAATCCTGCTAGTGTCGTAAGAACTTTCATATTTCAGTGTGCTTTATCAATTTTTTTCATACTGTTTTGTTTTATTGAAAAATGCATTTATGAACAAATTATGAAGCATCTTACTCTATTTTATAGAAAAAGAAGCGGCATTACGGGTAATGCTTAAGGAGTAGATCATGAATCATATCGCTTTTGAGGCGCTTAACGCCGCGCAACTGTATGAAAAAGCTTTGTCCGTCATGGAAGAAAAGGCCATAAAAAATCAGCGCAAGGTTTTCCTGGCCGCAGTGATGGCCGGGGTATTCATTGGGCTGGGGTTTGTTTATTGCGCTATGGCTAATGTGGCCGGCGCGGGGAAGATTGTGGGCGGTCTGGTATTCAGCTTGGGGCTGATGCTGGTTGTGGTGTGCGGCGGCGACCTGTTCACGTCATCGACTCTGACGCTTATTCCCCGCGCCCACGGCTCAGTTACCTGGCGGCAGGTCTTTGTTAACTGGGGCGTAGTTTACGCCGGCAACTTTGTGGGCAGCATTCTGCTGGTCACGATTGTGCTGCTTAGTGGACATCCGTGGGAAAGCGGCGGCAATGTGGCGTTGTTCTATATTAACACCACCGCGCACAAGCTTGATCATACATTTGTGGAAGCTGTATTCCTGGGTATCTTGTGCAACCTTATGGTTTGTCTTGGTGTATGGATGAGCTATGCCGGGCGCTCGTTGCTGGACAAAATGGCGGCTTGCCTTCTCCCTGTGGGACTGTTCATCGCTTGTGGTTTTGAACATAGTGTAGCGAATATGTTCATGATTCCCATGGGCATCATTTGCGGTCAGATTATGCCGCCGGAAGTGGCGGCCAAACTGGCGTCCCCCCATGCGCTTACTTCAGAACTTACTTGGTGGAATTTTTTGATTAAAAATCTTATCCCCGTCACCTTGGGCAACATCATTGGCGGGGGCATTCTGGTGGGGCTCTACCAGTGGAATCTCCACAGTCCCAGAAGGAACAAGCAGTCCGGCAGATTCTGCCATTCTGAAAATCCGGGGCACAGCGGTCTGCACGACCTTCACGGTGACGGACGCGCCTGAGATAAACGCTCCGCACTGGCCTGTATTATACGCCCAAAGACGAACATGGCATAAACCATGCGCTGATGCGGGAAATCGACCATGCCTTTACAGAGTGGCCTTTTCTCGGCGTACGCCAGATGCGGAACTATTTGCGATTGCTGGGATACAGCCTTTCCAACATCCCACCGAACTTGCTGCGCCATTTGTAAATGGTCGCATCCGAAATGCCATTCTGACGGCACAGATCGACAACGCGCACTCCAGCCTTGGCTTGCCGCAAGAACGCAATAATTTGTTCTCCGGTGAATCTGCTACGTTTCATTCTTGTGCTCCTATGTCAGGAACACTAACTTTTCAATGGCATACTTTTAGGGGGTAAGGTCAATTGCATGGTCAAATTTTGCCATCAGGCGCGGTTCTCTGAACTCTTTAATTTGCAAGGCAGAAACCTCAAAACGCCCGTGCGACGCAATGCGGTTAAGAATGTCATACTTGGTGAAGAGGTGCTCCCAAGTTGCGTCGTTTTGGGTTTTTGGTGCGTTACTCATAGTTTCTCACCACCACCTCATCAATTCCCCCACGTTTTGTCGCGTCGGAATTTATCGCCCGTTTTGCCTGTACAATGGTAATGTTATAAGCAGCGTACTGCTCTTTGATAAAATCCGTTGCAGAATTCGAAAGCATAAACTTCAATCCACGTCTATGCAATGCATCACAGGATTTGCGGAGTCGTATCTGTTCATCACGAGAAAACCCACCCTTTGCATAACCTGTAAAGCTGGAAGTATTTGAAACTGGGTCATAAGGTGGGTCAAGATAAACAAATGTCCCTTTCGGCAATGCTTGCAGAACTTCAGCGTAATCGATTGAAGTCAAATGTATTGCGGCAGCGTTCAGATATGAGCTCACCGCCCGCAACGTCGGGGCATTAACGATATTGGGGTTACGGTAATTCCCAAACGGAGAATTAAATTCCCCCGCGCTGTTAACGCGAAACAAACCATTATAGCACGTTTTGTTAAGGTAAAGAATGCGGGCGGCTTTTTGAACATCAGTTAACGAAGAGTACTTTTCCCTGTCTCTGTCCCAGTCGCGAACAGAATAGAAAAAATCAGCTTCATTCTTGAAGTCTTGTAATGCGGCTATAAGGGCTTCAACGTCACGTTGTATAATCTCATAGACGCGAATCAATTCCTTATTAATATCATTCACATAGGCGGTTTTTGGTTGCAAATTAAAAAGCAATGCGCCGCCGCCTGCAAATGGTTCACAATATGTAGTAACCCTCTGAGGCAACAGTGGTTTTAGCACGTCCAGCAGTTGGCGTTTGCCACCCACCCATTTGAGTACAGGGGAAACCAACATGCTTTTTTTCATAGCTAAAATCCCCGTCCTCACAAATAGCAATACACAACTATACGACCACAGAGCAAAATCAACGTGGCCCTTCCGGGTATTCCCTTCCGGGTGTTCTGTGGACAACCCACTCAGGAAATACCAGGCAGAGGCTAAATCATCGGAAAAATAGGTGGTTATCTTGAAGCGCTCTTGGTTCCCATTGTCGCAAGATCATCTCTGATAGCCTGTGTATATGTCAACTCGGTCTTGTACGCAGTTAAGGCTAGCCATAGTTTCATGATACCGTGAGTAGGGTGCCTTGTCATGACCATAATCCGCTTCAGCATGCGTAACGTGCTGATATGTTTTATAATGAAAAAAGCCGTTCAGGTTTTACCCTAAACGGCATTTTTCATTTGCTTTTAAGCTGGTCGGGATGAAAGGATTTGAACCTTCGACCCCTTGAACCCCATTCAAGTGCGCTCCCAGGCTGCGCTACATCCCGACGCGAGGAAGATAACTACGCTGAACCACTTGGTCTGTCAACACATTTTCTAAATTATTTTTGGCGAATCAGGGCAAGTCCCACTAATGGCGGCAGATACAGGTGAATATCGGCCTCCTGTCTGTCGGGCAGCGGGGTGGTAAAATGCTCCGTTACCTGCCCCTCTGTATCAAGGTTGCCGTGCCCGCCAAAGCGTTTTTCGTCAGAACTCATCATCTCCACATACTTGCCGGGAGTGACGGCAAAGGTCAGGGATTTTTGCGCCTCAAGCTCATGAAAATTAAAAACAAAAAGTAACTGGCCGCGCTCAAAGGCCAACAGGCGCTTTTCTTCATGAATAAAGCGGAATATGGGCTTCTGGCAAAAGCTTTCAAGGTGCGGGCGCACAAGCGTAAGCATTTGCGCCTTGTCCCAGGCCGCCAGCAGGCTGTATCTGAGGTCTTGCGCATCGGCCAACTGCCATTGCCTGTGGGCGTAAGCTTCTGCGTCCAACCATTCGGGGTGCCCGAATTCATTGCCCATAAAGTTCAGATAGCCAGCATCGGCAGTGGCCAGCGTGATGAGTCGCATGAGTCTGTAAAAGGCCAGACCGCGCGACACGTGCCAGTCATCCGTAAAAACAGACATGTGGCTGTGCATGCGATTGCCGAGCAGCCGCCAGATCATGGCGTCATCGCCATTGATGCACTGATCGTGGCATTCCACATAGCTGATGGTGCGGTCATACGGGCGGTAGTTGGTCATTTCGTACCACAGGCTGCCCATGTCGCGCGGCTCTTCAATACACTTTGCCCAGTAGTCGGGTATGCCCATGGCAAAGCGGTAATCAAAGCCAAGTCCACCGTCTTGCGGCTGGCAGGTCAGACCCGGCATGCCCGAAAACTCTTCCGCAATGGAAAGGGCGGAGGGGCAAAGCTGATGGATAAGCGTGTTGGCGAGGCACAGATATAGTTCACCGTCCTCATCGGTACGCGGCAGGCCCACGCGATCATAAAAGCAGTGGCTGACGTGGATGAAGTCGTCATCCCTGCCGTGATCGCGATACAGAATGTTGCCCACGGCGTCAAAGCGAAAACCGTCAACCCTGAACTCTTCAAGCCAGTACCGGCAGTTGGAAAGCAGAAAGCGGCGCGCCATTTCCTGACTGAAGTCAAATGATGGTGTTCCCCACTGGTTAAGCTGACTGGTGAAAAAATAATTGCTTCCGTCGTACTGCGCCAGCCCCTGCTCGGTGTTGGGGCAGGTGTGCCCGTGCGGAATGTCAAGCACAATGGCAAGACCAAGCCCATGCGCGGCGTCAACCAGGGCCTTGAATTCGTCCGGCGTTCCATAGCGCGACGAAGGCGCAAAGTAGCTGCTGACCTGGTACCCAAAAGAACGGTACAGCGGGTGTTCAAGGATGCCCATAAGTTGCACAACGGTATAGCCACATTCACGGATACGCGGCAGAATATGGCGCGTAAAACTGGCGTAGCTGCCCACACTGTCGGCGCTGCGGTTCAGGGCTGGCTGCGCCATGCCCACATGCGCCTCATAAATCCGGGGAAAAGCCTCCAGGCGCGGCCTGCGGTGCCTGAAGCGAAACGGCGTATCCGGCTGCCAGAGGCGGGCGCACCATTGCCCGGGCATGGTCTTGTCCTGCTCAACCCATTGGGCGAAGGCGGGCACCCTGCGCAGGGCGCGGGTTTGCGGGTCTTCGTCTGTGCCTCCATCGGCCTGGACGCGCAATTCCATATAGGTGCCGTGCTGCAAGGCGTCCTGCGGCAGGACGAGTTCAAAAAAACCGTCCTTGACGCGCTGATACTGATAGCGCGCATGGCGCTGGAAGTTGAGCTTGTCTGTGGTCAGCCATACCGCGTCTGCATTGGGCATGTATTCGCGCAGTCGCCATACGGGCTGCCCCGAAGCGTCTTTGGCCTCGTGCGCCCCAAGGGTGGCGTGCAGGTTGGCATACGAGCGCAAGGAACTGTGGAGGCTTTGTATGCGCTCCATTTCTGTCGTGAATCTGTCGCTTCGAGACAGCAGAAAGGAGCGGTAGGACTCCAGTTCAGGGTCTTGCAAGGGATTTTGGGGAAAGTTCAGGGTCATGGCGGCCTCCACGAACTGGTTCGCCCAAGGAGAGGGGGTGCAGACGCGTCATGCAGGCAAAAACCGCCCGGCAGACGTTACTGCCGGGCGGGGAAAGGCTGTGCTAGCTGTGCGAGCGCCACTGCTTGCCGGAAAGGGTGGCAAGGCAGTCAATAAGCGCCTGGGTGCCCAGGTCGCCCTGTCCTCTGGCCTGCATGCTGCGGTACAGCTGTTCAGCCAGACCTATGCCGGGCAGCACAATCTGCATGCGGCGGCATTCGTCAAGGCAGAGGCCGAGGTCTTTAATAAAGTGATTGATGAAAAAACCAGGGGCAAAATCACTTTTGAGGATGCGGCGCCCCAAGGTATTCATGGCGTTACTGCCACCAGATCCAGGTATCACCAGTTCCATCCACTTGGCTACGTCAAGGCCCGCTTCCTGCGCGAAAAAGCAGGATTCGCACACGCTGAACATGACGCCGGCAATGGCCACCTGATTGGCAAGCTTGGCCTTCTGACCAAATCCGGCCGCACCGCAGTGCAGAATGTTCTTGCCCATGGCGTTGAAGCAGGGTTCAAGCTTTTCATACCCCTCTTTGTCGCCGCCCACAAAGATGGAGAGGGTTGCGTTGCGGGCGCCGATATCGCCGCCCGTCACGGGAGCGTCAAGTGAAACGCAGCCCTGTTGCAGGGCCACCACGGCGATGCGTTCTGCAAGAACGGGGCTGGACGTGCTCATGTCGCACACAAGGCCGCCAGAGGCCAGACCCTGCAAGACGCCGTTTTCGCCAAGAATAACGCTTTCCACATCGCGGGGGTAGCCCACAATGGTAAAGACAACATCGGATTTGGCCGCTACTTCACGCGGGGTATCAGCCCATTGCGCCCCCTTGGCAAGCAGCGGTTCAGCCTTGGCGCGTGTGCGGTTGTATACGGTCAGGGGGTAACCTGCGGCCTGCAGATGCCCCGCCATGGACAAACCCATAACGCCAGTGCCAATCCACCCAATGCGCATTTTATCAGCCATAAAAACTCCTTTGGCTACTGAAAGCGACGTTCCAAAATTTCCTTCTGCATGGCCTCACGCGACAGCACCTTGTTTTTGCGTAACAAGTCCACATGCTTTCGGTACAACTCAAGGTTGCGCCGCATGTTTTCGTTGAAGGGGTCACTGCCGCTGAAGTCTTTGCTCAGAGAGTCATAGGCAGCCGACAGTGTTTCCGGCGTCAACTGCGCGCCGTCCTCCACCTTGCTGCGGTAAAAGGTCAAAGACTTGTCCAGGCTGGTATCCAGCATGACAAGCCCTCTGTGGGCAGTATCCATTATCTGGCGCAGTTTTTCAAGCTCGGCCCCCTTGGTCGTCTTGCTGTCCCGCTGCATGCCCTCAAGCTGGGATTGCAGGGATTTGCGCCTGCTGGAGTAATTGCGGATAGTTTCAGTCATGTACACGCCGGTGCGCAAGAGCGATTGCGCCTCAAGCTGCTTTTGCCGCTCGAGCATGATATTGTTTTCTTTAATGGTATTGCGCAGTTCCTGAAGATTTTTTTTCACGGCCTCATTGGGGGCGGACACAAGCAGGCGGTCGAGTTCTTCAAGCGGATTGCGCGCGGCCTGCGTGTCATAGCCAGCAGCGGTCATTGACTCGCCAGCCTTGCTCCATTCTGCCTGCAATTCCTGCGGGCGGCTGCCGCCAGGTGTATTAATGCCGGAAATGACAGGGCGAAAACCCATATCACGCGCGTGCGCGGGACCATCGGCCATAAAGAACGGGGTTTCTTCACGGCGTCCTGGCAAGATTTCGGCCTCGCCGGAAAGGAAGGAGCCGCCCTTGCGCACAAAACCGCCAGCGGAGCCGTGCAGGCGGCCAGCCAGCGAAAAGCGAAAGGCGTCCAGCACCATTTCTGCGGCATTGCCAGCGGTGTCGTAAATTCCGAGAGGATTGGGCTTGCGTGACCCGATGTTGGCGGTGTCTTCAACGCGAGCAGACCCTTCGGGCCGGTACACGGCATAGTCCTCTTTATTGGCCCCTGCGGGCAAGGCAAAAAAGTCTTCCTGCAGAAGCTGCTGGCTGCCTGCCATATGGCCGCCGCGCGCGGCATACTCCCATTCTGTTTCCGTGGGCAGGCGCACAAAACCCACGTTGCGGTTGTCGCCTGAAAAGTGCGGCAACGACTGGGGCGAGTTCTGCAAAAGCCAGGCCGTGTATTTTTGCGTAAAGTCCACGGCCGCGTACCAGCTTATGTCGGTAACGGGTTTTGCGGCTTCGGCCGAGGGAGGCTGCGTTGCCGGACAGGCATTGTCCATGACGGCCTGCCATTGCAGGTTGGAAACCTCGTATTTGGCGACAAAATAAAAATAGTTTTGCCCCTTGGGGGCCAGTTTGCGCCAGTCCGGCGGCAGATCTTCAAGGGAAAACGCCCCTGAGAGGGCCGTGTTGTACCGGCGGTCATAATAAGCCCGATCGGCATTGGCGCTGTCGTCAATGCCCGGCCGCATGGGCATGTCCCACAGCAGGCCTTTGGCGGGCACCGCCACCAGCTTGAACGCCATGGTCAAGTTGCAGGGCATGGGCAGTATGATGTCGTCATCTGCGGGTTTGGGATTGGTGGCGTCCGCCAGGCTGAGTTCGCCTTTGCGGGCCAGTGCCGCAGTGGCCGGAGACGGCAATGCCATAAGGCAAAACAGGCTGCAAAGCAGCGCCAGCCTGAACAGGGAAAGACTTGCCTGACGGCAGTACCTAAACTTCACGGATAACCTCCGAAGGTTCTATGCGCGCGGCCCGCAAGGCAGGCCCAAGGGCTGCCGCCAGAGCAAGTCCTGCCACGGCGGCGAATGCCAGCAGAAAATGTTGCGGCAGCAGGCGGCAGACCTGTTCCATACCACTGAGGCTGGAACTGAAAAGCTGGTTTATGGCCAAGGCTGCCAGGGTGTACAGACCCGATGCCAGAGCAGTGCCCAACAGGGCGGTAAGCAGGGATTGCGTCAGGGGCAGCAACATGAGCTCACCAGTGGTGAAGCCTGCCAGGTTCAGCAGGCCGAGCGTGCGTTCCTTGCGTTTGACGCTGGCCAGGGTGCTGCTTGTGGTGGAGGCCAGAAATCCGGCTGCCGTGGCGGCGCAAATGAGGGCAAAAACAAGATTCAGGGCGCGGGCCAGGCTGTTGATCTGCTCAATCTCTTCCGCATGGGTGTACACATCAAGCTTTTGCTGCGCAAATCCCTGACGCAGGCGCATGACGGCATCAAGATCCCTGGCGTACAGCCTGAAACCGGGGTACAAACGGGCCTCCTGCGGGCGGGCTTCGCCTGTCCATCCATTGTTTGTGCCAAGCTCGGGCACAGCGCGGCCATCGCGGTAGTCTTCCGTGGCTTCCAGCAGAGGCAGCGGAATGAAGGCCACATCCTTCTGCTGCGCCGCAAGGGGCAGCACGGACACAACGCGCAAGGAAACGCGCACGCTCTGCATCTGCCCGGCATAGCGGCGCTCCACACGGCCTGTGATGGTGTCGCCCATGGCTGCATGAAGCTTTTCCGCAGCCGAGGCTGACAGGGACACGCCAATGGGCTCTTTGTCGGGGTGTTCGGGCATGACAGGCTCGGTCGCCCCATAACGCTGGAGAAGCGGATCGCCCGGACCTGTCGGTTCCAGTGAAGCCACAAGGGTTGTGCGGTCTGTGCCCTGGCCTGCCACAAGATCCATGGTGGCGGCAATGGAGCGCGTGCGCGGCAGCACAAAGGCCACGTCAGGATGCGCGGCAAGCTCGTCAAGATATTTCATTGAAAAACGGCCGCTGACCACAGGGGAGATTTCCAGGGTGCGTGGTTCGCTGCGCAGCCTGTCCGTAAGGGTTTGCATCACTCCGAATTTGACGCCGTAGAGAACCAGCAGGGGGGTGAGCACGGCGGCCAGACCCAGGATCGCGCAGGCCGAGAGCAGCTTTTCATAGGCGTAATCCCGCCAGGAGAGGCGCAGCATCTGCCTCAATGTCCTCGTGCGGCGCACAGGAGCGGCTGGGGTGCTCATGCCCGTTCTCCTTGCAGTTCGAAGCCGGGAGCAGCGGGGCTGTCATCCATCCTGTGATCGATGCGGGATATGGCGTCCGCCCCGCCCTGGTCGAGCGTCACCCGGATGGGGCTGAAGCCCGCTTCCACAGCCATTTCAAGACTGTGCGTCACCATAAGCACGGTAATATTCATCTTTTGGGCCAGATTTGCGAAAATCCGCAGGGCATTGCGCGCGTGCACTGGATCAAGGGCCGCCGTGGGTTCGTCCGCAAGCACCATTTCGGGCGCATGCGCCAGGGCGGCGGCAATGGCGACCCGCTGGCGCTCACCCACGGAAAGGGTGGCGGGGTATTGCTCAAGCAGGCGTCCTATGCCGAGACCGTCCACGATGCCCTGAATCTGCTGGCTGCGTTCTGTCACGCAACCCAGACTGCTGCAACGCAGCATGATGTTGTCACGGGCAGTCAGAAAGGGCAGCAGGCCGCCTGTCTGCTGTACATAGCCAAGATGGCGCTGCCGCAGGCGGGCCAGGGAGTTCAGGTCTTTTTTACGCCACTTTACCAGTATGTCGTTGGCAGCATTGGGGGTGGGGCTGAATAGAAAACGGCGTTCCCGGCGTGAAGGCGCTTCCTCAGGTTCCGTACTGTCCTGCCGCGCCATAGTGTCCGCCAGTTTCACAGTGTCCTGCCGCGTCGCGCCTTCAGTCGCTCCCGCATCGGGGCGCAGTATGCCAGCCAGCAGATCCAGCGCGGTGCTCTTGCCGCAGCCGCTTGGCCCCACTAGGGCCTGCAGGCTGCCACGGACAACATCAAGGCCGTCTATATGCAGGCGAAAGCCATCCGCGCCGGGACGGCTTTTACCCACATTGCGTAATGAAAAAACCAGGTCATTCATGCCGATCCTTTTAGGGCATTTTAACTTTGAAAAAGTGTAAATGCTCTAAGGCTGCACGAAAGTGCAGCGCGCCACAACGTGGCGTGGATTCAGCCGAAAATTACATTTTTCGGCTGAATGAAAACTTTGAAATGTGTTGCATTTCAAAGTTAATCTGCTCTAGGGCAGCATGCTCAGGGGCACACGGTATACCCAGTCGCCGGGGTTGGACTGCCCGAAGCTTTCCCAGTTGGCCCTGTCGCGGTCATATTCTTCATACCGGGCAAGGCGGGACTTGAGGCGATTGATGAAGGCCGTTTGCTCCCCCACGCTCATGCGGTACCAGTCTTCTTCACGCAGAAGCATGATGTCGCTTTTGTAGGGCAGACCGTCAAGAAACTCGGCCAGAACGCCCAGTTCCGCAAGGTTCTTGCCCTGCGTGGGCATGTTGGGATCGCGCGCCATGCGGGTTGATGCGGAAAGCACCCCCTGGAAGAAGTCGCGGGAATCCGTTTTCTTGGTGCGCTCGCCGCTGTCGATGATGGCCTTTATCTGGGCGCTGAGGTCGTTGAGCTGGTTTTTGGTCAACAGTACGGCAACCTCAACACTGGGGCTTTGCTCGCTTTTGGCAAGCCGCTTGAGGTCCATATCTGCGATCCAGGAACTGACGACGCTGGGGGCCTGATTTTCATGCGCCCTGCCAAGATATTCCAGTTGCATGGCGTATCCGAGCGTTGCGGCAAGACGCGCGGCCTCTTCTTCGGCAGTGAGTTTTTGCGGTTTTTCGTCCTTGGGTTTGGTCATGATCTTGCCCGCAGCAGTATTTTTGACCATGTCAACCATGCCTGTGGCCAGAACCTTGGCGACTTCCGCAAACTGTTTGGCCCCAGCGGCGGCCGTGGGTGCGGCCACAACCTGATAGTTGGAGCGGTTGCCCGAAAGCTTGCTCAGAGCGCGATAGCTCTGTTCGGCATAGGCATGGTTTTTTGCCCCGCCAGGGCTTTTAATATGCAGTACCGTTATCCAGATGCCTTTTTGCCGCGCAAAGTCATTGAGTTCGTTGGGCCCCATGCTCACGGAAGCATATTTGTCTGTGCTTTTGAGGGGGCCCGCGTCGGTGATGAGCAGAATGAGGCGTGAGGAATAGCCGCTCCAGTTGAGCGACTCCACAGCCTTATAGACGCCCGCCAGAGAGTCTTCGTTGAAGTCGTGGCTTGAAACCGTGGCTTCCTGAACCTTACCCAGTTTTTCTTCAAGGTTTTTACGGTCTTTTGCCGTGGCAAAGTCACTCACCACTTCAGATACATACCCCAGGCCGGGCGTGGCCGTTGTGCTGTTGCGAAACGCCACCACAGCAAAGCCCACGTTGTCTTCCAGCTTGTCCTGCTCGATCTTGTCATATATCTGCCTGACAACATTAAGGCTTTGATCGATATAGGGCTTCATTGAAATGGTGGTGTCAATGACAAGGGCAATGCCTGTTTTTGGCGGACCGCCCTTGCCGTCCTGACCGTTGCCAAGACTGCCGGGGTCAATGGAGGCCACCCGCAGAAATTTCACGCCGTCAAAGGGATCCTTCATGTCGAGAATGGGCATGAGATAAAAGCGTTTTTCCGACACGGCCCCGGCTGCGTCAGCGGGTTCGCTTGCCAGCACGGGAAAATCGGCGGGGGGCGTCTTGCCGCCTTGCAACAGTGTGGAGGCCTCGGCGCCGAGCTTGTCCAGACGGGCGTCCATATCAGGAGCCGCGCAGATATCATTCAAGGCTTTTTCCGTGTTAAAAAACAGCACAGGCTCGCGGCCTGTTCGCGGCGTGAAGAGCAGGGTGAGGGACTGGTTCCACTCTGTGGCTTTCGCTGCCTCAAGCCAGCCCTCGGCAGAAGCCGTGCCCGTGCCCACCTGAATCCAGCCGTTGGTGCGAGCGTACACGTAAAACACGGTAAACGGCGTCACGCTTTCTTTCACCACGGCAGCGTCCGTACCGGGGGTCGCCAGAAGGCGCGCTCCAGGGTGGCTGACTACCCGCTGAAAAAGCGTTTTTTTGCCTTCAAGCAGCAGGGGCGCAGCCTGAGCGGCGGACGTGCTGCAGACCACGCCCGTTCCCACTGCAAACAGCACGGTCAGCGCGCAGGCAAGCAGGATGAACGGGGCACGCAGGGTATATGGAGTCAGGGCAGGGCGCATGATATATCCTCACAATCACTTGGACGTTATTTCCACGTTTGCAGCAAGGCGCGCGCTTCGGCGTTGCCCTTGGCCTCTTCAGCCTTGGCGTATTCCTTGAGCTTGTCCAGGGAACTTTGCGCCTGCGCCTTGTCCTGCCCCTTTTGCAGGGCTTCGTCATACCAGCGTTTTGCCTGGGTCATATCCAACGGGATGCTGCCTCTGGGCAGCGTTGCCGTGGGATCATAGTACTGCCCCACAAGGAACATGGCTTCGGCATTGCCTTTTTGCGCCGCGTCTTCCAGAAGCAGGAAGGCGGCGTCACATTCTTCGGGGCTGGCGTCCATCTTGCGCATGGGCTTGGCCATGGCCAGACTGACATCGGGCAGAGCCTCGCCACGCAGTTGCTCGCGGGCGCTGGCCAGTGGCGATTTTTCCGCCGCGCCGCCGTTGGCTCCCTGAGGCGCTGGCGTGGCGGGTGCGGCGGAAGAACTCTGCGGCTCCGGCGCTGCGGGCAAGGGCGGGGTTTCAGGTGTGCGCAGCATAAACCACCAGAGGGCGAATCCCGCGCAGAGCAGAAGAACAATGGCCGCAATGAGCGCCATGCGCTTTCCTGAACCACCGTCCGAGGGCACTGAGTTTTCCGCCATTTGCAGAGGCGGTTCGGTCTGTGCGGGGATGGGTTCCGGGTCTGGCGCGGGGGCTTCTTCGGGGGGCGTCACCGGCATGGGGTCAGGCTCGGGGTCGGGGCGGGTTGCCGGCGCTTCAGGCGCGCGGTAGCCGCCAGCCATGCCCTGGCCGCCACTGATATGGGAATACATGATCTTGCCCACGCTCATGGCACAGGCCCCGTAGCCGGGCAGGGTGATGCGGTAGGCGTCCAGACTGTCCAGTTCATCGACGACTTCAGGGCCCACATTAAGACGAAGGCTGCCATCAACGGCGCTCCAGTCCTGGGGGGTGACAGCGCTTTCACTTTCCTGCCAGCCGCCGGACGAGAGGCATTTTCCATCCGAAGCCCGTTGCAGCACAAACACGGGCGAAGACATCTCGCCCACACCTTCAAATTCAATAATGCCGTAGCCGGGGCCACGTACGGGGTCCACTGCGATGCTGGCGCGCATAGTTATCCCTTGAAAGCCTGCAAAATATCACGCAGGCGGTTGTTTTGTTCAGGGTCAAGAGTCTGTTGGCCGTCAAAATCCACATTGGCCATGATGCTGTAGGCCAGGGCGCGCAGCCAGTCCGTATACCAGAAACGATCGTACGGGGCTTCCTGTTCGGCTATGTGCGGCTCGCCGGAGATAACCGGCGGGGGATCAAACAGGCTGACGCTTTTGCCGCCAAAAAGAATGGTGCGCTGGCTCTGGTTTTTGAAGCGGGGGTCAAAACCCAGCCAGTCCACAAAGGCGTTAATGGCGTCGGCGGCAAGGCTGACCTGCTTCCAGATCAGGCGTTCACGGGCGATATTGCTGTAGGACATGCTGCGCCGCAGGCTGTCCTCAAGATTTTCGCGCAAGCGGCACCGTGAAGCGGCCAGTATGATTTCATGGCACAGCTGGTCAAGTTCCAGTGCCGGCAAGCCAAGCTGGGCGCGTGCTTCGCCAGAAACGCCAAGATCACGCAGATGGCCTATCCAGTGCTCCATGACGAGCGACGCGAACACGCCAGCCATATCTCTGGCCTGTGCTTCGTCATTTTCCTGTGCCGGGGGAGCGCTCTCCGTGCTTTCGCCGAAGATGTCACCCAGAATGTCGTCAGCCGAAACGCGGGTTCCCACCACTTGCAGACTTGCTGCGGTCTGGCCCTGTTCCGGTATTTGGCGGGCATTGAGGCACAGTTCGTAAAGATCGTAGTCACGCACCTGCAAGCGGCGCAGAAACTCGCCAAAAAGCTGTTTTTCGGCCAATTTGGCCAGAAGCGTCACAAAGCTGCGCGAAAGCTGCTCCTTCTGGCGGCGTAACTCCTCACGATCGTCCGTGCGGTAAAATGGGGAAAGGCGCGTAACGATCTGCTCTTTTCTTTCGTCAAGGCTTACGCGGATCTGCTGGCGTTTCAGTTCCGGATTGCAAAGGGGGCGCAGACAGTCGCGCAACAGGCTGACGCCGCCGTCATTGAGCGTCATGGCCGCCTGCCACACCTTGTCGGGCGAGGCCACGTGTCGCTGTACCAGGGGGGACTGCAAGAAAGACTGGCGAACCTCTTCCACAAAAGCCAGTTGATCCTGACGCACCCCTGTTTCACGCCCGCCGTCGTAATCAAAAATGGCTTCGCAGGTGAAGTTGGGGTTACGCAGCAAAAAGACGTTGTTGAAGGGGTGGATGCCGTCCCAGTTATCAACCCAGTCGTGCACCTGGCCGAAAAACTTGACCAGTGAAGATTCAAGACGGGTGGTCCAGCGTGTTTCCACAGAGGGCGAGCCCTTCTTTTTTTCAAACTCCATATCCATCTTTGTCAGCACAAAGAACAGGGCAGGAGCTTTGCCCGCGCGGCTTGAGGGTTTTTCGCCGTGCGTGGAGCAAATCCACTCATAAACGGCGTGGGGCAGGTCATGAACTTCCTGCGGGCCGGGCGCAATGCAAAGAAGCATGCTGGTCAGTTCTTTTTCTTCGCGGTAGCGCTCGAAAAGATAGGCCACCTTGCCGCGCAGAAAAAGCTCCTTGAGCATTTCTTCCTTGCTGTCCAGCGCCGCGCGCAGATCAGTGAACTTGTAGCGCGAGCGGTAGCCGGGGAAGTCCAGCAGGTCTGTGTGGTCAAAAAAGTCATCGGGCTTTTCACGCATGAAGATGGTGATTTCTGCCGTCAGGGCCGTGATCACGGCTCTTGGCAAATTGACCTTGACGCCGCCGGGAGCAAGAATCGGCAGGGAGTCGTCCGTCGGGTGTTTCAGGCCTTGCAGGCGTTCCACGTCAATGATGCTGCGCTCACGCGGAATGAGGGCATCAAGTGGGCAGTTCACTTCGGCGGCCCTGCCAAGGCTGTGCAGCGCGCCGCACAATTGCAGATAGACTGACTGAAACTCGTCAACTTCGTCCCACACAAGGCCGAACAGACGGGCGCGCCCTTCGAGGCCCAGGCGTGGCGCCAGAGCCGCAGCCCGTGCCCAGTAGCCGTTCTGAAGCATCTGCACGCGCGGCCGGGAACTGAAGTTCTTGTTCACGTAGTCGCGCAGGTCTTCAACATCGTCAACGTCCAGGCTGCCTTCAACGGGCGCGGCGGGAGCGCTTGCTTCCAGCTGGTCAAGGGTTTTTACCAGAGCCTCGGCACTGGGGGCGTCCTGATGGTCGCAGTCGGCGTAGTAGGTATTGGCCAGCACGCGGGCCACGTCCGTTTCAGACAGCAGGCGCAGGCGAATGGGAAACTCCGGCGTGAGGCCTTCTGGCTGTGTTGTGGTAAAGCGCGTCACAAGCCCAGTGGATTCCTTGCCGCCTTCAGGATTGATTTTTTTGAGAAAATCCTGACTTTCACCGCAAAAGTCGGCCAGCAAAACCCCGTTGGCGTCGCTTGCCAGAGCGGAGATAAGGTAGGATTTTCCCGACTGGCTGGGCCCGAAGACGCCCGCGCACATCTTGCGTTCCGCAGCCTGGCTGCATTTGCTGAAAAAACGGCCCGCGTGGCGCATATCCTTGAGCAGGGATGCTTTTTCGCCGCCCACCATGTCGGCATTATCCTGAAGCCAGGTTCCGGCCTTGCGGGCGGTATCCGCCAGCTGGCGACATTGCCGGGCGAGGTCCATATCTTGCTGCATAACCATATATTGCCTCACTTAACCGGCATCAGTCACAATGCCTGTGTCCAGCCAGTAGCCTTCATCCAGTTTCAGCGTCTGCAGGCGGATCTCGAGATCACGCCTGTCAACGCCACGGCCTTGATTATCCACAATGGAAATGATGCTGAATTCGCCCTCGCTGCGGTCTTTTTCATCATCCGTTCGAGGGGCATCATCCCACACATCATCAACGGTGAGGCGAACTTCCACTTCATAGGGCAGACGGCCAGAAGCTCTGGCGCGCGCGTCCTCATTGGCAAAGGCCAGCAGATGATAGCGGGTGGTGGGCCAGCGTTCGGCATCCAGCTGCCTGTACCCGATGGACAAGGGGCCGCTGAAGGCAACTTTGCGTGTCTGCTCGGTGCCCTCATTGCTGTCCACATCAACGGTAAACCAGACCTTGGGTTTTTTGAGCTGGCTGTTGATGTCCATCTCGCCGATGTAGCGGGCCGTTGAGGTAAGATGCAACGCCCCGGTGTCAAAGGAGAAGCCCTCAAGATGTCCGTCTGCCAGGGCGCAAAGAATGGCCCCCACAACCACCGTGGTCTTGGGGTCGGTGATGCGGCCCTGCGCGTCGGCAAAGGGATACCACGATCCGGCGTGGTAACTGCGCATGGGGATTATCCTGTCCGGGGGAACGGGCAGTTTGGCCAGGACGGACGCAACCACGCCGTTCCAGGCGCTTGGCCGCCCCGTGAGCAGCAAAACGTCGCAGTCGTACATGTGCACAACCTCGCACAGGGCAGACAGCGTGGGCCCCAGGGTGGAACGTATGGTCACGTCCACGGCAGCCGGGCTGACCGTAATGGGGACATTCAGAATGTTAAAGTCCTGGATGAGGGGGGCTCCCCTGCGCACCATATTTTCCACCGCTTTCAGAATGGCTGGCTGCGGACGGGGGGCAAGGGTCGCGGGTTCAAAACCCGGGCCAGCCCCGTTGCCGCCCGCACCAGGAGCGTCACTGGCAGATTCCAGAGGGTCGGGTTCAAAAAAATCCCGTATGGCGCAGGTGTAGCTGGCATGGCGGATGTCGGGATTTTCGCAGGCGGCCAGCAGGCCCAGGGCCACAGGCACGGCAATCTGCCGTACCAGGCGGACGCGCGTGTTGCGGTCTTCCTGCGACATGCCGATGGAGTCTCGCCCGAAAAGTTGCCCAAGCAGGGCGCGGGGCTCGGCCAGCCCCTGTTGCACAAGGGCCTGCCCTATGGCGGGGATTACATGGTTGGCCACCACTTCGCGCAGAACTTCGTCCCCAGCGATGTTAAAGCCATCCCTGAATTCCGTATGCGGCACGATGCGCGCCGTGTCACCTTCGCCGCTTGCCAGTTCATAGGTGGTTATGGACAGATCCGTCGTGCCGCCGCCTATGTCAATGGAGGCCATGCGGACGCAGGGATGCCCCTGGCATGAGGCGCGGGGTCTGCCCAAAAGGCGAAAAAGATGGTGGGCGTCACCGTGCTGTTTGACGGCCAGTTCATTATAGAGCAGCACAAGCTGCGAGCAGCTGGCTTCATCCCAGTCACAGCGCACTTGCGGGCTCTGGCGGTAGTCGCCGCTCTGCCCGCGCGCCAGCGCCTTGGGCGTGTACCATTGCCCCCAGCCCAAAGCTGTCCAGACGACGCGCACAGCCCATACAACCCAACGGCGGAATATCCGTTTTTCCGCCACAGGCATGGCCGTGGGCACGGTAAAAATGAGCCTGCGCAAGCGGCGGGGCAGGTTGGGCAGTTCACGGCGCGCCCTGGTTGCGGGGGAGTTTATGGTCACAAGGGCCTGAGTGAGAATTTCGCCCAGCATGAAGAGCATGAGCGACGAGCGCGTGAACAGGGATTCAAAAATGGGTTCAGCCTGCTGTTTTTGCAGGGCAGGACTTTTTTTGAACAGCGGATCGTCAAAGCAGGCCAGCGGCGTGCCCAAGGGATTGAGCTGCCGTGGAAAAAGCCCGCGACTGACCATGGGTTCAGCCTTGCCGCCGGTATTGTAGCGCCAGCTTTGCTGCCAGGGGCGCTCGTCCCACAGGTAGCGCTTGGGGCTGGACATGCCCGTGGTGCCCTCGGCGCAGACGGCCTGGGTCGCCAGACGCGCGGCCTCGGGGCCGATGCGCACGGCGGACGGCCATGCAAAAGCCGGGGCCTGCCTGCCGGAACGTCGAGAAAGAGCATCGTTGCCAAAGGCAGCATCCACAAATTCCACCCTTGTTTCAAAGGGTTCGGAATAAATGTTTTCCGGATTACTCAGGTCGCGCAATTCCAGAAGATAGCTGTCGTTGAGGTTGGTCACACGCTGCGGCAGGGTTTCCACAAGTATGCCCGTGGTGCGTGAATTGCCGATGTCGAGCACAAGGTCCACATCCACGGGCGTATCGCGGTCAGGGTTGATGACCTGCGCCGCAAGATCGTTGAGGGCCATGCGGACCACATCCAGCCAGGTGAGATAGTTGGCGAGATGTTCGAGCACATAGGGAGTGTCGTCCTTCCAGGAACCCCGGCCCCGGTGCTGCGACTGCCGCCAGAGGTCGAAGATGCCACAGAGCCATTCGTCAACCCAGGCTTCATTGAGAAACCATGAATTGTCACGAACAAGATGGGCCAGCATAAAATGCCCGTGGGCGGCCACGTCCTGAGGCGACAGGGCGTGATAGCGATCCCCTTCGGCCGGACGTCGCTCCACGTTGGTGTCAAAGGCCAGAACGACGCGCAACTGATCCGGGTGCCGTTCGGACTGCATGACGCGCGCACGTGCCCAGTTGGACGGCCCGCATTCAAAGCGCTTGCCGCCGTCAGGCCATGCCTGGTCAAGGGTACGCAGAAAGGGAATGGGCAACCAGTGGCCGTCCCATGCGGTCACGGCGCGGCGGGCTTCAACGCTGTAGTCCTCATCGCAGGGCTGGCCCGTCAGCTGGTCGATAAATCCGTTTTCCGTCTCGGCCAGGCAGCGCAGATAGTGGGTATAGCGCCCGTCGGGATCGCCCTGATTCTTTTTTTCTTCCCGAAAATACCGCCGCAGCCGACGGATGGACTCCTCACGCAGGGAAAAGTCCAGAAACTGCGGGCAGCCCCCGGGAATGATGCTTACAGGGGAAAGGTAGCTCGGTATGCCATTCATTGCTTATTTCCTTCTGAAGCGGGCGTCCCACTTGTTGTTGCCCGCGCCTTGCTCTCTGCCTTTGCACTGCGTGGTGTTTTCGCTGCCGGTGCATTCCACCTTCTGGGGAACATAGACGCCGCCGCGAGGACATTTGGCCTGTCCGGATTCAAAATTCAGCCTGTTGCCCTGGAAGCGGGCCGAGGCGGGGCCGCTGCACACCTGACCGTTGCGCTCTCGCACAAAACGGCGGCCGCTGCCCTTTTTGTCAAAGCAGTACTCCGCAATGATGGGCTCATTGGAAGGATGGGAATACAGACCCGTCTCGCTGGTCCAGCAGCCTTCAAGGAAGCTCAGATCGTTCTTTTTGGCCGCGTCCTCGGGAATGGTCAAATCTTCATTCTTTTTCTTGGGCTTTTCCGGCTCCTTGGGCGGCTCAACTGGCTTGGGCTCGGGCTTGGGCTCCGGCTTTTGCTGTTTGGGCTGTTCCTTGGGCTTTTCGGGCTGCGGCGGAGCCACCGGGGTCTCACCAAGGAAAGGCTCCACCATTTCCGGTTCCGGCGCAGGTTCCACCGGTTCGGGCTTCTTTTCCTCCACCGGGGGAATCACAGGTTTCACGGGCTTGCACAGCGCGGCCCGATCCTGAAGCTGATTCCACAAAAGGGCCAGTTCGTCATCCAGAGAGGCGGCACGCTGCTCTTCAGCAGCGAGTTTCTGGCGGTCCACCGGCATGCAGCCCGCAGGCAGGGGAGAAGGCAGAAAACCGAGCGCCGCGCCCAGAAGCCAGAGCAAAAGTAAAAGCAGCAATAGCGGCAGCAGCCAGGGCAGGCAGCCGCCCCTCGCAGGGGCAGCGACCGGAATGACCGGGGCCGCAGGTGGCGGAGGCGGAAGCGCAGCGCCAAGTCGCGTCAGGTCCTGGGGCTGGGCTCCGGGGCTGCCAGGGGCAAAACCCCAGTTGATCAGCACAGGCTGGCCGTTCACAGACCAGACGTCTTCATCCGAGGGATGCTGCAATGCCTGTTGCAGCAACTGCCCAGAAAGGGCCTGTCGGGCCTGGACATCGGCGGTAAGATTCTGCGCCAGGGCGGCGATGTCCCGGGCAAGGGCCGCAGCCTTGAGGCGAAGGGCATTGGCTTCGGTATCCGTAAGGTCTTTGAGGGGGGTCGCCTGCCCCTGTCCCTCGGCGTACCAGTCTACCGTATTGCCGTCGGCATCGTGCTGTGGCTCGGCCAGCAGGGCCGCGTGTTCCGGTCCCAGTTTTTGCAGCAAAATGGCCTTGAGCTGGGCGTGGCAGTCAGTGGCCAGGATTCCCTGGCTGGCAAGCGCCCGCATGGGCCCGCGCTGGCTTACGGCTATGCGTATGCTCATGGCTTGCCTCCTTGCGCGCCCTTGACCCCGTCAGACGAAGTTTGCGCCTGATCGGACTTTTGCGCGGGCTTTGCCCCATCGGTTTGGACGGCCGGTTGTGATGCCCCCTGATCCGGGCCAGACGGCGCAGCCATGGTGACGGGCACTCCGGCTGCCTTCAAAAATTCTGCCAGACTGGCGCTTACAATGGCCAGGCTGGACTGCCTGTAGGACTCGTCGTCCAGCTTGATGAAGGTATTGATGCCCACAACCTCGCCCTTGTCATTTACAAGCGGGCCGCCGCTGTTGCCCTGGGAAACCGTCGCCGTATGGACGATAAGGGCTGGCTTGCGTTCAAGAATGACGCTGACCACGCCGTCGGTGTATACCACTTCGGGGGCCGCCGCAGCGTTGCCTTTGAGCAGGGCCGAAAACTGGGGATCGTCGTTGGTCACTGCGCCCGGAAAACCCCATGCGCTGACTCTTTCCGTACGCCAGACGTCAGTGGACAGCGTCAGAGGCGTGATGGCAGGCCCGCCCTCAACCTCCAGCAGGGCAAAATCACGGCCATTGCTTTGCACGGCTCTCAGGACGCGGGCAGAAAGGGGAGCGCCTGTGGCCTTGTTGACCACAACCGCTTTTTGCGCAGACCCGACCACATGCGCATTGGTCACCACATGCCCCGGAGACACAAAAAAGCCGGAACCCATTGACAGTCCTTCTTCACGCAAGGCCAGCACAAGAACAGTTGCCTGCTCCATAAGGGCGGCAAAGCCCTGCGGCGTCTTGGCAGGCTGCGAAGCCTGCGGGCTTGCGGGGGTGGGGCGTGCGGCCGGTTCGGAGGCTTCAGGCAGAACGCCGCCAGATCTTGCCGCGTCATTGGCCAGAGGAGGCCAAGCGATGCCTGGCGGTGGCGAGACAAGGGGCAGCTTGCGCTGCACTTCGCAGGGTTCTTCTTTAAGAAGCTGACGCAAGCGCGCGAGAAAATCTTCACGGGCCTGGTTCTGCTTTTGCAACGCGGCGGTTTCGGACGCTATTTGTCCTTTAAGGTTCTCCGCCGTCTGCCATTCTTTCCAGAAAAGCCAGGCGGCCAGAAGCAGGAGGGCCAAAAAGAACAACAGTCCCCAAAACAGGGGACGGCGATACCAGGGCACTACGGAGGCTGGCAGCGTTCCGTTGTGCTTTTCCTGCTCCGGGGCAGCGGGACTGGGCGTTTGACTCATGGTGACTCCGCGGCGCACAGCCGCAAAAAATGTTCGCGCGCCCTGCCCGAAAAAGGGCAGGGCAACGCGAACGGGCGACTAACCAAGCAGGTTGTTGACGGTTTGTTCGTAGCTGTTCATGCGGGCGTCCACATCGGTACGCGTATTTTCAAGATCGTTGCGTGAGGACTTCCATTCTGACGCCTGCGGGCTCAAAGTGGCCTGTTTGGCAACGGGTTTGGACTTTTTTGAGCCAGACGCGGGTGAAGAGGCAACCGGCTGTTCCTTGGCGGATTCGCCAGCCAGCACGCGCTCGTATTCACTGTCTTTTTGCGCCATGGCAGCCGACGTGTCCTTGAGAATGAAAGCCGTTTCTTCAAGGCCGCTGCGGATTTCATTATAACGGTCCTGAAGGTCAAAGCGGGTGAGCTGGCCAGCCTTGTACTGATCGACCGCCAGCTTGAACTGCTGGTCGTAGCACTTGGTAGCCACCTTGGCGGCGGCTGTGGCGCGATTCATGCTGGCAGCATCGGCTCCCATCTGGCGGTTGTATTGCGCCAGATAGTCAGCGTCACGCTGTCTTTCCTGCGACTTGCCGTAGATGTTGCCGCCAACAGCGCCTGCGGCGCCACCGGCCACTGCGCCAGCCAGCGCCCCCTGCACCTTGCCTGTGGCGAGCCCGCCGATAAGCGCGCCTAGCAGCGCGCCGCCAGCAGCGCCAGCCGCCGTGCTTTTGCCGGTGCTGTTTTCGTCCTGGCGCAACTGGGCTACAGGTTCATAGCACTGGGGGTAGTAATTTACCTTGGTTTTCTGCTCGCCGTAGCGGCTGGTGCAGCCTGAAAAAAGCAGGCTGCCCACAAGAAGTATGGTGAGAGGAAGATATGCGCGCCGCTGCATGCCACGGCCTCCTGATTAAAGTTGAGGAAAGTCATCACTTCTTTAATGATACTGCAAATTCATGCAAAACAGCAAGTCCCGGTGGGGCATGAGGCTGCGGGGCCGAGTGCATAACCACACAAACCTGCGGCCCGTGATGTCAACACTGCAGGGGTATTAGAAGATTTAATCTTTATCAAAGGTAAAATGCTCTGGAGCCGTTAACACGTAAAATCCGGCGCGTAACACCGCAGGTAAACACGCAAACGCCTCCATGACGAACGCCTTTCACACAACTGCCAGCGTGGTCTCAGGAGGGGAATTGCGCTGGCGTGGTGGCGGACTGGCAGACGGCATATTTGACAAGGACCAGGCAGTGGTTAAACATCTCGGTCAGCGTGTTTGGGCAATGTTGTTCCACGGTTCGTGAACATTGCCCACAGGCACATTTGCACAGGCGCACTGCCGCCATTTTTTCACCATGCTACCTTGTGAGTCATCATGGCTTTTTCAGCTTCCCGCGATGCCAAAACTACCATTGCCTGCCCCAACTGCGCTGATAAACTTCATATCACGCGCACTTGCCATGAAGTATTCATGCGCTGCCCGTCCTGCAAGGCGGAATTCCCCTTGCAGAAATATATCAAGCAGGCTGACGACGCCATGGAAAGCTTTTTGGAAAACGTGTACTGCAACAGAATCTGAAATCAGCTTTATTCTGGATGCAGGCTGGCAGTTTGCGGGCCGACTCCGGCCACTGCTCTGCCAGCGGCCATACCGCTGGCCCAGGCCCAATGCAGGTTGTACCCCCCCAGCAGACCGGCCACATCAAGGATTTCTCCCGTAATATACAGATTGGGGCAGCACCGGCTGGCCATGGTCTGCGGGTCTACTTCGCTGACGGCTATGCCGCCAAGGCATGCCTCAGCTTTTTTCAGTCCGGCCACGCCTGCGGGCAGGATCCTGTACCTGTGAACAGCCTCTTGCAGTGAAGCGCGGACAGCGCGCGACAGTTCTGCCGCCTTACGTCGTGCGCTTTCCTGCGGCAACAGGGCGTCAACCAGTCGTTGCGGCAGCAGCCGGGCCAGTAAAGCCCGTGGGGTTTGTCTGCCAGACTCGTGATTGTCCAGAAGCGCCTTGAATTGTTGATCAGGGAGAAAGTCGATGCACACCTCCATTCCTTCTTCCCAGTACAGGGATGCCTTGAGTGCGGCTGGCCCGCTCAATCCCTCATGGGTGAAAAGAAGGTGGTCCTGCCACTGCCGTTCCTCCACGCAAATGCACACCGGCAGGCTGATGCCCGTCAGGGCCGTCAAAGGGTGGCTTTGCGGCAGAATCAGCGGGCTTAAGGCCGGGCGCGGCGGCACCAGGCTGTGTCCGAGGCTCTGGGCCAGCCTGTACCCCTGACCGCTGCCGCCAACTTGCGGCCACGCCGGGCTGCCCATGGCAAGGACGATATTTTTTACCTGCCAGACACCCGAAGCTGTTTGCACTTCAAACATGCCGTCAACAATGGTGACGGATTCCACAGGATTTTTGCATTCCACGCGGCATCCGCGCTGACGACAATCTTCCAGCAGGGCATTGACCAGCTTCTGCGCTGGAACCGTCAAGAAAAGTTGCCCGTGTTCCCGCTCTTCAAAAGGCAAATGCCATTGGCGCACAAGGCGCACCATGTGTGCCGGGGTAAAAGACCGCAGGGCAGGGGCGCAAAAATTGCTGTCCGGCGCGCCGCAGCAGCGATAGCTCGCCATGTCAACCCGACGGTTGGTAAAATTGGCCTTGCCGCCCCCGCTGACGGCCAGTTTGCGGCCAGGGGCCGCACCTCGTTCGAGCACGACCACCTTGAGGCCTCGCCCGGCAGCTTCTCTGGCGCACATGAGCCCGGAGGCTCCTGCCCCCAGGATCAGCACGTCTGTGGCGCCCTTGCCAGTGTGACGGCTGCGCCCGTCATGGGCGTGCGGATGACGCAGGGAAGTGGGAAGCGCGGACGGTGTTTCGCCACTGAAATTTGACAGCGCTTTTCGTGGAGCGTTATGTAAATGAGTTGTCTGCATGGAATAAAAATATACGAGTCCGCAAGGTCTGCCAAGGCGTCCCATGGTGCGCCTGGCAGGACGTGCCCCGGGCTGACAAGAAAAATGCTCACGGATTGAGAGGATCATGCCAGTACTTGCCACAACCTACGCCTGCCCCAGGTTTATGACCAATGCCCATGTCAACACCATGTGGCCGTCGCTTTTCCGGCTGCAGCCCCCTGTTACGCCCAAGGTGTCACGACAGCGCATTGATACGCCTGACGGCGATTTTCTGGACATTGACCTGCATCCGGCTCCGTACGCGCCAGGTGGAAGATTCGGCATGGGTCGGGGCATTGCCATTGTGTCCCACGGTCTTGAAGGCAACAGCCGCCGCAAGTACGTCCTTGGCATGGCCACTGCGCTGCGGGCCCTGGATTTTGACGTGCTGGCCTGGAACATGCGCTCCTGCTCCGGCGAGCCCAATCGCACGTCACGTCTGTACCATATGGGCGAAACCGAAGACCTTTCCACGGTCGTGCGCTTTGCCGAGGCCTTCAACCGCCCCTTGCTGCTGGCGGGCTTCAGCATGGGGGGCAACCAGATATGCCGCTACCTTGGCGGCAATACGGCTTCGCCGCAGGTCAAGGCGGCTGTAGTCATCTCGGTGCCGTGCGATCTCGCTGCTGCCGCACCGGTTATGGATGGCCCTGCCTGCCGCATCTATATGTGGTATTTTTTACGGACACTACGCGAAAAAGTACGCTACAAGGCCACCCGTTTTCCTGAATATCCGTCTGTGGAGGGTCTGGAGTCCATCCGCACGTTTGCCGAGTTTGACAGGCGTTTTACCGCCCCGACATTCGGATTTTCCTCAGCGGAGGACTATTGGGAAAAAAACACGGTACTGCCCGACCTACCGCGCATTACCGTTCCCACCTATCTTTTGCTGTCGGCGGACGACCCTTTCTGCGCGCCTTCCTGCTACCCGTGGGACACGGCGCACTCAAGCCGACATTTGTTTCTTGAAGTTTCAGCCCATGGCGGGCACGTGGGTTTTGTCCAGGCTGGCGGCATGTACCACAGCGAACGGCGCGCGCAGGATTTTGTGCGTGGTCTCATGGAGCAGGGCATTTTCAACTGAAAATACCCCGGGGGTTCCAGAACGTGCCTCGCGCTTGCCCCAGGTAGTTTCAGCATGAATAAAACGCGCCACGTCAGCACGGTGAATGCCAGATCGAGCAGCCGTCAGGGTATAGTGTCATCGAAAACCTTTGCTACCCCTTGCCTTTTGCCGCCAGTTTTTTCTTGGTCAGGCCTGTGGCCGTGGCTGTAAAGGGGTCTTCAGGCCAGGGATGGCGCGGGTATCTGCCGCGCATTTCACTGCGCACAGCGGGGTAGCCGTTGCGCCAGAAATGCGCCAGATCGCGCGTGATCTGCAATGGCCGCCCTGCGGGAGAATTCAGGCGCAGGAGCAGTGGCACACGCCCCTGGGCAATGGTTGGAGTCTCCTTGCTGCCGAACATTTCCTGCAACTTCACGTCAAGCGCAGGGCCGCCTTCCTCATCATATATTATGGCTTTTTGCGCGCCGGAAGGAACCTGCCAGTGCGTAGGGGCGAGTGTTTCAAGCTGTCGCCGCAGATGCCCCGGCAGCAGTGCGCACAGGGCGTCAAAAAATGCGGCAGTTGTCAGGCCCGCCAGCGACGAGCAGCCACCCAAGGCAGGCGCAAGCCAGTCTTCAAGGTTGTCCAGCAAGGCGGCATCGTCCATGAGCGGCCAGGGGTCGCCGTCCAATTGCCGCAACAGGCTCACTCGGGCTCGCCACTGACGGCTTGGGTCGTCCCAGGGCAGGCAGTCCAGCCCCTGATCGCGCACGTAGGCGCACAGGGCCGTTGCCGCCTGCTCCGGCTTGGGGCGGGGCAGGGGCGTATCCTCAAGCAGCAGTGCGCCCAGCGTTCGCTGATGGCGTGCCGATACCTGGCCTGTGTCACTGACGCGCACCGTGTCTTTCTCAACGATTTGCTGTGCAAAAAGGCTGTCGATGGTTTCTGAATCCAGGGCCGCAGCCAGACGGATGCGGCCGTGCGGCAACGCGCCGTCCGCATGCGCAATCGCCAGAAAGTCCTGACGGGCCAGTGTGTCCGTTTGCGAAACAAGGGCCGATCGCCCGTTGCGCATGCGGTAGGCAGCCATGGGCGAACCCGCGCTGTTCACGGTGTTGAGGCTGCCCGCCTGGAGCATGGCCACCTGCTCCGGCCAGGCAACGGCAACCAGCATGCCCACTGATTCCATATCCGAAAGGGAGGCAGCAAATAACACATCCGTAGCGCCATTCGGGCGATCATCGGGGACATCGGATGCGGAACCGGGTTCACCGGTGGCTGCGTAACGGGTCAGCCGAAGGCTTTGGCGGCGAATACGCTGGCGAAGTCCCTGCTGCCCCCGGTCATCTTTGTCCCGGCGCGGCTCCCAGCTGTCTGTCCGGTGGCTGTCTGGCTGGCGGCACAGCCAATCAAGGCGGCGCGTCAGATCGCAATCCTGTCTGCTGTGAAGAGCGTGCTTTTGGCCGCCAGGCGCGGCGGCAACGGCAAGAGGGTCCCTTTCTTCAAGCAATGCCGCCAGGCAGCATGCCAGGGGACCGTGCCCGTGCGCTGCGCCCCACAGCAGCATGCGGGCGGTTCGTGGAGCCAGCGGCAGCTTTGCCATGCGACGGCCCATATCCGTGGGCTTTCCTGCGCAGTCAAGCGCCTCAAGAAATTCAAGGCACTGGCGCGCCACGGCGAGATGCGCCGAGGGCGGCACATCCAGCCATGCCATTGCGGCCGGGTCAGAAGCACCCCAAGCCGATAACTGCAGGAGCAGGCCCGTAAGGTCGGCATCCAGAATTTCCGGCCGGATATGCGTGCGCATGCCTTTTTCTTCTTCAACGGGCCACAGGCGGCAGCAGATGCCGGGTTCTGTTCTTCCGGCACGCCCGGCGCGTTGGGCCGCCCCTGCCAGAGATACGCGCTCCGTCACCAGTCTTGACAGACCGCTGGACGGGTCAAACCGTGACAGCCGGGCCAGCCCCGCATCAACCACCATGCGGACGCCCTCAATGGTCAGCGACGTTTCGGCAATGGAGGTCGCCAGCACCACCTTGCGCTTGTGCGCCGGGGCAGGCGCTATGGCTTCATTCTGGCTGGCGGACGACAGGTTTCCGTATAGGGGGCAGAGCAGCACATCCGGCGGCAGGCGATCTTCCAGCAGATTCATGACCTGCCGTATTTCGCCAGCGCCCGGCAGAAATGCCAGCAGACTGCCCTTTTCTTCACGCAGCAGCGCAAGAATCACATGGGCCATATGCTGCCACAGGGTAAAAGCGCCCGCCAGACCAGCCGCTGCCCCGTCAATCCGCCCTGATCGGGCGCGCGGGGGTATGTGCCGTATTTCCACAGGGTATGCGCGCGTTTGGCATTGAATTGCCGGACAATGTCCCATCAGGTCGGAAACGGCCTGAACGTCAAGCGTGGCGGACATAACCAGAATGCGCAGATCAGGACGCAAAACCGCCTGACTTTCAAGACAAAGCGCCAGTCCGGTATCTGCTGTAAGCGAGCGTTCATGAAATTCGTCAAAAATGATGCAGCCAGCCTGCGGCAGATCGGGATTTTTCTGTAACAGGCGGGTAAGCACGCCTTCAGTGACGACTTCAATGCGCGTATGGCGGCTAACACGGCTTTCATCGCGCATGCGCAGCCCCACGGTGTGCCCGATTTCTTCGTGAAGAAGAGAGGCCATGTACTGCGCAAGAGCCCGGGCCGCGACTCTGCGCGGTTCAAGCATGACGATGCTGCGCCCCTCAAGCCATGGGGCGTCAAGAAGCCATAGTGGAACGCGACTGCTTTTGCCCGCGCCGGGGCTGGCGCTGAGAACAAGGTTGCAGCCTGCATCCAGCGCGGCAAGAAGAGCCTGGCGCTCTGTATCAAGGGGGCAGGGCGGCAGAACAGTTGCGGAGGCGACGTGTGCGGTACGTTCAGTCATATGATGCAGCGTGCTGTATAAGGACGTAAAGTTCAAACAGCTTTTTTACTGGCAATCCTTCTCGCGTCAGTGTATTGACACAGGAAAGGATGACCGGCGGAGAAGAACTCATGGAGTTAAACAAAAGCGGCATTATCGGGCAGAGTACAAGTCTGGCCGAAGTATTTAAAGTGAAGTAGTCGCGATTTGATCTGACAGTTGTCCCTTGAAAAGCGAGGGGAACTCCGTTTTGATGGAAGTGTAAACGTACCATCAACCGGGCACAGCGCCCACGGAGTTTCCCCATGGAAAGTTTCAATCAAAACGTCATCAAACACAAGACCGGACTTCTCAACCTTGCTGCCGAACTCGGCAATGTCTCCAGAGCCTGCCGCATCATGGGCTTTTCCAGAGATACCTTCTACCGGTATCAAACAGCACGAGACGCCGGAGGCGTTGAAGCGCTGTTTGAGGTCAGCCGCAAAAAGCCCAACCTGAAAAATCGCGTGGAAGAGGCCACGGAACTGGCGGTGTTGGATTTTGCGATAGCCTTCCCTGCTCATGGGCAAGTGCGGGCCAGCAACGAACTGCGCAAAACCGGCGTATTTGTGTCGCCGTCAGGGGTGCGTTCCATCTGGTTGCGCCATGACCTGGCCTCAATGAAGCAGCGCCTGAACGCCCTGGAGAAGAAGTCCGCTGAAGAGGGCATTGTGCTCACCGAAGCCCAGGTACAAGCTCTGGAGCGTAAAAAACACGACGATGAGGCTTGCGGCGAAATAGAAAGCCATCATCCCGGATATCTCGGCAGTCAGGACACATTTTACGTCGGCACCATCAAGGGCGTCGGCCGTATTTATCAGCAAACCTTTGTGGATACCTACTCTAAGTGGGCGGCTGCCAAGCTCTACACTACCAAAACACCCATCACCGGAGCCGACCTGCTCAATGACCGGGTTTTGCCATTCTTCACTTCAATGGAAATGGGCATTATCCGCATGCTGACGGACAGGGGCACAGAGTACTGCGGCAGACTGGAAACGCATGACTACCAGCTTTATCTGGGCATAAACAACATAGAACACACCAAGGCCAAGGCGCGGCATCCGCAGACAAACGGCATCTGCGAACGTTTCCACAAGACCATCCTGCACGAGTTTTACCAGGTTGCCTTCCGGCGGAAACTGTATAACTCTCTGGAGGAACTGCAGGCCGATCTGGATGTCTGGATGGAACATTACAACATCGAAAGGACACATCAAGGGAAAAAGTGTTGCGGCAGAACGCCATTGCAAACACTCCTTGACGGAAAACAGATCTGGAAGGAAAAGGTCGGACAACTCAACTAACCTGACAATCGGAACCATCAAAACGGAACCGACTGTCAGATCAAGTCTGAACTACTACATTTAAAGTTCTGGGCAAGGTTGCGCCCACAGACAGCACCGTGCTTGTAACCGGGGAATCGGGAACAGGCAAGGAGTTGCTGGTGCGCGCCCTGCACTCCAACAGCTGCCGGCATGATAAACCCTTTGTGCCCATCAACTGCGGAGCCATTCCCAAAGAATTGCTGGAAAGTGAGCTTTTCGGGCATGAAAAGGGCGCTTTTACCCATGCGATCCGCTCCCGCCCTGGCCGCTTTGAAGTGGCGGACGGGGGCACTATTTTTCTTGACGAAATAGGCGAGATGGACCTGAGCCTTCAGGTCAAAATTCTGCGCGTACTCCAGGAAAAAGAGATAGAGCGCGTTGGCGGCAGCGGCTGCAAGAAAGTTGACGTGCGCATTGTGGCTGCCACCAACCGTGACCTTGAGGTTGAGGTGGCCGCCGGACGCTTTCGCGAAGATCTATACTATAGGCTTAACGTCATTCCCCTGCACTTGCCGCCCTTGCGCGAAAGGGGTGGAGACGTGCTTGTGTTGGCCAAATATTTTCTGAACTTTTTTTGTTCCAAAAAAAAGCGTCCTACCCTTGTGCTTTCGCCTGATGCGCGTCGGGTGCTGTCTGCATACACCTGGCCCGGCAATGTGCGTGAACTTGAAAATTTTATGGAGCGCCTGAGCATTCTGGTGGATGGCGATTTTGTTCATCCGGATGATTTGCCCAGAAAAATACTTGACCATGTCGGCGATATTGCAGCATTGCCTGAAGTTGAAGAGTGCGTTGAGGAAATAGAGCCCCCAATACATGAAGAATCCTGCCCTGCCGCGCCCGCCTCAGGCCCTGCCGCGCCTGTTGTGGAGAGCGGCGTTCCAGATTCGTATGCTGTTCAGGTGGCTGCCCCGCAGAAGCCCGGGGGGTTCGCCTGGCCCGATCTGGCTGTACTTGAGGCCCAGGCTTTGAATCTTAAGGATTTCCTTGATGCTGTGGAAAGTCGTTTGATTGATGAAGCCCTGGGACGGGCCGAGGGCGTCAAAAACCAGGCCGCTGAACTGCTTGGCATAAAGCGCACGACTCTTATTGAAAAATTGAAGAAACGCAATACATGACGGCGCATTTTTTGCATAACGCATGGCGGTTCCAGGTGCTTCAAACGTTCCGCGAAGTGTACGTGAATAAAAAGATACCCGCTGGCATATGCCAACCTCATCTTCCTTTTTGTGAAGGTTTTGTCGTCAGTCTGCGCCGTGTTCTGTACCGGTTCGGGCGATCTTTTTGTATTTTTCTTCTGGGGGTCGGAAGCATCGGGCTGTTCCCATTGAACGCTCACGCCCTTTCGTGGAACTGGTCAGCTGCTGAAAATGGCGCTGAAAGGCTGCACCTGCAACTGGATGCTCCGGATCAGGTCAACAGTCTGGCCCGTTCTGGCAACAATTCCTTAACGCTTTACTTGAACTCTGATGCGCACTCTGCGCCTTCATTCACGCCTGACGGCCCCATGCCCGCCCAGGGAGCCCTGCTTGAACATGCCGGTCTTGTTGACGGCCATGTGCGCATTCTGCTTTCTTCCCGCACCGTGAGGCATGCTGTGCACCGCACAGCGCCCGACAAGCTGGATATAGAATTTTTTGCCGCCGGAAAGGGGGCGTCAGTCCCGACGGGGGAAGCCACCAGTCTGGCCGGGGAAAAAAACTCCCAGGCCACAGGAGCGGCCCTGCCCTCAGCGCCAAGCGGTTTTGATCATGACAAGGATGGCCTTGGCGAGACCTTGCGGCGCACGCTTGGCCATGAATCGAGCCTGCCGTTTTCGCAGTTGGCGCAGTTTGCGCAGTCGAGTGAAAAAGCGTCTTCAAAACAATCGCCTTCATCCAGTAGTGAAGGATTTTCTGACAGGATTTGGGACTTGCTGGGCTTTTCCGAAGCGCAGGCGGCGCAGCAATCCGCCAGCCCGACGGCTGCGGCCCCGGCTGGCGCAGCGCCAGCTTCCCCGCAAACGCTTGGAGAGCGGGGGAGCATGGTTGACCGGCAAACGGTGTTCGGCCGGATAAACACCGGGGGGCCGGAAAACTGGCCGGAAGACAAGGCGCTTTCTACTGTGACCGGGTCTCTGCCCAATGCAGAGTCCGCCCGCGCCGATCAGGCCCAGGGCGAACCAGACGCGCCAGCGCCGCAAAGTTCCGGCGCTGTGACACGGCAAGAAAACGGCACTGCCGGGCCCGCTGTCCAAAATGAAGCCGCTGCCCATACTTCGGCAGGAGGCAACTCGCCTTCCGCCAATGACGCCACTCCATCAGGGGTTGCGCCAGCATCCGTAGCGCCAGTTGGACAGGAGAAGGCCGAACAGCAACAGGGCGAACAGGCGCAAAAAAACGAACAGGCGCAGCCCGGCGCTTCAAGCGGAGCGCCGTCGGCAACGGCGGCTGTTCTGTCGCCAGCCGCACCCGCTGCACCCGCACCCGCACCCGCTTCGTCCGCGTCCGTTTCGCCTGCTGTGCAGCCCGTGGAAAGCGCGGCGCAGTCCGGCTCTGCCAAACAGGACAAGCCGTCCGGCACTGGCGAGGTATCCGGCAAGGTAAGCGGGCAAACTCTGGGTCTGCCCTCAGGTCAGCATGCGCCCGAAGCCCCTGTCAAAGAGCCGGAAGAGCGCCCCGTCATTTACGTGGACGAGCAGGGCAATCCTGTATCCAGGCCCATCAAGCCTGAAGTTGTGATGGAAGAAGCCGAGAGGCTTCTTCGCGAGCGCAAGTATGTCGAGGCTTTGCCGCAGCTTGAAAAGCTCAAGAGCCTCCCCGGAATCAGCCCGGAGATGCTTGAAAAAACTCTCTATTACATCAGTGATTGCGCGTGGGCGCGCTATGCGGACAATCCGCTTGCGGGATATGAAGCCATTGTGTCCGCCACCAGTGAGGCAATGAACGCCAATCTGCGGTCTCCACGTGTGCCCGAAGCTCTGCTGCGCCTGGGCCTGGCAAATGTTAACGTGGGCAACCTGGTGGACGCGGGGGGCTACATTGTGGCCCTGCTGCGCCGTTATCCTGACTACCCAGGCGTTGCGCAAGGGTTCACGGCGCTGGGCAAGGCCCAGTTGAAGCGCGGTCTCAATGAGCGCGCAGAGCAGTCTTTTTCCATCGTTTTGGATAAGTATCCGGAATCTTCCTATTTGCAGGAAGCGTCCGTGGGGCTGGCTCAAGCCTTCAGCAATCAGAAAAAATTTCAGAATGCCCAGCTTATACTTGACTTCATAAGCAAGCGCTGGCCCCGGTACTATATAGACCAACCGGCGTTTTTGCTTTTGCAGGCAGCCACTGACAAGGCTTTGGACAAAATGCCCGCAGCCCTCAACCTGTATTGGCTTTACTACAATCTTGTGCCCGGCAATTCCGGTAATGACGCTCTTTTGCTGGAACTGGGCGATATCTATGCCCGTCAGGGCGTCTGGACCACGGCGGAATTTGTTTACCACTATGTGGAGCGCCAATATCCCGGGACGTCACCTGCGGCCCTGGCCAAGCTCCGCCTGGCGGAGAAGGGCATTTACGATTCGCCCATTTCCTATGCCGGGATGAGCGCAGTGTTTGCCAGGGCTGACAGTGGGACATTATGGAAGGTATACCATGATTTGGCGGCGAGTTCCAAAACCGCGCCAGAAGCTGTCCTGGCCCGCCTCAAAGAGGCCATGTGGCTGTTTTGGGATAAAAAATATACCGAAGCCATGGGCAAGGCCGCCGATTTTATAGACGCCTATCCTGACAACGCCAATGTCCCCGAAGCCCGTGATCTCATCTGGGAAGCGTTTCAGAAAGAACTGGCCAACTCCCTGGCCGAGAATAATTACGGGCGTATCCTTATACTTTGGAACGGTTTTCCACTTGTGCGCGAGCGTTACGGCGCTCCTGATCCGCGTATGCGTTATGTTTTGGCCCAAGGTCTGCTTGAACGCGGAGATGAGGCAGCCGCCCTGGCTCTGCTGGCGGATTTTTTGAAAAGCCCTATGGATCCCAACTACGGCGAAGCGGCTTTTACGGAATTTTTCAATCGGTATCTCAAAGCTGGCGCATGGGATAAAGTGCTTGATCTTGGCAAACTTGTTTCCACCTGGCCCATGAACAAGCAGTTGCGCAACCAGCTTGACTACGCCATGGCCCTGTCTGCCCAAAATCTCAACCTTTCCGGCCCTGCGCTGGCCATGTGGGCGCAACTGGCGGACCGGCAGGATATTCCGCTGTATCAACGCGCCTACGCGACGTACTTTTTGGCGCGTGACGCTGAGGAACGAAAGGACATCAAGAACGCTTACATGCTTAACCGCAAGGTTGTTGAGCTTTTTACCCAGTTGCAGGATGAGCGTTCGGACAAGGCTGACCCGCAGCGCATCAAGGATGCCCTGGCTGCGCTTATGGACATCAGCGAAGTGGCCAACCGTGTTCCTGAGGCGCTGGAATGGGTTGAGCGCTATAATGCCTACGCGCCCCCGCAATCGCCGGAGTACCCCGGCCTGCGATTCCGTGAGGCGCGACTCTACCGCAAGCTTGGCGATGCCGCGCGGGCGCAGGCCCTGCTGGAAGACATCGTGCGCAACTATCCCGGATCGCCATTTGCCCAGGCAGCCGCCAGCGAACTGCGAACTTTTGAGGTCTCACGCGACCTGCAGAATTTTCTGCCTGGCGCGGCCTCTGCGCCACAGGGATCCTCTGCGCCTCAGGGCGCCGCTGCGCCGCAGGGCGCTTCCGGCCAATAAGAAATTTTGCGCAGGCCCCGCCGCAACTGATATTTATAGCTTTACAAATTATACCAGAACATTATGATGTATACTTGAGCTGACGCCTCATGCAGAAGGTTTTTGACCACCTGCATGCGTTGCCTTGTCTGCGTTCATGGCATAGTGTCGTAATAAATATTGTTATCGCGCACTGGTCCATGTAACTCTGACGGGAAATACCGTTGTTAACGGGGGTAAATATGAAAAAAATGCGTCACGTTTGTCTGTTGGCGCTTCTGGCGACGCTTCTTGCCGGTTGCAATGCGGCCCTGCAGCGTGGGCTGGTTGGGCCTGTGTATGTGTCAACGGCGCGCCCGGCTATCAGCCTGACGGTCAAGGACATGCCCTTGATTGCAGGCGGGCAGGGGCAGTGCAACCTCACCTGGACAAGCGCTCTGGGCGGACTGCCCGTGTCTGTATGGCTGGCCGCCTACGGTCAGGGCACGCTGCAATCACCGCTTGCAATTGTGGCGCAGGCTGAACTGCCGCAACACTGGTACTGGAATAGCGATTCCACGCCGCCTTTCAGCGTGGATCACGCAACCGAGGTCATCGGGGACACCGAATTTTCAGCCAGTACTTTTATTGTAGACAGTTCGCATGATCCTTTTTCGCTTCTGGCCGGAGTGCAGCCTGACACGCCTCCGGTGCGCTGGCTTGTGCGCAGCTTTACTTCCCGGTTCAACTTTAATCTCGACAAGGTTATACTGGAATACCGCGAACCCCTTCCTGAGCAGATGGCTTTTCTTGACGTGCTGACTATCGCACAGACCGATCAGTTGAAGGCATTTGAGCAGCGTGCCAGAAATACCTTTGTTGTCGGAGGGATACCCGAAAATTTGAACGGACTTGCCGATCCTTACCTGAAAAACGTTCGCTGGCAGTTCATGGATCAGCGCTTTTTGGGAACTGTATCACAGTCCGATAATTTTAAGGTAAACTGATTTATTATTAATAATCAGTCCTCCTTGTTTCGAAATCTTCTGGCAACGGCCTTCCAAAACTCGTGTTCTGGAAGGCCGTTGCACATTGAATGCCGCAAAGTTGTATGGAATTTTTGCCCTTACTGCGCCAAAATGGCCAACATATTCGAAATGCCTACATTAATGTTTGTAAAATGATTTTTTTATTACGTATTACTACATTGACGAAATAATAAGCCCTGTGTATGTTCTGCCAATTGGGACTGTGGATTTAACAACTCGATCTGTTTTGAATATAAACGCGCCCCCCACTGTTGCGCGTTTGGCGGATCATAAAGATGACCATAAGGGGTAACTATGGACGACTATTTGAAAGAAGCTCTGGAAATCACCAGGGCGCAGGCCGGTGTGCGTGTGATGAGCGAAGAAGAAATAGCTACTTTCATTCAGAGGGTGGCTCTTGGCATTCGCGCCGTGGCCGAAGGTGAAACTCCGGTTGAAATGGACAGCCTTGAAATGGCTCAAGAGGCTCGTAAGTCTGTCAAGGAAAAGTCCGTTACCTGCCTTGAGTGTGGCAAAAGCTTCAAAATTCTGACCAAACGTCACCTCGCTGGCCACAGCATGAGCACTGCGGAATACCGCGAAAAATGAGGCTTCAAGAAAGATGCTCCGCTGGTCTGCAAGGCCCTTCAGCGCGAACGTCGCAAAAAAATGAAAGACATGAAGCTGTGGGAAAAAAGACGTAAAGTCCAATAATGTACAGGCCCGCCGCGCAGGCGGGCTTTTTTTCATTTGTGCGCCGCAACTGTACTTTAAAGCGCTTTGTGAAGCGCCAGGTCATGTGCGTGAGCAGACGCCCGCAAGGCGCTATGGACGCAAGCCCACCCGTGACCTGCAAGGTCTGCGGATGAAAACCGCATTGCCGGTCATTGGCGCGGGCATTTACAGTAACGGGCATGATCTGCATTGGGTGATTGTTCATTTTTACAGCTAGAGCAGAGCAGCTTTGAGAGCATGCATTCTCAAAGTTTAAGGCACGCTCACTACGGCGTTTGATCGCGCAGATATACTGCGCTTACGCTTCATAGCGAACGTCTGCTCATGCAGCCGTCGGGGCAATGTAAATTTACATTGCCCTAACCTGCTTAAAGGAATGCCTGCCATTTGTAATGGTGCTTTTTTGAAGAGGCTACGAATCCATTTTCATAAAACAGTGCAGACGTCTCGTGGCGCAGATGCTTCTGCACCGGGATGCTTTGCTTTTTGTGAAACGGCAGGCGGGGAAGAGTAGCAGCTTCCTGGTCATTTTTTTCAGGTTTCAGGATCAAGGTATGACTGCAAATTACACGGCGAATACCCCTGCGGAGGCGTTGGAGCTTTTATCGCTTTCAGATGAGCAACTTTTTGCCAGCGCCTCACATCTTCGTACAGCAACATTCGGCAACAAGGTGACGCTTTGTGCCATTATCAACGCACGAAGCGGAAACTGCGGCATGGATTGCAGGTTTTGCTCGCAAAGCAGGCACAACCATACTCCCATTGATGTGTTTCCCCTGCTTCCGGATAAGGAATTGCGCGCCCGTATCCTGGCGCTGGCGGCACAGCCTGTTGCCCGCATAGGCATTGTGACCAGCGGCGGCGCTTTGAGTGGTGAAGAGTTTGAGCGCCTGGCGGGCGTGCTGCAATCTTTGCCGGAGTCTGCGCGCAAACGTGTCTGCGCATCGCTTGGCAGACTTGATGCTGACCAGCTGGCTCTGTTGGCTGACATCGGGCTTGACCGGTATCACCACAATCTTGAAACTTCACGCGAGTTTTATCCAAGCATCTGCACCACGCAAACATGGAGCCAGCGCAGCGATACTGTGGCGCGCGTGCAAAAGGCGGGTATGACGGCCTGTACCGGCGGCCTGTTCGGCCTTGGGGAAAGCTGGCGTGACCGTATCGATTTTGCCTTCAGTCTTAAAGAAATGGGTGTGAACAACGTGCCCATAAATTTTCTGCATCCGCATCCCGAGACGCCTCTTGCCGGGCAGCCGCCACTTGCAGCACGTGAAGCCTTGCGTATTATTGCCCTTTTCAGGCATATCCTGCCCAAAGCAACCTTGCGCGTCTGCGGCGGCAGGCCCTTGGTGCTTGGCCAGCGGCAGAAAGAACTTTTTCATGCCGGGGCCAACGCGCTCATGACCGGCGACTATCTCACCACACATGGTCGAGGGGTGGCTGATGACCTTGCAATGATTGCCGATATTGGGTTGGAGGTTGACTGTGTCCCCCATTGCTGAACCGCATGTGTCCGCGCAGGAAGCACGGCCCTTGCGGGGTCTTTTTGTGGCTGGATCAGGTACGGATGTGGGCAAGACAGTATGCACGGGCGCGCTACTGCGTTGCCTGCGACAGAAAAATGTGGCCGCGCAGGCGGTCAAGCCTGTGCAGACAGGCGTGCGGGCCGATGACGTTGCGACTTCGCCCTTGTCCGACGCCTGTGTTTACGCAAAGGCCATGCAGGGCATAAAATCCATGCAAGGGCTGCAACCGTCGGCGGTTCTCCACTGTTTCGAGTTGCCGGCCTCGCCGCATCTTGCTGCCGCCAAAGAAAACAAACGGCTGAGTTGCCGGAGCCTGCGCGAGGACATTCTTGCCCACTGGCGGGCTGTCCCGGCCAGGGCGCTTCTGCTGGAAGGCGCGGGAGGATTGCGCGTTCCCCTCAATGATGACGAGGACATGCTGGATCTGATGTCCATGCTGGGCTTGCCCGTTTTGCTGGCTGGCGGCAACTATCTTGGCGGACTCAATCATATTTTGCTTTCAGTTGAAGCTCTGCGCCATCACGGACTTGTTCTGGCCGGAGTTGCCCTGACGCCCGCCGCCGACCCTGCCATGAACTGTCCTGGAGTGGATGTGGCGGGCCTTCTGACGGACAATGCCCGTATTCTGCGTAAAAAGCTTGAAGGTATGGACTGCGATGCGCCTGTGGTCGAGCTGCCGCGCCTTGAAAAACTGGACTGGTCCGGCTGGGAAAGGCTGACAGATCTGCTGCGGCCCATAGCGCTGCAAATGGACCTGCGCTGGTCTGAACAAGGCCAGGGCTCTCCGGAGCTTCTGGAAGAAGAACGCCTCATACAGCGGGACGGAAAAACGGTCTGGCATCCCTATGCCTCGGCCACGGATGTTCCGTCCCTTAACGCCGTCAGCCGAACCTTTGCCAACCGCATGGTGCTTGCTGACGGAAAAGAGCTTGTTGACGGCATGTCGTCCTGGTGGGCGGCCATCCACGGATATAATCATCCGCGCCTGCTTGATGCCCTGCATTCCCAGGCTGGACGCATGCCCCACGTCATGTTCGGCGGCCTCACCCATGAGCCGGCCGTGGCCCTGGCAGAGCATTTGCTTGATCTTATGCCGGATGGTTTGGAAAGGGTTTTTTTTGCGGATTCCGGTTCGGTTGCCGTTGAGGTGGCCCTGAAAATGGCCTTGCAGTATCAGCAGAGCAGGGGAGAGCGTCAGCGCACCCGTTTTTTGGCCCCACGCGGCGGCTACCATGGCGACACCATCGGGGCCATGTCTGTCTGTGATCCGGTTACAGGCATGCACAGCCTCTTTTCGGGCGTACTGCCCCAGCAGCTTTTCATGGAGCGTCCTTCGTGCCGCTTCGACCAGCCCTTTGATCCCACGTGCCTTGATGATGCCCGCCGTATGCTCACGGAGCATGGCAAGGAGCTTGCGGCCGTTATCCTTGAACCTGTGGTGCAGGGCGCGGGGGGCATGTGGTTTTACCATCCCGAGTATCTGCGCGAACTTGCGCTATTGTGCCGGCAAGCAGACACGCTTTTGATATTTGATGAAATTGCGACTGGCTTTGGCCGCACGGGCAAGATGTTCGCTGCCGAATGGGCCGAAGTGAGTCCCGATATTCTTTGCTGCGGCAAGGGGCTTACCGGGGGGATGCTCACGCTGGCGGCCACTGCGTGCAGCAGGCAGGTTGCGGAAGGTATTTGCCGGGATGGCGGCGTTTTTATGCACGGGCCCACCTTTATGGCCAATGCCCTGGCTTGCGCCGTGGCCGGAGCCAGCCTTGACATGCTGGCGTCGGGCAACTGGCGAAAGCAGGTGGACGATATTGAACTTGCGTTGCGCGAAGGATTGGCAGGCTGTCAGGGGCTGCCGGACGTCGTCGATGTGCGGGTGCTCGGGGCCATAGGTGTGGTTGAAATGCGCGATCCGGTGAACACGCGCGCGTTGCAGCAATTTTTTGTGGAGCACGGGGTGTGGTTGCGTCCTTTCAACCATCTTATTTACCTCATGCCGCCGTATGTGACTCCCGTGGAAGATGTGGCACAGCTGTGCGCCGCCGTTGAAAAGGCTTTGCACATGGGAGTGTATTTGCCGTGATGTTTCTGCTGGCGTATGTTGCCGTTCTGTTTTTGCACGCATGGTTTATGGCGCGGCGCCGTCCTGACAAGGATACCTATTTCGTTAACGGACGGCGCAGTTCCGCCGCGTTGGTGGCCTTGTCCATTGTGGCTTCCTGCGTGGGCGGTTCCGCCACCATGGGCATGGCCGGGCTGGCGTGGCAGGTGGGGGTTCCGGCCATCTGGTGGCTTATGTCGGGCTCCCTCGGACTGGTTTTGCTGAGCCTTTTTCTGGCCCGCAAGGTGCGCCGCAGCGGGGCCATGACCATGCCTGAAATGCTCACCACGTTTTTGGGGGCTCCCAGCCGTTCCCTGGCCTCCGTCATCATCGTAACGGCCTGGCTGGCCATCCTTGCGGCGCAGTTCAGCGCATTGGCCACAATCATTGCCCCTCTGGCAAATATTGAAAAAAACACGGCCATGTTCGTGGGAGCGGCTGTGCTGGTGGGGCACACACTGGCTGGTGGTCAGGCGTCGGTAATGAAGACTGATATCTGGCAGTTCGGCATTTTGCTGCTTTCACTGGCCATCGCGCTTTTGCTGGCGCTTCATTTTGGAGGTGGGCAGGCGCTTTCTGCCGTGCGGCTGGAAGTGTTCAATGCGCAGTTTCCCATTTCAAAGCTACGCTATTTTCTTCTCATTCTTGGCGGAAGTTACGTGGTCTGCCCTATGCTTTTCGGACGCATGCTCACGGCACGCAACGAGCGAGCGGCACGCAACGGCGGGCTTGTGGCAGCGGCAGGACTTACGCTCACCGCCGCCCTGATTGTGGCTCTGGGCATTGCCTGCCGTGATCTTGTACCTGCCGGAACAGCGCCCGAACAGGTGTTGACCACGGCCTTGCTGACACACCTGCCATCATGGGCGGCCACACTCATCCTGCTTGGCATTTTCAGCGCCATTTTTTCCGCCGCGGATTCCTGCCTGATCACCGCCGCCTCGGTATGCAGCAATGACATTTTGCGCAAGCCCGGCGTAAAAATGTGCCGCTTGTGCCTGATCCTGCTTGGAATTATGGGGCTTGTTCTGGCGCTGCCGGGCAAGGGCATTCTTTCCCTGCTGCTTATGGCCAATGACATCTATGTGTGCGGCGTGGTTATTCCCGTTTTTACCGGCATGCTCCTGCATGGCAAGGTGCATTTTCACCCTTGGGGAATGGCGCTGGCCATTGTGGGAGGGGGTGGGCTTGGGCTCACAGCCGCGCTGACCGGAGTCAGCGACTGGAGCTTTGCAGGTTTGGCGTTTTCACTGGTTATGAGCCTTGCGGCTGCCCGCCGTTTTCCCCGCCCTGCACGGACGGCGGCATCGGCACAGGCAGACCCCGGAATATGAGCCTTGTGGCAGTGGCGTCGGCCAGTTCCGCCATGTCCATAAGCTTTTCAAGCAGTTCAAGAAGGTAAAAACGGTCATTCTCGCAACCGTCTTTGAAGTCTTGTTCCAGTTGGCCTGAATTCATGTAGGTTTCCAGATTTTCCAGGTCTTTGACAGTCAGCATGAGCACTCCTTGGAAGCTTGTTTCAGTCTGGTCAGGCAACGTTCTGTGAGGATATCAGCCAGGTTGAGCACTCGCTCTATTTCTTTTTTGGTGATAGAGTCAAAATGAATGCCGGCAGTCACACACACTACGCAGTTGAGTTCATCTGCCAAACGGCGAGCCATGCGGGCAGCCAACATGTCTTCGCGGTGCCCGGGCACGGCAAGCAGAACATCCGTTTTTTCCCCGCCTGCAACTTCAGTTGAAGGATGCGGGCTGGCAAGGGCGACAGCTCCGATATGGGCCTCGCCGCCACTGCATATGACCTGCAGGTCTTGCCCCTGGTGCACTGCGCGCAGGGTGACGGAAAGTCTGCCGTGTTTTGCGGTCAGGCGCATGTGTTCCCTCGTTACTGGCATCATTCGTGTTTATGGCGGGGTCAACATAGCGCAGGGGGGCTGCCCCCTGCAAGCAGCGCCAGGGAATCTGTTGAATATGTTTTTGGCGCCACAGCACACTTTTTCAGTTCAAAGCATGTTTGCGTCTGCAATGTGCGCTGGTCTTTGTTAAGCGGTTTAAACTCGCGTGTCGCGTTGTTTTTTTACCAAAAATAACGTATTGTGATTTTATTTAAAATAGAAGATGGCCGGACACGCAGATGAAAAAAGCGTCTGTTGTCCATCTTCTTTGGCTTAAAGCTTTTTGTGCCTGATCATAATATTATGAACTTAGAAAACCATATGTTGGAGATGCCATGACTCTAGATCCCACCAAGCACCCAGACTGGAAAATCGCTCAAGATGCGGAAAGCCGCATGAAAACCATTGAAGCCCTGGCATCCGAGCTGGGCCTTGAAGGCCCGGAACTGCTGCCCTACGGGCACTATATGGGCAAGGTTGAGCAACAGGCTGTGCTGCATCGTCTGGAAAATCGCCCCAATGGCAAATACATTGATGTCACGGCCATCACGCCCACCCCTCTTGGAGAGGGAAAATCCACCACGACCATAGGTCTGGTGCAAGGTCTCGCCAGACGTGGGCAGCGCTCTTCGGCAGCCATTCGTCAGCCCTCCGGCGGGCCCACCATGGGCATGAAGGGGTCTGCTGCCGGAGGCGGGCTGTCGCAGTGCATTCCCCTTACGCCGTATTCCCTCAATTTTACGGGTGACCTCCATGCCGTGGGCGCTGCCCATAACCTGGGCATGACAGCGCTCACCGCCCGCATGCAGCATGAGCGCAATTATGATGACGCCACGCTTGAAAAACTCTCAGGAATGGCCCGTCTGAATATAGACCCCACGCGCGTCAACACGGGATGGGTCATGGATTTTTGCGTTCAGGCGCTGCGTAACATCATTATTGGCATTGAGGGCGAGGGACGCCGCAATGACGGCTTCATGATGCGTTCGCATTTTGATATCACCGTGGCTTCTGAAGTCATGTGCATTCTGTCCATAGCCCGCGACCTTGCCGACTTGCGTGAACGGATGGGGCGTATGGTCCTTGCGCACGACCGTAACGGCAAGCCTGTGACCACGAGCGATCTGGGCGTTGCCGGAGCCATGACCGCATGGCTTGTGGAAGCGGTGAAACCCAACCTTATCCAGACCATTGAAGGGCAGCCGGTATTTGTGCATACCGGGCCTTTTGCCAATATCGCCCTCGGGCAGAGTTCGGTCATTGCGGACAGGGTTGCCCTCAAGCTCAGCGACTACCATGTGACCGAATCGGGCTTTGCTTCTGAAATGGGCTATGAGAAGTTCTGGAACCTCAAGTGCCACTACAGTGGTCTTGCTCCGGATGCGGCCGTGGTCGTGGCCACGGTGCGCGCGCTCAAAAATCATGGCGGCGCGCCGCAGCCCAAACCCGGTCAGCCCTTGCCCGAGGCTTACACTCGTGAAGATGTGGGTCTTGTTGAGGCTGGCTGCGCCAATCTGCTGCACCATCTTGGCGTTGTTCGCCGCTCTGGTGTGCCCGCAGTGGTCTGCATCAACAAATTTCATACTGACACCAAGGCTGAAGTGGACGCCATCCGCCGCATATGCGAACAGGCCGGAGCCCGCGTAGCCCTGTCCGAACACTGGGAGAAGGGCGGAAACGGCGCGCTGGAACTGGCGGATGCGGTTATGGACGCCTGCAGGGAAAAGAATGAATTCCACCCGCTGTATGACTGGAAGCAGCCCATAACCGCGCGTATTGAAAGCATAGCGCGTGAGGTTTACGGTGCTGACGGCGTGGAATATGAGTCTCTTGCGTTACAGCGGCTCAAGAGCTTGCAGGAGCGCCCGGACGCCGACAATCTTGGCGTGTGCATGGTGAAAACCCAGTACTCCCTGTCTGACAAGCCCGCACTCAAGGGAGTGCCTACAGGCTGGAAGCTGAACGTGCGCGATGTCCTCTTTTTCGGCGGCGCGGGACTTGTGGCCCCTGTGGCTGGCGATATCAGCCTTATGCCGGGCACGGGTTCCAAACCCTCTTTCCGGAACATTGATGTTGATGTGGAAACCGGCAAGGTAACTGGCTTGTTCTAGGAAAACGCTGAGTTATTTCGTTTGGCGGCGTTGTTTCACTTTTTTTGAAACAGTCGGGAGCGGAAGAGTCCACCCCTGCTTCAAAAAAAGATCGTCCTTGCCAAAGGAAATACCAGCGCGTTTCCAGGAGGCTCTTTAATCAGTGCTTCCCTGGTAAAATAATATGGGGTTTTTGCTCCATACCTGATCCGCCGTTAGCGTGCCGCTTGCCAGTCGTACGCTAACGGCGGAAATTTTTTGCCAGAGTGCCATTCGATTTCGTGGGACATGTTTTCATATGTATGTTTATAAGCTTGCACGTAAAATTGACATATATGCAGGCAGAGTATAGCGTTGTTCAGTAAGAACTGAATTTTCAGACAAAATTGAGCGCTTATGCCACAAAAGCATCAGTCAGCAGTGTAGTCGAAGTCGGCTCTGATTGCCGTATCTATGTCTTCTTGACGCATTTTGTTTCCATACAATTGTATCCGGCTGTTTTTTGCTCAGGCAAGTTCTGAAGAATTTTCTGGCGCAGCCGTGAATGTTTTGCGTGAGAGCAAATCTTCTGTCCGCGTGCCAGTATGGTTGCTGTGTCGCCAACCCGACGACAGACAGACTAATTTCGCAGTGAAAAGTTTTGGCGACTGCCGCACAGTCGCCCGCCATGAAGGCGCACGCAGGGTTCCAGCCGTGTGCACAACCACACGGCCTGTTCCCTGCAATTGCTGTGGGCTTCGTCCAAACGCCTGTCATTGCCCGCAGGTTCCTGTGCCGCGCCATGCAAGATTTCTGCGTCGCAATGACCTTCACAATGACCGTCGCAATGACCATCGCAATGGCAGCGCCGTTGGTGATTGCGCTGGTAAACGCCGCAACGCGTGTGCCTCAGGCCTTGCATGCATATTTTCAACCCAAGCCCCTTGTTGGAGAAAGTGCACATGATCGCGTATATTCACGGCTTTAATTCCAGCCCCGAGAGTCATACCTTTGGCATGTTGCGCAAATTTTTTCCTGATGCGCATGCGCTGAACTATCCTTCAAGCGGCTTTTTCCCCGAAAACCTGGCGCGCCTGCAAAAACAGGCGCGGGCCCTCAATGACGCCTCATCCCCCTTTGTTCTTGTGGGCGCGTCTCTTGGCGGATTTTACGCTTCCCAACTGGCGGCGCTGCTGCTTTGCAACTGCGTTCTTATCAACCCGGTGGTTCGTCCTGCCCAGGCATTGCGGCAATTTGTGGGGCCAAACACCTCTTTTTACGGTGGGCAGCACTGGGAATTCACACACGAAATGTGCGACAGTTATTCCATTTTTGCCGATGCGCGCTCTGCTCCTGTCAAGCGCATGGTGGTTCTGGGGCTGGCCGACACCCTGCTGGACCCCGAAGAGGCGCGTGCCTACTGGAAAAATTACGCATACATTCATGAAACCAACGATGGCCATAGCCTGGCGGCCTTGGATGAAATTATCGTGCGGACGCTGCGCGATTGGCAACAGTAATATGCATATTCAGCCGCCTTGTAACACGCGGAGATACCATGATTCATAAATTCATTGTATACAGCATTGCAGTGTGCATGCTTATAACAAGTTTTGCTGCCGCTGCTGTTGCAGGGCCGGCATACCGCATAGCAGAAACCAGTCGACCTGAATCCGACAGCTGGAAACGGTCGGACGGTTTTTCCATAAGCTTTGAAGTCGATATTGAACGCTGTAAAAGACAGTACGGATCGGACTGGTCCCGCCAGTGCTCCGCCCCGCCTGCCGGTCAGGAAGGCCGCCTGGTGGAAGGTGTGCACATGACTCCGGCTGTGCCTGGGCAGTGGCGCTGGAGCTATGGTTCCACCATGTCTTTTCTGCCGGAAAAGCCGTTGAGTCCCCAGACCACATACTCCATTTCCCTTGACAAGGTGCCGTTGCCGTCACGGTTCGAGGTCAACCGCCAGGTTCGCTATACTACGCAGCCGCAGGCCGTAAGGATTGGCAAGGAGACCTTTTGGATTGATCCGTCCCCCAAGGGGGCGCACGCCCTTTCTGTTCCGGTGCATTTCATGTGGCCGGTCAATCCCCAAAGTATGGAAGGGAATATAAGCCTGCGTCCCAGCGATGCGAAGAGTGGCCTGGCTCTTGGCGCGCCGCGTTTTGTATGGAATGAACGTCGCGACGAGGTCGTGGTTTCTGCCGTTGTTACAAGCTTGCCCAAGGATAATGCCGCTGCCGTCATATCTGTTAAGGGCCTGCCGGGATTCATTGAAAAAAACAACATGCGCATGGTAAAAGGCTCTGGCGGCAAAGGGCAGGGAGGCTCCGAAGCGCTGCTGTATGTCACCGGGCGTGACCGCATCATGAACGTCAGTGATATCGGCGTGCGGGTTGCGTATGATACCGGGCTGGACAAGGAATTCCACCTGGTGGTCAAAACCAGCCTGCGCGTGCTGCCTTCAGAGGTGCTGCGCTACCTGGATGTGGTCCAGTTGCCGCGCACGATAACGCCTGAGGCAGGGCAGGAAGCCAATTGGGCAAAAATGCCCGCCATCAGCGCCACGGACATCGCAAATGGAGAAAAGCTTCAGCCGAAACTGGTTCAGGCTGCTGATGAGCCTACAGATCAGGTTGTCCTGCGCGTAAAAGCCGCCAGCGGCCGGGGCCTGCTGGCCGCCGTGAAGCCCGGCCTTACGTCCACGGGCGGTCTTTCACTGTCGGATGTGCGCCGTTTTATCCTGACTGTTCCCGGCATGGGAGCGGAACTGTCTTTCTTGCAGCCCGGCAATATTCTTGCGCTCAGCGGTGATAAAAAACTTGATATTTACGCCCTGGGGCTCACTGAAATTGACTGGCGCGCCGAGCGTGTGCGTGAGCCCTTTATGGCCCTTTTGGCCAAGGACGGCAGCTTTGAAGAACCGGAAGCGGACTTTACGGTTCTGAGTGATGCGGTTCAGGGCCATATCAATGTGCGCAAGGGCGAGCGTGGGGACATCCCTGGTCAGGCGTTTTTTGGCGTGTTGGATCTGGCCCCGCTGCTGCAAGGGCAGGGTGGTCTGCGTCATGGTCTTATGCGTATGGTGCTCACAGGGCGCAATGGCGACAAACAGGTGGCTGAGGCCACGCGCCTGTTGCTGGTCACCGACATGGGGCTCAGTGTAAAAACCGCCTCTGACGGAACTAGGGCGGTGTTTGTGCAGAACATTGCCACAGGAAAGCCCGTGTCCAATGCCGAGGTGCGCCTGCTGGGGGCCAATGGTTTGCCAGTATGCAGCGCTGTGACCAATGCCCAGGGGCGTGCCGACCTGCCCTCCACGGTTGGACTTGAAAGGGAAAAACGCCCCGTGGCCCTTGTGGCCCTTGCGCCCGCCCAGGGCGGAGGACAGGACATGGCCTGGCTTTCCCTTGACGACAGCGCCCGTACCGTGGATTACAGCAATTTTTCCGTATCGGGCCGTCATGCCGCCAGCAATGGCCTCAGCGCCTCGGTTTTCAGCCAGCGCGGATTATACCTGCCTGGGGAAACGCTGCACTTTGGCTGCGTGATACGCAGGTTTGACTGGCAGGCCCTGCCTGAAAACCTGCCGCTGGAAGCCGTGCTGACAAACCCTGCCGGAACGGAAGTCATGCGCCGATCCTTCACGGTTGGGCCTGAAGGGCTTCAGAACTTTACCTGGGCCAGTTCCGAAGACGCCGCCGTTGGGCAATACCGCATGGACATCCGCCTCGCTTCGGACAAGCCCGGTTATGGCGGCCCGGTTCTGGGCAGCGTGACCACGCGGGTAGAGGAGTTTCAGCCAGACACCCTGGCCCTTGCCACCAGTTTTGAATCCAGTGCGCCAAAGGGTTGGATACGTACTGGCGAAAACATGCCTCCCGCCATGGTGCTGGCCCGGCTGGACAATCTTTATGGTGAACCTGCCGCCAGCCACCGCATCCATGCCGCCTTCCACGCGCGTAAAGGACTGCTGCGCTTTCCGGGGTATGAAGACTATGCCTTCTATGACGCCTTGTCCGGGAGCGTGCAGGATCAATACATGGATTTGCCCGACGTGTTCACCGACCCCAAGGGACTTGCCAAGCTGGCCTTGCCCCTGGGCAAACTGCAGGGCAGCACCTTTTACGGCACCGTACTGATTGAAGGCTTTGAACCCACAGGCGGCAGGGCCGTCACGCGGCAGGTGTCAGCCCTGTTTTCGCCGCTGGAGGTAGCCCTTGGCTACAAACCCGAAGGGCAGGCCAACAATCTTGACTACGTGCCGCAGAACGCCAAGGCTTCTTTGCGTTTTCTGGCCGTCAACAACGATCTTGCGCCCACCGCCCTGCGTGACGCCGAGATTGTGTTTTCCGCCCGACGCTATGTGAACAGTCTTGTGACGGATTCTCGCGGTGAATACCGCTATGACGCCACTCCTGTTGATACGGAGATTACGCGCCAAACCGTCAGCCTTGACGCCAAAGGGCTGGCCTGGCCCCTGCCCACAGCCGAAGCGGGAGACTATCTGGTCACAGTGCGCCAGAACAACGGCCACGTACTGGCTCTTGTTCCGTTTTCCGTCGCGGGCACGCGCCTTGCCGAACCTTCTGACCTTTCCACCCGCTCTCTGGCCAAGGGCAACCTGCGCCTGAAGCTTGAAAAGGAGCAGTACGCTCCCGGCGATACCATAAAGATGAGCCTTTCCACGCCGTATTCCGGTACAGGGCTCATAACCATTGAAAGGGAAAATGTGCTGACCCACGCATGGCTCACGGCTCAGGCCGGTGAAAGCGTGCAGGAAATACGCATACCCGAAGGTTTTGAAGGCCGTGGCTACGTTAACGTGTCCTTCGTGCGGTCACTTGGTTCCGAAGCCATATACATGAATCCCCATTCTTTTGGCGTCGCGCCCTTTACCGCTGGCGCCAGCCAGAGAAATATGGGGCTGAAGCTCAATGCCCCCGCACGCGTGCTGCCCGGTGAAAAAATCACTGTCCGGGTAAGTTCGCGGGTACCGGGCAAAGCCCTGCTTTTTGCTGTGGACGAAGGCGTGTTGCAGCTTACCGGCTTTACCACGCCCGATCCCCTGAATGATCTTTTGAACGACCGTGCTCTTGATGTGGCCACCATGCAGGCCTTTGACTTGCTCATGCCCGACCATGCGCGCCTGCAGGGTCGTATCCCCGGATTTGGCGGCGACATGGCGGGGGCGGGCGGCCGTTTTCTCAATCCCTTCAAGCGGCGCGGCGAGCCTCCTTTTGCCTTCTGGCAAGAACTGGCGGCCGTCAATGCGGATGGGACGGATGTTACCCTTACCATTCCCGAATATGTAAGCGGGCGCATTCGCATAATGGCCGTCGGCAGCAGCGCCGCGCGCGACGGAGCCTCCACGGCCGGTAATGCGCAAACCAGCACCGAAGTACGTGGAACGCTCATCCTGAAACCCCTTCTGCCCCTGGCTGTCGCTCCTGGCGACGAGTTTGACGGAGCATTGGTTATCGCCAATACCGTGGAGGGCAGCGGCAAGGATGCCAGAGTTGCCGTAAAGATGGAGTGCGGCCCGGAACTGGTGTTCCTGAGCGGACAGAATCCGCTTCCGCTTGAAATCAATGAAAATGGCGAAGCTGTACTACGTTTTCGCATGCGGGCGCAGGATCGCCTGGGTTCGGCGGACGTGCGTTTTACCGCCAACCTGGAAGGCAAGGGCAAGCCCGGAAGCGTTCGCAACCAGAGTCTTTCTGTGCGTCCCCCCGCGCCTCGAGTGCGCACCGAGCAGGTCGTGCCCCTCACGGACAGCATGAACGTGTCTGTGGACAGAGACATCTATCCGTATGAAGCGCAGGGGCAGGCAAGCGTATCGGCGCTTCCCCTGCTTGGTCTGCGTTCCTTGCTGGACAGGCTGGATACCTACCCCTATGGCTGCACCGAGCAACTCATCAGCCGGGCAATGCCCTACGCCGCCCTGCTGGGTAATTCCGCTTTGCGTGAAAAGGTTCTGCTTGATCCCAAGGCATCGCCAGAAACACTGGCAAAGCGCGGCAATGCTGTCATCAGTGCCGCTCTTGCCACCATACGCAGCAACTTTTCCTACTACGAGGGGGTGAGCCTTTGGCCATCAGCGCCAGCCAATGATTTTGTGACGGCCTATGCCGGGGACTTTCTGCTGACGCTGCGCGAAAGCGGGGTAGTCGTGCCCGAGGGGCTGGCCCGCAACATCCTTGATACGCTGGAAAACACTGTGCGCAGTGCTCCGGTAGATATCGACGATGGCCGCGTCAAGGTCTATGGCGCATGGGTTCTTTTGCGCGACGGGCGCATAATGACCCAGGAAGTTGAAAGGCTTGAGCAATGGTTCAGAGAAAACACCAATGGCTGGGACAAAGAGCTTGTGGCTGCGCTTCTGGCAGACTGCTACAAAATGCTGCGCATGGAGCGCCGCGCCCAGCAGCGCATGCCTGTGACGTTTACTGCGGTCACCACTGATAACATGCTGGATGAAGGGGCTGCCAGAGCGCTCCATGCCGCAATCATACTGCGCCATTATCCCGAGCGTCGCAAAGAGGTCAACGTCGCGGCCCTGCTTGATTCCGCATTCAACACCACAGCCACAACTGTCGATATGGGGCTTTTGTCCCGCGCTCTGATACTGCTGGCTGAAAAAAAAGCGCCTGCGCCTGTGGGCATTGAGCTGACCTGCACCCGCTATGGTCAGGACTTTGCGCCTGCCGCTGGCAAGGCCGAACTGCTTGGCTCCATTCTTGAACTGAACGCGCCCGGTTGCCTTGCGTATAACGTGAAACTGCCCAAGGGCGATTCTGGCTGGAATCTTCACACAGCAACTGAAGGCTTTGAGCGCAAACCGCTGACTGCCGCCGCCAACGGGCTTGAATTGCAGCGGCGCTATCTCAACAACAGTGGTGAGGCCGTCACCAGCGCCAAACTTGGCGAGGTGCTCACCGTGGAACTGACCGTGCGCTCTGCCGATGAATACAGCAATGTGGTTCTGGTAGACCTGCTGCCCGGCGGTCTTGAGCCTGTGCTTGAAAAAAGCGGCAAAGAAGCCCAGCAGGGGCTTATCCGTCATGAACGGCGTGAAGACCGGGGCATTTTCTTTGTAAACTCCGGCCTTACCCCGCGCACATTTACCTACAAGGTACGCGCGGCCACCAGAGGACGCTTTGTGTTGCCTTCGGCAACGGCGGAAGCCATGTACGAGCCTGCCATCAATGCCCGTCTTGGAGGCGGGCAAATGATCATCGACTAGGCACGTCCGCAGAACAGAAAAGTGGGGGAATGTACTGGATCGAAACCCGGCCCGGTCCATTGCCCTGCTTTTTCTGTTGGCCGGTTTGCCGAAAAAGCAGTTTTACCCTGAAATTGCTCTGGCGGCTGTGTGTGCGACGGCGCAAAACATCCCTCTCTGTCCGTGCAGACGAGACAATAGAAATCATTTATTTTAGCAGTATGGCAGAAAAAACAACAATAGACCCCCCGCAGGATGAATCCGGCCGCAAAGGAGCAGGCAAAGCGCTTTCACGGTGTACGCTGTGTGCTGTCCTGCGCAAAAGGCGTTGGTGGTTTCTGCTGCCAGGTGTCGTGCTGGCTCTGTTTATGCTCTGGCTGCAACTGGCGCCGTGTCGGCATCCTCTGGAAGACGTCAGTTTTTCCCGTGTGGTGCGCGACAGCAAGGGCGGGCTTATGCGCCTCAGTCTGTCAAAAGATCAAAAATATCGCGTATACACTCGCCTTGCCGATATTCCCCCGGCAGCGGTGGACGCTGTGCTGCGCTATGAAGACCGCTATTACTGGCATCATCCCGGCGTCAACGCGCTGGCGCTGGTCCGGGCGGGCTACGGGCTTCTGACGGGAAAGCGCCTTATGGGAGGGTCAACCATCACCATGCAGGTGGCGCGCCTCACCTATGGGCTGGAAACAGGAAAAATCGGAGCCAAGTTGCGCCAAATCCTTCTGGCAGTGCAGCTCAACTGGAAGTTCAGCAAGGAGGAAATTCTTGAGGCCTATTTCAACCTTGCCCCTTATGGCGGCAATATTGAGGGCCTTGGTGCGGCTTCCATTGTCTATTTCCACAAGACGCCAGAGGAATTGACTCCCGGGGAGAGCATGTCCCTCATGCTGGTGCCGCAAAATCCCGTTCAACGGCGTCCTGCGCAAGACAACCAACATTTCACCGCAGCTTTGCACAGACTGGAGGCTGCATGGCATGGTCGTAAAGAACACGCTCCGCTGCGCGTGTACGGGGTGGGGGATCTGCCTTTTGCCGCACCGCATCTGAGCACGGAACTTTTGCAGCAGCCACAGGGCGACAACCTGTTGCGCACGACCATTGACCCTGCCAGTCAGAAAAAAATAGAGCGACATTTGCGTCTTTTTACGGCCAGGCAGCGCGCGTATGGTCTTACCAACGGCGCAGTGCTGCTGGTGCACTGGCCCAGCATGGAAGTGCGCGCTCTTGCAGGTTCCGCTAATTTTTTTGATGACGGCATCATGGGGCAGATGGACGGCACCCGCGCACGGCGCTCACCTGGTTCCACGCTCAAACCCTTTATTTACGCTTTGGCCCTGGATCAGGGGCTGATCCATCCCCTGACGCTGCTGGCCGACACGCCGCGCAGTTTTTCGGGCTATGATCCGGAAAACTATGACGGAAGCTTTCGTGGCCCCATTGGAGCGGCCAACGCCCTGAGAAGCAGCCGTAACGTGCCCGCCATAGCTCTGGCGGCACGCCTGAAAAATCCAAATTTTTACGGGTTGTTGCGCAGCGCTGGCGTTGCGTTTTTGTCAGAAGAAAATCATTACGGACTCAGCCTCGTGCTTGGCGGGGCGGAAGTGAGCATGCGCGAATTGGCTGGTCTGTATGCCATGCTGGCCAATAAGGGAATCTGGCGGCCCCTGCGGTTTTTACACGGCACTGGTCGTGAAGATACCGCCTTGCCCTTGCTGTCGCCGGAAGCCGCCTTTGTCACCCTTTCCATGCTGGAAGACGGCGATCCGGATCGCCAGGTTCGTTCACAACGTGGCGCGACGCTGCCGCTTCGCCTTAAAACGGGCACGTCCAACGGCTTTCGCGATGCCTGGGCCACAGGCATCGTAGGCCCCTATGTGCTGGTGGTCTGGCTGGGAAATTTTGACAACAGGCCGAATCCGCTGCTTGTGGGGGCCATTTCAGCTGTGCCCCTGTTCACGCAAATTGCTCGTGAGCTGGCTGCCTCAGAACCGATGCAAGACCATTTTTCCGAACCGGCGCACGGTTTGAACGTGGAACAGATCGAGGTTTGCGCCGCCACGGGCGACCTTGACACCTCGCTGTGCGCGGACACGGCAAAAACCTGGTTCATTCCCGGTGTTTCGCCTCTTGCACCATCAGGAGTGTTTCGTTCCATACTCATTGATAAAACCACCGGGTTGCGGGCCTGCATGCCGCAGGAAGGCCGCACGGAAGTGCAGACATGGGAATTCTGGCCCACGGATCTTGCGCAGATGTTCGCACGCGCAGGCATGCCCAAACCTGAGCCACCGCCTTTTGCACCCGAATGTGGAGATAAAAATGCCGCATCGGGCAATCCCCCGCGAATTGTCCAGCCCAAGGACGGTCTGGTGTACAGGCTGAGTCTGAGTGACAAGGGACATGAAAAACTGGCGTTTATTGCTCATGCCGAGGCTGGCGTCAAGCACCTGCACTGGTTTGTCAACGGGAGTTATCTTGGCAGCAGGGCTCCGGGAGAAATTCTTTTGTGGCAGGCGGTGCCTGGGGACGCCGAAGTCCGTGTGGTGGATGATGCCGGGCGGGCGAGCCAGAGACGTCTGCGCGTCCGCGTCTCGCAATGACAGGCAGAAATATCTTTTTTGCGACGAGAGCTGATGCCTTTTGAGATGGGGTGATGCTGGAAAATGCGGTCTCTGCCCCGCTCCAGGGCAGAAAACTCTTTGTGTTATATAAAATACACCAAGAGTTTTAGGGGGTAGGGGTGTGGGGGAGGAGACCCTTTTGCAAAAGGGTCCCTCCCCCACAACGTATTACAACAAGCACTTTGGGCGGCGCACAAAGTAGCCGACCAAGCCAAAAGCGAAGGCTGGCACTATCCAGCCAAGACCGGCGGCGCTGAAGGGGAGGTGCGGGGTGATCGCCAGGGGCAGGCCGTACTCTTCCAGAACGTTGAGACCGCTGGCGAGAAGGGCTCCTGCCGTGGCGAACCTGAAAATGTTGTCATTGGCGATATGTTTGTCGAAAAGTGAAAGCACAATGACCACAAGGGTTCCGGGATAGAGAAAGGTCAGGATGGGCGCTGCAAAGGCAATGATGTTGTCCAGGCCGAAGTTGGAGACAACCATGCTGAAAAGGCCAGTGCCGATCACGATGGTTCTGTAACTGAGCCGCCCCTTGCTGAACTGGGAGATGAAGGTTCCCGTTGTCCCGATAAGCGCCACAGACGTGGCCATGCAGGAAACCGTGACAATGACGGCCAGCAGAACCGTACTCGCGCGGCCAAAGAGCCTGCCCACCAGGTTGGTGACCAGGGCGCCTTTTTCCATATCCACGGGATAATAGGTTGAGCCCGTGGCCCCCAGATAGCACAGGCCGAAATAGATGACAAAAAGCAGAGCGCCGGCAACCAGACTGGCGATGCCCACGGAGAGGGCTTTCTGGCTGCCTGTCTCGTAGCCTTTGTTTTTCAGGGCGGTGACAATAATAAGGCCGTAGACCAGCGCCGCCATGACATCAAGGGTCTGATAGCCGGAAAGAATGCTGTGCCACGCCACGTTGTCATCGCGCACCACGTCGCTGACGGGGCCAATGGGCATATACAGGGCGGCCGCCACAATAAGCAGAAAACCCCCGATCTTGATGGGGGAAAGGTAGCGGGCAATGACGTCAACCATGTTGGACTCCTTGAATGCCAACATGGTTGATACGCCAAAAAAAGCCAAAGAATAAATGACTTTGGCGGAGCTTATACCCTTGGAGGAATAGCCCAGGGGTGAAAAGGAGATGGCAAAGGCTGTGGCTCCGGTGCGGGGTATGGCAAGCAGGGGGCCAATGCAAAGGATGATGGCGCACATCATGAGCATTGCCGCCGTGCTTCCAAGGCGGTGCATGATGCCTTCTTTTTTGTCAATGCAGGAAGAAGCCAGCATGGCGTAAATGGCCAGAAAGGCCAGCCCCACATCAGCCATGTAATAGCAGAGAAAACCCAGGAACCATTCCGGCCCTGCCGTCAGCCCTATGTACGGGGGGAATACCACGTTGCCTGCGCCAAAAAGCATTGAAAACAGCGCTGCGCCGACAATTATGGAGTCGCGGACAAGAGATGGCTTCATTCTATGTACTCACAGGCTTATGCCAAAATGGCGCGCGTGGGGCTGGCGCACTTCTGGACTCGGGTTACGGGTTTGGGCAACTTCATTTTGAGAGCGCTCTGGCGGCTGCGAGAACAGCGTTCACTGCGGCAACGTAAGCGCGGGTTTGCCCGCGCTGTGCGCGCCCATCGCGCGGCGTTGCAAGGCAGGGAAAGGGCAGAGCCAGAGATAGCAGAAGTCGCAGCGTCAGGCCAGCGTTCATTTTACGAAGCAGGTTCCAGCACATATTTATGGCGTAGAAAAGCGCCCGCAGTGTTACCTAAAACGGCTCTGCGGGCGCTATACACGCTTTCGGTCGCCAGGTTGTTATGAACCGGCGTTGGGCGCGGGCCAGAACGTGGAAGCCTTGCGGCCCTCATGGTCCAAAGCCCATCCTGTGAACCAGCCCACCAGCGAACAAGTCAGGCCCACAAAGAAGGGCGGAATAAGCGCAGCCTGCATCCCCAAAACAGGGGTGGGGGAGACGGCCTTGTTAGCCAGCAGATACCAGAGCAGACATGAGGTAAAGCCAAGGCCGCAGCTCATGCACGCGGCAAGGGAGCTGCGCTTGCCAAAACGCACCAGCGCCACATAACTGATAAGCACGGTCGAGCCAACTATGCTCCAACTGGTGGTGCACAAAAGCGCAATAAGCTGGCCCTTGATCTGGGCGCTGCCGCCGGAAACCACAACACAAAAGACAATGCCCAGAAACCAGGAAAATCTGGAGGCTGGTTTGCCGGGCAGGTCTTCTGCAATGGCTGACACAGCGATATGAAAAAGCGCGGTAGACGTCGACAGTGAGGCAGACACAATAGCCAGAACAAAAACCTGAAGCCCGGCATTGGGCAGAAGCATTTTTACAAGATGAGGAATAACCTCGTCGGCCGAGGCAATTTCCGGCAGGATTATGCGTGAAAGGGCCGCCACAAAATAGGTTCCGCCCACAAGTACGGTAAGCACGAGCATGGCCAGCGGGACGATGCGTTTAATCTGGCGCGGGGAATGGAGCGCAAAGTGTCGCTGCATCATCTGGGGTTGCGACCACACCGCCACAGATGTGACCATGACAAGAGAAAGAACAAACCAGCCCTGTTCACCCGTGGAAAGCGCGAGGAAACCTTCATTGGCGCGTGCCGTGGGAGCAATTTGGGCTAGTTGTGCAATGCCTTCAAGGGGGCCGCCCACCCTGTCGAGCACTGCCCATATAAGCAGGACAATGCCCGCCAGCACGACAATGCCCTGCATGGCTTCGGTGTAGAGAACCCCGCGCAACCCGCCGATAAAAACCACAACGCCAACAACCGTAGCCGCGATCCAGACCAATATCCATACGGGGATGGGCAATATCTGGGCAAGCATGAGCGCCGCCCCTTTGATAACCGCCGAAGCGTAGACGCTAAGAAAAATGGCGAATATCAGCGCAAGGGCCTTGCCGAGCATGGGGCTTTTGTGTCCCTTGGCAATAAGTTGCGTGGGCGTCCTGGCTTGCAGGTTGCGTTGGCATATCTTGGTAGGCCACGCCAGATAACGGTACACGAACCATATTCCAAGCCATACGTTGCCGGCAGCCACCAACAGCATCTGCAAGCCGTACATATATGAAAGTCCGCCGAAGCCCACCAGGGCAACGGCGGAAATGTAGGTCGCCACATAGGCCAAAGCCAGAATGACGAAACCCACACGGCCTGAAGCCATGGCATCATGCCCTTGGCCCTTGCGCGCGAGCCAGATGAAGACCGCAATGTAACCGAACCAGATGAGAGCGTCGCCCAGCATGTCTATCCCCTTTGCGTCTGGCGCACCAGGTTGATGAGCGCCAGAAAAAAGGAGCCTACCAGTAACGCCATTGCGATGAGTACTGGGGTGTCTATCAACTGTAGCGTTGAAATCAGGTCCATGAGCCCTCCGGCAGATAAAAAGCGCAGAATCAAAAAAGCCGCCGACCCCTGTGGTCGGCGGCTATGTTGCCTGAATCAGCAAAAAGGCCATAACTCCGCGATCCGGGGGTCAGTGTATGACTCCGGTAAAATAATATCGAAAGTCGCGGATGGCGCTTAGTAGTTTCATAATTGAGATCTACATTTTCTTCATGCTACTGTCAATAAAGCCATGCCGTGGCATGTGGCAGTACCAGACTCAGGCTTTTATGGATCTGGCCACGAAATCAAGCACATCCTTGTACAGGGAGGGCATGGCATAAGGGGTAAGCACTCGTGTACGGTTGGCGCCGACCATCAAGGAGATGATGACCTGCGCTGTGGAGTTGCTGTCAACCGTAACCAGGCTGCCATCCTCGATGCCGCGCGCAATGACTTTTTCCAGTTCCTGATGCACCTGAGAGAACATGGAATCCATGATATCGCGATCAGTCTTGGTTTTCATGTCGCTGTAAGGTGAACAGCGCACAAGGACCAGCCAGTTGGAGTCCTTGTCAATGGAAAAATCAAGATAGGCTTTGCAAAAGCGCATGACGCCATCAAAGCCCGAATCGGCCTCGGCCGTGGCCTGGCGTAGCCTTTTTAGAAAATGTTCCAGTACATCCAGCCCACAGGCCAGAAAGAGCTTTTCTTTGTTGCCGTAATGGTGGGTTAGCAAACCCAACGCAACACCGGCTCTGTCTGAAATCTTTTTGAATGTGGTTTCCACATAGCCACATTCGCCAAACAAATCCTTGGCCGCCTGAAGTAATGATTCTTTTTTACTTTTGTTCATCATAGTTTTCGCGGGCACCGGTTGAATGGTCATGCATAAATTTTACTGCTACTTTATCAAGTTAGCTGTAATTGTGCGTAAAGTCAATACTGAACTGAACGCCCGTGCTCACGCGTCTCAGTACTCAGTTGCGCTTGCTGCGCCGGAAGGCGTTTTGCGCATAGTCACCCAACCGTTCGAGCCTTCTGTCCACAAGGTCGTACAGACTGCCGCGCGAGAAGCCGCCATTTTTCAGCCGGCGTCCGGCGGCAATGCCAGTAAGCAGCAACAGGGCTTCTTCAATGCGCCGCACCGCATAAATGCTGAACTGTTTATTTTCGACAGCCTTGAGCACTTCGGGCGACAGCATGAGGTGGTCAACATTATCATGGGGTATGATGACGCCCTGTGTGCCCGTAAGCCCATGTCTTGCGCAAACCTTGTAAAAACCTTCAATTTTTCGTGTGACGCCGCCCACGGCCATTATTTGCCCCGAATGGCTGACCGCGCCTGTAAAGGCCAGGTCAAGGCGCACCGGCACCTCAGCCAGCGCCGAGAGCAGGGCCACAAGTTCCGCACCCGAAGCGGAATCGCCTTCGATACCCGCGTAGCTTTGCTCAAAATACAGCGAACCGGAAAGCACAAGAGGTTTTTTGCGGGCAAAAAGGTCGGTCAGACAGCTTTTAAGAATCATCATGGCCTTTGTGTGAATAGGCCCGCCCAACTCTGCCTCGCGCTCAAGGTCAATAATGCCCTCGTGCCCCACGCCCACAGTGCAGGATATGCAATGGGGCAGGCCAAATTCAAAGTCCCCATGCAGGGTGACTGAAAGACCGTTGACCTGCCCAATGGCGGAACCGGAGGTACGAACCTTGATCATTTCACGGTCGTATTCCTCCATAAAGATTTCTTCCACAAGGTTGGCGCGGTATGTGCGCGCTGTATAGGCTTCCTCCAGAATGGGCGCGGTGATGATCTCCTCTCCGCGCATGTTGGCGAGGGCAGAAGCTTCAATCATCAGTTCCCGCAACAGGGGAAACCTGAGCGAAAGGCGGCACTGGTCTTCACACAGGTGAGAGCCCAGATCCACAAGCCAGGCAAGGGCCGTGCGGTCAAAGGGCGGCAGTTCGCAACCTTGAATGATATGCGCCACATGGCCGAGATAGTGGCGGATGTTGGTCGCGTTGCGATCCGCTTCGTCGGCGATATGGGCTTTGATGCGAAAAAGCTTGGGAAAGCGGTCGTCGTTGACAAGCAGCCCTTCATACAGCTCTTCGCCGCCAATGAGCACGACTTTGAGATCCAGTGGCAGCGAGTCGGGGGTCAGCCCCTTGGTGCGGATGGCGGTATCGGGGGCTTCGCCCGAATCTTCAATGCGGGCCTGATTGGAGCGCAGCGCGCGTAACAGCCCTTCCCAGGCCGTGGGGTGCTGCAACAGATCTTCCACATGGAGGACAAGAAAACCGCCGTTGGCTTTATGCAGGCTTCCCGCACGGATGAGCGTAAAATCTGTCACCAGCGCGCCCATTTCCGATTCCCGCTCTATGCAGCCAAGCAGGTTCACGGCAGTGGGGTGATCGTCCACCACAATGGGCGCGCCCTGCTGCTCGCTGTTGTCAACGAGAAGGTTGACGGCATAGCGGTACAGCACACTGTCCGCGCCTGACGCGCCGTGGACTTCAACGCCAAGTGAGGGCGGCACGCCTTCCCTTTGCAGAAAGGCATCGGTATTCTTCAGCATGTCTTCGCGCAGGCTGGCAAAATAGTCGGACAAACCTTTGCAGTCGCATGCCTTGAGGGTTCTTTGTTCAAGAGGGGCAAGCAGGGTGTTAAGCACCTGCCCCATGGCCTCGCGCTCCAGCCCGCGTTCGTCGTCCTGAAAGCTTTCTTCAGCCTTGTTCAACTGACGCATGAAGCCAGCCATGGACTGCACCAGATTGTCGCCCCGGCTCTTGAGCTTTAAGCGAATTGCGCTGTCAAGATTGTCGAACTCCTCTTCATTCAGGCGCTTGCCCTCAACCAGAGGAAAAAGGGTCAGCCCGCCGTTTTCATCCATGTCAAGGTTGAAGCCCTTGTCCACGGCAACGGAGTTCATTTTGCGCAAAAGCCCCATGCGTGCAGTCTGAAACTTGTCCACAAGCTTGGCGCGGCGCTTCACATAGGCGCTGGCTTCAAAGCGGCGGGGCAGTTCCTTGACTACGGCGTCGACCAATTCTTTAAGGCTTTGCTTGAGCTTTTTGCCTTGCCCCGCAGGCAGGGCGAAAAGTAATGGCCGGTCAGGGTCGGCGAAATTGTGCACATAAATAACATCCGGCGGCGTGGGCGCTTTGCGCGCCTGCGGCCGCAGGTAGTTGAGCAGCATGTACGTACGCCCGAGATCGGTTTCGCCAGAGAGGTATACATGGTAGCCGCGAGCCTTGATCTGTAAAGCAAGATCCAGGGCCTGCATGGCGCGCGGTTGGAAAGGATTTTTCCGGCCATTGCGCTGGGGCGGAACACCCCGGCTGTCGTCCCAGGGGATACGGGCCGGATCCAGCGTTGCGTGCAGTCTGAAACCGGGCAAAGGTGAGATTTTAGACATATTTATCTGATATACCTATGACTGTCGGTAAAGTTTTTCAAGAATGGCCCGGCCGCCCTGATCAAGGATCTCGCTGGCAAGCTCAAAACCCCATTGGCGGGCCTGAGACGTATGACCCTGCTTTTGCGCCCTGAGGATGCGGCTTCCGTCCACTTCGGCCACCAGGCCCTCCAGGCAGAGCGTGTCATCATCAAGCAAGCGCGCATGCCCGGCGATGGGCACCTGACATCCGCCTTCAAGGCCGGCCAGAAAACCCCGCTCGGCTTCGACGCATACACGGGTGGGGGTGTCTTCCAGTTGCGCCAGAAGAGCAAAAAGTTCGTAATCGTCTTCACGGCATTCAATGCCCAGAGCCCCCTGACCCACGGCAGGAAGAAAAACCTGCGGGTCAAGCGACTGCATGCAGGGGGCAGTCAGCTCCAGCCGGTTCAGACCGGCGGAAGCCAGAACAATGGCGTCGTATACGCCGTCCCGCAGCTTGCGCAGACGCGTGTCAACATTGCCGCGCAGGCTCTCGATGCGCAAATCCGGTCTCTGGGCCAGAAGCTGCGCCTGCCGCCGCAGGCTGCTGGTGCCGACGCAGGCATTTTGCGGCAATGCGGCCACAGAATCGTACTGGCAGGAAAGCAGACAATCGGTGGGATCTTCACGCGGAGGAACGCAGCCAAGCAGAAGCCCCTGGGGCAGCTCCATGGGCACGTCCTTCATGCTGTGCACGGCAAGGTCAGCCTCGCCGTTGAGCAGGGCCTCTTCGATTTCCTTCACAAAAAGGCCCTTGCCGCCCACCTTGGCCAAAGGAACATCAAGGATGATGTCACCCTTGGTCTTGATGACGTTCAACCGAATCTCAAGCTCTGGCGCAATGGCCTGGAGACAGCTTTTGATGTGTTCAGCCTGCCAGAGGGCCAGGCGGCTGCCGCGTGTGGCGATAGTAAGGGTGCTGCGCATGCCTTTCACCTAATGGCCACAGCTTGCACAGTTGCCGCCGGAACAGCCAGCGCAGCCGCCGCCACTGCCAGAAGATGGCGCGTACTCGCCGCCATGAGCGCCGCCGCCGTGATGAGCGCAGCAAGACATGAGCTTATGCGTTGCGTCGGAGCCGCAATACGGGCAGACCGGGGCCGCATCGCCGTAAACCAGTTCTTCAAATTTTCGGTCGCATTTTTCGCAACTGTACTCAAAGATGGGCATGATCAATCCTCTTTTACAGTATCCGCGTGTAGATAGGGCGTAAGGGCCGCCACATTTTCAAAAAGATAATGGTCTGTAAGCTGGCATAGCAGATGCCCGGCCGTAATATGAATTTCCTGGATCAGTGGTGTATGCGAACTGGGCACATCCAGCAGCATGTGGCACAGGGGGGCCATTTTTCCTCCTCCGCGACCCGTGAGGCCGAGAGTGCGCATGCCCGCGTTCCGCGCGGCCTCAAGAGCCGCCACCACGTTAGGGCTGTTGCCAGAGGTGGAGATGCCCACCAGGATGTCGCCCTTGCGGCCCAATGCCTCTACCTGGCGGGAAAAAACCTGTCTGAAATCCAGGTCATTGCCTATGGCCGTGAGCGCGGACGTATCCGTCGTGAGCGCAATGGCGGGCAGGGCGGGCCTGTCAATCAGAAAACGGTTTACAAATTCCGCAGCCAGATGTTGGGCGTCAGCCGCACTTCCACCATTGCCACAGAGCAAAATTTTTCCGCCTTTGGCCAGGCAGACCGCAAATTGCAGCGCCGTGTCGCGCAGATTGACGGCCTGATCAGAAAAAAAGCTTTCTCTGAGTCTGGCGCCGTCGCGTGCATGGGCGGCAATGATGTCAAGTGCGTTGTCATTCATGGTGCTACGGCCTGTTGGATTTGTGGCGTGGAAGACTCTGTTCATATGATAAAGCGTCTGCCCTGACAAGCAAGGTGCGGGCTTGCGATAAAAGCCTTGATAACGTAAATTGTTGACTTATGCAAAATCAACACAAATGCCACGTCCTTTTGGTTTGCAAGGCCCGCCACGAACGCGCTGCAGAGCTGGGCGAAGAAATTGGCGCATGGCTGAAAACGCAGGGACATCAGGCGGATGTTGTGGAGGCCGGGCAGGCGTCTTCTTTCTATGCTGCCGATGATCTTGATTTTGTGGTGGTGCTTGGCGGCGACGGCACCATGCTCGGGGTTGCGCGGCGCCTTGTGGGCCGCAACGTGCCTGTGTTGGGCATCAATTTTGGCCGCGTGGGCTTTCTTACTGACGCCCAGCCGGAAAACTGGCGTGAAAAGCTCGAAGAGTGCCTGCAAGGCCAAGAGCGCGTTCGCTCCTGCATGGCCTTGCGCTGGTTCCTTACCCGTAACGGCAGGGCACTTGCCGAAGGTGCAGCCATCAACGACGTTGTTGTGAGCCGCGGTTCCCTGTCGCGCCTGGTCTGTCTTGACATATGGGCTGACGGGCAGCGCATGGGTTCCCTGCGTAGTGACGGCGTCATTCTGTGTACGCCCGTCGGCAGTTCCGGCTACAGCGTCTCGGCGGGCGGCGCGCTTCTGTATCCTTCAATGGATGCCATCGGCTTCACGCCGGTCTGTCCTTTCCTCAATACCATATCTCCCATGGTCTTTCCCGGTAACACGGATATCCAGCTCCAGGTGTTGCGCGGCTCCACCGACTGCTACCTGACGGTGGACGGGCAAGAGGGGCAGAAGCTTGAAAAGGGCGACATGTTGCGCGTTTCGGGCTGGTCTGGCGCCGTGCAGTTCCTCGGTGAAGGGGCCTCGTTTTTTGAACGCCTGCGCAGCCGCGGTTTTGTCTTACAGGGGTCGGCGGGCAGCTGCGTGGGGGAAAATCAATGAATAAAGGGCTTGTCCCCATGAAGGTACGGGATATCCGTCTGGGGAATGATGTCCGTTTTGACGCATGGCTGTACAGCATGCTGATGGACAACAATATCGCGTACCGTATGAACCCTGACCTCATAGCGAGCCCGGAACAGATGTCCTTCATGGTGCACCTTGCCCCTGACCAGGTGTATCTGCCGTGCTCGGACGCCACGTTTTCCATGCTGTGCGCCAAGAACCCCTCTGTGGAACTGCGCAATCAATATAACCGCTCATGGCGCATCATCATGCGGCTGGTACGCTCGTCAGTACCCGACAAGGCGGAACGCAGACGTATTTTGCAATTTTGCCGCTATCGATTTTCGCAGTACATAGCGCAGCATACCCTTATTCCATCGAGGCTGGTCAAAAGGATGACCGGTCTTGTGCTGGCGCAGGGGCATATGCTGGACGATCCGTGGGAAAACAGGCGGCGGGAATCAACGGCGCAACAGCTTGAAGTGCTGGCTTTGCCGGAGATTATGGCCAATCTTGAGGCCATGCCCAAGGGGCCGCCGCCATCCGGCATTTCTGCGGCGCGCCGCAGCATGGACTATGCGGAAGTGACACGCCTGCTCTGTCTTTCGGCCATGTCGCGCGACTGGCTTGAAAGCACACCGTCCAGTGAAGAAATTCGCAGGGCCATGGATGAGGCGTATACTGCCTGCGAAAGTCTGCGCCTTTATTTTGAGGCCAGCGCCGGGCGATCCGGCACCGTGCTTTTCCTCTGCGACGCTGACGGGGGCACCCTCTTTGACCTTGTGATGGTTCAAAGCCTTATCCGCATGGGGCATAAGGTTATTTTTGCCGTCAAATCCGGATTTTATTTTTACGCGCCCACACTGGAAGATGTGGAAACCGATCCTTCGCTCAAGCCATGGTTGCGCGGAGGCATTGTTTTGCGTCAGGACAAACTGAGCAAGAATGATCTGCTGCGCCATTTGCGAGAGCATCGCCTTGTGGTGATCGGCGACGGCACGCGTGAAAGGCTCAACCTGTACCGTGTCTCCGTGACGTTTTCCCGCGCCTGGAAAGAGGCAGACCTTATCCTCGGCAAAGGTTGGCGTGCCGCCGATATGCTGCTTGGCGCCAGCCAGGAGTTCACGCGCGACATCGTCTGCTACTGGCGTGACGGCAATGGTTTTCACATCAAACTGCGCAAGCACGCCCGCGAGGCCCGCAAATTCAGCGAAGAAGCCATTGCCACTCAGGCGGAAAACATCATCGCCAACATGCGCGAGGCCAAGGACCAGGGGCGGCCCGTTATGTTCTACAGCTGCATCATTGGCAGCATCCCCGGTGAAACCTCCACCGCAATCAGCCTGGTGCATGCCTTTGTGGACAATTTGCGCAAAAAAATGGATAATATCCTGATAATCAACCCCGCTGAGCACTTCATCGAAGGCATGGACGGGGATGACCTCATGTACATGTGGGAACGCGTGCAACGCAGCGGTCTCATTGATGTGTGGCGCTTTCAAACATTTGAAGATATTGAGGAAAGCTTTGCGCTTCTGGGGCGTAAGGTGCCCCCGCAGTGGTCCGGAAAGGATTCGACGTACTCCACCGGCTGCACCAAGGAAATGCGCATCGCTCTGGATGTGCAAGGCAAAAACCGTGAAATGCAGATCATTGGCCCTGAAGCCAGGCTTTTCTTCCGCAGGGGAGAGTATGGCGTGGGCAAGTACTTTGACGCAAGCATTCCTCATCAGAGCTGATCACCTAAGAGGGAGTAAGTTGACTTATGGCCGCTTATGAAGCCGTTATTGGCCTGGAAGTGCATGTGCAACTGGCCACGGCCTCCAAACTGTTCTGTTCCTGCCCGACCACGTTTGGCCAACCGCCGAACTCCAATGTATGTGAAGTCTGCTCTGGCATGCCTGGTTCTTTGCCTGTACCCAACAAGCAGGCCATACACTTTGCCGCTCTGGTAGGTCTGGCCACAGACTGCACCATAAATTCGCGGTCCGTCTTTGCACGCAAAAATTATTTTTATCCCGATCTGCCCGCCGGGTATCAGATTTCCCAATTTGAGCTGCCCATCTGCGAGCACGGCCATCTTGATATCACCGTTGACGGCGTGACCAAAAGAGTAGGGATTACCCGCATCCATATGGAAAACGATGCGGGCAAGAACATTCATGCGCAAGGCGAAAACGTCAGCTATGTAGATCTCAACAGGGCCGGCACGCCTCTGGTGGAAATCGTTTCCGAGCCGGACATGCGCTCCGCCGCCGAAGCTGTGGCCTACCTCAAGGCGCTGTACAGCATTGTCACCTATCTTGGCGTCTGCGACGGCAATATGGAAGAAGGCAGCTTCCGGTGCGATGCCAACGTTTCCTTGCGCCCTGTGGGAGCAGAAGCCTTCGGCACACGCACGGAACTGAAAAACCTTAATTCCTTCCGCAATGTGCAGCGTGCCATTGAGTATGAAATTGGCCGTCAGCAGGACGTCCTGGATGATGGAGACAAAGTCGTACAGGAAACCCGTCTCTATGACGCGGTCAAGAACAGCACGGCGTCCATGCGAAGCAAGGAAGAAGCGCACGACTACCGGTATTTTCCGGACCCGGACATTCTGCCTGTGGAAATTTCTGCCGACGAAATGGCCCGTTGGAAGCAAGAACTGTCCGAATTGCCCAAGGCGAGGGCCGCTCGCTTTACGCAGATGACGGGCCTGCCCGAGGCCGAGATTGAAGTGCTGGTGCAGAGCCGTGGTCTGGCGGACTTTTTTGAGGCCGCCGCCAAGCTTTATGATGCGCGCAAGGCCGCCAATTTTGTGCTTGGCCCCTTGCTGCGGGAATGCCACGCCCGTGGCGTCAATGTCGCAGATCCGGCCCAATGGGCCATGAAGCCAGAAGCCCTTGCCGAACTGGCGCGCATTGTGGATCAAGGGCTTATCAGCGCCAAGATCGCCAGTGATATTTTTGGCGACATCTTTGAAAGCGGAATCATGCCCGAAGCCTATGTGAAGGAAAAGGGACTGGTGCAAATTTCCGATACATCCGCCATTGAAGAAGCCGTGGATGCCGTCATTGCCGCCAATCCCTCTGAAGTGGAAGCGTTCAAGGGCGGCAAGACCAAACTCATAAGTTTCTTTGTGGGCCAGATCATGCGCGCCACCAAGGGCAAGGCCAACCCCGCCCTTGTGAACGAACTGCTGGCGAAAAAACTGCAGTAGAGCATGCCACGGTGAAATGTTTGTGGGAAAGGCTTTGTGGGGGAGGGACCCTTTTGCAAAAGGGTCTCCTCCCCCACGCCCCCACCCCCTAAAACTCTTATTGTGTTTTAGTTACTACAACGAATTTTCAGGTTTGGAGCGGGGGCAGAAATGCCTGAAGCCTCTCCCCCTTTTCAACGTCACAATGCTCAGGCTGTTTGTGTTCGTGCTTTGTCATGACAAAACAAGGCCCCTTGCATGCAAGGGGCCTTGTTTTTGCTTTCAGAGATGATCGGTCTGGAGGGGGGTAACGAAAAAGTGCCCAGGCGCGCTGGCTGGCATTACACGCCGGTGGCTGCCGCCTCATCAACAACCCACACAAGATCGCCAAAGCCGGGCCGCACCATTTGCGCAGGCAAGGTGGGGGGGGCCAGAAGGTCGAGCGCACGTGAAAGAACAGCGTGCTTTTCCGCCCCGGTCACAAGAAACATGCAGCACCGGGCATTGTTGATAACCGGAAGCGTCAATGTGAGCCGATCTGCCTTGCGTTCGGGCACATACTGGTCAATGACGAGACGTTTTTTTTCGGCCAGGGCCGGAGAATTGGGAAAGATGGAGCCAGTATGGCCGTCTTCGCCCATGCCGAGCAGCACAAAGTCAAAGCGGGGCATCTCCTGCGGGCCAAGATCAAATTCTGTGCGAAGTTGATTTTCATACTTGGCGGCAGCCTTAACAGGGTCTTCCTCACCGCGCATGCGATAAAAGTGCGTGGCGGGAACATAGCTCAACAATTCCTTACGGGCCAGGCCGTAATTGCTGTCGGCATGCTCAGGCCCGACACAGCGTTCATCCACCCAGAAAATACTCATTTTATCCCACGGCAGCCGGTCAGCCCAGTCATCTCCTGCCAGCAGGCGGAAAAGTGGAATCGGCGTCTGACCGCCAGAAAGGGCTAAGCGAAAAACGCCTCTGTCGGCAACGGCTTCTTCGCACGCGGCAGCAAGGATATGCGCGGCGCGTTCAGCCATGGCGGCCGGATCTTTATGAATATGTACCGTGAGATGGATGGATCGGCTGAGGCCCGACATGTGGCGGCTCCTTCAAAGTTGACGATGGGAACGGCCCGGCGTGTGCCCAGGCCGTTCTGCGAGAATTTGCCTGCATAACAGTAGCCGCAGTAGCGCTGGGAACCCGGCTTTTCGGGCAGGCGAAGCGGTACGGCAGAAAATCTATATTTCTGACGCGCTCGTGACCGCGTCAGTCTCATATTGCCTGGTGCTGGTTCCAGACGGGCCGGAACAACAACTCTTATTATGGCACAGAAGCACAGGAGAGAAAAGTCCTATTTGTGTCAACAGTGTGCCGCGATTATTGAAATTCTTCAATCGGCGCCGGTGCTTCTGAAATATGCAGCACTTCGCCGTTATCAAGTCCCAGGGTTTTCCAGGCGCCCTTGCACTGCAGGGGCTGGCCGTTCAAAACGCGACGCCCGAGTTCACTGTTGCCATCCAGTTCTATTGTCCAGTTGCGTTCAAAGTCTTCACCCGGGTGGGTGGGCTGAACAGCATTCAGATAGCGAGTCAGTAAAAGCTCACCTGTAGCAGAGCTTAATTCAGTAAAAAGATTCATGTTGTTGACGCTGACAGTGCCTATGTCGCGCGCAAGAACATGCACAACGACGAGCAGGGTACTGCCGTCAGAAATAAGTCCGGCGCTGGCCGAACAGGGCTGGAGCGGGAAAAGTTCCTTCATGCGTTTTTCGGTGGCGGCATTTTTGTCCAGTATCATCTGACGCTGGGCCGTCATGCGCTCCACCTGCGCCTCACGGAACTGGCGCACCAGTTCGGGGCTGTTCACCAGTTGGCGTACGCGCCACCCCGTTGGCGTTTGATCCATGCGCAGAATAAGCAGGAAATTTTTATCCAAAAGCGGATGCCGTACCTTGGCGGTCAGCAATGCCGTGCCGTCGTTGGGGGGTTGCAGGCTGAGGGATGAGGCCAGTTGTGCGAGAAAATCCGGGGGCAAGGCATAAAGGGCAGTTTTCAGTCGTATCTTGAGATCAGGTTCATCCTTGACCGGTTCTTGCTTGGTGCGGCTTTGTTTGAGCAAGGCCGTTTGGATCATGTCGCCGATCTGTCGTTCCTGATCTGCCCCCGCTTTAAGGAAAGGGTAATTTTGCGCCAGATCCTTGGCCAGGCCGCGTGAAAGCGAATTGAAATCCACCAGCTCAGCAATGGTTTCGGTGTCGCCCGTTTTCAGCGCGTCTCGCAAAATCTCATAAGCATATTGGCTGGATTGGCGATATTGGTAATAACGCCATCCGCTGAAGCTTACCACAAAGACAATAAGCACCAGCACGGCGGCGGCCAGCGCCAGCGTATGCTGTCGGGCAAAGGCCACTATTTTAGGGATAAATGGAAAATTCATGAGTTACCCACGCAAGGACGCCTGACGCGAATCCAATGAGTTTTTTGAACCGCACTCCAGTGCCGGTTCCGGGTTGCGCAAACGGTGACGCTTAACCTTGAGCGGCATGGGGGTAACAGTGCGTGCGGGTTCCAAATCAACACGTATGATGCCCCAGGCTCCGAAGGGCATACGCAGCCTGCGTGTGAAGCAGCTCAAGGGGCAGGTGCAGCCCCAGGATTTGCGAGGTCCGTTCAGCGTGCTCATGCCGCAGAGTTTCCCCATGTTGGCGCTTCTGATGATGCGCCAAACCTGCCACCAGCTATGGGGCGGGCCGGGCCAGGGCGACTTGCTGCCCTGAAGGCGGTGCAGAGCGTATGCCAAAGACATGCTGTTCCAAAAGGTAACCGCGATGCCTCTGGAGGAAACGCGCAAAGCCTCATGCACCGCAGCGTCGATTTTTTTCGTGTCGCCTGCGGCAAGATGCAGCACCGCGCAGTCAAAAAAATCATCTTCAAATGGCAAATAATCGTCGGCCGCAGCCAGTATTTCTGCACGTGCGCCCATAACTGCCGCAGTTTGCGTCCGCTGTTCTGGGTGTAATTCAGTGACGGTCAGATCAAAGCCGCATTCCCACAGCAAGGGCGAAAATGCCCCTTGGCCGCAGTTGATTTCCAGCAGGGTTTTTCCTCTGCGTGGCCAACTTGCCAAACATTGCTGCAACAGATTTTGCTGCTTGCTCAGGGCAGAAGTGCCCTTGATGTTCCCATTCCACCACTTCATGCGACCTGCCTTCTCTGTGTCAATATAGCATTTTCGCATTGAGAATATCCATTCTCGCGGTAGCCGTTGCCCACTTCTGCAGGCTTGCCTGAACCGTTGGCGGGAACCGCCTTACGGGGCAGGACAGCATCGCTACGGATGGCGACAGCGATTGTATGGAACATGCTGTCTCGTTACGCATGCTGTCTTCAAGCGTAGTTTCGCGGCAGCCGTTGCCCGAAGGGCTTGCCTGAACCGTTGGCGGGAACCGCCCTACGGGGCAGGACAGCATCGCTACGGATGGCGACAGCGATTGTATGGAACAAGCTGTCTCGTTACGCATGCTGTCTTCAAGCGTAGTTTCGCGGCAGCCGTTGCCCGAAGGGCTTGCCTGAACCGTTGGCGGGAACCGCCCTACGGGGCAGGACAGCATCGCTACGGATGGCGACAGCGATTGTATGGAACAAGCTGTCTCGTTACGCATGCTGTCTTCAAGCGTAGTTTCCTGCGTCACAACGCTTTAAGCCTGCGTCACAACGCTTTAAGCCTGCGGCACAACGGTTGAAGCATCCGTAGCTTCCTGCGTCACAACGCCTGAAGCAATGCTTACAAGACACCCGCTTCGGCGCGTAGCCGCGCAAAAAACAGCGGTGCTGTCTTCGCGGCTGACGCTGCGCTTGCGCCTTTGCGGCGGGCGTCTGCTCACGCAACCGCCAGAGCAATTTCAAAGTGAAATTGCTCTAACTGTTTATTGGGTCACTATTTTGCAAAGCGGCCAAAATGGCAAGAAAAACCTGTCAAACATCAGGAACCAGTAAAAAGCGTTTCAAGCACACACTACGGAAAAAACGCTGAAGATGAAAGATGGCGGGGCGCGTCCGCGTTCCCCGCCACACAAATCCGTTCAGCAAAAAAGTTTAAAAGGCGGCAATAGCTTCAATTTCCACTTTAGCGCCAAGGGGAAGTGCGCTGACTTCGACGCAGGAGCGCGCCGGGCAGGGGTCAGTGATATACTGCTTGTAGACTTCATTGACAGATCCAAACGTGGTGATGTCAGTGATAAACACAGTGACTTTCACCAGGTTGGCCGCTGTCATGCCCTGCGATTCAAGGATGGCCAGTACGTTTTTGCAGCTCTGGGCGGCTTGTGCCGCAGCATCGCCCTCCACCAGCTTACCCGTGGCAGGATCAATGGGCACCTGGCCGGAAAGAAACATGAGATTCCCGGTTTTGATGGCCTGGCTGTACGGGCCAACGGCGGCAGGGGCTTTGGGAGTGCTGACGACTTGCTTGTTCATGTTATGCTCCTTATCAGCGATACATGGGTAAAAGATTGAAGACAAAAAGTGTATGACAAATAGCTACAAAGCAGCCGTATAAGAGCAGCATGGGCGCAGTGAGCCTTCCGCCAGGCGTGACGTAGCCGCTGCTTGCGAATTTTTTGCGGCCAGCGGCCAGTAAAAGAGCTGGCACAATGACGGCCCAGAACGCCGACGCCAGCCCGGCCCAGCCAATGGCAGGCAAAAAACCGTCCGGCCATATGATGCCGCCAACAATGGGCGGAGCAAATGTGACCAGAAGCGTCTTGGAGCGGCCGGAGCGGCTGTCATCAAATTTGCACAGGTCAGCCATATAGTCAAAAAGTCCCAAACCCGCACCAAGAAAGGATGTGGCCACAGCCAGCAGAGAAAAGCTTTCAAGCATCCGCAGGATGAAAAAGCTGCCAATGCTCTCTCCTGCCGCGCCCATGAGGTCGCCGACATTGCCGCCAGCGGCTATGACGGCCTTGAAGTCTTCACGCGAAATGTTGCCATCCGCCGCTGTCAGCCATGAAATATAGCAAACCAGGGCCACGATGGTTCCATACCGCAGGCTTGCGTTGATGGTGCGCGGCTCCTTGCCCATATATTTTACCAGGCTTGGAACGGAGGCGTGAAAACAGAATGACGTCAGGTAGGTGGATACAGCCCCCCACAGAAAAATCATTTCTCCGCCAGTGCCCCGGCTGTCCGTCAGGACGTCCGGTCGCAGGTGCGTCATCATGCCGCTGATGGAAAAAAGATAGGTTATGACCATGCCGCCCACAAGCAGAATGGAAAACCTGTCTACCGCCTTGGAGCTCCACCAGATGAAGAAAGTAAGCAGCAGGGCGAAAGCGAGGCTTGCAAGCGGTCGCGACGGCACACTGCCGGTTATGGAATTGAAGCTCTGCTCAATAATTGAGCCGCCGCCGCTGACATAGGCATAAATCAGGGTATACAGCACAAAGGCCACCGCGCAGCCGTTGGCGAGGCTCCACCGTGGCCCGAGCAACTCCCGTACGATGGTGTGAAAGCTATGGCCAGGTTCAAAGTGCAGGCTTACTTCCAGCAGCGCCTGACTTGAACGCAACATGACGAGCCATGAAAGCAGCATGAGGCCAATAGACCAGAAAAACCACATTCCTGCCGAAGCCATTGGCAGGGCCAGCATGCCAGCGCCAATGGCCGTTCCGGCCACAAGGGTCGAGCCGCCAAGCACGGGGGGAAGGCGAAAATTCATTATTGATCCTTATGTATCCTTGGTCGGGGGGATTTGAGGGTGGCGGGTGTGGAAATAGTTTGCGAGCAGCGCGCCCGAAATGTTTTGCCAGACGCTGTACAAAGCGCCGGCAATGGCCGCCGTGGGAGAAAAGTGCGCCAGCGCCAGGGCGGTGGCAAGTCCGGAATTCTTGGTGCCCACAGAAATGCAGAGGGTCCGTCCCATGCCTGTGTCAAAGCGCCGGAACCGGGCCAAAAGGCTTCCTGCCGCGAGGCCCGCAAGATTGAGGCATATGACGGCCACCATAATGTCAAAGCCGGCCCGCAGGATATTTTCGGCGTTTATGGCCAGGATTCCGGCCACCACAAGGGTGATGGTCAGCGCTGAAAACAGGGGAAGAAATGGGAGAGCGCTTTTTGTCAGTCTTCCGCAAAAGCTGTGGGCCACAATGCCCAGCAGAACAGGAACCACAACAATCTTGCTGATGGAGGCCATGAGTCCCCATATGTCCACAGGGATCCATACGCCGCCCAAGAGCCAAGTAATCAGGGGCATGAGGATGAGAGAAAGAAACGTGCCCGCTGATGTCAGGGTTACCGCGTAGGGTACGTCACCCTTGGCGATATAGGCAAGAACGTTGGAAGCCGTGCCCCCGGGAGCAGCGCCCACAAGAATGAGCCCCATGGCCATATCCGGCGGCAGGGAACACAGGTGGCAAAGAATGAAGGCCAGCAGGCCCATTATGACGAACTGCGCCGCAATGCCCCAAAAAATCCGGCCAGGGCTGACTATAATATGACTGAAGTCGTCAAGGCGCAGGGTCATGCCCATGCCGAACATGATGAAACCCAGCAGGATGGTAATGTGGGGAGCCACCCATAAAAAAATCTCTGGCCGCCAGAGGGCCAGACCAGAACAGGCAATAACCACAATACCCATATAGCGCGTGATGGCGGCGCTGATTTTAGTAGCAAAACGCAGCAAGACAAATTCCTCCGCCTGTGGCGTCACAAATCATGTGGGGGATACTGGCAGAGTCGTGCTGGCTTGGCAATAGCCCCCTAAAAAAGGTACTGACAATAAAGGGTTGGGCAAAGCGGCATGCCTGCCGCACCTATCTTGCGGCAGGAAGTTCACTTGTAAAAGCTCTTCCAAGCAGGTAGGCTGTTTCTTTAAGAACGCGCCCATTTGGCGCGCGTTTTCGTGTCGCACTTCTGCGCAAGGCGAAAGCGTCACCAAATTTTGAGGAGCATCATGAGCAACGAACCAGACAAGATTATTTATTCAATGATCCGCGTGACCAAGCGCCACGGCCAGAAGGAAGTGCTTAAAGACATTTCCCTCTCCTATTTTTATGGGGCCAAAATTGGCGTGCTTGGGTTGAACGGCGCGGGCAAATCCAGCCTGCTGCGAATCCTGGCTGGCGTGGACCAGGCCTACGACGGCAAGACTGTCCTCGCCCCGGGCCACACCATAGGTTATCTGGAGCAGGAGCCCCTTTCCAGTGAAACGCGTACCGTGCGCGAGGTGGTTGAGGACGGCGTCAGCGATCTGACCGCCATTGCCCGCCAGTTTGAAGAGATCAACGCCAAGTTCTCCGAGCCCATGGAGCCGGACGAAATGGACGCGCTGATCACGCGGCAGGCTGAAGTGCAGGAACTTATGGACGCCAAGAATATCTGGGATCTGGATTCCCGGCTTGAAATGGCCATGGATGCCCTGCGGTGTCCCCCCGGCGACATGCCCGTGCCCCAGATTTCCGGCGGCGAGCGCCGCCGTGTCGCACTGTGCCGTCTGCTGCTGCAAAATCCTGATATTCTGCTGCTGGACGAGCCCACCAACCACCTGGACGCGGAGTCCGTGGCCTGGCTTGAACGCTATCTCTCCACTTTTCCCGGCACAGTTATCGCCGTCACGCATGACCGTTACTTCCTTGATAATGTGGCGGGCTGGATTCTCGAACTGGATCGCGGGCGGGGCATTCCCTGGAAGGGCAACTATTCGTCCTGGCTTGAGCAAAAGCAAAAACGCCTTGCCCACGAAGAAAAATCAGAAGCCGAACGGCAGAAAACCCTGCAACGCGAGTTGGAGTGGGTGAGGATGTCTCCCAAGGGGCGGCACGCCAAAGGCAAGGCCCGACTTAACGCCTATGAGGCCATGCTTTCGCACGAGAGTGAAAAGCGTGCGCCAGACCTTGAAATCTATATTCCGCCGGGACCGCGACTCGGCAAGAGCGTTATTGAAATTGACGGCATCAGCAAGGCCATGGGCGACCGCATGCTGATGGACGGCGTGAACGCCATCATTCCGCCAGGAGCCATTGTGGGCATCGTTGGCCCCAACGGCGCAGGTAAAACAACGCTTTTCAAGATGCTGGTCGGTCAGGAAAAGCCTGATTCCGGCACGCTCAAGGTTGGAGAAACCGTACAGTTCGCCTACGTTGATCAGGGGCGTGAATCCCTTACGCCCGGAAAAACCGTGTACGAGCTCATCAGCGACGGGGCGGAGGCCATAAAGCTTGGCAACCGCGAGGTCAACGCCCGCGCGTACTGCACCCGTTTCAACTTCCACGGGGCGGATCAGCAAAAAAAGGTCGAAGTGCTCTCCGGCGGTGAACGTAACCGGCTGCATCTGGCGCGCATGCTCAAGTCCGGGGCCAACGTGCTGCTGCTTGACGAACCCACCAACGATATTGACGTCAACACCATGCGCGCCCTTGAAGACGCGCTGGACAACTTTGCGGGCTGCGTGCTGGTGATCAGCCATGATCGCTGGTTCCTTGACAGGGTGGCCACGCACATTATGGCCTTTGAAGACGATGCCAACGTGGTTTTTGTCGAAGGCAACTATTCAGATTATGATGATGACCGCAAAAAGCGGCTCGGCAAAGATGCCGACACGCCGCACCGCCTCAAATTCCGTAAACTGACACGATAAACGCCTCCCCCCCGCGTCGGCTGCCCGGCGCGGGGGGGCAGGCTCTTGTGGAGGGCAGATGCATAAATGGAAAAATCTGCAAGACCCTTTTCGCCGCTGTAATTTTTCAGACAGTGCGCGCATCCTGGTCTTGAGTCTCTTGGTAACTCTTATGGCCACTGGCGGCGCCTGGGCTGTCCCCGGAAAAATTGCCGCCACCGCGCCGACAAGTCCGGTGTCCGTCATTCTCTCGCCTTCTGGCGGCCAGGTTCAGGTTGAAGAAACCCTGCCCGTTGTCATGAATGATGATATGGGCGTTTTAAGCTTTGTGCTGCCGGGCGGCGCTGAAGATCTGCAGATCAATGTGCCGGGGCACGTCATCGCCCGTTGGACGACCTTTCCCCAGGCTTTGGAGCGCAAGGGGCATCTTGCCGCCATGCGTGAAGACCTGACAACGGAGATTAACGAAGTCAACGGCAGGCTTGCCGCGCTCAAGGCCCAGTTGGCGCTGTGGCAAAGTCCGCCTGTCAGCAGTTCCTACCAGGACCTTGTCCAGCGGGAAAAGCGGCAGGAGGGCGCAATCCCCGGCCTGATCATCGAGCAGGCCAATCTTGTAAGCCGTCTGGAAACACTGCGTCAGCAACTGGACCAGTTGCCCCTGAGCCCGGAGATGGGACAGCGCGTCACCATTGCTCTGCGCAAACCCATCAAGGATAAAAACCTTAAGGTAACATACAGCTATCAATTGCAAAATTGTGGCTGGCGGCCTGTATATTCTTTTGACGCAAAAACCGGCAATGGCAAGAGCAATGAAACCGCCGTTCGCCTGATGGCTGAAATCTGGCAACTTTCGGGCATTGATTGGCAAAACGCCCAGATTACCCTTATTTCGAGAGGTGAAGGGCCGCGCGAACCTGCAAAGCTGAGAAAATGGGTCGTTGATTCACAGGCCACGCCTGCTCCCATGCCTGCCCCGGTGGCACGTCAGGCCGCCGGTCGGGCCATGATGATGGCGGCCGATGCTGACGCCGCCCCCATGGCGCCCCCTGTGGTGCACGACAGCAGCGCCGTGTTCGCCCGCTGGAGCCTTGCCGTGCGCGGCCTGCCCGAAGGGCGCTCCCGTCTGCTCATTGTTGAAGACATGTGGAAAACCTCCCTGCAATGGCTGGCCCGCCCCACCACAGGCGACAGTCGCGTGTGGCTCATGGGCAAGTATACCCTGCCTGCAGAGCAATCCTGGCCTGATGGTTCCGCAGAGTTTTGCGTGGATGGCCAGGGCGTCGGCCAAGGCTTCTTCACCCCGCGCGGGGGAGAGGCAACTCTGTATTTCGGGCCTGACCCGCGCGTGCACATAAACGTCATTGTGAACAGCAGACGTCGCGGCGAAAGCGGTTTCCTTGAAAAGAGCCGTACGTGGACCTGGGCCTGGACATACGTACTGACCAATACGCACAAGAATCCGGTCAGCGTCCGTCTTGAGCGGCCCATGCCGATGATCGTTGATCAGGGCGTCACGGTCACCTACAACGACGCGCCACCCTCGCAGCAGGTGCCGGATGAACAGATGCTGCTGTGGAATGTTGACGTGCCCGGCGACGGCAAGGCCGAGGTCAAGCATTCCGTGACCATCACCTCATCCAAAGAAATACCGATGATCAGTGATATTCCCTAATGCCTCCGCATGGGTAATTCATAACGGAAAAGCCGCCCTGTCATGGCAGGGCGGCTTTTACAACCACGAAACGGCGCGTAAACGGTTTAGCGAGGAGCAAAATCACGTGAAATTTAACCCTATTTTTTTTGACCTTGACGGCACCATCACCGATTCGGCGCAGGGCATCATTCGCGCTGTGCAGTACGCGCTGGAGTCTTTCAATATCTCCGCCTCAAAAGAAAGCCTGATCCCCTTTATCGGCCCGCCGCTCCGGGATTCGTTTGCACAGTTTTTTCCCGGAGATCCTGAAAAAATTGAACAGGTGGTCGCCAAGTACAGAGAATATTACGGGGAGCAGGGCCTTTTTGAGGCCCGCCTGTATGACGGCGTTGCAGATCTCTTGCGCCAACTGGCGGAAAACGGGCACATTCTCGCCCTGGCAACCTCCAAGCCGGAATCCTTTGCCGTGCGCATCATAGAGCACTTTGACCTGACGCACTATTTTACCTGCATTGCTGGGGCGCAACTCAAGGGAACGCGCACCGACAAACCCGCAGTCCTGCGTTACGCCTGCGAGACTCTCGGCATTACGCCGTCAGAAGACTGCCTGATGGTTGGCGATCGCAAGTACGACGTGCTTGGAGCGCATGAAGTGGGCATGCCCTGCGCCGCCGTTTTATATGGCTATGGGTCCGAAGAGGAGCTGAAAAAGGCTGGCGCGGATCAGATATGCCGCGATGTGAAGGCGCTGCGGAAGTTATTGACCGGAGAGTGATGGGCTTTATTGGAACGCTTGCGACAGGAGCAACGTGATGTCCATCTGTTCGGCCTCATTGCCTGCCAGAGAACGCTCAATCTCAACTTCCGGATCTCTGCTCAAATCCAGAGCGCGGGGCTTTATGGGTCTGCCCACCGGATCGAATGCCAGCATGATGCATGGCTGCGCGGGGAAGTTAGGATTGGAGCGGCAAACAACGCCGCGCTCGCCGCTGGACAGCTGCACTGGCGTGCCCACCGGATAGATTCCCATCATTTTGATAAAGCGCTCAACATATCCGGGGGCCCAGGCCTGTCCCCGCATTTTGTACATGACGGCCAATGCCACATTGGCCGGCATGGGCGTTTTATACACCCTTCGGGCTGAAAGGGCGTCGTAGTTGTCGCTCACGGAAAGAATGCGGCCATAGATGCCTATTTTTTTTCCGGACAAACGATACGGATAGCCTGTGCCATTGTGTCTTTCATGGTGCTGCACCACCCCTTGCAGAACTTCCGGGCGCACGTTTTCCACTTTTTTGAGCTGATTGTAACCAAGCAGCACATGAGATTGCATGATCTCCAGCTCGTTTGGCAGAAGCTGACGTGGCGCGTTGAGAATTTCCTGTGGCACAAAAGCTTTGCCAAAGTCATGTAAAAGGCTAGCCATGCCGACAAGATGCAGGTTGTCTTCTGACAGGCCGAGATAATGGGCGTACGCGACAGCGAAGATGGTCACATTGACCGAGTGCGTGTATGTGTATTCGTCCGAGCTTTTAAGCTTTGACAAGGAGATGAGCGCGTCAACATTGCGGTTCAGACTGTTGACGATGGACTCCACATACGGCTGGGATGCCGCCACATCCACAGCGCCGCCCTGGGCGGCCTGCATCAGGCTTTTTACATGCTCAAAGGAATCCGAATAGATGGCTTTGGCCTGAGGTATTTCCTCATCCAGAGAAACCTGTGGGGTACGGGGATCTGGCCAATCCGAGAAGTCATCATCACCGTTTGCCGATCCGCCCGGATGGTCAGCATCGGGGTCTTTTGCGAAACCGTCCATTTGACGGAAACGGCTGGGGTCATGATACGCTTCTGCAAAGCCCTGCTTGATGATTGTATCTATTTCTTCCTGCGAAGTAATAAGGCCCTCTTGCATATACAAAAGGGGAGCTTTAAGCCAGGAAATACCCGGATTAACAATAAACATCCCTGGCTTGAGCTCAGTAATAATTATTTTTACTGGATCCATAGCCACGAAACCGCCTCTCTATATCCGGGCCACTATGACATGGCCCGGATATACACGTCTGGAGTAAAGACTCACTAGCGTTATTTAACAGTGAAATCAATCTGACGGCCACGCGAACAGGACCTGCCCTAAAGGCGCAAGTTCGGCCTGTCAGATATAATGTCGCCAACACAGGGGTGTGGTCAGCTTTGAACGGTATGTACTCAAAGCTGATATCCTCTAGCCGATATCCCAGTCAAGACCGAAAGTGTCGTGCAATATGCGCACGGCCAGCTCAACATACTTTTCCTGAATCAAAATGGTGATCTTGATTTCAGAAGTGCTGATCATGAGAATGTTGATGCCTTCCTGGGTAAGGGCGGCAAATGTGCGGGCCGCCACGCCCGAATGATTGCGCATGCCCACGCCAATGGCCGAAACCTTGGCCACGCTCACATCGTGCAAAACTTCGGACGCGCCGGTTTTTTCGGCAACTTCTTTCATCACCGCCAGTGTTTGCTGCAAATCTTTGCGCGAAATGGTGAAGGTGATGTCCGTATGACCGTCCAGGCTGGTGTTCTGCACAATCATGTCAACCAGAATGCCTTTTTCAGAGAGCGGCCCGAACACGGCAGCGGCCATTCCAGGCACATCGGGCAGATCGCGCATGGTCACGCGGGCTTGATCTTTATCGTAGGCAATGCCGGAAACAAGAACGGCTTCCATGCTGGAATCCTCCTGAGTAACAAGGGTGCCGGGATCACTGCTGAATGTGGAGCGCACCCGCACGGGAACTTTGTATTTTTTGGCAAATTCCACCGAACGTATGTGCAGAACCTTGGCCCCCATGCTAGCCATTTCCAGCATTTCTTCATAGGCGACGCGGTCCATTTTACGGGCGGTCGAGCAGATATTGGGGTCAGTGGTATAGACGCCGTCAACATCTGTGTAAATTTCGCATTCGACTGATCCCAGAGCCGCAGCCAAAGCCACAGCCGAAGTGTCGGATCCGCCGCGACCGAGGGTGGTTATACGGCCGTCTTCAGTGCAACCCTGAAAACCCGCCACCACAAGCACATCGTAGTCTTCAAGAAAAGCGTACAGGGCTTTGCTGTTTATGGAGCGGATACGCGCGCGGCCGAAGTCTTCGTCAGTCGTAATGGGTATCTGCCAGCCCAGCAGGGATCGGGCACGAATTCCCGCATCTTTGAGCAGCATGGTAAACAGGCTGATGGAAACCTGTTCGCCAGTGGCCACAAGCGCGTCGCATTCGGCCTTGTCCGGCGTGCCCGACCATTCATCGGCAAGCGCTAAAAGGTGATTGGTTTCGCCAGACCTGGCTGACAATACGGCTATAACCTTGTTGCCCTGAGCGAGGCCGTGCAGAACTTTTTCTCGCACCTGCTTCATGCACTCAAGTCTGGCCACAGAGGTGCCGCCGAACTTTTGTACTAAAATTTTCATGCCTGTATCCATTGCCCACTATCCTTAAAGAGTACAACAGGCCAGCCGCATAGACGGCCGGGCCCCAGCCTCAGGCTTTGCGCATGGGCCATTGACCGCGCAAATGACGCAACAGAGCTTCGGCCCGGGAGCCGTGCGCCTGTAGCGTCAGTAATCGACCTTCTTCGCATGCCTTTAATGTGATGTCCAGATATTCTTCGGGTCTGTCCTGCTCGGGCAGTAATTCAGACCATTCAATTATATTTAAAATCTTCGGATTATCCAGCGCGTCAAAAAGTTCCTCCGGCAAAGATCCGGCACAACGGTAGAGATCGCAATGCAGAATAGGTGGTACTGTTGCATAGTGGTTGCATAGAGTAAAAGAGGGGCTTGCCACTTCCGCTTCTGATCCTCCCGGTAAAGACAGCACCATGAAACGTGTCAGCGTTGTTTTTCCGCTGCCAAGGTCGCCATGCAACAGAAGCGTCCTTGTTTTTGCATCGGCACTTACGGTCGCCACAAGCATTTGGGCAAAGCGGGCTGTGTCCTCAAGGCTGTAGAGTATTATCTGGGCCATGCAAAAGTATCTTCCTGGTCTTGCTGAATGGTGTGAAGCACGTGAGGCAGGGCATCTGCTGTCGCTGTTGGAGTGTTTCCGCGCAGGGGCCATTGCACGGCCAGACTGCGCCCGGCCAGAGCGTGCAGGGCTACGCCCATGCCTGCAGCCAGCAGGGACGGGTGACAGTCCCAGGGCAGAGCGGCGCTGTGTTCACGCAGAATACCCGCCCGTGAAGCCAGCAATCCGCCTATGCAGCCCGCCAGCACATCGCCCGACCCGCCCACAGCCAGCTGAGGGACATCATATGGGCAAATCAGTGTGGGGCCAGATAATTGCCGCACCATGGTGCCTGCCCCTTTAAGCACCGTAACGCCACAACTTGCGGCGCACAGTTTATCCAGGGCCGCCCACCGGTCGCCCTGAACGGACTGGGCCGATTCGCCAAGAAGCATGCCCGCCTCGCCTGGGTGCGGCGTAAGAACATCTTCTTTGCGGATTTTATCCAGCAGCCTGGGTTCGTACGAGAGCAGGGCCAGGGCATCGGCATCAAAAACAGTCGGCGGCCGTTGCGCTTCCAGCAGGGCATGCAGAAATTTCGCGGCGTCTTTGCCACGTCCCATTCCCGGGCCGATGACCAGGGCGGTGCAGCTTTCTATTAAGGAGTGAAGTCTCGTTGAAATGTCAGACGGCCAGTGGGGTCCTGTGTTCTCCAGAGCCAGCGTCATGATTTCAGGCCAGCCGCATTTGATGTCGGCGATGGCGTCAGAGGGCGCGGCCACGGTCACCAGTCCCGCGCCAGTGCGCAGAGCCGCGCGGGCGGCAAGGTGGGCTGCGCCTTCGTAGCCAGGCGCGCCCCCCAGAATCAGGATATGGCCGAAAGTGTTTTTAAAGCTGTTCTCAGGCAGGCCGGACGGCAAGGCAAGGGGCGCAAGACAGTGCCCGTCAAGCAGGTAACCGGAACAGTGCGCGCCATCGCGCACCCTTGTGGGTATGCCGATATCGCGCACATGCACGGAGCCCGTCCATTGTCGGCTCCAGGGCAGGGCCAGGCCGGGTTTTCCTGCCGCAAAGCAGACCGTGCATGTTGCCCGTACCGCAAGGGGCATGGGATTGCCCGTGCAGGCGTCCAGCCCGGAAGGGATGTCCAGGGACATGACCAAACGCCCTGGCGCGAGTGCATTTATGGCTTCAACAAGGGATAGGGCGTCCGCACGCAGTGGCCCGCGAAAGCCGGTGCCGAGCAGGCCGTCAACAATCAGGTGCGGCAGATCATCATGCGGCAGGTTCCAGCGGTTCTGTCTGAACCGCAGTTGGTAAAAAGGCACGCCAGAGGCCTTGGCCACCTTCATGTGTCGGGCGCTGGCCCCTTTGTGCTGGCTTTGCGCTTTTGTGTGCAGCACTAGAGGGTGCGCGCCCGCGTCAAGGAGGTAGCGCGCAAGGCAGACGGCATCGCCCCCGTTATTGCCGTTTCCCATAAATAACCAGACAGTTTTGCCGGCAATATCAGGGCAATGGCGGAGCAAAACGACAAAAGCCTCACGCGCGGCGTTTTCCATCAAGAGCATTTCAGGTAGTCCAAGAGCCTCCGCGCCCTTATCCCAGGCGCGAATCTCCTGAGGAAAAGGCAGGGGAGGCAAGAGAAAGCGGGACGTGGATGAATAACTCATTAGCTCTCCAGAACCACCACGGCCACAGCCGAAGCGCGGTCATGGCTGATGGATACGTGGCAGCGGGTAACGCCCATGGCCTGGGCCTGTTGCAATGCCTTGCCGTGCAGCAGCAAGTGCGGCTTGCCGCCTGGGCCGGAAACAGTCTCAACCTGAACCGGCCCGATGCCCTGGCTGAATCCCGTGCCCAGAGCCTTGACGGCTGCCTCTTTGGCGGCAAAACGTCCGGCCACGTAATTGAGCGGATGATCCGGCATGCCAGCCAATTCTTCAGGCCCCAGAATCTTTTCGGCAAAACGCAGACCAAAGCGGCCAAGACTTTTTTCTATGCGGGCAAGATCAACGATGTCGATGCCCATGCCTACTATCATTTTATCCCCATTGCTGCGCAAAGGTAAGTGCCCCGGGACTTTTGACTCAGGAGGTCTGGTTGCTCAATGAAAAAAAATATCGTATATTCAGCCATTCGACGAACCATTTTGACCCGTTCCCGGTTATGACGTCAAGGGTGCGGCCTGTTTTGAATACAGGGAGAACACTACATGAAATTGTGCATTATCGGCACCGGCTATGTGGGCCTGGTAAGTGCCGCCTGCTTCGCTGAAATGGGCAATACCGTGAGCTGCGTTGATGTTAACCCGGCTGTCGTGGACAAACTGAACGCCGGTTATGTGCATATTTTTGAACCCGGCCTTGAACCCATGGTGCGACATAGCCGTGCCGATGGCCGACTGACGTTCACCACCGCGCTTGCGGAAGGCATTGCAGAAGCCGATTGCGCGTTTATTTGCGTGGGCACGCCGCCGCAGCCCGATGGTTCCTGCGATCTGAGCTATGTTCGCCAGGTGGCCAGCGAGATCGGCCAGCATATGCAGAAAAACATGGTCGTTGTGGACAAATCCACGGTGCCGGTGGGCACGGCGGACGAGGTGCGCGGCCTTATTGAAAAAGAACTGACCAAGCGTGGCGTTGATCTGCATGTGGACGTGGTTTCAAACCCCGAGTTTCTGAAAGAGGGCGACGCCATTTCTGATTTCATGAAGCCCGACCGCGTGGTCATTGGCACAAATTCGGAAAAAGCCGCCGCGCTTATGCGCGAACTTTACGCGCCTTTTGCCCGCACCCGCGACAAAATTATTGTCATGGGCGTGCGCAGCGCTGAAATGACCAAGTATGCCGCCAACTGCATGCTGGCCACAAAAATTTCATTCATCAATGAAATTGCTACTATTTGCACCCAGGTCGGGGCGGACGTGCGTGATGTGCGCACCGGCATCGGATCAGATTCCCGCATCGGCTACCAGTTCATATATCCCGGCGTAGGGTATGGCGGTTCGTGCTTTCCCAAGGATGTGAAGGCGCTTATCCGTACTGCTGAAAATGCGGGCGTAAGGCCGGAACTGCTCAATGCCGTGGAAGCTGTGAACGCCCGGCAGAAAAAATACATGGCCAACCGCGTTGAAGAATATTTTGCCCCTCAGGGCGGCGTGGCGGGCAAGACCCTGGCCATGTGGGGGCTGGCCTTCAAGGCAAATACCGATGATATGCGCGAAGCAGCCGCCATTACCATCATCAACGAACTGACATCCCACGGGATGAAAATCAGGGCTTTTGACCCCGTCGCCGCCGACAATGCCCGCGCGATTTTTGCCGATAACAAGCTGGTGGAAATTGTGGACGACCAGTATGCGGCCTGCCAGGGCGCGCAGGCGCTGATGGTCGTGACCGAATGGAACCAGTTCCGCAACCCGGATTTTGCAAAAGTTCGCGCCCTGTTGACCGCGCCTCTGCTTTTTGACGGGCGCAACCTGTATTCACCGGCCACGATGGCTGCTCATGGTTTTGCCTATTTCTGCATCGGAAGGGCAAATGCCTAGCTGGCAAAGAATTGCCATATGAAGGCTGTGTAGCGGCTAAAAGGGCTGATCGTCATGTTCAGCCCTTTTTTAGGTTTTTTGGCAGGGTGTCCCCTGGTGTTCCGGGGTGGAGCAGTTTCGCCCCCTCCTTTGGCCAATTGCATGGCCGGCATTGGTGGAGTATATTTGGCATATGAGCAAGACCACTCCTTCCCCCCAAGAAAGCGCCAGACAATCGCTTTCTCTTTCTAGTCCTGCGGGCGACCACCATGAGCAGCAACTCAAACTGCTCTATGATCTCGCCGAGGTGGTGAATACCACCACAGACCTTGTACAGGCGCTGAATAAGGCTCTTATGCTAATGGCGGGCCATCTGCATATGATGCGCGGCGCCATCACGCTCATATCTCCACATACTGGTGAAATACGGACTGAAGCGGCCTATGGCCTCAAGCCCGCCGAACTGCGTCGCGGCCGTTACGTGCGCGGCGAGGGGATCACGGGCCGGGTTATTGAAAGTGGCCGCCCCATGTATATTTCCAATGTGTCTGAAGAACCGCTTTTTCTTAACCGCACCCGCTCACGGGACTTGGGCAAAGAAGGAATATCCTTCCTCTGCGTTCCCATACGGCTCAACGATCAGGTGGTGGGCGCGCTGTCTGTGGACCATTTGCTGGTGGATGATGCAACGCTTGAAGATGAAATGCGCCTTTTGACTATTGTCTCCACCCTGTTGGGGCATTCTGCCCTGGAAACTCAGGGAAGAATGGATGAAGAGACCTCATCGCCATTACGCCCCAGGGGATTTGTCGGAAATTCAGAAGGAATGCAAAAGGTTTATGCGCAGATAGCTCAGGTTGCGCCATCAGCTACAACGGTTTTTTTGCAAGGCGAATCAGGTACTGGCAAGGAATTGGCGGCACGGGCCATACACGTTGGCAGCGCACGCGCCAACAAGCCCTTTATTTCGCTCAACTGCGCGGCCTTGCCTGAAAGCCTTATCGAAAGCGAACTCTTCGGGCACGAGCGCGGCGCGTTCACAGGGGCCAATGCAACCCGCAAGGGCCGCTTTGAACTGGCCAACGGCGGCACGCTGTTTCTGGATGAAGTCGGCGAACTTTCGCTCATGACGCAGGCCAAACTTCTGCGGGTTTTGCAGGAAAGAGCTTTTGAACGTCTGGGCGGTATGGAAACACATTATGTTGATGTGCGTTTCATTACCGCAACCAACCGAAATCTTGAACATATGGTCAATCAGGAAACGTTCCGCCGGGACCTCTTTTATCGCCTCAATGTTTTTCCCATATATCTTCCTCCGCTGCGTGGCCGTCCAGAGGATATTCTGCCTCTTGCCAACCACTTCATCAAAAAGTTCGCGCAGACCAATGGACGTGAAAATGTGCGCCTTTCCCTGGCCGTCATGGATATGCTGCAACGCTATGCCTGGCCGGGCAATATCCGTGAACTGGAAAACGTAATGGAGCGGGCAGTGCTTCTTCTTGGCCGTGAAGGCTTGGTGCTGCCCCAGCACTTGCCGCCCGCTTTGCACGGTGCCCACTGCACCACTGTAAATGGAGAAAATGTGTGTACCCTGCGGCCGGGATTCTCCGGCAGCTTGCAGGATCAGCTGGACGAGCTGGAGCGCGCCTCCATTGTGGAAGCTCTTGAGTTCAGCCAGGGCCAGATGGGAAAGGCCGCCGCCAGTCTTGGGCTGACTGAAAGGATAATGGCCTTGCGCATGAAAAAATATGGCATCAATTACAAGGAGTTCCGGCTTAAGCGGGAGCGCCTGTAAAATACTTGCGGCAACGCCTTTGGCTGCTTGCATATTTTGATATTTTTTATATAAAAATGCGCTGTTACATGAATTTTGCCGTATTTTTTCCCCTGCTGTGAGGAATCAGCGCAAAGGACCTCTGCCGAAAAATCTACGTTTTTGTAATTTTATTTGGCCATCGTGCGCACATACTTGATAAGCCTGAAACAGCTTGCTGCTTCAGGCTTATCGCTTTTCTTGGGCTGAATTCGCTCTTTTTCATACATGAATCTACAAAAACGTATATTTTTAAAAAAATAATATATTTATGTGATATAATTGAATTTTATTAAAGCATCTCTTTTGAAGCCCGTGGCCCTCCGACTGTCGATAAAATTTTTCTACAAAATTGTAAAAAAATAAAAGGCAAAGTGAGAGGTCGTGAGGAGGAAGGTCATAGACATGGAAAAAATATTAATTAATATTAGCATGTTAGTTTAAGATGCGCAGGTGGTTTTCGCCTTTGGCATGGATAATGCCTAAGTGGGTATGTACTGGCAACGACAGTGTGTCGTTGTGACGGATCTGGCGCCGATCCGTCGAAGAGGTTCAGTCAACACGGTACGCCGATGCTGCATCAACTGAAGATTTTCACGCGATGCGGCAAGGTTGGCCGTAAAGATCAAGGATGCCCGTATGAACGCCTCAGATACCGCATTTATCATTATCTGCGCCACTATGGTCATGTTAATGACCCCGGCTCTGGCCCTTTTTTACGGTGGTTTGGTTCGCGCACGCAATGTACTTTCCACGAATATGCACAGCTATGCCTGTTTGGGACTTATCTCTGTCCTGTGGGCCTTTGTGGGGTACACCCTGGCTTTTGGCGATGACGTGGGCGGACTGATCGGCAATCTCAATTATCTCTTTCTGAAGGGCGTCGGCGGTGAATCCGCCCCCATGGCCCCTCAACTGCCGCACACTGTTTTCATGGGGTTTCAGTGCATGTTCGCGGTACTTACCGTTGCCCTGATTTCAGGCGCCTACGCTGAACGCATGCGTTTTTCCGCCATGCTCCTTTTTTCCGGACTTTGGCTCATATGCGTATACTCACCCATGGCTCACTGGGTGTGGGGCGGCGGCTGGATGGGCTCCATGGGCGCTCTTGACTTCGCGGGCGGCGCGGTTGTGCACATGTCTTCCGGCGCTGCGGCCCTGGCCTGCGCGCAGGCTCTTGGACCGCGGTTGTCCACTGGAACGCAGCACAGCCCTCACAGTCTTCCCCTGACCCTGCTTGGCGGCGGTATCCTCTGGTTCGGCTGGTTCGGTTTCAATGCGGGCAGCGCCCTGGCCGCCGGCGCCCTTGCCGGACAGGCCCTGGTGACGACACATATGGCCTCTGCTTGCGGTATTCTCGGCTGGATGCTCATCGAATGGAAGCACACTGGCAAGCCCACGAGCCTCGGCGCAATATCGGGCGCGCTGGCCGGGCTGGTAGCCATTACACCTGGCGCGGGGTATGTTGAAATTCTGCCCGCCATGCTTATCGGGTTCGTTGGTGGTCTTGTCTGCTACGGCGGCGTGTTCATGAAGGGCAAGCTTGGCTATGACGATGCCCTTGACGTGGTCGGCATTCACGGTCTTGGAGGCACATGGGGCGCTCTTGCAACCGGGCTTTTCGCCAGCGCCGCCATCAATAATGTGGATGGACTCTTCTACGGCAATCCTCGTCAGGCATGGATCCAAGTTGTCTCCATCATCGGTACCTGGGTATTTGTGTACATTGCCACTCGCGTAATCCTTTATGTCGTGAACGCTATCGTCGGCCTGCGCATCGCGCCTGAAGAAGAATTTACGGGCCTTGATCTCGGCGAACATAACGAACGCGGCTACAATATGTAAGGCTTGCCGAAAAAAGGAACAACAGCATGAAAAAGCTCGAAATTATCATCCGGCCCGGTATGTTTGAAAAAGTCAGGGATATGCTTTCTGAACTGGGAATCCATGGCCTCAACTACACTGAAATCAAGGGTTTTGGACGCCAGCGCGGGCATACAGAAGTGTACAGGGGGAACATCATGCAAGTGGACTGCCTCCCTAAGGTAAAAGTTGAAATCGTACTGCATGAGGACATGCTGGAGTCTGTGCTCAATGCGGTAATGACCACGGCCAGAACAGGCCAGGTTGGCGACGGCAAGATTTTCATCAGCGATGTGGAGGATGCCATTCGCATCCGTACGGGCGAACGTGGCGATGCGGCTCTGTAAGAGTTGCCCCCCCAATGACACAAACTTTTGTTTAAAGGATAAAGGAGAAGACGTATGAGTTCCCCCCGTAAAAAGGCTTTGTTCAAGGCTATAAACACCGCCCCTGTCATGCCTTCCAGTAAGGATGAACTTGGGTGCGGCGCTGAAGAAGGTTTTGGCCGCTACGTATTCGGCCTCGCCACCATGCGCAAGCGCCTGCCCAAGGACGTCTACCGCAAGCTGGCCAAGACCATTCGCGAAGGTGAACGCCTGAACCCCGAGATCGCCGATGTCGTGGCCAATGCCATGAAAGACTGGGCCATCGAAAATGGCGCAACCCACTACACGCACTGGTTCCACCCCATGACCGGTCTTACGGCTGAAAAGCACGACGCTTTTTTGTCGCCCACGTCCGATGGTCAGGTTATCAGCGAGTTTTCAGGCAAGATGCTTATCAGCGGCGAGCCTGACGCGTCTTCCTTCCCGTCCGGCGGCATCCGTTCAACCTTTGAGGCCCGTGGCTACACCGCGTGGGATCCTTCTGTTCCCGTGTTCATAATTCCCGCTCCTTACGGGGCCACGCTGCACATTCCCACCTACTTCTATTCGTATTCCGGCGAAGCCCTGGACCGCAAGATTCCTCTGTTGCGCTCCATCTCGGCTCTGTCCAGGCAGGCGCTGCGCGTTCTGCGTCTGTTCGGCAACCAGTCGGCCACCTACGTGCGGGCCATGGTGGGCCCGGAACAAGAGTACTTTCTGGTGGACAAGAACCTTGCGGCTCTGCGCCCTGATCTGATGTTGGCAGGCCGTACCCTGCTGGGCGCGCCTTCTCCCAAGGGCCAGGAAATGGAAGACCACTACTTCGGCGCCATTCCCGGTCGTGTCATGAGCTTCATGCAGGACGTGGAAAAAGAGTTGCTGGCTCTGGGGATTCCCGCCAAAACCAGGCACAACGAAGTGGCCCCCGGTCAGTTCGAGCTTGCGCCCGTGTATGAAGAGGCAAATATCGCCTGCGATCATAACATGCTTGCCATGAACATGATGCGTCATTTGGCGGGCAGGCATGGTTTTATCTGCCTGTTGCATGAAAAACCCTTTGCGGGCGTCAACGGCAGCGGCAAGCACAATAACTGGTCCATGGGAGACTCCGAAGGCCAGAACCTGCTCAACCCCGGCACGACCCCTCAGGACAATGCGCAGTTCCTGGTCTTTCTGGCCGCTGTCCTGCGTGCGGTGCACAAGCACAGCACGGCGCTGCGTCTCGGAACTGTGGGGGCGGGCAACGACCATCGCCTTGGCGCCAACGAAGCGCCGCCGGCTATCTTGTCCGTGTACCTGGGCGAGCAGTTGACTGACGTGCTTGAGGGCATAATCAATGGGCGCGGTTCCAAAAACAAGAAAAGCGGCGTTATGGAAGTCGGCGTGTCAACCCTGCCGCCCCTGCCCGTGGATCTTTCCGACCGCAACCGTACCAGCCCCTTTGCCTTCACCGGCAACAAGTTCGAGTTCCGCGCGGTTGGCTCTTCACAGTCCGTAGCGCCCGTGAACATTGTGCTCAATGCCGCAGTGGCCTGCGCCCTGGACGACATTGCCACCGAGCTCGAGGCTTCCATTTCTGCAGGCACGGATTTGAACACCGCCCTGCAGGAACTGCTGCCCCGTCTCTTTAAGGAACATATGCCTGTGGTATTCAACGGCAACGGCTATGCCGAATCCTGGGCTGAGGAAGCTGCCCGTCGCGGCCTTCCCAACCATAACAATACCGTCACGGCTCTGGAGCACTACAGTGATCCGGAAGTCATGAATGTTTTCTTGCGTCACGGCATCCTTACTGAACGCGAAATTCTGTCGCGTCAGGAAATCCTGTTTGAAAACTACTGCAAAACCATCTGCATTGAGGGCAACCTCATGCTTGACATGCTGCGCACCTCAGTACTGCCCCAGTGCCTTGCGGCCCAGGTCATCGCCGCTGACGCGGTGCTCAAAACCCGTGCCGTGCTTGGTGAAAAGGGCGCTGCTGCCGAAGAGGTGAACTTCAACACCCTGCGGGGTCATATTGTGGCTCTGCAACAGGGCGTTGTTGAATTGGAAGCGGCCATTGCCAAAACTCACAAAGTTGAGGGTGCGCTTGAAGAAGCCAAGGCCGCGCGTGATTGCATCCTTACGGCCATGCACAAATGTCGCGAGCATGCCGATGCCCTTGAAGGCATCGTGGACGACACCTTGTGGGTGCTGCCCAAGTACGAAGAACTGCTGTGGGTGCACTAGACATCAGTGTTGATGAACAGTGAGCGTCTCATACCGTTCAACCGCACGGAGGACAATGACGCGTAGCGCATTTCCAGAAAGTTGATGACAGGAGTCTCATCCCGGGGGGGAAGGTGGTCTCCCTGTCATCGGCCTCTGCGGCAAGCCGCAGGGAGCCACGGGCCTCGCCGTTCGCCGCAACGGACGGCGAAGGCCGGTGGCCACAAGGTGGAGAGTCTGGCGGCTCTCCACCTTTTTCATGTGGCGTCGTAAGCCCCATATTTACTTTTATTTTGATTCAGAATAATTTAGTTATTCAATATATAGTCAAAAATGTTTTCTTGAGGCGTGTACGCTTTTGATTTGACAGGAAAGGAGAAATATATGGCTGCGGCATTGCGCTTTACGAAGATGCAGGGCATCGGCAATGATTATGTCTATGTCAATGGCTTTGAAGAGCGCGTTGACAGTCCTGGCGAGCTCGCCCGGAAAATTAGTAACCGCAATTTTGGCGTTGGTTCGGACGGACTTGTGCTTATTTTACCCTCGGCATCAGCCGATGTTCGCATGCGCATGTTCAATGCTGACGGGTCTGAGGCGGAAATGTGCGGAAATGCAGTGCGTTGTGTTGGCAAATACGTATACGACCACGGCATTCAGGTTAAAGACGTAATCACGGTCGAGACAGGCGCTGGCGTGAAGGTTGTGCGTCTGCTGTTTGAGGCTGGCGAAGTCTGCGGCGCTACTGTTGACATGGGCGAACCCGAACTGACCCCTTCAAGAATCCCCGTGCTTACAGAGGCATCGCCAGACGGCGGCCAGCAGCGCTTTGTGGCTCATCCTGTGGATGTGAACGGCCAGTTGTATGAAATCACCGCCGTGTCCATGGGCAACCCGCATGCCGTTATATTCATGAAGGGCATTGATGATCTGGATTTGCCCCGCATGGGGCCGGATTTTGAACACCACCCCCTGTTCCCCAAGCGCACGAACACGGAATTTGTCGAGGTTATTTCATCCACCAAGGTGCGTATGCGTGTATGGGAGCGCGGCGCGGGAGAAACGCTGGCCTGCGGTACAGGCGCGTGCGCCGTTGCTGTGGCCTGCGTGCTCAATGGTTATACCGGGCGCGACGTGGAGGTGGAACTCAAGGGCGGAACGCTGAAAATCCATTGGGATGAAAACAGCAACCATGTGCACATGACCGGCGGAGCAGTAACCGTCTTTGCCGGAGAATATTATATCTGATCACAGGGGCCATAAATGACTATCGTAAATAGCAATTTTCTCAAGTTGCAAAGCAACTACCTTTTTGCCGACATTGCCCGCAAGGTGGCTGCCTTCAAGGAGGCGAACCCCGACAAGCGCGTCATCAGTCTGGGTATTGGCGACGTTACGCGCCCCCTTGTGCCTGCCGTTATCAACGCGCTGCACACGGCTGTGGATGAAATGGGCGATGCCGCGCATTTTCATGGTTACGGGCCCGAGCAGGGGTATGCCTTTTTGCGCGACATTATTGTTGAGTATGACTACAAGGCCCGAGGCGTGAACCTGAGTGCCGATGAGGTTTTTGTCAGCGACGGGGCCAAGCCCGATGTGGGCAATTTTCAGGAGCTTTTTGCCCAAGACAGCCTTGTGGCTGTCACAGACCCCGTGTACCCCGTCTATGTAGACTCTAATGTGATGGCTGGGCGTTCCGGGGAGATGGAAGGCAAGCAGTGGAGCAACATTGTCTATCTGCCGTGCGTGAAAGAAAACGACTTTGTGCCTGACTTTCCCAAGGTGCGGCCGGATCTGATCTACCTTTGCTATCCCAATAACCCCACCGGAACGGTGCTTTCACGGGCGGCCTTGCAGGGCTGGGTTGACTATGCCCGGCGTGAAGGCTGCGTCATCATGTATGATTCGGCCTATGAAGCCTTTATCACTGACGCTGATGTGCCGCACAGCATCTATGAGCTTGAGGGCGCGCAGGAAGTGGCCGTTGAGTTTCGCAGTTTCTCAAAAACGGCCGGATTTACCGGTCTGCGTTGCGCCTATACCGTGGTGCCAAAGGCCTTGCAGATCAGCGACGGCAAAGGTGGCAAGGTCAGCCTCAATGCGCTGTGGAATCGCCGCCAGTGCACCAAATATAACGGCTGCCCCTATATTGTTCAGCGCGCGGCCGAGGCTGTGTACAGCGAACAGGGACACAAGGAAATCATGGGGGTGATCGCAGGATATCAGCGTAATGCCGACATGTTGCGCACTGCCGTGAGCGATATGGGCCTTTCCGTGTATGGCGGCGTGAACGCTCCCTATATATGGGTGCGCGTGCCCAGTGATACGGATTCCTGGGGATTCTTTGACAGATTATTGCAGGTTGCCCTGATCTGCACACCTGGCGCAGGCTTTGGCGCTTCCGGCGAAGGGTATGTGCGCCTGACCGCCTTTGGTTCGCCCGAAGACACGGAAGAGGCAATCAAGCGGCTTAGAGGTCTGTGCTGATACGGGATCCCTGCCATAAGCTAACGGACATTTTTGAAAACCAGAAACCACCTGCACGTTGCGGGTGGTTTCTGATTTTCTGGTCATCAACTGAAATGGCTGCACTTGCAGCTATTATTTTGATCAGGTTGCTGGCTTTTTTGTTTCACTTCCAGAGCCAGGCAGGGCGAAGTTTTTTATGCTGTCCAACGCTCATTGGCGGGGATGCTTTAAACATGTGTTTTGGGGGGAGTCCTGATGGGTGATATTCTTGCACCCAGCAGTGCGTCAGAGGCACAGGAAAATAATATTCCTGTCAAAACAAAAAGAAGGCCGATCCAATGAATAAACTCTATGTGTTCGTGCAAGACAAGCCAGGAGAAAAAGATGCTGCTTAAGGGCACAAGTCCGGTAAATGATCCAGCCACTCCGGCAGGCACTTCGGCTACGCCCTTGAACCAAAACACATAGGAAAGAAAAGAAACAAAGAAACCATAGTATGCCACACATACTATGGACGACGTGTTCATGAGCGCAAAATCATAACCAAGCGCATCGTACAGCGCCAATGGCAGCAGGCAGGCAAACGCGTACAGTGAAACCAAGGTTGTTCGGAGCAGTGCGGACATGGGCTGGCACAGGGATTTACTTGAAGTAGTCGCGATTTGATCTGACAGTTGTCCCTTGAAAAGCGAGGGGAACTCCGTTTTGATGGAAGTGTAAACGTACCATCAACCGGGCACAGCGCCCACGGAGTTTCCCCATGGAAAGTTTCAATCAAAACGTCATCAAACACAAGACCGGACTTCTCAACCTTGCTGCCGAACTCGGCAATGTCTCCAGAGCCTGCCGCATCATGGGCTTTTCCAGAGATACCTTCTACCGGTATCAAACAGCACGAGACGCCGGAGGCGTTGAAGCGCTGTTTGAGGTCAGCCGCAAAAAGCCCAACCTGAAAAATCGCGTGGAAGAGGCCACGGAACTGGCGGTGTTGGATTTTGCGATAGCCTTCCCTGCTCATGGGCAAGTGCGGGCCAGCAACGAACTGCGCAAAACCGGCGTATTTGTGTCGCCGTCAGGGGTGCGTTCCATCTGGTTGCGCCATGACCTGGCCTCAATGAAGCAGCGCCTGAACGCCCTGGAGAAGAAGTCCGCTGAAGAGGGCATTGTGCTCACCGAAGCCCAGGTACAAGCTCTGGAGCGTAAAAAACACGACGATGAGGCTTGCGGCGAAATAGAAAGCCATCATCCCGGATATCTCGGCAGTCAGGACACATTTTACGTCGGCACCATCAAGGGCGTCGGCCGTATTTATCAGCAAACCTTTGTGGATACCTACTCTAAGTGGGCGGCTGCCAAGCTCTACACTACCAAAACACCCATCACCGGAGCCGACCTGCTCAATGACCGGGTTTTGCCATTCTTCACTTCAATGGAAATGGGCATTATCCGCATGCTGACGGACAGGGGCACAGAGTACTGCGGCAGACTGGAAACGCATGACTACCAGCTTTATCTGGGCATAAACAACATAGAACACACCAAGGCCAAGGCGCGGCATCCGCAGACAAACGGCATCTGCGAACGTTTCCACAAGACCATCCTGCACGAGTTTTACCAGGTTGCCTTCCGGCGGAAACTGTATAACTCTCTGGAGGAACTGCAGGCCGATCTGGATGTCTGGATGGAACATTACAACATCGAAAGGACACATCAAGGGAAAAAGTGTTGCGGCAGAACGCCATTGCAAACACTCCTTGACGGAAAACAGATCTGGAAGGAAAAGGTCGGACAACTCAACTAACCTGACAATCGGAACCATCAAAACGGAACCGACTGTCAGATCAAGTCTGAACTACTACAATTTACTCATAACCGAAAACAGGGATTCACACAGGATCGCCGCCAGCACAAGACAATTCCCAAGCAGGGTGGCCCCGGCCTCCGCTGCATTTTCAAGAAATGGCATGATGTTCATGGCAATGATGCCTATGGAAACACATGCCGCACCCGCAAGCCGGGAACCGGGCAGCTTTTCGCGCAACAGCAGTACCGCCAGAAAAGCTATAAGCACCGGGGCCGTGCTGCCAATGAGACCCGCCGTCGTTGCTGAGGTGTGCTGTAACCCCCAGAACATGAAAACACGGTAAAGTACAACGCCGCAAAGTCCCTGGCCAAAAAGAATCATGTGTGTTTTACGGTCTGAGGGCCACGGTGCTTTACGGCGACGCAGTGCGGGAAAAAGCAGAAATGGCAGGCTGAAGGCAATGCCCAGCTCTGCGCCAAGAAAAATTGGGATGTCCGAAACAATTATCTTGCCCGCCACAACCGCGCTGCCAGCAATGATCATTGCCATGGCAAGGTAGCAGTACGCTTCCATCTGTCTGTCCATTTTCACCTGACATAGTTGTTGATTGCCTTGCAGTTTTTCAATGGCTGAATTTTGGCCACTGCCATGAGACTTCTTGCTCTCTGCCAGATCTGCATATATTGATGAAAAATGGTATTTAACAGATCCACTTTTTGCCGAATATTGCCAGACCACTTTTTCAGGAGAACATATGTGGTTCACGCCAGACAAAAAAAGCAGGGTGCCTGTCTCGCGGCAGTTGTATGAAAAAATTAAATTCTTTATTCTTTCTGGTATGTTGCGCGAAAGTGAAAGGCTGCCGTCCAGCAGGGCGCTTGGCAAAGATCTGGACATTGCTCGAAGCACCGTTCTGGAGGCCTATGACCAGTTGATTGCCGAAGGCTATCTGGAAACCCGCCAGGGATCGGGCACAACGGTTGCGCGGGGTATTGTCGTCATGGCGCGAACGTCTGTCGCTGATGCTCCAGCCCGGATTTGTGCTGACGAGCGTCATTCGGGCGAAGGGCAGCACAGCGCGCATATCAGTTTTCGCTCAGGCATCCCGGATCTGGAGGCTTTCCCCAAAAAGGAATGGGCGAAAATTTACGCACGCGTCTCCGAATCATTGCCTTCAACTTCTTTCCGCTATGGCGAGGCGGAAGGCGTATGGGAATTGCGTGAGGCCATCGCGGCGTATCTTTTCAGGATGCGGGGAATCAAGGTGTCACCGCGCCGTGTCATGATAACCTCGGGTTCAACCCAGGGGCTGAGCCTTGTTGCCCGCTTGCTGCGCAAAAAGGGTGACGTCGTCTTTGTGGAAGATCCCGCGCATACTGGGATGGCGGCGGTAGTGAACCGCGCTGGACTGCGCGTACAAGGTGTTGGCGTGGATGCACAGGGTATGGATGTGTCGGCCTTGCAGAAATTTCTTGCAGCGCCAGGGGCAGACGTGGCTTTTGTGTATACGACCCCATCTCATCAATACCCCCTGGGCGCGATTTTACCCATTCAGCGGCGTCAGGCCCTTGTGCGCTTTGCCCGCGAAATGTCCTGCGCCGTGGTTGAAGACGATTACGACAGCGAGTTTCGCTATGAGGGCGCGCCCACAAGTGCGCTTTATGAACTTGATCCTGAAATGGTGATCTATCTGGGATCTTTCAGTAAAATTCTTTCCCCGGCCTTACGCCTCGGATTTGCGCTCATTCCAGAGAGCATGATGGACGACTGGAGAAGAGAAAAAAGATATATGGATGTGCATACCGATGCCCTGTCGCAATATGCGCTTGCAGCATTCATCAGCAAGGGCGAGCTTGAGCGGCATATCTGGAAAATGAAGAAAATCTACGCCCGTAAAAGGAATCATTTGCTGCAATGCCTGGCAAAAACTTTTGGCGGGGCGGTGACAGTCAGAGGGCAGGCGACGGGCCTTCATCTTGTGGCCAGCTTTGCAGACATTGCGTTTTCAGATGCAGTGACGGAAACGCTTTATGCCAGGGGCGTGAAGGTGTATCCGGTGGAACGCTATTCCCTGAATGGTGACGGCAGCCATGCCAACGAGATAATTCTTGGCTATTCGCACCTGACGCATGAAGAAATTTCACGCGGCCTTGAAATCATCAAAAAAACACTGCGCCCCTAGAGCAATTTCACTTTGAAATTGCTCTGCTGACGCGAAGGCGGCAGCCGCCACGAAGTGGCGTGGATTCTGGAGAAAACCACGTTTTTCGCCAGAATGATGCGTTGAAACACGGAGTGGTTCAAAAGCAAAATGCTCTAACAGAAAAGCCATTGTATTTACCAAGGCACAATAAGAGTTTTAGGGGGTGGGGGCGTGGGGGAGGCTACCCTTTTGCATAAGGGTCGCCCCCACAAAGCAGTTTAAGGGCGCACAGAAAAAGCCGGAAGCCCCGTGAGGCCTCCGGCTTTTTGCAGTACGTGCGATGGGGGCAGGCTGCTAGACGCCCTGTGCCACCATAGCATCAGCCACCTTGCAGAAGCCCGCGATGTTCGCGCCAACAACAAGGTTGCCGGGCACGCCGAATTCCGCTGCCGTTTCAGCGGCGCTCATGTAGATATTATTCATGATTTGGCGGAGCTTGTTGTCCACCGCCTCAAAGGACCAGCTTTGCATGCTGGCATTCTGGGCCATTTCAAGCTGGCTGGTGGCAACACCGCCCGCATTGGCCGCCTTGGCGGGGCCGTAACAAATGCCGGCCTTAAGGAATGCATGCATGGCGTCCAGGGTGGAGGGCATGTTTGCGCCTTCAGCCACACACTGGCAGCCATTGGCGAGCAGAGCCTTGGCGTCTTCAAGGTTCAGCTCGTTCTGGGTCGCGCAGGGAAAGGCCGCAAAGCAGGGTACGGACCACACGGCATTGCGCCCTTCAGGGTAGCCGCTTGTCGGGGTGTACACGGCGGAAGGGACGATCTCCGCATAGCGGCTCAAGGACGCGCGCTCAACTTCTTTGACCTGCTTGAGCACGTCAACCTTGATCCCTTCAGGATCATGAATCATCCCGCGTGAATCAGACACGGTGACGGGCTTGGCGCCGACCTGATAGAGCTTTTCGCAGCAATAGATGGCCACATTGCCAGCGCCGGAAACCACGCATGTTCTGTCTTCAAGGCTTTTTCCTCTGGCGTCGAGCATGCTCTGCGCAAAGTAAACCGCCCCGTATCCCGTGGCTTCAGTACGCGCCAATGATCCGCCAAAAAGCAGATTCTTGCCCGTAAGCACACCTTCGTAACTGCAGGTAAGGCGCTTGTACTGACCGTAAAGATAGCCTATTTCGCGGCCGCCCACGCCCATGTCGCCAGCGGGCACGTCAATGGTAGCCCCGATATGCCGGAACAACTCACTCATAAAAGCCTGGCAGAAGCGCATAATTTCCATTTCAGATTTGCCCTTGGGGTCAAAATCCGCGCCGCCCTTGCCGCCGCCGATGGCGAGCCCTGTGAGCGAATTTTTGAAAACCTGCTCAAAACCCAAAAATTTCAAAATTCCCTGGTTCACGCTGGGGTGAAAACGCAGGCCACCTTTGTAGGGGCCAATGGCAGAGTTGTACTGAACACGAAAGCCTTTGTTAACCTGTACCTGACCGTTATCATCAACCCACTGCACTCTAAAAGAAATGGTGCGCTCAGGTTCGACAATGCGCTCCAGAATTTTATTGCGCTCATAATGAGGATTTTTGTCCAATACGGGCTGCAAACTATGCAACACTTCTTGTACAGCTTGAAGGAATACGGGTTCATAGGCATATCTGTCTTGAAGATTGCTTATAACACGTTGCACGTAGGACATCATCGTTCTCCTTGTGGGGGATGGGTCAGGATTACGCTATAAAAAACCACTCTGATTTTTTGGCGGGGAAATAGTTACTCCAACTTAACTGCGTCTGACAAGGTTTTTGGGTCTACAAAATGCGCACGAACACAAAATAGCTTTAGCGACGTCACGATTTAACAAGACAAATGCCGCAACATAAAATCGAGACGCCGCTGAAGCAATACGTGTTTAAGATATTAGCCAATTGCCTGGCGTGGGGCTTCCAGAGCCGAGTGTAAAATTTCATCCAGAGTTGGATGTGCGAACATGAAGGAGTGCAGGCGTTCCTCGCAATACTGGCCGATCAGCAACAGCTGGGCCACGGTCACAAGGTGGGAAACGCCGTGTCCCAATGCGGCGATTCCCACAATTGAGCCATTACGCCATAGGATTTTTACAAATCCGCAGGCATCTCCGCCTGCCTGAGCGATGGCATTGGACATCAACTGAGCGCGAGACACCATAACTTCGCCGCCTTCCGCCAGGGCCTGACGTTCCGTCATGCCCACCCGCATGATTTCAAGGCTGCCGTAAACGCATGAAGGCACAGGGCCGGATGCGTAAGAATCAGGGTCTTTCTCAAGAATATGCCGTGCGACGTAGTCGCCCTGATGTTCGGCGGCATGGGCCAGCAGGGTCTGCCCATTAACGTCGCCAATGGCATATACGGCGGGAGCGGCCATGAGATATTCGTTAACGCTCACAAAACCGCGCGAAGTTAATGTGCATCCGGCTTTTTCAGCGCAAAGACTGTCAGTATTGGGCGTCCGGCCCACAGCCACAAGGGCTTTTTCAGCCCGCAGCTCCCTGCCGTCTTCAAGGGTGAGCACTGCTTGACCGTCACGGGTGAGCAACGAGGATGCCTTGACCCCACAGATGCAGGTAATGCCCGTTTTACCGAGAAGCTTTTGCATCTCGGCGCCTATATCGGTATCTTCAGTGGGGGCAATGTGTGAAGCGGCTTCCACTATCGTTACCTTGCACCCCATGGCGTTGAAAAAATCGGCCATTTCCAGGCCAATGGCTCCTGCGCCAACGACAATAAGGCTTTCAGGCACTGCGGGTATGGCAAGCATGTCCGTGCTGTCCAGCACGGAGTCATGATCGGGGCTAAGCCCGGGAAAAGCCGCAGAGCGCGAACCCGTGGCCAGAATAATATGACGGGCCTCAAGGGTAGCGCTGACAGCGCCGTCTGCGTCAAGAATTTCCACAAGGTGTGGGCCAGCGCAGCGGCCACGTCCATTGAACAAAACCGCTCCAGCCTGCTCAAGCCCCTTGGCCAAAGTCTGAGCGGAACCTCGCGTAAACCGCTGAATACGCTTTTGCAATGCGTCGTAATCTATATCAATGGCGCCTTTGGCCACACGCTGGCGCTCGAGGCCGCGCAGCAGCCCTTTGGGGGCGGTAGCGCCCAGCAACATCTTTGTGGGTATGCAGCCGCAGTTCAGGCACACGCCGCCCCAGTGGGCACTTTCAACAAGGGCGACGCTTGCGCCGCCATGGGCCAGAACGTGGGCGGCTTTTGCCCCACCAGGGCCGCCGCCAATAATGACTACATCAAACGTGTTCATATTTTTTCTCCGCCATGCTTTCTGTGTTGTTCAGGATTACAGTGAATCTGACCCGCAACCGTGTGCAGCCGAAAAAATCTATACCATCGGCGGGGTATAGGTCCAATGCAAAGATGCCGCCGTATGCGCCAGAAGACTCAAGCAAGCGCCGAGTTTCAACGGCGAAAGCCGTTTTTGCATCTGGACGCGACAACCAGTACAATATAGTTTACAAAAAAAGCCGACATTTTAGTGCAACCCCACCGTAACATCCCTACATGAAAAATAAACGTCGACTGCGTATTTCCCTGATAATAACCCTGTCTGTGGCAGTGGTATTTCTGCTGGCGGCCTTTGCCTGGCGGCACTTTACCCCTGCGGCCGCCAATGCAGGGCCGCGCGCGGGCACGGTGCTTGTTGCCGGCGGACTTGTTGGCGACGATTACGCCCCAGACCGTCCCATAACGACAACGTTTGACAGGGTTGACCAGCTTGAGCCCGCTCCGCAGCATCAGCCCAACAGGCAGGTTCCGCCGCGTCCTTCCGTCCAACGATCTGCCCAGACAGAGATAGAAAGCCCCACGCCGCCGCTTGAAGAAGATGCAGCAGCGGGTGACGCGCTTGCTGCCACGCAGGATGAACGCAGTGCTTCTCTCGCGGATGTGGGCGCGGATACGGATAAAACTGCCCTTGGGGATGCCGCGTCAGGTGAGGAAGCTCCGTCAGACGTTAGGGGCGAGGCGTCCGCACTTGCCCCGGATGCGGCGTCAAAGCCGCCTGCCGAACCTGCAGACATAAAGCCCGGCACGTCCGGCGCCAAGGTGCAGCTTTTTGGCACAGTGGAGTTTAAACGGCCGTTGTCTTCCTTGCCAAACTGGCTTGACCTGCTTAAACGCAATGCAAAAGACCCCATTTTTATTCCAGGCAAATATTTTAAAAAAAATGTCACCTGGGACAGCTTTAAGGAAAAAGCGCAAGGCAAGAGTCCCATGGAGCTTCTGCGCTATGTCAACGCATTCTGGAATACCTGGCCCTACAAGGAAGATATCGTTAACTGGGGCGTTGAGGATTACTGGGCCATACCGGCAGAGTTTCTGAAAAAATCCGGCGATTGTGAAGATTACGCAATAGTCAAATATTTCACGCTTAAAGAGCTGGGCATACCGCGCGAAAACATGCGCATCGTGGTCGTTCGCGATACCGTGCGAAACCTGGCGCACGCCGTTCTGGCTGTATATATGGACGGCGACGCCTATATACTTGATAATCTCAGTAATGCCGTTTTGTCCCACAGCCGGATCAGGCAATACAGTCCGCAATATTCGGTGAATGAAGTGGGCCGCTGGGCGCACCTTAAAGGTCGCAAAGTAAAGTAGGTAACATTATGAAGATGCAGGAAATGGACGCCCAAAGCGTGGCCAGCAAGTACCGCCTGAAAAAAGCCGTAATTGCAGCGGTCAGTCTGGCGCTTTTCACCGTGGCCGCCGCTGTGGCGTATGTGTTGTGCACGCTTCAGATCAGAAATGTCACGCAGGAAATCCTGAATAATCAGCGCGACATGGAGCAGGTCTGGATGGACAAGTCCCTTGAGGCCATCCATTCATGGCACAATGGCCTTGCAGAACAGTCGCGTTTTATCAGTTCGGCTGAAATGTTCCGGCTTTTCGCTGTCGATGTATCAAACCTCGGGCCTGACGGCGCCACAAGGCTGACGGCTCCCGATGCGGAATCAAGCAGTGACGAGGCCCTGCACTCGCTGGCCGAGCAACTGCCCTATATGCAAGACCTTCTGCGTGATTTTGTCCGCAGCAGGCAATGGACGGCAGCCCGTATTGTCATGCCCAATGGCCAACCCCTGGTTGCGCAGGAGCATGATAATCCCTTAACGGAAATGCAGGCGGAACTGGTACGCGAAGCGGTGACCGACAAGGTTCTGTCCTTCGGGCCTGTGCGCGCTCTTGGGCAGAATCTTGTCATCGACATGGTTGATCCGCTCTACGAAGTCCTGGGGCAGGGCAGCACCAAACCTGTTGCGGCTCTGCTGGCCACAATTCCCGTGGACAGGACTCTGGTGTCCTTTCTGTCGTTGAGCCAGGAGCAGCATCGGGAAATCCGTCCCTGCATTGTGCAGAGTGAAGGCAACGCCATACAGGCCATCAGCCTGCGTGGCGGCAAGGCAGAGCTGCTCCCGACAACGGCGCAAATGGATAAAAGCAGCCTCACGTTCAAGCGCAGACCGGGTATTGGGGAACAGGGCGAAGTGTACTCCCTGGGCAGTTATGTCAGCGGGCTCGACTGGTGGGTCGTTCTGGAAGTTCCTGCCAGTGAAGTTGACGCGGTGCTGAAGAATCAGGCCCATCAGATTTACGGGCTCGGCATTCTCGGCAGCCTGGGCACAGCCCTGCTGTTTGCCTTTGTGTGGGCCAGCATAGCTGGGCGCGCCTATCGTACAACCGCCAATCATTTTCTGCGCCTCTACCTCCTCATACGCCAGCAAAAGCTTATGCTGGACAGCGTAAACGCCTCACTCCAGGCGGGCCTGCTGATGATCAACAGCCAGGGGCAGGTACAGATGTGCAATCCTGCCTTTAACGCCATCGTCGGAAAGACTGAACAAGATATCGCTGGCTGCGGCGTTGCTGACCTGCTGCCGCCTGACGCAGCCGCAACCTTGCTGGAAGGCATGACTACGGTGGCGGCCAACAAGACCGAAGGCAGTATAGAGATATCGCTCGATCAGCCGCAGGGATCCCGTTTGTACCGGGTAACGCTTTTTCCCTTTGAAGACAGGCTGCAGATGGAATCGCCTGTTTCAGGCGGATGCGTGGGCATTTTTCAGGACATCACGGAATTCCGGCGCAGGGCAGAGGCCGCCCGCGAGCGGCAGGCCAGCAGTACTGCAGCCTTGGTGCGCGCCATTGAAAGCGTGGATGTGAACCTTATTGGGCATTCGCAGAAAATGGAGCAGGTCGTGGACCTTCTGTGCACAACCATGGATCTTTCCAATGAAAATAAAGATACACTGCGCCTCGCGGCCCGCCTTTCTCAGGTAGGCAAGATTTTTGTGCCTCACCAGCTGCTGACCAAGACGGGCAAGCTTACCCCGGAAGAGCAGAGCGAAGTCATGCGGGCGCCAGAATACGCCTACAGGGTATTGCAGGATTTGCAGTTCGGCCTGCCAGTGCCCGATGCCGTTTACCAGATGGGAGAGCGGCTTGACGGCACCGGCCAGCCGCGTAAGCTGCGAGGCGACGACATCACGCCCAACGCGCGCATTCTGGCCGTGGTCAACGCTTTTTGCGCCATGGTCAGCCCGCGTTCCTACCGGGCGGGCATGGATCCGCAGGAGGCTATCACGTTGCTCAAGCGCGATCCGGGCTTTGACCAGGACGTTGTGGCAAAGCTGGCGGCCTTGTCCAATGACAGTTTGAAAAAAGCCATTTTCGCCGGGGCGGACGCCTCTTCAAACCCTGTTCACAGTGAGATGTAACGCGATTAGGGAAAGTCTCATATAATGTTGAGGCAAGATGCGCCGGAAGTCTTTTTGTGAGGCACCCGGCGCATCTTTTTATTGAGCGTTCCAATGTTCTTCATGCGTATTTTCACATCAAACTATGGTTACAATTTGCGGCTAGCTGCAGGCTGCGAAAAAGACTGAGTCGCTTTGGCGCAACGAGCCGGATCGGATGGGAAAAGAATTTTTTAAAATTATCCCCTGTAAGTTCTTGCTTATCATTGGCGTTTGTAGCAAGGTCATTTTCCCCCCTGTGACAGTGACCGAAATTGCCCGCCAGCATGGTTTCGTCAATCCATCGGATTGCCCGGTCTCCCCAAGGCTGTAGAAACCGAATTTCGCTCACCGCTCTTTGGTTGTGCCTTTGCGCCCAATAGAGCTTTCAATTGGCGCCTCCCCATTGCGGGTACATCAGTGTTGCGGTCGCCGCGTATTGCGGACCGGTCTTTCCGTGACGCTTTTTACCGAGGTTACAGATATGTGCAGAATAGGCTCTATCAAGAGCAAGACGCCAGTGCCCCCCTCAGTGGCGCTCAATCTCATGTTGCCACAACAGGAAGGACACGATAACTCCGGCTTCGCCATGGTCATGCAGGACCTTGAGGGCGTGTTCAGCCACTATAAGGATAAGCCTTTGCTTTCTTTGGCCTGTACTCCTCAGGGCGTGCAACTTGCCAACGATTTCATGGAAGAAAAAGGTTTTGTGCAGGTGGCCCAGTGGGTGCCGGAAGTGGACAAAAAGCCCGGTCTGAAGATTGAGGCCATGCCGCGCTACGTCTTTCGCAACTACGAGTATCCCGAGATCTACCGCTACCGTAGTCAGGCTGAACGTGAAGACCTCCTGCTTGACACGCGACTTGAGTTGCGCACCTTGCTTGAAAAAGACGGCAACGGCTTTGTGTATTCCTTCTGGCCCGACGTGCTGACACTGAAAGAAATCGGCGACCCGGCTGATATCGCCACATACTTTCGTCTCTGGAACGATGATGGCCGTCTCACCGCGCGAAACATCGTCACGCAGTGCAGACAGAACACCAACTACGCCATTGTGCGCTATGCGGCCCATCCTTTCTTCCTTCAGGGGTACACCCTCTGCGCCAACGGTGAAAACACCTTTTTCACCAAGAACAAAGAGTTTCAGAAAGCCCTGCACAGAGGCTATATAGGCTTTGAATCCGACTCGCAGAACTTTCTTTACACTTTGCACTATGTGCTGCACGAGCTTGAATGGCCCATCCGGTACTACAAGCATGTCATCACGCCCCTGCCTTTTGTGGAAGCCGAACAGCGCGCCGACAGCAAGGTGCTGGGTCTTATCCGCGAATCTCTTGCCCACCTTGAGATCAACGGGCCCAATACCATTATCGCCCTGCTGCCCGACGGCAAGATGATGACCTGCTGCGACTCCAAAAAGCTTCGCCCTGTGGTGGTCGGTCATGATAAGGATATGGTGGCCATAGCTTCAGAAGTGTGTGGCCTCAATGCCATTATGCCTAACCGTAATGTGGCGGAAGACATCTACCCCAACGAAAGGGAAATGGTGGTCATTGACAACGATCTGGCGGTGCAAAGATGGAATCAGTAAAAACTCAGGATGTCAGCGTCAACGATCTGCGCTGGAAGATAGACTACCGTCCGGAAATGTGCACCATGTGCGGTTCCTGCGTGGCCGCCTGTACATTCAATGCCATTGAAGTGACCATGATGCGCCGCAGCGTGACGCTTTCGCGCAAGGCATTTCCCGATCCTTCACAAGAGCATATGGCCCGGCCCGTCATTTCGCAGAAGCCCAGCATCGAACATGCCTGCGTTGGCTGCGGCATGTGCGAAAAAATATGCCCCAACAGCGCGATTCGCCCTGTACGCAATATTGATCAGCGTTTTCCCTTGCTGGCGCGCAGCCATGGGCCCATCAAGCGCGGCGGGCGCAGCAATCTTGCCATGCCCCGCACGCTTGATTCCATTGTTGTGGGCCGCATAAGCCAGATGACAGACCCCGCCCTGGATTCGGAGCGGCATACTTTTGACATACGTTCACCCCTGGGCCGCGTCATGCTGGCGCAGGAACTGCCCTTGCGCGTCGAGGGCTCAAGCCTTGTGCTTACCGATCGCACTCCTACGGTAAACTGGGTATACCCGGCCATATTCAGTGATATGAGCATTGGCGCGTTGTCCACCAGAGCCTGGGAAGCCATTGCCGTTGCCACGGCCTACCTGAACGAAAAATGCGGTATGCCCGTGCGGATGTGTTCTGGTGAAGGCGGCATGCCGAGCAAGTTGCTGGAATCTGAACAGCTGAAGTACATGATCCTGCAAATTGCCTCCGGCCACTTCGGTTGGAACCGCATTATCAGGGCCATGCCCCGCATGAAAACAGACCCGGCGGGCGTGCTCATCAAGATAGGCCAGGGAGCCAAACCGGGCGACGGCGGCCTGCTGCCCGCAGCCAAGGTTGCGCCGCATATTCAGGCCATCCGTGGCGTACCCAGGGCCACCCTGCATTCGCCGCCGAACCATCAGGGCCTGTATTCCATTGAAGAGTCGGTGCAGAAAATGCACCTTTCGCTCAATGCGGCTTTTGGTTTTCGTGTACCAGTGGCCATCAAGTGCGCAGCCTCGGCCACGTCTGTTTCCGTTTACAACAACCTGCTGCGCGATCCCTACAAGATTTGCGGCGGTTTTTTCATCGACGGCATTCAGGGCGGCACGGGCGCTGCCAACGAGGTGTCGCTGGAGCATACGGGCCATCCCATCGTCTCCAAGCTGCGCGACTGCTACCAGGCAGCCGTGGCTCAGGGGCTGCAGGGGCAGATTCCTTTGTGGGCGGGCGGCGGCATCGGCCTTTCAGGCAACGCCGCAGCCGACGCTTTCAAGATGATCTGTCTCGGAGCCAATGGCGTTATTATCGGCAAAATACTCATTCAGCTGCTCGGCTGCGTTGGCAACGAGCAGGGGCGTTGCAACGCCTGCAATACTGGCAAGTGTCCCACGGGCATCTGCACCCAGGATCCGCGTCTGGTCAAACGTCTTGACGTGGACAGGGGCGCGCAAAATATTGTGGACTACATGCTGGCCTTTGACGCCGAGCTGCGTAAGCTGCTGGCCCCTGTGGGCAACAGCTCCATGCCGGTCGGACGTTCAGATGCGCTGGTAGCCACAGACAGATCCGTGGCCGACAAACTGGGCATTCAGTATGCCTGCTAGCACTTTGCATGAGGATGACAGTATGTTGCGCGTAACTACACTGCAAAATCACGAGAGGATGTCCACCCAGGATCTTCTGTTGGCCATTGAGGCCGCAGTGGAAAAGGGCGAGACGAATTTTTATATCGAGGCATCGGGGCAGCACGATATTGGCGGGCCCCTGTGGAACAAGGACGGCAAAAAGCTCACGTTCACCGTGAACAATCCCGGCCAGCGGGTTGGCTCCATGTGCCTGCCCGACACTGAAGTTCTGGTTGAAGGTTCCGCCCCCGCTGATGTGGGCTGGCTCAACGCGGGCGGCCGCATTACTGTGCGCGGAGACGCCGGCGACACGGCGGCGCACTGTGCCGCAGCGGGTGTAGTGTATATAGGCGGGCGTGCGGGCACGCGTTCCGGCTCGCTCATGAAGCATGACCCAGTATATTCGGCCCCCGAATTGTGGGTTCTCAAGAGCGTGGGCAGCTTTTCCTTCGAATTTATGGGCGGCGGCAAAGCTGTGGTTTGCGGCTATGAAAGCCAGACCATGCCCTCCATTCTGGGTGAGCGCCCGTGCGTTGGCATGGTGGGCGGCGTTGTGTATTTTCGCGGCCCGGTGGGGCATCTGCCTCACGAAGTGTGCGTCAGCGCCATTGATGACGCTGACATTGCCTGGCTTGAAGCCGGACTGGACGACTTTCTGACCGCCATCGACAAGCCCCGGCTGCGCAAGGAACTCTCCATCTGGAAGCATTGGAAAAAAATAACCCCCCTGCCTTTTGAAGAGCGCGATCATGAAGGAATGCCCGGCATAGGGCAGTTCCGCGCAAAAGAATGGATTGCTGACGGTATCTTCAGCGATGTGGCGCCGGACGATTTTGCGGTCAATGGGCTCGTGGCGCGTGGCGACTATCGCCAGCGCGTGCCCCTGTGGGAAAACGCGCGTTACGCCGCTCCCTGCGAATTCAACTGCCCGGCCTCCATTCCCAGTCAGGTGCGTTTTAACCTGCTGCGCGAGGGCAGGGTGGACGAAGCCTATCGTCTGGTGCTGGATTATACGCCCTTTCCGGGTTCTGTCTGCGGCAGCGTGTGCCCCAACCCCTGCATGCAGAGTTGCACGCGCTCGCAGTTGGACAGCCCGGTGCAGATTGGCGCGCTCGGTTCCTGCTCGGCAGATATTAAAGTGCCCAAGGAAAAAAAGCGTACCGGCAAACATGTTGGCGTCATCGGCGGCGGCGTGGGTGGGCTTACAGCGGCATGGCAGCTGGCCCGCATGGGGCATGACGTCACCGTGTACGAGGCTGACGCCGTCATGGGCGGCAAGCTTGAACAGGTCATACCGCGTGCCCGACTGAACCATGATCTGCTGCAGAAAGAACTCAAGCGTATTGAAGACCTGGGCGTGCATTTTGTAAACAACTGCACTGTTGACGCCAAAAAATTTGCGGAACTTCGCAAAAAACACACCGCCCTTATTGTGGCCACGGGTGGCCATGTCCCCCGCATCTTCCCCTGGCCGGGACACGAAAAAATCGTGGCTGGCATCGATTTTCTCAAGGCCGTCAACAAGGGCAAGGCCCCCAGGGTGCCGGAAAACGTCATTGTTATCGGCTGTGGCAATGCGGGTATGGACGCGGCGGCAGGAGCCTATGCCTCCGGAGCCAAGTTGGTTACCTGTGTCGATGTGCAGAAGCCTGCCGCTTTTGCTCATGAAATTGAGCAGATTGAAGCTTTGGGCGGCAAGCTTGTGTGGCCGGTGCAAACCAAGGAAATCACGGACAAGGGCCTTATCACGCAGGAGGGCAGGCTTATTCCTGGTGAGATGGTCATTATCACCGTGGGCGAGTCGCCTGACCTTTCCTTCCTGCCCGAAGGACTTGAAAAATTCCGTGAATGGCTTGTGCCCAAGCCAGACCTGAGCGTTATGGATGGCGTCTTCGCCGTTGGCGACGTTATCAAGCCTGGTCTTCTGGTGCATGCCATTGGCACAGGACGTGAGGCGGCCCTTTCCGCTGACGCCTGGATGCGCGGCGAAAGCTATACGCCCACAGAAAAGCGCCTTGTTCCGTCAACCCGGCTGCACACGGCCTACTTTGCCAAATGTCATGACAAAGATCTGCCCAGCCCGCAGGACGAACACAACCGCTGCATCAGTTGCGGATCGTGCCGTGACTGCAAGATGTGCCTCAAATCCTGCCCGGAGAAAGCCATTGACCGCAAGCAGGATGAAAATGGTTTTGAATACGTGTCTGATCCTGCCCGGTGCATAGGCTGCGGCATCTGTGAAGGCATTTGCCCCTGCGGCATATGGACCATGTACCCCAACTGGGACATGAGCTAGGCGTAGGTACTCTGTCAAGGACGCGTGCCGCACTGCCGCAAAAGCGAATCAGCGCAACAGGCGCAGACAGTGTTGTTCGGCAAGACTATTTATAATAAATATCCCCCGGCATAGCCGGGGGTTTTTCATATGCGCCTGTAAGGCTCTCTTACCAGCTGCGCCCTAGCAGGCGCATGCACGATCTGACATTTGCATTTCTGTTACTTGCGGCCCGTAAACGGGCTTCCAGGGTATGGAAGGCTCAACTGATCACCGAGCTTATCCCTGTCCAGTTGTTTCTTTATATAGTCTTGAATTTTTGCAGTATTTTTACCCACGGTATCTACATAAAACCCACGACACCAAAACTCACGGCTGCGGTATTTAAACTTGAGATCGCCAAATTGCTCATAGAGCATTAAACTACTTTTACCTTTTAAGTACCCCATAAAACTCGACACACTTATTTTCGGGGGTATCTCAAGCAGCATGTGGATATGGTCAGGGCAGCATTCTGCTTCTAGTATTTTTACATCTTTCCACTCACACAGCTTACGCAAAATATCACCTACCGCTCGCCTTTTCTCTCCATAAAATACTTGTCTGCGATATTTGGGGGCAAAGACGATGTGATATTTACAGTTCCACTTTGTGTGAGCTAAACTTTTTGCGTCACCCATTGTGACCTCCTTTTGATTTGTTTCTTTTGCAGTTGCCAGACCGCAAGTTGTTGTAACAAATCAAAAGGAGTTTTGCTGACGTGCTTAAAGCTTTAAGCTTTACGGAACCCCCCGCCTAGCGGGGGGGTTTCTACATACAATAACCGCGCGCCGTGGATACCTGTCCCCGGCGCGCGGCTGTTTTGCATGCTTTTTCTTTCATCCAAAACTGTGTATACTAGGCCAGACTACCTTTGAGATGTTTCATGTTTCAAAGGTAAAATGCTCTAATACATACGCAGGTTATTGCAGGAGAGATCACTATGGACGTTTTAGAAGCCATTTTTACCCGTCGCAGCATCCGTGAATTTACCAATGAAGACGTCAGTGAAGCTGATCTGGAAACCCTTTTGCGCGCAGCCATGGCGGCCCCCAGCGCGCATAACCGCCAACCTTGGCATTTTGTGGTTGTGCGTGACAAAGCTTTGCTCGCAAAAATCGCCGAACTGCACCCCTATGCCAAGATGGCAGCCCATGCGCCTTTGGCCATAATCGTATGCGCCAACCCCGCTGAAGCCAAAGAAGCAGGTTTTTGGCAGCAGGACTGCACAGCCGCATTGGAAAACATGCTTCTGGCGGCGCGTGGAAAAAACCTGGGCACGGTATGGTGCGGCATGCACCCCATTGAAGACAGAGTGGAGCCCATCCGCCACTTGCTGAAAATCCCTGCGGACATCAATGTGATGGCCCTGGTCGTGGTGGGGCACCCTGCGCAGCCTTTCAGCAAAGTCGATCGCTACAAGGTGGAAAAAATTCACCATAATGGCTGGTAGGCACGGCGTCTTACTGTGCACAACGTTCTGACCAGAAAGCGGGCCGGGCTAAGGGAACGCTGATTTATTTCGTTTGGCGGCGTTGCTTCACTTTTTTTGAAACAGTCGAGGACGGAAGAGTCCACTCCTGCTTCAAAAAAAGATCGCGCCTTGCCAAACGAAACAACTGCGCGTTTCCAAAAGGCTCTTTAATCAGTGCTTCCCTATGAATGTATTTCTGGCCCGACCCGCTTTCTGGTATGGCGCATCACGACAGTCGCGGCATCAAGCCTGGTTGTTCGTACTGAACGACCGGCGCAGCGTGTGACACGGCATTATCTGGATTTTGCGCCCCTGTTTTTTACTGGCGCGCAGTCTTTCAGGCTGGCGCAGGCTCCGCCCGCAATGGCCCAAAGATACAGGCTGGCAACAGAGGCATGGGGCGAATAGCGCTTTTTATACTTTGCAAAAAGTTTGGGCGTAATCGTGCGGTGCCTGTACAGCATGCGCAGACCGCGCTGTATGGCCAGATCATCCCAGCTCAGGACGTCCGGGCGCTGCATTGAAAAAATCATCAGCATTTCTGCCGTCCAAATGCCAATGCCTTTCAGTTGCACAAGGCTTGCGCTTATTTCTGCATCCGTCATGGCTGGCAGAAGTGTCAGGTCAAGCCCGCCGTCCTTGACGGCGTCGGCAATGCTTTTGATATACAGGGCCTTGCGCATGGAAATACCGCAGGTCTGTATATCTTCCGCTCGCAGATTTTCAAAGTTTTCTGGAGTGATGGGGGCAAAGCGCTCCTGCATCCTGTTCCAGATGGTCACGTGGGCCTTTGTGGATATCTGCTGGCCGACAATGGCGTTTATAAGCGCCTTGAACAAATCGGGCTGCACCTCACGGTGAATATGCCCGATTTCATCCATGGCGGCAGACAGCGCAGGATCACGCGACCTGAGCCAATGCTTTTCTTTTTCGCCATATTCAAAATAACTTGTATTGCTCATGCGTTTTTTCAGTTCTGGCTGGCTGCCAGATTTTTTCATGGTCCAGCAGATACTGCTTTATGGCAAGCCCCCCCGCATACCCCGTCAGGCTTCCGTCCTGTCCGATGACACGATGGCAGGGCACAATAATGGCAACAGGATTGCGGTTGTTGGCCATCCCCACCGCGCGGCTTGCGCCTGGGTTGCCCACCATTAGCGCAATGTCTTTGTAACTACGGGTTTCGCCAGCAGGAATGGTCATCAGGGCCCGCCACACGGTGGCCTGAAATTCTGTGCCGCCCAGGTGCAAGGGGAGGTCGAATTCCTTGCGCTTGCCTTCAAAATATTCGCCAAGCTGCTCTGCGGCTTTTTTGATCATGGGAGTTTCCACCTGTTCAAAGCCTTCAGGTGGGGCCTCGGTGCTGAAAAACACCCCGCATATGCCACCGTCGTCCGCAGCTATGCCGATCTTGCCGATGGGGAAGGTGTAAAACGCCATGTTTTTCATCAAGCATCTCCATTTTTGTACAAAACACACGCGCATATTCTCGTCAGAACGCGTTTCCTCTATGGGTTCACGCCACTTGTGATTTTGATTGCACACGAAATCTATGCGGCGTCGTGCCTGCCTGTTTTTTAAAAAACGCATAAAATGCTGCCAAGCTGGCAAAACCAATGGCGGCAGCGACATCAATGATAGGCGTGTCTGTCGCGGCGAGCATTTTTTTGGCCTGCTGCTCGCGTATGCTGGCCAGATAACGCGTGGGGGGCATGCCATACTTTTGCCTGAATATGGCAGCCAGATGGCTTTGCGTAACGCCCAGCTTTTTCAGCTCAGCCATCAGCAGTGTGCGTTCGCCGTAGTGATCGTCCATAAGCTTTTTGGCCTGCGCGGCAAGGCCCGCCACAGGCGCTTGTCCGCAAAGTTCTGGTCGGCATCGCTTGCAGGGGCGAAATCCTGCGTGCACGGCTTCTTCTTCTGTCATAAAATACACGGCATTTTTTCGCCGAGGCGTTTTAGATCTGCATGAAGGGCGGCAGTATACGCCCACAGTTTTTACGCCATAGAAGAATTTTCCGTCATATGCGGAATCACAGTCAACCACTGCCTGCCACATGGTGTCGTCCGAAAACTCGGTCATGGGGAGCCTCGTTCGATTTTCCTGTCTGCTATAACACAGTGGCGGTTCAGGGTCTTACTCATTTTCAAGGTGCAATTCATACAGATGATGCCCAGGCTAAGACTATGCGGTTTTCAGCGCATACAGAGCAGAGTAATGTCGCGGAGCACGGGCAAGGACAGTGCGCCAGCATGCCGGCGCAGCGCGAAAGTGTCAGGCGAAAAAGCCTGAAACTGTCACTATTCATTATACATAAAAGAGTGTTATTGCTAGGGTCACATCAACATATACGAGGGACATTATGCAAGCAAGAATGAAAAAATATCCGCTGTCAGAGGAAAAAATACACGCATTGCTTACTGCCGAACCGGTGGCCAGATTGGCCAGCACAGGGGCGGATGGCTTTCCCTATATTACGCCCGTTCATTTTGTGTATTTGCGCGGGAAAATATTTATCCACGGTTTGGCCACGGGCGAAAAACTTGCCAACATCAAAAGAGACTCGCGCGTGGGCTTTGAGGTGGATCGAATGATCGGGCTTGTCCACCATGCACAAGAGGCGTGTGACACAAATACTGCCTATGAAAGCGTTATTATCAGGGGGCATGCGGCCATGATTGCCGATGCCGCCGCAAAGCGCGCCGTATTGGATGCTTTTGTGCGTAAATACGCACCGCAGCATGCAGGCGGTTCCTATCCTGATGCGATGATAAAAATGACTGGGGTCATTGAACTGTCAATACAATCCTGCACGGGAAAATACTATCCGGTGTAAGAGAGGCAAGCCTCCGTAAGGTAGACTGCGCTGAAAGAATGGATAACTGGCTGTATTTCATGAACCGATGTATTGTTTTGTCATAACATGGCCATGCCCTATGGTAATTTGACAAGGCGGTTTTGCGGCATATCGTATGAATAGGGGAAAGGCAAAATTAATGGTTTATTGTGAGCATACTCACAGAAAACCGGGAGGCCCACCTCTACGATAGATTCACTGGTGCTGCATACCATTGGGAATGTACATTCCAAACGCTCACGGCATTCCCCTTACAGCGCAGACGCGGCGTTTACGTCTTCGCGGCGAGCGCCGGCTCACGCAACCGCCAGTGCTGTTTTATAGTGTAACCATCCTACTGCAAATCCGCTAAAGCAGCCATGACCGGCAAAGGAAATGTCATGAAAATACTGCAGCTTGATTCCACCAGAGAGTTTTCGCCCAATGTCATGAAGCGTTTCTTTCTTGTGGAGGATTCCCCCAATTTCAAGATTATCAACTTCAACCTTGATGCTGGCGTCGTTTTTCCCGTGCATTCGCACGATCTGGACGGGGAACTGTCCATACAGATTCTTGAAGGCGAGGGGTTTTTTCTGGGAGCCGACGGCGTGAAGCTGCCAGCAAAAACTGGAGACATTCTTGTTTCTGAAATTCGTGAACCACACGGGGTTGAGGCCACAACACGCATGCGCTTGCTTGTGACCATTACCCCGCCCATCTAGGGCGATTTAGAGCCGATGGCCTTTGAAGCGACACAACGTCAAAGGTTACACGCGCCCCTTACGGTGAGCCCCCGTGCGGTTAAACCGCGCTAGGTCTCCATGGGCGTAGCCTGCACACATAACGCAGCGGCCAGGGCAGCTACAACATACAAGTGCTCTGGCGCGCTGCCGCTTCAAACGTCAACACCATGAAAATGCTGCACAAACAAGTCGAGGTAGCCATGTTGCTTACCAAGGATACGAGTATCTATACCCTCACCAAGGAATATCCTTTTCTCATAGACTCTCTGGCAAACCACAACAAGAGTTTTGAAAAACTCAAAAATCCTCTTTTGCGGCAGACAGTGGGCAGGGTTGCCTCTGTTGAAAAAGCGGCCGGCATGGGTGATGAGAGTGTTCTTTCACTGCTGTTGTTCATCGCTGGCGAAATCATGACCACTACCGGCGAATCGGTTGAAATTGCGCCTCCCGACGCCAAGGGCGTGCAGGGGAATGACACGAAGGCGTCGCAGGATCAACGCCTGGCCGCGCTCAAGGAAATAATCAAGGATCTTCATGACGGCGTGGAGTTCAGCCAGTTGCAGGACAAATTCAATAAAACAGTGGGTGATATCACTCCGCAGGAAATTGCCGCTCTGGAGCAGACCCTTGTGAACGAGGGCTTGCCCGAGACGGAAATAAAAAGGATGTGCCATCTGCATGCGGCCCTGTTCCAGAATGCGCTGGAAGGGCAGCAGATGCCGCAGGTTCCACCGGGGCACCCTGTGCACACCTATTTGAAGGAAAATGCTCAGGCAAAAAAGCTTATTGCCGAAATCGGGGAAGCCCTGGGCCCATCCAGGACGCCAACCGACGCCCACTGGCCTTTTGTGCTTAAGCGCCTCAGTTCTCTTGTTCAGGAGCTTGCAGGCATCCAGACCCACTACGTCCGTAAGGAGAATCAGCTCTTCCCCCTGCTTGAAAAGCATGATGTGAGCGCTCCTGGCAAGGTCATGTGGGAAGTGCACGATGACATCCGAGGCAAGTTCCGCCGGGCGCAGGAACTTCTGGCTGACGACAACAGGGTGGAAGGATCTGCGGCTGTGCAGGACCTCATTGATGAAGTTGCTGAAATGGTTAGCAAAGAAGAAAATATTCTTTTGCCCATGTGCCTTCAGTTGCTTACCGAGGAGGACTGGAGCCGCTGCCGCCTGGGTGACGATGAAATCGGCTATTCTTTCGGCGTAACGCCCGAAGGGGAATGGAGCGCGGCTGCTGTCAGCCTTGCCGTAGGCACGGGCCAGTCAGGACTTGTCGATCTTTCCACAGGGCAACTGCCGCGAGAAGTTGTGGACGCCATTCTTTGCAATTTGCCCGTGGATGTGAGCTTTGTGGGCCCGGATGACAGGGTGGCCTACTATTCTGACAGCGCGCACCGTATTTTTCCCAGAAGCGCCGCCGTTATCGGCCGTGAGGTGAAAAACTGCCATCCCCCAAAATCAGTGCACATGGTCACTGAAATTCTGGAAGCCTTTAAAAGGGGAGAGCGTGACAAGGCCGAGTTCTGGCTGGAACTTGGCGGCAAATTTATCCATATTGAGTATCTTGCGCTCAGAAACAAGCAGGGAGCCTATCTGGGCTGCCTTGAAGTGGGGCAAGACGCCACGCACCTGCGCTCCCTGACTGGCCAGAGGCGACTGCTTGAATGGGAATGACGCCAGGGCGTGACATGTGAACGTCTGTACGGGCAGGAGGGTAACTTCCTGCCTTTTTTACGTATGTGTCACCATGGGGAGTCTTGTACGTCAGGATGTGAATGACCGCTTCCCCCAGAACAGGCTCCGCACCCAATGGTGAAAAGACTAGCGTAAACCTCGGTTCTGTGCCATATTCTGAGCGGTTTGAAAAACAGGAACAAGACGCGCACAACGTCCGTTTGCTTGCGGAAGGGAATATATGGAAAAACAGCTGCGAAAGGTCAAAGACAGGTGTTTCCTGTGCGCCTTGGTCGTTTTTTTTCTGGAATGTTGGGTTATTATAAAACTGCATGGCTATCTGAGCGCCCTCGGCTTTGAAAATCGCTCAACACAAATGCTGCTTATAGATTCTATGCTGTATTTTCTTCTCTTTTTTGCAGTGGTGAGCGTGAAGCCCGTTTCCGGCTACTTTTACTCACTGTATTCAAAAAAGCTGCAAAAAAAGACGGAAGCAACGGAATCTGCTGCTCACAGCGGCTAGCGCCATTCAGGAAAAATGGCTCAAGCTACTCGCCTGTAGCCACGCCTGAAGGAAGAATCCTGTTCATCGGCGCTGCTGTGCGGCGTGGCAGGCATCTGCAACCCTTGCTGTACGACGCGTAAAAGCACGATGCCAAGAATTGTGGTCTGAAAATTTGCATGTTTGCCAGTAAAAAACGGCCCCGCAGGAACTTCTTTCCAGCGGGGCCGTTTTGCTTGGTCTAGAGCAGATCAACTTTGAAATGTTTCACATTTCAAAATTTTCATTCAGCCGAAAATGCGATTTTCGGCTGAATCCACGCCACGTTGTGGCGCGCTGCACTCTCGTGCAACGTTAGAGCATTTACACTTTTTCAAAGTTAAAATGCTCTAGGCATGAGACGGAGATGCTACGTCTGCAAAAGTTCAGGCCTGTACCGCAGGTTGTGACGGATGGGAATCATTGGCTCCGTCCTTTCGTATCCATTCCTCAAGGTGGCTGGCAATGTGCTGGCAGACGGCCGCATGTTCTTCCTTGCCTTGCCCCTGCACATACAGCGGTTTAGCGAAGCAATACCGCACGGGCATGCCAGGGCGCATTGGGCCCAGTTCCTTGATCTTGCGCCCTTGGCCCCAGGCGTCAGTCTTCAGCGCGAGGGGAATCACGGGCACCCCCGCCTTGCGCGCCAGTTTGACGCCAATGGAATTGAAGTGCCCCTGATCAAAAATCAGCGACCGCGTACTCTGCGGAAAAACAATAATAGATATTCCTTTTTTCAGGCGTTCAAGGCCGCCCTCAAGCACTGCCGTCAAATCTTCGCGCGGATTGGTGCGCCCGACAACAATGGGGTCGCGTGAACACATGACAGGGCCAAAGAAGGGCATGGTCGTCAAACTTTTTTTGACCACAAAGGTCACGGGACGCCTTGGGCGTATCATGCCGGGCAGCATGAAGGTTTCCAACGTGCTCATGTGGTTGGCCACAAAAAGGCAGGGCCCGTCCACTTCGTTGATGGCGTCCATGCCCTGCACTTCAATGGGGCAGCCAATGCTCTCCATCAGGTCAGAGACCCACACGCTGGCATGCACCCAGGCGCTGTCGTCGCACTGTCCCTTGGCGGCCTTGGAGCACAGCCAGCGCACCGGGCCGCCAAAAAGGCGGCTGTAAAAGCTGAGTGATGGAAAAAGCCGCGAAAAAAAGCCCGCGTGCGCGTTCTGGCTCGCATACTCATTGCCAGTAAGAAATTTTTGCGCAAAGACGCCTTCAACAAAAGGATGCATACCTAGTCTTCCGTTTTTTTGATTTTGTGAATCTTGCGCCACCACTGTGAGAGACGAGGTTCTTCACCATTATCGCGTGGCTGATAGAAACGGCGTCCTTCAAGGCCCTGAGGCAGGTAGGACTGATCGACCCAGGAATCCGGGTAGTTGTGGGGATACTTGTATTCCTTGCCGTAGCCCCATTCCTTTTGCAGTTGGGTAGAGGGATTGCGCAGGTGGAGCGGCACCGGGCGCGGGCCATTGAGCTTGATTTCACGCTGGGCATTGAGGTAGGCCGCGTATGAGGCATTGCTCTTGCGGGCCATGGCCAGATACGTCACGGTTTCAGCCAGGGGAATAAACCCCTCGGGCATGCCTACAAATTCCACAGCCTGCTGGCACGAAACCGCCAGCGACAGGGCAGCGGGATCAGCCAACCCCACATCCTCCGAAGCCGACAGAATGAGCCGACGGCAGATAAAACGCGGGTCTTCGCCGCCCTCAAGCAGGCAGGCCAGATAATACAGGGCCGCGTCAACATCACTGCCCCGAATGGATTTGATAAGCGCCGAGGCAAGCTCGTAGTGGTTGTCGCCGTCCTTGTCGTGCCGAACCAGCACTTCGGGCAGCGCGGCCTTAATATGCTCAAGTTCTTGCAGATCAGCGGGCAGGGCGGACACATACTCCACAAGGTTCAGCAAGGTGCGGGCATCACCGTGCGACGCGCCCGACAGCAAATCCGCCAGTTCTTCAGACATGTTCATCTGAAGGTCGGCAGCGCCGCGCTTGGCCAGTTCCATGAGTTCAGGGCGTCCCAGGGGGCGTAGCCGCAGCACATGAAGCCGTGAAAGCAACTGGCGCGTGACGCTGAAAGAAGGATTTTCGGTGGTCGTAGCCAGCAGGGTAAGCTCGCCCGACTCTACCAGAGGCAAAAAAAAGTCTTGCTGCGCCTTGGAAAAACGGTGCAGCTCATCAAGAACAAGAATGTCCACGCCAGAAAGCGAACGGCGCAAATGCTGCAAACCCGCCTCAGGCGCGCTGAGCCGCAAAAATTTTTTGCCTGTGGATTTTGCCAGCAGCAGGGCCAACGTGGATTTACCGCAGCCCGGAGGGCCGAAAAAAAGCAGGCTTGGCAGACGCGGGGCCTGCATGAGAGAATGCAGGCGTCCGCCAAGATGCGTCTGACCCAGAAAGAGCGCCAGATCATCCGGGCGCATGCGCTCCGGCAGGGGTTTGTTGACGGTCATGACCGTTCCGCCTCGTGCGGTGGAGCCTCCGGCAATTGCGAAGCCCACCAGTGTATGCCAAGGCAGAGGGTTGCGGCCGTTTCGCAGCGAAGCACCCGCGTGCCCAGGCTCACAGCGCAAAAACCGGACTTCGTGAGCAAGGCAAGCTCACGCTGTGAAAAACCGCCCTCAGGGCCAATGACATAAACTGTCAAACCGCGCTGCCCCGCCATGGTTGGGGAAAGCATGGGGACGGCGTCCTGCGCTTCCCATGGCAGAATGCGGTAGTCGGCTTCGGCCGCCTGCCTGACCAGATCGTCCACCCCGCCGCCGAGCACGCAAACCTCCGGCAACCAGGGATTGCCGCACTGTTTGGCGCCAGCAACAAGCTGCCCCTGGCACGCTTCCTGTGCTGCCGCGGAAAGTTTGCCCTGACTGTGATCGCCTTGCCACAGCCATATGCCGGCTGCGCCGAGTTCCACGGCTTTTTCCATAAAAAATCCACGGCGTACGGCCTTGCTGTAGGCAAGGGCAACCACGGCGCGAGCTTCAGGCTGCGGCAAAAATTCTTCGCTTCTGCACTCAAGGTTCACGGTTTTTTTTCCGGCCTTCAGCACCACAAAACGGCCAAGACGGCCCCGGCCATCAAGAAGCCCAACTTCGCTGCCGGGGGCAATGCGCAAAACCTGACTCAGATGACGGGCCTCCTGGCCATCAAGACAAACCTCATGCCCCCAGTGTTCCGGAGGCAGATAAAATAACGCCAAACTCATGTTAACATGCTTTCCTTGCCCTTCCGTGCCTTGCGTACAGCCTTAAAGCCGTCCTGCAAGGACACGAGGCGTCCGTAATTTTTGCGTATTTCAATACCGGCAGGGGTCAGACTGTCTTCCGGCGGTTCAATGTACTGGCGTTGCAGGTAGCGATCGCGCAATATTTTTTCAACACAGTCGATGATGCCGTCCACCAGTGCGGGAAAGAAGTTGACTACCTCAAATTTCAGTTCATTGAGCAAGACCAGGGCTTCGCTGAGCATCTGCCTGTATGTGATATGTACGCCCTTGCAACTGCGCGTGCACAGGTCTTCCAGAATCCGCACGCGGCGGGCCTGCTGAATATAGCTGAAGCGTGTGCAGACTTCCTGATACAGTTCACGCAGATCTTCAAAAACCTCGTCATTGTCCGGCGAGTAGAGGTAATTAGACAGCACTTTGCTGACATTGGAAAAAAACTCGTCGCTATAACTGATCATGCGGCGCTGGTGCTTGGTCAGCCAGCTGTACAGAAATTTGAGTCTCTTTTCGTGAGTGTCGGTATTTTCCACAACCTCGGTGCGCTTGAAGACAATACGCCCCGTGAATTCGCCGCGCACTATGTCGTTGAGGCGCAGGAACATGTTGGACGTATCCTTGATAAGATTGAGCCCGGTGAGGCGCTCGCCGGTGAGAGGATGCAGCACTTCCTGAGCCACCACGGAAAGCGCGCGATCCTGGCGGACGTTGCTCGAATCAAAGGTATGCTGGCGGTATTTGACGCGCAAGATGACGACCCGACGGGGCTTATCAAGGAAAAACCCGTCGCGGTCTATGATTTCAAGTGCTTCTTCATGGTCGGCATCCACGGCGACCAAGGCTATCTTTTCCAGTTGAGGGTAGCGCTGGTTTCCGCCAATGGACATATAGGTTGTGAGGGTACGGTCAGTCTGCCCGAGAACCCGCAGAAGAAAATGTTCACCCATTTTATGCAGCTTGCGCGCAAAAAGCGCACTGGACGTGCGCCGCTCGGACACAATGGGAAAGCCGTAAAGCTCCATAAGATACTGATACACAAACATGCGGTTGCGTTCATAAATATCGCTGTCGCCATAGACAAACTTGCCGATACGTATGCCAAACCGCTTAAGTTCGCTGTCAATATCAGAGGGAAAAGAGGCGAACACGCCAGCCAGATGAAACTGGTTGTCCGCGCCCCAGGCCAGCACTTGCGCCCTGTCCATATTGAGCAGGTACGGCATGAGCGCGGGGTAGCTTTCAAGCAGAACAGTGTCCGTAGAGCGGAACTGCTGACGAAAGACATCCTGATGCATGCGCGGAAGACGTGAAGCGAGGGTTTGCAGGTTTTGCCCCATCACCTGATTTTCCAGCGGGCATAAGGCTCCCTCACCCTCGGTGACGACCGGGTGCAACCTGTCAAATTGAAAAATTTCAGAAAAATAATCCAGTTGGCGGGCAAAAGCCACCAGGGAAAAGCCTGGCAGTTCCCTGTATTCGAACATGTCATTGTCAAATGAAGGCAGAAGTTCGCGGCCTTCCACAACCGGGTAGTTCTTGTTCTCCTGATAGGGCTTTACCAGGCAGAAGCGCACGTGTACGGCATCAAGAAAATTCTTGAGCGACTCAAGGTCGCTGATGGCAACAGGGGCGGACAAGCACGTTGCGTCCCGCCAAGGTTGACCATTTTTGCTGAAGACCTCTTGCCACTTGATCATTCCTGCACCCTACATACCAGTCTTTCTCAATTATTTATACTTATTTTTAAAATAATTCCAGTGTCCATAGCTGATAAATAAATATTTTACACAAGAGTCAACCCCTTACAGGGGCAGCGTGCCCATATTTATGTAAATTTGTCCATTTTTCTTCTGATTGCCTGACCTGTTGCATCGTCCTATGATCAAAAGCAGTTGCGGGGGACGGTACGCTTTGTTACAAGAAATGAGCTTATTAATAGATTTGGCGGCCAAGCCGCATCACCATAAAACCCACAGCACCATGACTGAAAATTCTTTAGAAAAACATATACTCAGTATCGTTTGCAGCGTTTTTGACGCATACTCTGTTGTCTTGTTTTTGCCCGACGAAGAGGGGGAGGGGCACCACCTCGCCGCTTCCTTCAGCCTTGGCGACAAAATCGGGGCAAAGGCCACAGTGCTGCCTGGCAAGGGGCTGGTGGGCTGGATTGTACGCAATCGCCAGCCGCTTCTTGTCCCCAACTTTGATCAGCGCCAGAGCAACCTTGGCTACTATTCCGGTGGTGAAGAGGCCGCCATCAAGGCCTTCATGGGTTGCCCCGTGCCGACCGGAGGGGCGTTATGCGTTGACAGCAAAAGACAGTATTCTTTTTCTGACAAAGACCACAAGATATTACAGATGTTTGCAGAGCTGGTGGCGCGCCAGCAGGGCAGCAAGGGCCGCCAGGATCTGACGGGCAATATTCCACGCTACTTTGTGGAACTGGGCGTCATCCAGGATCTGCGCTTTCGCTATAAGCGCTGGCCGCAATTTTTACAGAATTATCTGCGCATCATGGTCGAGGCTACGGGCTTTGACTACTGCGCCTTTGCCTCGGTGGATACCCCTGGCGAAACATATTGCGTGGAAGCTGAATCAGCGCGGCTTCTTCTTGACGGGCAGGAACCCCTCATCTTGCCTATGGGCAGCGGCATAACCGGCTGGGTTTTTCACAACGATCAACCTGTGGTGGCCGAAGGGGTAGAGGGCGCGCCCTCCACTGTTTTATTCGGCAAGCTCCCTGATATGCCGGACTTTCAAGCCGCCATTTGCATGCCTGTTGTGGTCAACAAAAGTACACGCGGCGTTTTGTGCCTGGCCCACACGCAGCCCAGGCAGATTGATGAGTCCATGCGCAGTTTTGTGCGTCAGGCCGTAGACCATCTGGCGCTGTTTCTTGAAAATCTGTACCTCAAGGTGCGTTTGCGCACCATGCTGCCCCGAGCCAGGGTGCACAGCGATGGCCCCCAGGTATATGATCCGGACAGTGCCCCCATGCCACCTCAAAAAGAAAATTAATTATGTTGCTGCGGCGCTTTTTCCGTTTTCTGTCGAAAGACATAGCCATGGATCTTGGCACCGCCAACACCCTGCTTTACACCAGGGCGCACGGCATTGTCGTCAATGAACCGTCAGTGGTCGCCCTGGACGCGCATTCCGGCAAAGTCCTTGCCGTGGGAGCCGCCGCAAAAGAATACATAGGGCGGACACCTCAGCGTATCCGCGCGGTTCGCCCCATGAAGGACGGCGTCATCGCCGACTTTGACGTCACTCGCGCCATGATTTCCTACTTTGTGCGCAAGGCCATCACGGGGCTTCGTCTGGTCAAGCCTTCCATGTCCATCTGCATCCCCACCGGTATTACCCAGGTTGAAAAAAGGGCTGTCATTGACGCGGCCATGCTGGCCGGAGCGGCAGACATCTCCATGATCGAAGAGCCGATGGCTGCCGCCATAGGGGCTGATTTACCCATCCACGAACCCCTGGGCAATCTTGTCCTGGACATAGGCGGCGGCACCAGCGAGGTGGCTGTCATTACCCTGTCCGGCGTTGCCAATACCCAGTCGGTACGCATAGCGGGCGACGCCATGAATCTGGCCGTACAGCGCTTCATGCGTGATGCTTTTCGCATGGAAGTAGGGGACAATACTGCTGAAAACGTGAAAAAGATTATCGGCTCGGCCATGCCCATACCTAATGCCCCCATCCTTGAGGTTTCGGGCAAGGATATGGTTCGCGGCGGCCCCCGAGTGGTCAAGGTGACAGAAGCGCATGTTCGTGAAGCCTTGCGTGAGCCGGTGCAGGCCATTCTTGAGGTAGTCTTGCGCGCGCTGGAAAAAACGCCGCCCGAACTTGCCGCAGACATTTACCGCAACGGCATGCTCATGGCTGGTGGAGGCTCACTGCTCAAGGGCCTTGACGAATATATCGCCAGAGAAACCCGCCTCAAGGTTTTTGTTGATAAAGATCCGCTTACCACAGTGTTGCGCGGCACAGCCAAAGCCATGCTTGACCGCGAAACGTACCGCTCCGTTTTTATCAACTAGCGCAGATTATCCTTGAGAATGGCAAGGATTTTTCAGAAAATCCTTGCACAGTAGTGAACTCATTTCATTCGTAGCCTGCTCCAGAGCCACAATCTTTGCAAACAGGCATCCTCTCAACATTGACAGCACGCCTGTTACGGCGCTGAACAGGGCGGTTATGTCGCTCTCAGTCCCAATGGCGAAAAACTGCCCCGGCTGTCGTGCGTCAGCGGCGGCGCGGGATTGCTCTGAATGTCACCACCATGGCACACCTGGGTAAACTGAAGCACGGGAAATGTACCTGATCACTTGAGTCTGTCCGGCTTTTGTCCGGGGGACTTGGCGGGGTTTCGCGCGCTTCGACTTGAAACAAAGGATTTCTCATGATTGATGCCAGTTCCATACTCAAAAACTGCGTGGACATTGTCCTGCAAAGCGGTGAGATCATACGCGAACACTGGGAGTTGCCCAGTAACGTGCGCCACAAGGGCAGCATTGACCTGGTCACCCAGACCGACCTGGCCGTAGAGGCGTTTTTAAAGGAAAAACTGGCGAACCTCGTGCCCGGCGCGTGTTTTCTTGCCGAGGAAAGCAGCCGGGACGACGAAGCGCCTGACGAGCTTTGCTGGATCATCGATCCTGTGGACGGCACCACCAACTTTGTGCATCGCATTCCACAGGTGGGCACGTCAGTGGCCCTGTGGCACAACGGACGTGTTGAGCTTGGCATTGTCAATGTGCCCATGCTGCATCGCTGCTACTGGTCGGCCCGTGGTCACGGAGCCTTTTGCAATGACAAGCCCATTGCCGTGAGTGGTGTGGACTGTCTCAATGACGCTCTGGTGGGCACAGGTTTTCCCTATGACATCGCCACCCGGCTGCCGGAAATACTAGAACGCCTTGCCCTGGTTTTACCCATGGCGCAAGGTGTGCGGCGCATTGGCGCGGCCTCCATTGATCTGGCATACGTCGCCAGCGGAAAGCTGGATATTTTTTATGAAGCCGGGCTCAAGCCGTGGGACTTTGCGGCGGGCATGCTGCTTGTGGAAGAGGCTGGAGGGCGCGTCAGCAACCTGAACGGCGATCTCCTGCATTTTGGCGAACCCCTGCTTGCGAGCAACGGGCGTTTGCACGCCCTGGCCGTCGATTTGCTGAGCCCCACGACCTGAGTCCCACGTTCTGAGCGTAATCCAGTTCAGAGGCAAAAACAGCGCTGCTCAGAAATGTGAGAGGTATCCGCCCTCAAGGGCGGCATACATGACAGGGGAGAGCAAATCGCCAAAGTGGGAACCCAATCCTTTCATCTCATCCTGATCCACCAGCAGGTGCCTGTCGCGTGCCAGGGCCCTGGTTTTAATGATGGAACGCGGCAGGCTGGCCGTATACAGGTGAAGAAAGGTTAGGCCATTGCTGGGCGAGGGCGGCATGAGCCCCAGACTGGCAAGGCGGCCGCCCTCCTGGCTCCATTCCCGAGACAGGATATCCTGTGCGCTGCTCTCGCACGACATCCCGGCTGCAACCTGGCCGTATGACGAAAATCCCCAGCCCTGTTCGCCCAAGGTCAGCAGGGCGCGCCCCCGTCTGTCGCGGACAAGCAGCGCCACGGCACGGTGCGGCAGGCATTGGCGCAAAACATCTTCTTTCGCCATGATGCACAGGGGCGCATTGTTGCTGTCCACCACTTCAAGGCTTTGTGCCGGATTTTTCAGGCAGTCATAAGGAATTGTTTTCATGAGCATGTCCACAGGGCAGGCATGGCGCATGCGGCAACTTGAAGCATGCCATGCCGAAAAAATGTCTGCTATAGAACGGGAGTGTTTTACGTTGCCCTGGTCTGAAGAGCAATGCCGTGCCGCCTTTGGGCAAAAGGCATTTGCGGCCTTTGGCCTGTTCAATGGCGAATGCCTCGAAGGCTATATTTCCATTTATCATACCGAGGATGAACTGGAAATACTCAATTTGGCGGTGCGGCCCCATATGCGCCGCCGTGGGCACGGAAGGCGCATTTTGCGCACTGTCTTGCGCCTGGCGCGTAAAATGGATATTCATAGAGTCTTGCTTGAAGTACGAACGGGGAACAGGGCTGCCATTGCCTTGTACGAGAGCTGCGGCTTCAAGAAAGTGGGACGACGTCGCAACTACTATGCCGACACGGGTGAAGACGCCCTTGTCTACCGATGTGAGCTTGACTCCTGTCAGCTTTAACGCCTCAAGGGGTATGTCATGCATAAAATCATTGCCGCCAACTGGAAAATGTATAAAAACCGCATGGAGGCTGCAACCACCGCCGCTGAAATATCTGCGGGCCTGCCTGGAGTCTTGCCGGAAGGGCGGGAAGTTGTCGTTTTTCCGCCAGCGACGGCCATTGAATGTGTGGCCCAGGCATTTCGCGGGCAAAAAGCCCTGACTGTGGGGGCGCAGAATTTTTATCCCGCGCCCGAAGGCGCGTTCACGGGGGAAGTTTCTGTAGACATGCTGCGGGATGTGGGTGCTGAATGGGTGCTTGCCGGACATTCCGAGCGGCGGCATATTTTTGGTGAAAGCGATGAGATGGTCGCACGCAAGGCAGTGTTTGCCTTAAGCCATGGCATGAAAACCATGCTCTGCATCGGTGAAACACTTGAAGAGCGTGAGCAGGGCCATTTGTATGTGGTGCTTGAACGTCAATTGACGGCCTTTTTTTCGTCAAAACCTGACGCCATGGCTGATGAGGCCCTTACCGGACGTTTTGTCATTGCCTACGAGCCCGTGTGGGCCATCGGCACCGGCAGGGTGGCTGGCCCTGGTGAAGTGCGTGAAGCACACGGCGTCACACGCGCCCTGCTTGAAAAATTTATGGGTGAAACCGGCAAAAAACTGCCCGTCCTGTATGGCGGCAGCGTCAAGCCAGACAATGCCGGAGCCCTTATTGCCCTTGACAACGTGGATGGTCTTTTGGTAGGAGGAGCGTCTTTAGAGGCGCAAAGCTTCCTACAAATTATCGGGGCCTGATGCCCAACTTCTGGCGCGCCGTCGGGCAGTGGCCGGACGGCGAGGAGGAATACGTGCAGACTCTCATTCTTACGCTGCATATCATTGTATGCGTGTTGCTGATTATCCTTGTACTTTTGCAATCGGGCAAGGAAGGCATGGGCGTCATCTTTGGCGGGGGCAACACTTCTGTTTTCGGCAGTGGTGGCGCTGGCGGCATTCTTGCCAAACTTACCACGCTTATGGCGGTGATTTTTGTTATTACCTCTTTGAGTTACACGTATGTCACCAGTTCGCGGCCCAGCAGCGAATCTACCATTCTTAATGTAAAGATTGAAGAACCTGCGGCACCCAAGACCAACACCGTGCCGCCCGCGCAGTCCGCACCAGCTGCTCCGACCGGGCAATCCGCGCCTGTCGGCAATCAGGATGCCGCGCCTGCGGGGCAGTAGCACGTTGATTTCATGATTGAAAAAGCCGCGGCATGCCGCGGCTTTTTTTTCAACCGGAGCAAAGACCTTTGGCCAGCGCAAATATCTTTCGGAAGGTATACTCTCAAAGTTACGGCGCGCCGTTTTTGTTCCAGGCGAGCGCCTCTCACGCAGTCGCTGAGCGTTCCGAACGGCAACCCTCAGGCTATGATGACGCCTTGATGATGAGGCGTTAATGATGAAGCGTTGCGGATGGCGGCAACATCCAACTAAAAAAGCTCTAAACTCTCCCTGTGGGGTTGACCATGTCCGACTCCGATTCTTTTGGTGAAAATCCCTTCAGATCCCTCAATATGGGCAAGCTTCCTGAAAAAAAAGCGGCAAAGCCTGCGGCCTCCCGCGCTGCTGCCAAAGCCAGAAAAGATATTAAGCCTCACCCCGCGCCCGCAGGAAACGATACCGGCGGTGCCGATACTGGCGTTGACGCAGAAGAGCGCGATCTTTTTTTACGCTCCATAGGGCAAATGCAGTCATCAAAAGCGCCCAAGGGGGCAGGCAGAGCGCAAAAGCAGCACGGCCCGGGAACCTTCCTGCTGGAAGAGCACGCCAGTCTGCCTGATTGTGGCGACCGAAAAATGAAGCAGAACAGGGGCAAAGCAGGCATGTCAGCCCCCCAGTCTGAATGCGGAGCAGGGGGAGGGGCACTGAGGGACGGCGCAACGCCAACCCAGGGGGAAAACCAGTCTGATGCGGCGCAGGGCGGCCTACGCATGGGCGCGAAAAAGCGTTCCGGCTCCGATGCGGCGCAACTCTCCCTACACGCGGCTGGCCATACCAACGACATGGCAGACGCCGATGCGGACGGTGCCGTGTTCCTTCAGGCCATGGGCGAGGTTGCTCCTCTTCAGGGACGCGGGCGTGATGTGGCGCCAGTGCCTGAAACGGCCACGCCGCCGCCCCACGGGGACACCAGCCTTCAGGATTTTATGGATGGCAAGCTGGAATTTGCCCTGTCATTTTCCGACGAGTACCTTGAAGGGCATGTGGTGGGGCTGGATCAGATGACCATAAACAAGCTGCGGGCAGGCTCCTTCAGTCCCGAAGCGCATCTGGACCTGCACGGGCTCAATGCTGTGCAGGCATTTGAGGCCCTGCGCGGTTTTTTACGCGGCAGTTGGTATAAAGGACTGCGCACTGTGCTGGTGGTGCCGGGCCGGGGGCGCAATTCCCCAGACGGCATAGGCATCTTGCGCGAGAAGCTGCAAAACTGGCTGACTCAGGACCCTTTCAAAAGGGTCGTGCTGGCCTTCTGCACGGCGCAGTCCCATGACGGGGGCCCCGGCAGCGTCTATGTATTACTGCGCAAGTACAGGAAAAAAGGGCGCGTTTATTGGGAACGCACGCCAGCGGATGACGACCTTTATTGAACGGGGCCGCCCGAAGGCAAAAGCATCAGGCAGGATGCGGATTTTTTTTGCCCGACGCGGACAGTCTGTCCAATAGCCTGTCATAGTAAGGATCATCCTGCTCAAGCTGCAAATGGCGCTGGCAGCGCATTTTTGCACGCGCAATCATAAAGCGCAGTTTTTGCATCTGCCGCACGCGCTCCTGTTCATCCTCACAGCTCTCCAGCATGTCCACGAGGCGGCTCAGTTCCTTGCGTTCAGCCAATTCGGGGGGCAGACAGCCCGCATTGCTCAAAATCTTGTAGGCCATGCGCAGTTCCTCGGGCACATGGCTTGTGTCCTCCAGATCCAGCGGTTTGCCTTGCCCTGGCAAATTGTCAAAGAGTCCCTGCGCCTGGGCTTCTTCAATGCGTCTTTCAGCAATGAACTGGATGACAGACCAAGGATTAGCCCCTGCCATGGTCTTCTCCTTCCGAAGCAGCCTGCTGGTCGTCTTGCGGCCGGGCGCCAGATGCAGCAGCAGATGCGGCGGCAGTCCCCCAGAGGCTTTTCCACTCCATCAGTGTTTTCAGCGCGTCAAGTGGGCTCAGCTCTTCAGGCTGCATATGGCGCAGCAGTTCTACCACCGGATGCTCCGCACGCGGAGGAGCCGCCTGAAGGATGGGCAGGTCATCCGTCGGCTTGGGCTCGGGCAAATCCAGCCCGGGCAGACATACGGCTGTGACTACCGCTTTGCGTGCAAGGTCGCGCCCGCGTTCGAGATTGGCCAGTATGGCCCGCGCGCGCTGCACAACAGGGCCGGGCACGCCAGCAAGCCTGGCCACCTCAACGCCGTAGCTTCTGTCCGCAGGACCGGGCACAAGCTTGTGCAGAAAAAGAATATCGCCGCCATATTCGCTGATGGCTATATTCATCGTAAAAACGCCATCCACACGGCCTTCGAGCGCCGTAAGTTCATGATAGTGCGTGGCAAAGAGTGTGCGCAGCTCGCCCTGCGCGCGTCGGGACAGATCTTCGACCATGGCCCAGGCCAGGGCCACGCCGTCATAGGTGCTGGTGCCGCGACCGATTTCATCCAGAATGATAAGACTGCGACGTGTTGCCTGACGCAAAATACGCGCTGTTTCCATCATTTCGACCATAAAGGTGCTTTGCCCCTGGGCCAGATTGTCAGAAGCCCCCACGCGCGAGAACAATCTGTCCACCAGGCCAAGCCGCGCGGATGTGGCCGGAACCATTGCGCCCATCTGCGCGAGCAGGCAGATGATGGCCACCTGGCGCAGCACGGTTGACTTGCCCGCCATATTGGGGCCGGTAAGCAGGCACAGGCGGCGATTGTCATCCAGGCGAAAATCGTTGGGCACAAAATTGGCGCGGCCAAGCATGGCTTCCACCACGGGGTGGCGGCCCTCACGAATGGTCAGATTGGCGTCCGCCGTCAGTTCAGGGCGGCACCAGTTATTGATGCGTCCGACCTGGGCAAGGCTTTGCCAATAGTCCAGATGGCCGATCAGTTGGGCCATGTGGCTGATGCGTTCACGCTGCTGCGCCATGTGCTGGCGTAAATCCTGAAAAAGGCTGTATTCCAGCGCCTTGCGCTTGTCTGATGCTGAAAGCAGTTCTTCTTCGAGGCTCTTGAGCGATTCAGTGGTAAAGCGCTCGGCATTGGCAAGGCTCTGGCGGCGAATGAAGTGGTAGGGCACGGTACCACTGTGCGCAGCGCGCGATACCTCAAAGTAGTAACCGAATACACGGTTATACCCCAGTTTGAGTTTGGCGATGCCTGTTGTGGTCTGCTCCTCGGTGAGCATGGCCTGCAATTTTTGTTCACCGTGTTCGGCGAGATCAAGCAGTCTGTCCAGTTCCGCGTTGTAACCGTTTTTAAAAAGGCCGCCGTCAGTGATAACCGGCGGGGGGCTGTCCACAAGCGCGCACAGCAGGAGTGCCGTGCAGTCCTCCATGGCGTCCCAGGTCTTGACGATGTCGGCCACAGCTCTGGGAGGCGCCGCCGCAAGGTCGGCAGCCTGTGCCGCATCGTCCTGATCGGGCCGCTGGAGAATTGACGGCGCTGGATCGCCCGTCAGCACGGCATACACCTGCGGCAAAGCCGCCAGGCTGTTGCGCAGGGCAATAAAGTCGCGGGGACTGCCTTGATTCAGGCTGATGCGCGTAGACAGACGCTCCATGTCGTACACGTTGTTAAGCGCGTCCCGCAAAGCTGAGCGGCGGCCGTCGTCAGCATAAAGCCAGGCCACCGCGTCCTGTATGCGCGTAATGGGGGCAACTTCACGCCACGGATGGCGCAGCATGTCTTCAAGCAGCCGCCCGCCCATGGGCGTCATGGTATCATCAATAACATGCCGCAGCGTGCCTTTTCCCTTACGGCCATTCAGACGTGTGAAAATTTCCAGGTTGCGCTCAGTTACCTCGTCAACCACAAGACGGCGACTCAGATCAAGGCGCTGAAACGGTTTGAGGTGCTCGGGGCTGCGCATCTGCGTTTGCGCAAGGTAGGCAAGCAGCGCACCGCAGGCGCGCATGATCTCGTTATGCCCGGCAAGGCCGAGAGCACCCGCGTCCCGCACGCCCTGGGCCGACAGCACCCGCTCAGTGGCGCGCTTGAGTTCAAAAATACTTGCGGGCTGACGCACCAGACGAACCCCCTCAAGCAGGGTGCGGGGCGGCGGCTGTACGCCTTCGGGCACCAGCAGTTCGCGGGGCGCCATTTTTTGCACCCATTGCCACAACTCTGCCTGACGCTTGAAATCTACGCCGCTCCATTGTCCGGTGGACACGTCCACCCAGGCGAAACCGCCTCCCTCGCTGTCTGCGCCAGGGCAAAGCGCCCCAAGGTAATTATGGCTTTTGGTGTTCAGGTTGGCGTCATCCACCACGGTTCCGGGAGTCTTGACGCAGGTTACGGCTCTTTTGACAAGACCTTTGGCCGTTTTGGGGTCCTCGATCTGATCGCAAATGGCGATGTGATAGCCTTTGTCCACAAGCTGGGCCACGTAAGCGTCAACGGCGTGCCAGGGCACCCCGCACATGGGAACGGGATTTTGCGTATCCTTGCTGCGGCTCGTGAGCGTTATCTGGAGTTCACGGGCGGCCACTTCGGCGTCGCTGAAAAAAAGCTCATAAAAATCCCCCATGCGGTAAAAAAGCAGAGCATCAGGGTAGTCAGCCTTGATGCTCATGTAGTGCTCAAACATGGGAGTCATTTTGATAGTGGGCTCAGACATGGTGGTGCTTCATGGGCAATAATTGTTGTACGGCTGCATAAATTATTGGCATATGACGCTGCCCGAAACGCATCGGGCAGCGCCGGAAAGCTGATGGCAAATTTCTACTGCTTGTCGGGATCGGGCACAAGAGACTCATCAGCAGTCTGTACCGGCTTGGTTTCCGTTGCCTGAGCGCCTTCGGTCTTTTCCTTGTTCTTCTGAAGAAAGCTGAACTTCGAAGCTTCGATGTCCGACTTCTTTTTCAGTTTGGCCATTTCGCGCTCAAGATTGCTGATGTGCCACTTGTGCTTCATAAGACGGGCAGAGAGATTCAGCTTGTCCCACACAAGGAAGCTCAGGGTGAGCAATGATCCAAGCGCAAAAGCCGCGATCACCAGAAAGTAGAAAGGCAGGGGGATGGAATGCATGGGCGGGATAAAGAAAAGATGGAGCGTGAGCACCATGTCTTGTGAAAGAGGCCCCTGATTCTGGAAAAAGAATACGAGAGCAAGAAAAAAAACGACGGCCAGCAAGAGAACCTTGATATACCGCATAGACACACTCCTCAGGCTAAAGCTATCTCAAAAAATCTTCACGGGCTTTTTGAGAATGCCGCCCGCCCCGTGGGGCACAGCCTGCGCTCTCCAGCCGGTTTTTTCACGCCGCCGCGGCGCAAAAAAACTTCCTGCCACTCCTTCATCAACCATTCCGGCGTTGATCTCAACCTTCCTGATGGGGCAAGGAACCGGCGCTACATGGCTCCCCAGCCATGGCGTCCTTCGTGAAATAGGGTTTCAACGCAGCGTAGCTGCGGCTCAGATGCTCGGGCATGGTACGCACCTCGTTAAAGACTGCCATAAATGACGAATCCCCAGTCCAGCGCGGCACCAGATGAAAATGCAGATGCTCTCTGATGCCCGCGCCTGCGGCCTCTCCGAGATTGAGGCCGACGTTGATGCCTTCACAGTTAAAACGCTTTTTCAAAATTGCGGCGCAGACCTGCAGAAGATCCATGACTTCATGAGCCTCTTCAGTGGTCAGATCGGTAAGATTCATGACGTGCCTGTACGGGCAGACCATGATATGTCCGTTATTGTACGGGAATTTATTCATGATAACAAAGGCATGGCGGCCTCTGTAAAGAACGAGGCGTTCTTCGTCATCCAGTCCGTCGGCGGAAAGGCAGAACACACAGGAATCTGGTTTTGGTCCAAGAATGTATTCGATACGCCAAGGTGCCCATAATTGTTTCATAATTTTTTTTCTATACACCGCTTGACCATCGGGAGCAAGAGGCCAGCCGCCTGCCAGCCTGATGCCAATCCGTGAATCAGCAGCAATTTTAAAAAGTTAACAGAACAATCCCCGATTGCCTGCAAGGCAAAAAAATGAGAAATACCGACAAAGGCAAGCAAAAAACTCAACATTTAAGCTCAAGAGTGCCCCGGCTCATTCCTTTGTGGGATGGCGGGCTTTTTTCTCCTGTTCCTGCCGCATAAGCTCGCGCGCAAGCCCAAGCTGGGCTTCGCGGCCTTGCGTTTCGCCATCCAGCTTGGCTTTCAGCGCGGTACGCAAAATGTGGCTGTACAGGGGGCCGGGGGGCATCCCCAGAGCTTTGAGGTCATCACCAGTGATGTCGGCTTTTTCGTGCTGCCACTGGGTGATATAGCGCGACAGGCTTTTTTGCAGGCGTTCATTCTCCGTTTCTGCCATGAGATAGAGCAGCGACTCCAGCGCTAGGGGAGCCAAAACCTCACAAAGGGCGCTGATTTTGGGAGCCTGCCCCTCTTGCTGTCGTTGCCAGGTTTCAAGACGGCCCCGAACTGAGCGCATTTGCTCCCGCTGGTTCAGGATTTCAGCCCTTTTGTTTTCCGGCAGCCCCAAGCGACGATACAGGTCGGATGTTTCCGCGTAGGGCAGGCCGTGGCTGAGGCCCAGAAAATATACCAGCCAGGCTTGCGGTTTTTTTTCAAAATACAGCAGATGATACCATGACAGCATATCCTGAAGATCCTGCAACAAGCCCCTGCGGGTCGGTATAAGCGCAAGTTGCGGTGCGATGGCTGGCAAAATGCCCAACTGGTCAAGCCGCACAAAACAGGCCAGCGGATTGCCCTCATCGCAAATATGCCTGAATTCGCTGAAAAGGCGCGGCCCCGTGAGCTTGTCCATAAGCTTGAGGCCCAGCGCATTTTTAATGAGCCTTTCCGCCCCGGCGCCGATGCGAAAATCGTAGCGCTGCTCAAAGCGCACGGCCCGCAGACAGCGCGTGGGGTCTTCAACAAAGCTCAGGGTGTGCAGCACCCGTATGATGCGCTCCTTGATATCACGCTGACCACCGAAAAAATCTATCAGCTGCCCGAAAGGCGTGCTGTCAAGCCGTACCGCCAGGGCATTGATGGAAAAATCCCGCCGAAAAAGATCCATTTTTATGGACGAAAGCTCCACCGTGGGCAACGCTGCGGGGTATTCGTAGTATTCCAGCCGGGCCGTGGCCACATCTATGCGCGATTCCTCTCCTTTCTCATCCTTGAAAATAACCACGGAAGTTAAGAATTCCTGGTGTTCGCGCACCCTTCCGCCAAGTTCCACGGCCAGAGCCTTGGCAAGCGTGATGCCGTTGCCCTCGACCACAAGATCAATGTCCTGATTGGGCCTGTTCAGGAGCAAATCCCGCACAAAACCGCCCACTGCATACACGGGCAAGCCCAAATCCCTGCCAAGCTTTCCCGCCAGTTGCAAAAGGTCTTTGACGGAAGAGGGCAGACGGTCCTGTATGAGCTTGCCCACGTGGCGCTCCTTGCTTGGGGAATGCTTGAGCACCGGCAGGCTGTCCTGTTCGTGGGCAAAGACATTGATAAGGTCTGTGCGGGTTACGACGCCTATGACGCGGTCTGCCTCCACAATGGGCACAAGGCGCTGCCGCGCGCCCACAATGATTGCCGTGAGATCCTTGAGAACGGCTTCAGGCGGCAAAGTCTGCACCGATCCCTGCATGTAGTCCTCGACCAGAGCCCCTCCAAGGCCGTGCGCGCTGGCACGTGAGGCTGTCTGGGCGTCAAGCAGGCCCTTGCAGGTTCTGGTGCCTGGCGTAAATACAGGCACAGCCTTGAGCCCGAAATGCAGCATGAGTTCATCGGCCTCGCGGATGGTGGCCGTGGACTCAACACCCACGGCAGGGGAGGACATGTACTCGCGCGCCGTTTTGTCAGGGTGGGCCTGTTCGTATAACTGGCGCAAAATGGCGTCCCGAACTTCATGCATGGTCATATGCCGGATGGAGGCAGAGGCCGCGTAGGCATGGCCGCCACCTCCCAGCGCAGCGCAGATATCCCCCACGTTGATGGCGTCGCTGCGGCTGCGGGCCACCACCTGAATGCGGTCCCCCATAAGGCCTATGGCAAAAAGAACGGGGAACTTCTCCATCTCGATCAGGCGGTGCGCCAGATAGGCAAAGTCGCCCAGATAGTGTTCCATGGCCGCTTCGGCGAGCACCACCTGCGTGCGGTTGATGGTAAAGGACTCGGCAGATTCGAGCAGGCTGTTGAGGGCCTGAATGTGCATGCTGGTAAGTTCGTGCGCGGCCAGGTCATTTATGCGGTTTACATCCATACCCTGACCAAGCAGCCATGCCGCCGCCTCAAAGTCTGCGGGAGTGGTGGAGGAGTAGGTGAATGAACCCGTATCGCCGTATATGCCCAGGCCCAACAGGGTGGCGTCCTCTGCTTCAAGGCGAATCCCGCGCGCACGCAACTGCTGTACGATAAGACTTGTAACCGAGCCAATATGGGCCAGATGCACCGTGCCGAAGGGGATGTCATCTCCAGAATCGGGATGATGGTCCCACATCTCGACAGCCACACCGGGACGCTCCAGCAGGGGCGACACATGGCTCACCCGGCTGCGCTGGCGCGTGTCCACAAGTACCAGGCGGTCAAAGGAATCCCAGTCAAGATCGCTGCTGTCGGCAAAGCCGTACGCCTTTGTATCGATGCTGGCGTAGAGTTTTTGCAGGCCGCGCTCCTGGCTGCCGGGAAAAAGCAGCACGTGTGGACTGTATAGATGACGGGCCGCGAGCATGGCGGCAAAGGCGTCAAAATCCGCATTGGCATGACAGGTGATCAGAGTTGCTTTGGCGGCTGTCACATCTGGCTCCGGGGATGGAATTGGCGGTGGATGCCGCGCAGACGCTCGGCCTGAACATGGGTGTAAATTTCTGTGGCGCTGATATCGGCATGCCCCAGCAGCAGTTGCACCGCTCTCAGGTCAGCCCCGCCCTCAAGCAGATGCGTTGCGAAAGAGTGCCTGAAGGTGTGGGGTGAAATGGGGCGACGTATGTCGGCCGCGAGCGCGTATTTTTTTACCATTTTCCAGATATACTGGCGGGTAAGCGCATGGCCGGAACGGTTGACGAAAAGCTGGTTGCCAGTGGGAGAAAAAGCCGGCCGCCAATGACTGATATAATTTTCAAGCATGCGCTGCATGAAGTCGTGCAGGGGCACGAGGCGTTCCTTGGCTCCCTTGCCGAAAACACGCACCAGGCCACGCTGAAGATCCAGATCCGGTACGCACAGATCACAGAGCTCAGACACGCGCAATCCAGCCGCATACAGCAGCTCGAGCATGCAGCGGTCGCGTTGGCCGCCCCTTTCGCGCATATCGGGCTGCGACAGCATTTTTTCCATTTCATCGCGGGTCAGCACTTCGGGCAGATGCTGCGGCAGCTTGGGGTTGTCCATCAACTGCGCGGGATTGGTCTTTATGACGCCTTCCTGCATGGCAAAATCAAAAAAAGCCCGCAGAGCGGACAAACGCCGCGCCAGCGTTCTACCCGTGTTCTGGCGTGCGCGCAGCCATGCAAGGTAAAGAAAGACCTCCTGCTCGTCTGGTTGCGCGCCCATGATGCCGCCGCCAGAGAGTTCCTGCCGAAAAAGGAAAAAATTTTCGAGGTCCTGGCTGTAGGAAAGAACGGTCTGCTGCGACAGGCCGCGCTGAGCCAGCAGATGATCCTGCCATAAAGGCAGAAGGGCGGCCAAGGGGCAGGGAGGTGCGGTGGCGGATGTTGCGGATTCTGTCATGTGAGCATGCTAGCCGCCTTAGGCTCCGCGAGCAAGTTTTTTACAGATGCTGCGGCTGGATACATGCCGACACACGCTTTTATTCCGTCGCTTTTAATCCGTAGGGCGCGTGCCGCCAGAGCAAATCATTTTTGCGGATATCCAGTCGCAGCGGTCAGACTCGCCAGTTATGGCGGGAGTCGGCCCACGTAGCCACCTGCACTTTTCAGGACAAAAGCTCTTGCGAAAGTTGTTGCCAAGGCCCTCTGCTGCCTCTAGAACAAGGCTCCATTGAGATATATATTCGCGACGGTGCCACACGCCCGCTTGGGCGCATAAGCGCGCGGGTAAACCGAACTTACGCCCTGACGGCAGGTGGCGCTCATGCGGTCGCCAGAACAGTTTCAGGGTGAATGTGCTCAATTTCAATCTGAAAAAAGGACAGATCAACCATGCGTGAAGAAATTCAGGCGTACGTGAGCCTGGGCTCCAACAGCGGGGACGCGGCGCGCATGCTGCAGCTGGCCCGCGAGGCCCTGGGCAATCTGCCCCATGTGCGCCTTGGCGCGTCATCGCCCATATACACGACCGAACCTCAGGGCTTTGCCGATCAACCGTGGTTTTTGAACCAGGTGGTTGAACTTTTTGTGGCATCCTCCTGGCAGGCCTGTTCTTTTGTGGAGGCATTGCTGCAAATGGAGGCAAGCCTTGGCCGTGTGCGCAGCGCTGATCCGGCCCTCCGCTTTGGGCCCAGAGCCATTGACGCGGATTTATTGCTTTTTGGGCAGCAGCGCAGCGACGATGCGCGTTGTCTTGTGCCGCATCCCCGGCTAACCCAACGCGCCTTTGCCCTTGTGCCCCTGCTGGACGTTGCCCCCGGCATCCATATTGACGGGATTTCTGCCACAGACTGGCTTTCACGCCTGAAATTCGAAAAGAATGGTCAAAGAATTTCTCAGTGACGGGAAGAACTCTCTGTGATAGGGTCTTCCTCGGCTTGCAGGCAGTTTGCCCAGCCGCAAACTCCAGATTTTTTGGCCCGATGCCCGGCATGAGCCCAAGGAGCACGACAGATGTGGAAATGGCTTATTTTGATATTGGCGGTCTACGCCCTGTATCGTCTTTTCGCCAATGATGTGCAGAAAAAGCAAAAAGAAAACAAAGAAGAAAACGCGGCCGAAATGGAACGCAAGATAGCTGCCGGAGAAATGGTCAAGGACCCGGAATGTGGGACCTATGTTTCTGCCGAAGGCAATATTTCTGTGCGTGATGGTGAAATTGTCCACCATTTTTGCAGCTATGAATGCCGCGACAAATTTTTGCAACGTCTGGAAGAAGGCGGTCGCGAACTGCCTCCGCGCGAATAGCCGCTCGGCGACACGTAAAATTATAACGGGTGGGAATGTGCCAATACGGCCATCTCCCACCCGTTTTATTATGGAACGCTGATTTATTCCGTTTGGCGGCGTTGTTTCACTTTTTTTGAAACAGTCGAGGACGGAAGAGTCCACTCCTGCTTGAAAAAAGATCGCGCCTTGCCAAACGAAACAACTGCGCGCTTCAAGAGGCTCTTTAATCAGTGCTTTCTTAAATCGTGCCGTGTTTAGGCAATTACCTCACGCCGCAAAGTTTTTTGGCAAAATCTGACTGATCCTGAAGATCGCCCAGCCGTAAAAACCCCTGTTGGCGCGCCATGTCCCTGGCAATGGCCATAAACAGGCGGATGCGGTTCAGTTGATTGGCCTCGCTGCTGCCCGGATCATAGTCAATGGCCATAATATTGGCCTGAGGGGCCGCCCGGCGCACAGTCTTGAACGCTCCACGGCCCACCACATGGTTGGGCAGGCAGCCGAAAGGCTGAAGACACAGAATATCCTTTGCCCCGTGGTTAAGAAATTCCAGCATTTCTGCCGGCAAAAGCCAGCCCTCGCCAGCAGCGTTGCCCAAGGAAAGCATGCTCTCGCCCATACGGGCCAGCGTGTCCAGATGGGCCACGGGCATGACCCTGTCCGCAAGGGGAGAGCGTGCCAGGGCCTCCCGCATGCTTTTGCGCAAATTTTCCACTTTCTTGATGGCCAGAGTGCTGCCCAGCGCGCCCAGAGCGCTGCCGCCCTGACGTTGCCAGTCGTAAATGGAATCCCTCAGGCAATACAGCATGAAGTTTGTGATGTCGGGCAGCAGGGGTTCGCCCCCTTCCTGCCTGATGATATCCACAATATGCCGATTGGCGTCAGGATGGTAGGTAAGAAGAATTTCGCCGACCACGGCAACGCGCGGTCGATGGTCCACATCGCAGCCGATCTGCTCAAAATCACGCACAAGGCGCTCCATACTGCGGCGGAAGGCCAGATCATCGCCATGCCGCACAATGGGGGCCAATATGCGCAACCAGTGATCGACCCTTTCGGCGGTATCTCCCGCACGGCGTTCATAGGTCTGCGTATGCAGAGACAGGCGTTGCAGCATGTCTCCGGCCAGCATGCCCAGCACCATCTTATGCAGCATGGCGCGGCTGGGGCTAAAACCCGGATGGCTGTCAACCCTTGATGTGCTCATGGTGAGCACTGGAACCGACGAAAAACCGCACTCAAGCAAGGCCTTGCGCAATAGGGCCGGATAATTGCTGGCGCGGCACGGCCCGCAGGTTTGTGACAGCAGCAGGGCCGTACGCTGGGGATCATGCGCGCCACTTTGCAGCGCGTGCAGGAGTTGGCCGATAGCCACAATGGCCGGATAGCAGGCGTCATTGTTTACATAGGCCTGCCCCATGCTGATGGCTTCAGAAGTTACCGTTGGCAGCAGTTTTACCATGTGTCCACTGCCCACAATACCCTCTGTGATCAAGGGGAAATGCAGCGGAGCCATTTGCGGGACAAGAATCAGGTGCGAACGGGCGTCTTTTTTGGAAAAAACAGGAGCCGTGGCCGGCGGGATGGCCGTCTGCATGCCTTTGCCGCGTCCTTCGGCTACGGCCAGTAACGAGCGGATGCGAATACGGGCCGAAGCAAGCGCGTTGCCCTCATCCATCTTGATAAGGGTATACAGTTTGCCGTGCTGGTGCAGCAGTTCGCGTATCTGGTCGGAAGTAATGGCGTCAAGGCCGCAGCCAAATGAGGTAAGCTGCACAAGCTCCACCCGGCATTTGCCGTGCTCTCCCTGAGCGGCCCATGACGCGGCCCGGTAGAGCCTGGCAGGATAGGTCCACTGGTTGCGGACGCGCAGCCCCGGCACGGGGATTTTACGTAGCCAGTGGCGTGGCAGGGCATCCTCACTTATAACCGTGGCGCCGAGTGAAGCGATAAAATCCGGCAAACCGTGGTGCACCTGCGGGTCGGCATGATAGGGACGGCCCGCCAACACCACCAGCGTCCCGCCCTGGCGGCGCGTTGCGGCGTAGAGCTTTTCTGCTTCATCCCGCAGTTCGCGCAAATAGTTTTCTTGCTCCTGCCGGGCCACGCGGACAGCGGCGCGCACTTCCCCTCTGGGCAGGTCCATTTCCTGGCAAAGGTTCCGTACCAGGGATCCCGTGTGGTTGAGATTCACAAAAGGCGCGTACATGAGAGCCTTGCCATTGACCAGTTCCGGCAGGTTTTCGCGTACTACCTGCGGATAACCGCAGGCTACCGGGCAGGAAAAAGCGTCGCACATTTCCTCAAATTCTTTGGACTCGCGGGGAATGCAGGGCATGAATATGCGCGAGATTCCTTTTTCAACAAGCGAAAGCACATGCCCGTGGGCAAGCTTGGCAGGATAGCAAACGCTTTGCGAAGGCACGGAGGCCAGGCCCCGGGCAAAGAGCGCACGGCTGGTCGGCGGTGAAAGCTCGACCCTGAATCCAAGGCTGGTGAAAAGGGTGAACCAGAAAGGATAGTGCGAATATACGGTCAGCACCCTCGGTATGCCCAGAACTCCCCGTGGCGCGCGCTCAAGGGGCAGAGGATCATAGCGGAAAAGCCGCTGACGCTTCCAGTCATAAAGATTTTGTCCGGCGGCCGCTTTTTTGCCAGTGATATTGTCGAACTTGTCACAGCGGTTGCCCGAAAAATGGCGCGTCCCGTGCGAGAAGCGCGTTTCAGTCAGCAGACAGTTGTTCCCGCAGTCGCGGCAACGGAAACTGCGGCTGCGCATCTCAAAATTGCGAAGGGCCTCGGCAGTCAGGGGGAAGTGACGCACTTCATTGGCGGGGCAAGCCTCAAGCGCCGTCAGGGCAGCCCCATAGGCCCCCATAAGTCCCGAAGAGGCCGGACGGTGCACGCTATGCCCCAGAGTACGCTCCATGGCGCAAAGTAATGCGTCATTGAGAAATGAGCCTCCCTGCACTACCACATGTTGCCCCAGTTCATCGGTATTTTTGATGCGCAGCACCTTGTCCAAAGCGTTGCGAACAACAGAATAGCAGAGGCCAGCCGCAATATCGGCCGCTTTCATGCCTTCTTTTTGGGCTTGCGTGACCTTTGAGTTCATGAATACCGTACAGCGCGAGCCAAGGTCTGCCGGGTGTTCGGCATACAGGGCCGCCTCGACAAATTCCTCCATAGACATGCCAAGCCCCAGGGCGAAGCTTTCAAGAAAAGCCCCGCAGCCTGCGGAACATGCCTCGTTAAGGCTCACATCCGCGATAACGCCATTTTCGGCCTTGAGGCACTTCATGTCCTGACCGCCGATATCTATGACATAACTCACTTCGGGCACAATACGGCGTGCGGCTTTGAAGTGGGCCAGCGTTTCCACTGTGACGCTGTCGAGCTTGAGCGCCGCCTCGGCAAGCTGCGCCCCATAGCCGGTGGCGGCCGTACCTGCAAGCCAGGCCTGCGGAGGAATCTGTTCAAGCATGTCGGCAAGCGGCGGCAGAAGAACCTGCAGGGGGTTGCCCCCATTGGACACGTAACACGATGCCAGCATGCGCTGCTGCGCGTCTATGAGCGCGGCCTTGACCGTGGTGGACCCCAGGTCGAGTCCCAGATACAAGGGGCCGGTCGCCTTGCTCAGATCGCATCGGGGGAGGCGGTCGTCGGAGTGCCGTTTTCTGAAGGTCTCATATTCGGCAGGGTCACGGAAAAAGCGCGGCAGCGCCTTGGTCAGGGGAGGCAGGGCTTCACAAGCCAGATTGCGGGCCTGACGGGCCAGTTCGTCCAGACGAACCAGCGGCGTTTCACCTTGTCTGTCCTTCATGCACAAGGCCGCACCGTGGGCGGCGGCGCACTGGGCATGCGGCAGGCAGGCGATTTCGTCATCTTCCAGATGCAGAGCCGCAATAAAAAGTTTTTTCAACTCTGGCAAAAAATGCAATGGCCCACCAAGAAAGGCCACTGTGCCTTCAATGGGGCGGCCACAAGCCAGGCCGCCAATGGTCTGCTCGACCACGGCCTGAAATATGGAGGCCGCGATGTCTTCCCGCGCCACTCCGCCATTGAGCAGGGGCACAATATCCGTTTTGGCAAACACGCCGCAACGTGAAGCAATGGGGTAAAGAGTGGTATGCTGTGCGGCCAGTTCATTGAGCCCTTGAGCATCGGTGCTGAGCAGACGGGCCATCTGGTCGATAAAGGCTCCGGTTCCTCCCGCGCAGGATTCGTTCATGCGCAGTTCCACATCCTGCCCGAGGTACAACAGTTTGGCGTCTTCGCCGCCGAGCTCGACAGCAACGCTGGTTTGCGGAGCCGCTGCCGATACCGCGCGGGCCGTGGCCAGCAGTTCCTGTTCAAAGGGCAAAGACAGGGCCTGACCAAGATCCAGCGCACCCGAACCGGTGATGGCGCAACGCACTGGCAAAAGAGGATATTTTTGTGCCAGTTCATCCAAAAGAGCGGATAACGTGGCGCGAACGGCGGTTCCATGACGACGGTACATAGTTTCAATAACCATGCCCTCGGTATCAAGAAGCGCCAGCTTGACAGTGGTGGAGCCTATGTCCAGACCAAGAAAGGCCGCAGGATGTGGAGACACAAATAAGTCCTCACATTTCTGTGTGTTTGTGGAAGAGACAAGATATCGCCTTTCATCGAAGAATGATTCCTGTTTAACGGAAAAGCGAAATATTTTCCAGCTATAGATTCAGGATATACTGCAAGGGGCGTCAAAGACAAGCCCCACTTTACAAAAAAAGAGGCGCGTGCCCATTTTTCAATCGCTGCTTGGCTGAAAAATGGGCACGGCGCATTGCTGGTGGTGGGTTATTGCTGAGCCATTGAGGCATCAAGTCTGTCGGTGATATTGTCGCGTATCCACTTGGCGTCGAGCCATTCCAGAGGCGTGACTTCAACACCACCCACCATCATTCCAAAGTGCAGGTGGTCGCCAAACGCTAGGCCAGTGGTGCCAGTATGGCCGAGGAGCTGCCCCTTCTGCACCACGTCGCCAGCCCTGACCGCAGAATCATTGAGGTGGGAGTAGAGGGACATAAGCCCCAGACCATGATCAACCACTACAATATTGCCATAGATGCCAAGCTCGCCGCTGAAAATGACCCGTCCGCTGTTGGCGGCGGGCACTTCGGCGTTGCGTATGGACGCAAGGTCAAAGCCAAGATGGTAGGATTCGCCAACCGGCTTGCCCTGATAACTGTAAAAC